>NZ_JALCZA010000029.1 GCF_022690765.1 Anaeromyxobacter oryzisoli | reverse complement strand
CGACGCCTGGGCGCGCGGGGCGGGCGGCCTCGCCACCCTCGCCGGCGCGCAGGGCTCGAGGTGAGCGTGCCCCGCGCGCCCCAGCCCACCGACGCCGCCGCCCGCGGCCCGACGGCCCCCCTCCGCGGCCGCGTGATCGTCACCGCCGACGATCTCGGCGCGTCTCCCGCGGTGAACGCCGCCATCGTCCGGGGCCACCGCGAGGGCGTCCTCACCGCCGCGAGCCTGATGGTCACCGGGGACGCCCTCGACGAGGCGGTCGCCCTCGCGCGGGCGAACCCGGGGCTGGCGATCGGGCTCCACCTGGTCCTCGCCGACGCGCGCCCGGCGCTCCCGCCGGCGGAGATCCCGCACCTCGTCGGCCCCGACGGGCGCCTCCACGCCGACCCCGCCCGCGCCGGGCTCGGGCTCGCGGCGAGCGGCGCGGCCCGCCGGGAGCTCGCGCGGGAGCTCGCCGCGCAGTTCGAGCGGTTCGCGGCGACGGGCCTCCCCCTCGCCCACGTGGACGGTCACCACCACCTCCACGTCCACCCGCTCGCGTTCCCGCTCGTCGCGGAGCTCGCCGCGCGCGCGGGCGCCCGAGGGATCCGCCTCCCCTGGGAAGGCGTCGCCGCCCTCGCCGACGCCCGGCCTCGCCGCGCCGCGATCGACGGCGCGATCCTCGGCGCGCTCGCGCTCCGGGCGCGCCGCCTCGCCCGCCGCCTCGGCCTGCGGTACGCCGACCGCGTGCACGGGCTGGTCCGCAGCGGCGCGATGGGGCCCGCGTACGTGCGCGCCCTCGCCGCCCGGCTGCCCGCGGGGACGACCGAGCTGTTCCTCCACCCGAGCACCGAGCCCGGCCCGGCCCGGGGGTCGAACCCCGGCGACCTCGCCGCGCTGCTCGATCCCGCCGTCCGCGCGGCGCTCGCGGCGCGCGGCCTCGCCCTCGCGTCCTGGGCCACGCCGGAGCCGCCCGCGCCATGACCCTCCTCGCCCGCGCCCTCCTCCTGCTCGCCCTGGCGAGCTGGGCGTACTGGCTCCTCGCGCTCGTCGCCGTGCGCCGCCACTTCCGCGGCGCCGCGCCGCCGCTCCCGGTCCCGCCGCCGCCGGTCTCGCTGCTCAAGCCGGTGCGGGGCGTGGACGCCGACGCGCGGGAGTGCCACGAGAGCTTCTTCCGCCTCGACTATCCGCAGTACGAGATCGTCTTCGCGGTGGCCGACCCCGCCGACCCGGTCCTCCCGCTGCTCGCCGAGCTCCGCGCGGCGCACCCGGAGGTGCCGTCCCGGGTCGTGGTCGCGCCCGCGCCCGGCCCGAACCGCAAGGCCTGCCTCCTCGAGGCGATCGCGAAGGTCGCGCGCCATGGCGTGCTCGTGGCGACGGACAGCGACATGCGGGTCGCCCCGTCCTGGCTCCGCGACGTCGTGGCGGCGCTCTCGGCGCCCGGCGTCGGGCTCGTGACGTGCCCGTACCGCGGCGCCGCCCCGCGCTCCCTCGCGGCGCGCCTCGAGGCGCTCCACATGGGCGTGACCTTCCTGCCGTCCACGGTGGTGGCGAGCGACCGGCTCGGGATGCCGTTCGCGATGGGCTCCACCATGGCGCTCCGGCGGAGCGACCTCGACGCCATCGGCGGGTTCGGCCCCCTCGCCGACTACCTCGCCGACGACTACCAGCTCGGCGCCCGGGTCGCGGCGCTCGGGCGGCGCGTGGTGCTCTCCTCGCACATCGTGGACAGCGTGCTGGGCCGCACGGCGTTCCGCGACGGGTGGGATCGCGAGGTGCGCTGGGGGCGCTGCACGCGCGCGAGCCAGCCGGCCGGCCACGTCGGCTACGCCGTCACGTTCTCGACGCCGCTCGCCCTGCTCGCCCTGCTCGCGACCGGCTTCGCGCCCGTCGGGTGGGGCGCGCTCGCGGGCTCGCTCGCGGTGCGATGGGGCGTCGCCGCCGGCGTGGCGCGCGCCACGAGGGATCGGGCCGCCCTCCGGGCGCTCCCCCTCCTGCCGCTCCGCGACGCGCTCACCGCCGCCGTGTGGGTGGCGGCCCTGACCGGCCGCCAGGTGAGATGGCGGGGCGAGGCGTTCGACGTGGACCGCTCCGGGAGGCTCCGGCCGTCGGCCCGGCGGACGCCCGCGGCCGGTCCCGGCGCGCGCTAACCCCCCGAGGGCCGTCGGGGCGGAGCGCCCGCAGGACGATCAGCTCGGGCGACGGTCCCCTGCGCCGGCGGGCCGCTCCCCGCGGAGGATCCAGAGCGCCGCCGGGAGCGCGGTGAAGTCGGCGACCATCGCGAGCGCGAACGCCCCGGCGGTGATCACCCCGAACTGCCGGATCGGCGGGAAGCTCGAGAGCGCCAGCCCGAGGAAGCCGGACGCGTTGATGAGCGTCGCGAACAGGATGGCGCGGCCGGCGACGCGCAGCGTGTGCCGGAGCTCGCCGTCGAGCCCGGCCGGCCCCTCGCCCTCGTGCAGGTGGTGGAAGAAGTGGATCTGGTCGTTCTCGGTCGTCCCGAGCACGGTGGTGGCGATCAGGATGGTCGCGACGTTCAGGCCCGCCCCGAAGAGGCGCATCCCGAGGAAGGTCACGAGGATCGCGAACACCGAGGGGATCATCGCGAGGAGCCGCGCCGAGGCGCTCCGGAACACGAACAGGAAGGCGATCACGATGAGCCCGGCGGTGAGCGCGAAGCTCTCCGTGAGCGTCGGGACGAGGCTCCCGCCCACCTTCGCCTGGAGCAGCGCCTCGCCGACCACCTGCATCGACGCGCCCTGGAGCGCCGGGTCCGCCGCCGCGATCCGGTCCCAGGCGGCGCGGATCCCGTCCGCGAGGGCGTGGTAGGCGGCCTGGTCCTTCGCGTCGAAGGTGACCATGAGCTGCGCGTTCGCGAGGGACCCCACGTCGATGAAGCCGCGCAGCTCGGGCTCGGTGAGGAGGAGCTGCTCGACGTCGGACGACGCGCGCGCGAAGGCGGCCGGGTCCTCCGGGAGCGCGGGGTCCTGGCCGGCGAGGGCGCGGCGCATCCGGAGGAAGGTCGTCGGGCCGATCACCGCGTTCACGCGCGGCAGCCCCTCCACGGCGCGGGTGAGCTGCTCGACGCCTCGGAGCACCTCGGGGTCGGTGACGTTCCCCGGCGGGGTCCGGATCCAGACCCGCGCCACGTCCAGCCCCGCGACGTTCTGCTGGAAGAACACGAGGTCGCGGTGGATCGCGAGGTCGCGGTCCACGTAGTCGAGCTGATCGAGGCCGATGCGCATCGGCGCGAGGCGCCCGGGGATCCCGGTGAGCGCCACGAGCCCGCCCGCCGCGAGGGCGAGGGCGCCGACGAGGAGCGGCCAGCGCCACCGGTAGGTGAAGCCGGGCAGCGCCCCCGCGACCGCGTCGTACACCCGGGTCCGGATCGCGACGCTGCGGCCGGTCGGCGTCCGGAGCACCCGCTGGAGCGAGGGGAAGACCGTGAAGACCACGACCCACGACAGCACCAGCCCCACCGCGGTCCAGATCCCCATCTCGCGGATCGGCCGGATGGGCGAGACCGCCAGCGCCGCGAAGCCGAGCGACGCCGCGACCGTGGACGCGGTGACCGGGAGGAACTTGTTCGCCAGGGCGTGGAGCTGGTGCGTGTCCACGTCCACCCCCTCCGGCTGGTCCACGAACCGCGAGTGCACGTACACGAGGGACGCCAGGGCCGTGACCATCACGGTCAGCGGGACCAGCGCGGAGACGATGGTGAAGGAGAACCCGAGCAGCTCCCCGGCCGCGACGGCGAGCGCCACCGCCGCGCCGAGGGAGAGCAGGATCGCCAGCAACGCCCGCCACGAGCGGTAGAGGAACAGGACCAGGACGATCACGAGGAGGCCGAAGACGGGGAAGTAACGCCCCGACGCCTCCCCCGTCTGGCGCTCGATCCAGGACTCGACGTAGGGCGCCCCCACCTTGCGCACCGCCCGCGCCGCGCCGGTGCGGGCCCGCGCCACCGCGTCGTCGATCCCCGCGAGCGCCGCGTCCCGCTCGGCGTCGGTCGCGGCCTGGAGGTCGATGGCGATGGAGATGAACCGGTCCCCCGCCAGCCCCTGCCGCCGGAAGACGTCGACGCCCGCCACGAACTTCCGGAACGCCGCCGCGCCCGGCGCGTCCAGGACGTCCTGCGGGCGGGACCGCCGGTACACGTCGAGCGCGGACGTCGGGGTCACGCCCTCGACCTTCCGGAGCGCGTCCTCGACCCTCTCGAGCTCCCCCAGCACCGGGGGTGCATAGGGGTCGTCCGCCTCGAGGAGGAGCAGCACGAACTGCCCCTCGGGGAACACCTCGTGGAACGCGCGGGTCGCGACGTAGTCGGGATCCGACGGGACGAGCAGCCGGTCGATGGCGCTCTCCGAGGGGATGCGCGCCGCGAGGATCGCCGCCGCGCAGGTCGCGATCGCGGCGGCGGCCAGGATCGGGACGCGCAGCGCGACGATCCGGCGGAAGAGGCCGAGGGTCCGGGGAGGTGCCATGGTCCCGCGCAGGTTACCAGCGGTCGGGCGTCGCGACCCGTCTTCGTGATCCGTCGTTCGCGTTTTGCCGCGCTGCGGGGAGGGGTTAATCTCCACCGGATGCGCGTCGCAGCCGCCGTCGTCCTCGCCGCTCTGTCCGCGTCCGCCCTCGCCGCCGATCCCGCGCGGGCGTCCCGCCCCGTGACCCTGGTCGCCTGCGCCCCCGGACAGCCCGGCACCACGGCCGAGGCGCAGCCGGGCATGGACGCCCTCGCCAGCGCGGCCGCCCGCGCCGCCGGCTGGCCGGCGGGCGCCCTCGCCGCCGTCTACGAGCCCGCCGAGCGCGACGGCCTCGTGCGGCTCGGCCGGCCCGACGCCGCCGCGGCGCTCGTGCCGCTGCCCTTCGTGGTGAAGCACGGCGCCGCGCTGAAGCTGGTGCCGCGGCTCGAGGTGGTGACGCAGGGAGCGCGCGAGCCGGGCGAGGTCTGGACCCTGGTGGCCCGGCGCGGCCGGGTCGCCTCCCCCGCGGCGCTCTCGGGCTTCACCCTCTCGTCCACCGCGGGGTACGCCCCCGCCTTCGTACGAGGCGCGCTCGCGTCGTGGGGGCGCCTCCCTGAGGACGTGCGCATCGTGGAGTCCTCGCAGGTGCTCTCCATGTTGCGCAAGGCGGCGAAGGGCGAGCCGGTGGCGGTCCTGCTGGACGGCGCGCAGACGGCCGCGCTGCCGTCCCTGCCGTTCGCGAGCGAGCTCGAGGCCGTCGCGCGCTCCGCCAAGCTGCCGTCCGGGTTCGTGGTGACGGTCGGGGAGCGGCTGCCGGCCGCCCGCTGGCGGGCCCTCGAGAAGGCGCTCCTCGCGCTCCCCTCCTCTCCGGACGGCGCGAGCGCGCTGCGCGGGCTCCAGATGGAGCGGCTCGTGCCCCTCGAGCCCGCCGCCCTCCAGGAGATCCGGCGGCTCCGGGGAGGATCGCGGTGATACCCGCCTCGCCCGCCCTCGTGCTCGCGCTCGCGCTCGGCTGCGCCGCGGCGCTCCGCGCGCCGAAGCCCGTCGGGGCGCTCGGCGGCCCGGTGCACGTCGCGCCAGGCCGGAGCGCCGCCGAGCTCCTCGCGGAGGCGCGCGCCGCGCTGGAGCGGCGCCCCGACGTCGCGGAGGTTCGCAAGGCCGAGTCGCTCTTCGTCGCCGCGGCGCAGGTGGATCCGGCCGGCGTCGAGGGGCTGTACGGCGCGATCGAGGCGAAGGTCTGGCTCATCGATCACGACCGCGCCGCCGACCGTGGGGCCCTGGCGCGCTCGGCGGTGGACGCGGGCCAGTGGTGCCTTCGCCGCGCCCCCTCGAGCGCGTGGTGCGACTACGGCCTCGCGCAGGCCCTCGGCATGCAGGCGCAGGAGGAGCGGAGCACCGCCCTCGACGGCTTGAAGAAGATGGTCGAGCACCTCCGGCGCGCCGCCGCCGAGGACCCCTCGATCGACTCGGCGGGACCGGAGCGCGTCCTCGCGCTGGTGCTCGTCCGGGCCCCGGCGTGGCCGCTGGGGCCCGGGGATCCGGAGACGGCGCTCGAGGAGGCGCGCAAGGCGGTCGCGCGGGCGCCGGACTTCCCGCCGAACCCGCTCGCGCTCGGCGAGACCCTCCTCGCCACCGGCGCGACCGACGAGGGGCGCGCCGCGACGAAGCGCGCCCTCGCCCTCGCCGAGCGGAGCGCCGAGCCGGACGCCAAGGAGTGGGTGAAGGACGGGAAGGCGCTCCTCGAGCGGGCCGCCCGCCCGGTGGACGTCGGCGCCGCGCGTTGAGGCGCCACGGCTGCTCGGGGCCCGTGGACAGGAATGAACCCGTCCCCGAACGCGCACGCGAACCCGTGAATCCCTGCCCGGGCCCCCGGTCCCGGATCACGGCACGCTACCGCATGGAGCCGCCCGGGCCCTCCATCATCGCGCAGCCGTGCTGCTGCATCTGCTCGGCGTGCATCCGGACGGTGGAGCGGAGGACGCCGACATCCGCCGGGTCGACCGGCGTGAGCAGCAGCCGTGCGCCGGTGGGGGTGTCCTCGACGTCGGCGCGCGCCGGCGGGGCCTGCGCCCCGGCCGCCATGTGGCCCTCGGCCATGCCGCCGCCCATCCCGCCCGTCATCCCGCGATCCATGCCGCCCATCCCGCCCGTCGCGTGATCCATCCCGGCTCTGCCGTGGTCCATGCCGGCCATGCCGTGATCCATGCCGCCGCCGGCGGCGCCGAGGTGGTAGCGGTTGTGCATCGCCGCCAGGGCGTGCACCCGGTCGCGGAGCGCGTACGCCTGATCGGGCGTCGTGCTGAACGTGACCGCCTCGCCGGTGGCGGTGTCCTCGGCGGACACCTGCGTCCCGGGGACGTTCATCGGACACACGCCGGCCATGCCGTGGTCGGACGCGGTGGCGCCGGGCTGGGTCGGCGCGGTGGCGGCGCTCGCGGCGGGCGGGTGCTCCGCGTGCGCGCAGGCGACGCCCGCGAGGGTGGTGAAGGCCAGGACTGCGACGAGTGCTCGAGACATGGCGCGCTCTCCTCTCTTCGGCTCCGGTCGAGCGCCACGATCGACACGCTCGGCCCTCCCCGGCGCCTCCCGCGAGCGGTCTCGACCCGTCCGTGCCTCCCCGGACGGGCGCCGCGGCGCGCTCTCCGGTACCATGGTCGGCGTCCACCCGAGCCTCCCCGAGCACGCCATGACGAGCCCCCACCCTCCCGCCGCGCCCCCCCGAAGCCTCAGCGAGCTGCGGGCGCGGATCGACGCGGTGGACGAGCGCCTCCTCGAGCTCCTGAACGAGCGCGCCGGGATCGCCGCCGAGGTCGGAGAGCAGAAGCGTGCCGCGCAGCCGGGCGCGCCCTTCCACGTCCCGTCGCGGGAGCGGGAGATCCTCGCCCGCCTCGAGGCGATGAACTCCGGGCCCTTCCCGACCTCCGCGATCCGCCCCGTGTTCCGGGAGATCATGAGCGCGTGCCTCTCCCTCGAGCGGCCCCTGCGCGTCGCCTTCCTCGGCCCCGAGGGGACCTTCTCGCACCAGGCGGTGAAGTACCAGTTCGGCCTCTCCGCCCAGGCGCTCCCGCACCGCTCCATCGCGGCGGTGTTCCAGGCGGTGGAGGCGGGCCGGTACGACTACGGCGTGGTGCCCGTCGAGAGCGAGAGCCGCGGCGTGGTGGACGCGACGCTCGACGCGTTCCAGGAGAGCCCGCTCCGGATCGTGGCCGAGATCCTCCTCCCCCTGCAGCTCGCGCTGCTCGCCCACCCCGAGGTCGAGCTGCTGCAGCTCCGCCGCGTGTACGGACCCGCCGAGCTGCTCCACGACTGCGAGCAGTGGCTGACCGCGCACCTCCCCGGCGTCGCCCGCGTGACGGCGCCCGGCGCCACGGAGGCGGCCCGCCTGGCCCGCGCGGATCCGGAAGGCGCCGCCGTCGCCCCCGAGGTCGTGGCGAAGCTGTTCGATCTCCGCGTCACGGTGGAGGGGATCGAGGACGCCGGGAGCGGCCCGTCGCGCTTCTGGGTGCTCGGGAATCGCCCCTCCCCGCCGACCGGCCGCGACCGCACCAGCCTCCTCGTCACGGTGAAGGACAGCCCGGGGGTCCTGCTCCACATCCTCGAGCCGCTCGCCCGGCGCGGCATCAACCTCACCCGCATCGAGAGCCGCCCCGCGCGCCGCCGCACCTCGGAGTACGCGTTCTTCCTCGATCTCGAGGGGCACGAGCTCGACGCGCCCATCGCCGCCGCGCTCGCCGAGATCCGGGCCGCACGCGCCGGCGTCCAGATCCTCGGGAGCTACCCGCGGGTGGAGGCGGGGGTCGCCGCCGGCCCGCGGGCGCCTTGACGGGGCCGGCCGCGGCGCATACACACAGTATATCGTGCTCGTGGTCCGCCCCATCCTGGCCTCTCGCGCCGCCTCGCCCGCCCGCAGGGGCGCGCCGCGTGCGCACGCCCGCGGCGCGGCCTTCCTCCCTTAGCGCGCCTCGGCCCGTAGCTTCATCGGTCGAGGCGCATCCGGACCTCCGGCGCGGATCCGCGCCGGACCTCGCGCGGCGCCCTGTCGTGTCCCCCAAAGAGGAGGAGTCTCCCAATGGCCGTCCACATCGCGCGCTCCGAGCTGTCCCGCCTCCGCGACCTCGTCGACCAGTTCTCGGAGGGGCGCGACGCCGTCACGGCGGAGCGCCTCGGCGCGGAGCTCGACCGCGCGATCGTCGTCGATCGGCTCCCCCCCGACGTGGTCGCCATCGGCTCGCGGGTGCGCTTCGAGAACGCCGCGACGGGTGTGGTCCGGGAGGTGGTGCTCGTGTACCCGTCGGCCGCCGACGCGACCGCCGGTCGCGTCTCGGTGGTCGCGCCCATCGGCGCCGCGCTGCTCGGGCTCTCGGCCGGTGACTCGATCGACTGGCCCCTCCCGGAGGGGCGGTCCGCGCGGCTTCACATCTTGAGCGTGCAGCCGCCTCCGCCGCCCGAGCCGCCCGCGGCGTCGGCGCCGGCCTGATCGGGCCCCGGGCGTCGGACCTCGGGCGCCGACGACGCACGGCGCGCTCGGGACGGTCAGCGGCCGCTGATCGGGGCGCGGGGGCGCGTCTCCTGGGTGCGCGCCTTCACCCGCATCTGCGTGTCGGTCTTCTGCCGGTTCGAGGACTTCCGGGTGGACTTGCGCGACGGCCTCCCCTTCGTGTCCTCGAGGACGTAGCCGGCCTTCCTGTCGACGCGGGCCGAGGGCTTGCGCGCCCCGGTGCGCCGGTCCGTGGCGCTCACGCCCGGCTTCGACGTGTCCACCGGGACGTCCCGCCTCGGGTGAGGGGGGGCCTTCGGCTTCTTTGCGCCCGAGCGCTCGGTCCAGTAACGGAACTGCTCCGCCCGCGTGGCCATCGGCTGCACCTCCTGGTCATGGGTGGTACGCTGCGCCGCGCGCCGGGTCCAGCCCCCGGGTGGACCCCCTTCCTCCCCGGCCCGCAGCGCCGCGACCGGAGCGCGATGGAGTGCGGAGGCGACGTGACCGGACAGGCGAGCCCACTGCAGCACAGCTTCCGCGCGCTGCGGCACCGGAACTTCCGGCTGTTCGTCGCCGGGCAGTTCATCTCGCTCATCGGCACGTGGATGCAGTCGGTCGCGCTCGGGTGGCTGGTGTACCGCCTCACGCGCTCGCCGTTCCTGCTCGGGCTGAGCGGCTTCCTGGCCCAGATCCCGAGCCTGGTCATCGCGCCGCTCGCCGGCGTCTGGGCGGACCGGTGGAACCGGCACTGGATGGTGATCGGGACGCAGGCGGCCTCGATGGTCCAGGCGCTCACGCTCGCCGCCCTGGTGCTGACCCACCGCGCGACGATCGTGGAGATCCTCGCGCTCAGCCTCGTCATCGGCGTGGTGAACGCGATCGACGTGCCCGCCCGCCAGTCGTTCGTCATCGAGCTGGTCGCCGGGAGCGCCGACCTCCCCAACGCGATCGCCCTCAACTCGTCGGTGTTCAACGTGGCGCGGCTCGTCGGCCCGTCCATCGCCGGGGTGCTCATCGGCGTCGTCGGCGAGGGGATGGTCTTCCTCGTGAACGGCCTGAGCTACGTCGCGGTGATCGGCGCGCTGCTCGCCATCCGCATCGAGCCCTCGGGCCGCCGCCCGCCGCCGGCCGCGCACCTCTGGACCCACCTCACCGAGGGCGTCCGGTACGTCGGCGGCTTCGCGCCCCTCCGCGCCGTCCTGCTGCTCCTCGCGCTCGTGAGCCTCGTGGGCGTGCCCTACACGGTGCTGATGCCGATCTTCGCCACGGAGATCCTGCACGGCGGCGCGCACACCCTCGGGTTCCTCGTCTCCGCCGTCGGCGTCGGCGCCCTGTGCGGCGCGCTCTTCCTCGCCTCGCGGCGGACCGTCGTGGGCCTCGGGCGCGTCATCGTCGGGGCGGTGCTCGCGTTCGGCCTCGGCCTGGTGACGTTCGCGTCGGTGCGCTCGCAGGCGCTCGCGGTGGCCGTCCTGGCCGTCACCGGGTTCGGGATGATGGTCCACATGGCGTCCACGAACACGATCCTCCAGACGATCGTCGAGGACGACAAGCGCGGCCGGGTGATGAGCCTGTTCGCCGTCTCGTTCATGGGGACGACGCCGATCGGGAACCTCGTCGCCGGCGCGCTGGCCAGCCGGATCGGCGCCACTTGGACGGTGGCGCTCGGCGGGCTGGGCTGCCTCGCGGGCGTCGCCGTCTTCGCCCGCGCGCTCCCCGCGCTCCGCGCCCAGGTGCACCCGATCTACGCCCGGCTCGGCGTGATCCCGGAGGTCGCGAAGACGCTCCAGGCCGGGACCGAGCCGGCGACCGCCGCGCGGGAGACCGAGCGGCCGCGGTGACGCCGTTTCGTCACCCGCGATGCGCTCCGGCGGCCGGCGCGCCGAGCCGGGCCCGCCGCGCTTCGAGCGTGCCGATCAGGCGCTCGAAGGGCTGGGCGAACTTCTCCACGCCCTCGGCCAGGAGCTGATCGGTCACGGCGGCCATCGAGATCCCGTCGGCCTCGAGCGCGGCGAGGTGCGCCCGCGCGCCCGGCACGTCCTCCTCGAGGGTGGCGTGGATGCTCGCGCCACGGCGCAGCGCCTCGAGCGTCTCCGGCGGGACGGTGTCCACGGTGTGCGGGCCGACGAGCCCCTCCACGTACATGAGCGGCGGGTAACGCGGATCCTTGGTGCTCGTGCTCGCGAAGAGCACGCGCTGCGGGCGCGCCCCGCGGGCCGCGAGCCCGGCCCACCGGCCGGTGGCGCTCAGCCCCTGGAAGTCCTGGTAGGCGAGCTTCGCGTTGGCGATGCCGGCCTTGCCGCGGAGCCCCTCGAGCCGGGCCCGCGCGGCGGGGTCGGCGCCCCGCGCGCGCTCCTCGAGCCGCCGGTCTACGAGCGTGTCCACCCGCGAGACGAAGAAGCTCGCCACGCTCGCCGCCCGGGAGAGGTCTCCGCCCCGGCGCGCGCGCGCCTCGAGCCCGGCCATCCACGCCGCCGCCGCCGCCCGGTACGCCGAGCGGGAGAAGAGGAGCGTGACGTTCACGTTCACGCCCTGGGCGCAGAGCGCCTCGATGGCGGGCATGCCCGCCGGCGTGCCGGGGACCTTGATGAAGACGTTCGGCCGCGCGAGCGCGCTCCAGAGGTGGAGCGCCTCCTCCACCGTGCTGCGCGTGTCCGCGGCGTGGAGGGGAGAGACCTCGAGGCTCACGAAGCCGTCGCGCCCGTCCGTCTCCTCCCAGACCGGGCGCATCAGGTCCGCCGCCGCGCGGAGGTCCTGGATGGCGAGCGCCTCGTAGATCGCCCGGGCGTCGAGCCCGCGCCCCGCGAGCGCGGCGATGTCCGCGTCGTAGTCGGTCGTCTCCGCGATGGCCTTCTCGTAGATCGCCGGGTTGGTCGTCAGGCCGCGGACCCCGTCGTCGATCAGCCGGGCGAGCCCGCCCGTGCGGATGAGGTCCCGCTTCAGCCCGTCATACCAGAGGCTCTGGCCGTGCTGGGCGAGGGCACGGATCGGGTCGATCATGGGCGCCTCCTCGAGTGCGTCACCTCGATGGTGCGCCTTCCCGGCGGTCGAGGCCGCGGCGACGGGCGGGCGGGCGCTCGGGCTCCGGGGCGGACCCGAAGCACCGTCACCGTCACCGTCACCGTCACCGTCACCGTCACCGTGACCGTCCCCCGTGCCCGGCTCCCGCATCCCGTAGCCCGTGGCCCGTGGCCCGACATGAGGCGCGCAGACCGAGGTCGCGGCCGGGTCCGGGTCCGGGTCCGGGGCTGGGTCCGGGGCTGGGTCCGGGGCTGGAGTCGGGGCTGGGGTCGGGGTCGGGGTCGGTTGCGGGGTCGGGGGTCGCGGTCGGGGGTCGGGGTCGCGGTCGGGGTCCGAGGGCGAGGGCGGGGTCGGGGTCGGGGTCGGGGTCGGGGTCGGGGTCGGGGTCGGGGTCGGGGTCGGGGTCGGGGTCGAGGGCGAGGGCGAGGGCGGGGGCGGGGTGCGGGGTTGCGGGGTCGGTGCGGGGTTGCGGGGTCGGGGCGGGGTTGCGGGGTCGGGGCGGTGCTGCGGGTGGGGGCGCGAACGGCTGGGGGCGATCGCACGCTCGCGCCACGCCTTCGGCGTGTCACTGCGCGTGCCACGCTCGACGACCGCCGTTCGCTTGCGGGACCAGCTCACGCCGCGGGTCGGACATGCGCGGCTCCTTGCCTTTCGTCGAAAGGAGCCGCGCATGTCCTCCAACCACGGCGTCGATCAGTCCAAGGTTCCGTTTCCCTCTTCGGCTCGTTCCCCCGTCCTCCCCCACCACAAGCTCATCGCCTACGGGGTCGCCCGGGACTTCCTCCTCGCGGTGATCCGCTGCTCCATCCGCGATCCGAAGCTCCGGGACGAGGCGCTTCGATCAGCGAAGTCGGCGTGCCTGAACACGGCCGAGGGCGCGGGGCGAGTGAGCCGCGCCGACAAGGCGCGCGTGTTCGGCATCGCCCGTGCGGAGACCGTCGAGGCGGCGGCCGCGGTCGAGATCGCGGCGCTCTGCGGTGACGCGCCGGCAGGAGCGGCGGCCGACGTCGCGCGGATCGCGGACCGGCTGGTTGCGCTGCTCACCGGGCTCGTCAGGTAGTGAAGCGCAAATTCGAAGCCTCGCGTGAGGGAGTCCGAGTGGCCCGCGCGAACGAAGGCCCGGGCGCGCGCCGGTGGACCGGTCGCGCCCGGGCCGCTCTCCGCTAGCAGCTCGCCTGGCTCCGGAGCGCCGCCACCGGCTGCTCTCCCCGCTCGAGGGCGCCCTCGCGCTGGAGCTCCGTGGCCCGTCCACGCCGCGCCAGCATGAAGTAGAGGACCGGCACCGCGTACCTCGAGAGGAGCGTCGCCGCGACGGCGCCGGACATGAGCGCGACCGCGAGCCCCTGGAAGATCGGATCCGCGAGCATGACCGCGCTCCCGACGATGACCGCGAGCGCGGTGAGCGCCATGGGGCGGAACCGGACCAGCACGGCCTCCTCCACCGCCGCGGCGAGCGGCATCCCCTCCTTGAGCTTCAGCTCGGCGAAGTCCACGAGGATGATGCTGTTGCGCACCACGATCCCCGCGCCCGCGATGAACCCGATCATGCTCGTCGCGGTGAAGAAGTAGCCGAGGAGCGCGTGGGCCGGGAGGATGCCGATCAGGGACAGCGGGATCGGCGCGAGGATCACGAGCGGCATGCTGAAGCTCTGGAACCAGCCGACCATCAGCACGTAGATGAGGAGGATGACCGCCGCGAAGGCGAGGCCGAGGTCGCGGAAGACCTCGAGCGTGATGTGCCACTCACCGTCCCACTTGATCGCGGGGCGCTCGGTGTCCGTCGGGTGCTCCAGGCCGAAGCGCGGGATCGTCTCGCCGACGTCCGAGCGGATCGCGGACATCTTCTTCTCCAGGGCGAGGAGGGCGTAGAGCGGGCTCTCGATGGCGCCGGCGAGCTCCGCCGTGACGTACGCGACCGGCATCAGGTTCTTGTGCTGAATCTCGGCGCCCTCGCGCCCCTGCTCGACGCGGACGAGCTCCGAGAGCGGCACCGGGCCCTTCGCGCCGGGGACGGTCAGGGCGAGGAGCGTGTCGAGGTGGCTCCGGTTCGCGGGCGCGAGCTGGACGACGATGGGCACCTGCGAGGCGCCGCGGGCGCCGTGGAACGTCCCCACCTGGTCGCCGTACCCGGCGGCCGCGAGCGTCTGGACCACGTGCGACGGCTGCACGCCGTGGAGCGCGGCCTTCTCGCGATCGACGGAGAGCCGGAGCTGGGGCGAGGTCGGGTTCAGGGTGGAGTCCACGTCCACCACGCCGTTCACGGAGCGGAACGCGTCCCGCACCTGGCCGGCGATCCGGTCGCGCTCCGCCGCGCTCGGCCCGTAGACCTCCGCGACGAGCGTCGCGAGCACGGGCGGCCCCGGCGGGATCTCCACCACCTTCACCCGCGCTCCCTCGGGCGCGGCCAGCCGCTCGATCTCCGGCCGGATCCGGACCGCGATCTGGTGGCTCGGCGCCTTCCGCTCGCCCTTCGGCAGCAGGTTCACCTGGAGGTCCACCTGCTCCGGCGCGTCGCGCATGAAGCTGTGGCGGACCATGCCGACGAAGGTGAACGGCGCGGCGACCCGCGAGTGGACCTGGACGCTCTCGACCTCCGGCTCCTGCAGCAGCCGCCGGGCCACGCGCTGCCCGAGCGCGAGCGACACCTCGCGGGCGGTCCCGGCCGGCAGGTCGAACTGCACCTGGAGCTCCCGCTTGTTGTCGAACGGGAGCATCTTCACCTTCACCGCGCCGACATAGAGGAGCCCCACCGCGGCCACGAGCAGCACCGCGACGCCGGCGAGGAAGCCGATCCGGATCTTCGCCGGCCCCAGGAGCCAGCGGATGACCCGCCGGTCGACGCGCGCGAGCCGCCCCTCCGGCGCGGTCTCCGGGTGCGCCGAGGGCTCGTCCGCCACCGGCTCCGGCGCGTCGCGCTCCGGATCGCCCGGGTGGAGGCCGGTCGCGTCGGTCCCGGGGAGGTTGGCCTCGTGCCGGAAGATCCGGATCGCGGCCCACGGGCTCACCACGAACGCGATGACGAGGGAGAACACCATCGCCACGCTGGCGCCCACGGGGATCGGGCGCATGTACGGCCCCATCATGCCGCGCACGAACGCCATGGGCAGGATCGCCGCGATCACCGCGATGGTCGCGAGGATGGTGGGGTTCCCCACCTCGTCCACCGCCTCGACCACGATCCGCGCGAAGCTCCGCCGCGGTCCGGGCAGGTACATGTGGCGGTGGATGTTCTCGACGACCACGATGGCGTCGTCCACCAGGATGCCGATCGAGAAGATCAGCGCGAAGAGCGTGACCCGGTTCAGCGTGTAGCCGTTCAGGTAGGTGAGGACGAGGGTGAGGGCGAGCGTCACCGGCACCGCGACCGCGACGACCAGCGCGGAGCGCCAGCCCATCGCGACCAGGATCAGCGCCACGACGGAGAGCGTCGCGATGAGCAGGTGCTCGATGAGCTCGTTCGACTTCTCGGCCGCGGTCGCGCCGTAGTTCCGGGTGATCGTCGCGTCGATCGAGGAGGGGATGAGCCGCCCGCGGAGCGTCCCGAGCTTCGCCTGCACCGCGTCGGCGAGCTCGGTCGCGTTCGTCCCGGGCCGCTTCGCGACCACGATGCTCGCGGCCTGCTCGAACTCGGGGTGCTCCTTCGAGGCCGTCAGGACGACGGGCGGCTCCTGGTCGGGCCCGTCCACCACCCGGGCGACGTCCTCGACGTAGATCGGCCGGCCGTCCCGCACCGCGACGACGACCCGGCGCAGCTCCGCCGCCGAGAGCGCGAAGCCCCGCGCCTCGACGGCGACGCGGCGGTTGTCGGCGACCAGGTCGCCCGCCGGGAGCTGCGCCTGCGCCGACCGGAGCGCGCCGTCCAGCTCGGGCACCGACACCGCCAGGGTGCGGAGCCGATCGGGATCCGGCTCGACGCGGATCACGCGGCGCGCGCCGCCGACCACGCTCACCTGCGCGGTGCGCGGGACGTCGGAGAGCTGGCGCGCGACCTCGTCCGCGAGCGTGCGGAGGGCGCCGGCCGGCAGCGGCTCGGCGGCGTGGAGTGTGACCGTGAGGAACGGGACGTCGTCGATGGTGAGCGCCCGCACCGTGGGCGGGAGCGCCCCCGGCGGGAGGAGCTCGGGGTGCCCGCCGAGCTCCTGGTGCACCTTCACGAGGCTCGGCTCGAGCGGCTCGTTCACCTTGAAGCGGACGGTGATGAAGCCGGCGTTCGGGCGGCTCGTGCTGTAGAGGTACTCGACCCCGGGGATGCCCCAGAGCCGCCGCTCGATCGGGGTGACGAGCTGGCTCTCGACCTCGCCCGGCGTCGCGCCCGGGTAGGGCAGCATCACGTCGATCATCGGGACGACGATCTGCGGCTCCTCCTCGCGCGGCGTCAGGCTGACCGCGAGCACCCCGGCCAGGATCGAGGCGAGGACGATGACGGGCGTCAGCTTCGACCTGAGGAAGGGGCTCGCCACCCGTCCGGCGATCCCGAGCCGCGTCTCGTTCGTCACGGCAGCACCTCGACCGCCTGCCCGTCCCGGAGCGCGCCCGGCGCGTCGATCACGACGTCGTCCGGGGCGAGGCCGGCGCGGACGGCGAACACGTCACCGGCCTGCTCGCCGAGCGAGATCCAGCGCAGCTCCGCCCGACCGCTCCGCGCGACGAAGACGCCCGTCAGGTCCCCGCGCTCGACGAGCGCGGTCCGCGGCAGCCACCTCGTCGTGACCCCCGCCGCCGCGCTGACCTGTGGCAGCACCAGCCGCGCGAAGTCGCCCGAGCGGAGCTCGCCGTCCACCTTCCGGACCTCGGCGCGGAGCCCGCGCCGGTGCGAGAGCGGATCGCCGCCCGGCGTGAGCGCGGTGATGACCGCCGTGCCCCGGACCGCGCCGGCCTGGAAGTGCAGCGGGGTCCCGACCGCGAGGCCGTGCGCCTCCGGCTCGGAGAGGCTCGCGACGAGCTCGAGCGCCTTCCCCACGATCTCGAGGATGGGCTGCCCCGGGTTGACGAGATCGCCGGGCTCGACGCGGCGCGACTGCACCGTGCCGTCGAACGGCGCCCGCACCTGGGTGTACGCCAGGGTCGCCCGGGCCGAGGCGACGGCCGCCTGCGCCTGCGCCTGCTGCGCGCGCGCCATGTCGAGCTCGGAGGGGGTGGCGGCGCGCTCGGCGGCGAGGTCCCGGATCCGGCGCTCGTGGGCGGACGCGGCGGCGAGGGACGCGTCCGCAGCGCCGAGGGCGCCGCGGACGTCATCGTCGGAGAGCGACACGAGGAGCTGGCCCCGGCGGACGCGCTCGCCCTCCCGGACCTTGACCGCGCGGACGGTCGCGGCGACGCGCGTCGCGATGGTGGCGCGGCTGACCGCGAGGACGCTCGCGGGCACCAGGGCGCCGCCCGCGGCGGCCCCGGACCTGACCCCGCGGACCTTGACGGGCGCGGCGGGGGCGGCGGGCGCCGCCCCGGCGAGGACGGCGAGAGGGATCGCCGTCGCGAGCGCGACGGCGGCGAGCTTCGGGTAGCGGTGGGTCATGGCAGCAGGCCTTCGATGGGCTGGTGGAGGGCGAGCGCGAGGCGGGCGCGCACGACGCGCGCCTCCACCCGGCTCGCGAGGAGGAGGGCGCGGGCGCCGGCGAGGCCGGCCTCGGCGTCCAGGACGTCGGTGAGGGGCAACAGCCCCTGGCGGTGGCGGGCGAGGCGCAGCGTGCGCGCGGACTCGGAGGCGGCGACCGCCTCCTCGGCGGCGCGGACCCGGGCGGTCGACGTGTCCACCGCGACCCACGCCTCGCTCACCTCCCGGGAGGCCTCGCGCTCGCGCCAGGCGAGCGCGTCCGACGCGGCGCGCGCCCGCGCCCGGGCGGCGCGGGTCGCGTCGGCGTCCCCGAGGGAGAGATCCCAGCGGAGCATCGCGCCGAGCGTCGTCCAGCCGGTGCCGCGGCCGAAGTCCGACGTGCGGAGCGCCTCGGCGCTCGCCTGGAGGAAGAGGGAGGGCAGGAGCGCGCCGCGGGCCGCGGTGACGCCTTCGTCCGCCGCGTCGCGCCGCAGCCGCGCGGCGGCGAGATCGGGGCGCGCGGCGAGGCTCGGGCCCTCCCGCGGAGGCAGCGGCGGGAGCGCGCCGATGGGCGTCACGAGCTCCGCCTGCGCCGCCTCGTCGCCCGCGAGGAGCGCGAGCGCGGACCGGGCGGAGGTCCGCCGCTGCCGGGCGGTGGCCAGCTCCGCCTCCGCCTGGGCGCGGAAGGCCGAGGCGCGCGCCACGTCGGCGTCGAGCGCGAGCCCCTTCGCGTTGCGCTCCTTGACGAACCGCTCCGTCTCGGTCGCGTGCGCCACGAGGTCCTCGGCGTACTGGACCCCCTCCTCGGAGGCCTGGCTCCCGAAGTACGCCTCGACGACCGCGGCCGCGACCTCCATCCGGCGGCGGACGTCGTCGGACGCCTCGGCCTCGGCCGCGTCGCCCGCGGCGCGCTGCCCGGCGAGGAGGCGCCCGCCCATGAACACCGGGACGGAGAGCGTGACGCCGCCGCCCCAGGCGCCGATGGCGCCGGGGTCGTTCAGCCGCGCGGGATCGAAGTCCGCCGCGGTGATGCGCGCCTGGTCGAGCTTGATGCCGAACGCCATCATGGGCTCGTCGGTGCGGACGCCCTTCGCCGAGAGCGAGAGGGTCGGCAGCCGCGCGTCGCGCGCCCGGTCGGCGTCCGCCCGGGCGGCCTCGACCTGCGAGGCGGAGGCGCGCAGGGCGAGCCCGCGCGTCCAGGCCGCGCGGATCGCCTCGTCCACGGTGAGGGGGGCCCCGGCCGCGAGGGCGGGGGCGAGGATCGCGGCGAGGAGGGTCGCGCGCGCGAGCCGGATGGGAATGGTCTTTGCGTCGTTCACGGTTCGTTCTGAGCCTAGACTCGACGAAACGCTTCGAGGTGAAGCCACGAGGGGCGCGGCCGAACCGATCCCCCGTCCCGCGGCTCTCAAGGCGACACCCACTCGCAGCGGCGCAGGCTCTTCGAAGCTCCGTTCGCCCTGAGCGTAGGCGCGCGCTGCGCGCCGGAGTCGAAGGGCGAGCAGCGCAGCGAGGAGTCCCCGCGCAGGCAGGCAGCGTGCACCGCGACGACAGGCGCCTTACGCCGACCGCCGATCCCCTGCCGCGCCGGCGGCCCACCTCCGGCGGGTGCCTCCATCGCTCGCCGCGAGCGAGCCTCGGCGCCTCGCGGGGCGTCGGTCGGAGGGGGCGGGCGGCCGTTGTGCCGTCACCCCATTTCGGTTACGGATCACGCATGAGCGAGAAGGATCGGGATCTGATCGCCGCAGCGAAGGCGGGCGACCGGGCGGCCCTCGAGCGGCTGCTGCGCAACCACGAGGGCGCGGTGTTTCGCTTCGGCCTGAAGATGTGCCGCGAGCAGGAGGACGCGAAGGACGTCCTCCAGGAGACGCTCCTCGCGGCCGCGCGCACGCTCCCCGAGTTCCGCGGCGCCTCGTCGGTCTCGACCTGGCTCTACACGATCGCCCGGAGCTTCTGCATCAAGAAGCGCCGGACCGGGAAGTACGCGCCCGAGCAGCTCCAGTCCCTCGACGCCGAGCCGGAGACCGCCGCGGCGGTCGCCGATCCGGCGCGCGGGCCGGAGGAGGACGTGGCCGGCCGGCAGCTCCGCGCCGCCCTGGACGACGCCATCGCCGCCCTCGAGCCGATGTACCGCGAGGTGCTCGTGCTGCGCGACGTGGAGGGGCTCTCCGCCGCCGAGGTCGCGGAGATCCTCGGGATCAGCGTGGACGCGGTGAAGAGCCGGCTGCACCGCGCGCGGGTCGCCGTGCGCGAGCGGCTCGCGCCGGTCCTCGAGCCCGAGAGCGTCAGCGGCGCGCCGGCGGTCTCCGAGGGCTGCCGGGACGTGGCCGCCATGTTCTCGCGGCGCCTCGAGGGCGAGATCGACGCCGGCGCGTGCGCGGAGCTGGAGCAGCACCTCCAGGGGTGCAGCACCTGCCGCGGCCGCTGCGAGGCGATCCGCGCGACGCTGGCGATGTGCAAGCGCATGGGCGACGAGCCCATCCCCGCGCCGGTCGAGCGCGCCGTCCGGGCCGCGCTGCACCAGTTCATCTCCGCGCAGCAGGGGTGACGCGCCCCGCGTCCGGTCGGGCGGTCACGTCGCGCCCTGCGACGCGGACCGCTCGCGGAGGGCGGCCACCACGAGCGCGAGCTCCAGCGCGAGCCGGGCGCAGGGCGCGCAGGCCGCGAGGTGGAGCGCCACCTCGGCGCGGTCGTGCGGCGCGAGCTCACCGTCGAGGTATTCGGACAGCCGCGATCGAATCACGTCGCAGGGAGCTGCCGGCCGAAGCGCGAGCATCACGCACCTCCGCGGATCGCTCGCCTGCCCCCGCGCCGGCTCCGTCGCCCGGGATCGATCCTCATGCCCGTGCGAGCCCACGCGGCGGCTTGCGGGTTCGGCCCGCCCCCGACCGGCGCGTCCCGCCGTCCCCGCGGGCCTCAGCCTCTCGCGACCGGATACCCCCGGCGGATCCAGTCCGGCATCCCGGGCTGGTAGATCAGGACGTTCCGGTACCCGAGGGCGGAGGCCGCGACCGCGGCCGAGCGGGACAGGCTTCAACCGAGGCCGCGGCAGTAGAAGACCACCTGCGTCACGCGGTCGCGAGGGAGCGCCGCGGCGCGCGCCATGATCTGGTCGGCGGGGATCCCGACCGCGCCCGGGATGTGGCCCTCCGCGTACTCCTGCGGCGAGCGCACGTCCACGACGACGCCCCTGCGGCTCACGAGGAGCGCGTGCACCTCGCTCGCGTCGATCACCCGGGGCTCCGGCTGGGCGACCGGCGCCACCGCCGCCGGCGCCACCGCGAGCAGCACCGCGATCATCGTCGTGTGGACCATGCCTCGCTCCTGCACCGCGTCCCAGCGCGGCGACGGCGATGAGAGCCGTGGCGCCCACCGAGGGTTCCGGTGTACGTCCTCGCCCGCGAATCCTCCCGGGTTTCCCGGGCTCTCCCCGGGGAGGAGATCCCTCACCGTGTCCCACCTCCCCGATCCCCCCTCGCCGGCGGCCCTCGCCCGCGCGCTCGACGCGCGCTACACCGCGCTCGCGGCGGACGCGCGCGCCTCGCTCTCGTGCGGGAGCGTCCTCGAGCTCGCGGCGCCCGGGGCCGGCGAGACCGTCGTCGATCTCGGGTGCGGCCGCGGCGGCGACGTGCTCCGGGCGGCCGCGGCGGTCGGCGAAGCCGGGCTCGCCGTCGGCGTGGACTCCAACCCCGCCATGATCGCCGCGGCCCGCGCACCGGCCGCCGACCGCCACCGGATCCGCTTCCTCCTCGGGGATCTGGCGGCGGTGCCCCTGCCGGACGGGCAGGCCGACGTGGTGATCTCGAGCTGCGCCATCAACCACGCGCCGGACAAGGGGGCGGTGTACCGGGAGATCCGGCGCCTGCTCCGCCCCGGCGGCCGCTTCGTCGTCGCGGACGTCGTGTCCGAGCAGCCGCTCCCCGAGGCGGTCCGCGCCGACCCGGCCGCGTGGGCGGCGTGCTACGGCGGCGCGGTCCCGGAGGCCGACTACCTCGCGGCGATCGCCGCGGCCGGCCTCGCCGACCTGCGCGTGCTGCGCCGCTCGGCGCCGTACGAGCGCGGCGGCGTCCGGATCCTCTCCCTCACGCTCGCGGGCGCGCGCCGGTAACGTTCGGAGGTCTGATCCCATGCGGCTCTCGCGCTCCACCATCGTCGCGCCGGTCCCCGGCACCGCCCAGGCGCTGATCGTCCAGCCGCTCTCGGGCCAGGCGGCGCTCGTCTCCGGCGACGACGCCGACGCGCTGCGACGGCTCGACGGCGGCGGCGCGCTGCCGCCGTCGCTCCCCGAGGAGACGCTGCGCGCCGCGTCGTTCGTGGTGGAGTCGGACGAGGAGGATCGCGCCCTCGAGGCGCGGGCGCGCGCCGAGTACCTCGCGGAGGCCGCGCGCACGCCCGTGCAGCTCGTCGTGGTCCCGAGCTTCGGCTGCAACCTCGCGTGCACGTATTGCTACCAGGAGGTCTTCGACCCCGCCGCGCGCGCCCTCATGGCCCCGGAGGTCGTCGACGCCTTCTTCGCCTACGTGGACGCACACCACGGCGCCGACCGGCCGCGACCCTACGTGACCTTGTTCGGCGGCGAGCCGCTGCGCGACACCCCGGCGCACCACGACCGGATCGGCCGGTTCCTCGACGGCGCGGCGCAGCGCGGGCTCGAGCTCGCGGTGGTGACCAACGGCTACGACCTCCCCGCGTTCCTCCCGGCCCTCGCCGCGGGCCCGGTGAAGGAGGTGCAGGTCACGCTCGACGGGCCCCAGCCGGTCCACGACGCGCGCCGCCCGCACGCGGGCGGCGGCGGCAGCTTCGAGCGGGTGATCGCGGGCCTCGAAGGGCTCGTCGCGGCGGAGATCCCGGTCAACCTGAGGGTGGTCGCGGATCGCCGGAACCTCCCGGCCCTCCCCGCGCTCGCCGAGCTCGCCGCCGCGAAGGGCTGGCTCGACCTGCCGGCCTCGCGCTTCAAGACGCAGGTGGGCCGGAACTACGAGCTGTTCGGCTGCGCGTCCCGCCAGCGCCGCGAGGACCTGTTCGATCGCGTGGAGCTGTGGGCCCGCTATGTCGAGCTGTCCGAGGCGCACCCGATCCTGCGCCGCTTCCACCGACCGCGCTTCCACGGGATCGGCCACCTCGCCGAGACCGGCGAGCTCCCGGCGCCCAACTTCGACTCCTGCCCCGCGACGAAGAAGGAGTGGGCGTTCGGCCCCGACGGCAGCCTCTATGGCTGCACCGCCACGGTCGGCCACGCCGCCCACGTGCTCGGCCGGTTCCACCCGGAGATCGTCCGCGACGAGGCCGCCATCGCCGCGTGGCGGAACCGCAGCACCGTCACGATCCCGCGCTGCCGCGGGTGCGCCCTCGCCCCGGTGTGCGGCGGCGGCTGCGGCGCCATCGCCTGGGACCAGGCGGCGACCCCGCTCGCGCCCGACTGCCGCCCGGTCGCGGAGCTGTACGGCCTCGGCGTGCGTTACTACGGGCTCGGGGCATGACGGCGACCCCCACCCGCATCGAGCTGCTGCGGCGCACGCTGCCTGCCTGCGCGGGGCAGACTCCTCCCTGCGCTGCTCGACGTGCCAACAGGCACGCCTGCGCTGCTCGGTCGTCGTGTGCCCACGCTCGGCGACGGCATCGTGTGCCTCGCGACGCTCGACGCGAGCGGGTGGCGCCATGACCCCGATCGCGCCGGGCTACCGGAGCGGGTGCGTCGTGTGCGGCGCCGCCCTCGAGATCCTCGAGGCGGCCCAGCCGATGACCTGCGGCGGGTGCGGGGCGAGGGTCGAGAGCGCCGTCCGGTGCCGGTCGGGTCACTTCGTCTGCGACGCGTGCCACTCCGGGTCGGCGAAGGACGTGATCGAGCGGGTCTGCCTGGCGACGGAGGACACCGATCCGCTGGCGATCTCCCGGGCGCTGATGCGTCACCCGACGCTGAAGATGCACGGTCCCGAGCACCACCTCCTCGTCCCCGCCGCGTTCCTCGCGGCCCTCGCGAACGCCCGCGGCGAGCCGGGGGAGAAGCGGCGCCTCCTCGCGGAGGCGCGCCGCCGCTCCGAGCCGGTGGCGGGCGGGTTCTGCGGCTTCCAGGGCGCGTGCGGCGCCGCGATCGGGGCGGGGATCGCGGTGAGCCTCGCGACGGGCGCGACCCCGCTCTCCGTCGAGCCCTGGTCGCTCGCGAACGCCGCCACCGCCCGGGCGCTCGACGCCCTGGCGCGGGTCGGCGGGCCGCGCTGCTGCAAGCGGAACTCCTGGCTGGTCCTCCTCACCCTCGTCCGGTTCGCCCGCGAGCACCTCGGCGTGACGCTCGGCGGCCGGGGCGAGCCGTGCACCTTCGCCTCGATGAACCGTGAGTGCATCGGGGAGCGGTGCCCGTTCCAGCGCGGTTCACGCTGAGGCTCTTTCCTCCCCGCGCGCGTGGCCGCCGCCCGGCCGCCTTCGCGTCGATGGCACGGGCCACGGGGAGCGGGGACACGGGATACGGATGACGGGTTCGCATTCGGGTTCGGGTTCGGCCCGTGTGTGGCACCTTGTCGCACGCCCGATCGTTGAATCGATCCCGCCGGCCGCGGCTCTCATCCGCAGGCGCGCTGCGTTATCCGACGCAGCGCGCAGAAGGTCACACATCGACACCGAAGGAGAGCGCGCGATGAAGTTGCTCACCACGCTCGAGAAGAAGACCTGCTGCCCCGAGAAGGCGGCGCAGTGCTGTGCGAAGGCATCCCGGCTCGTCTCGGGCTGCCACGACTGAAGCTGGTTCACGCGGGGTCCGCCCCGCCCTCTTTCCACCCTCTCCGCTCCGCCCGGCCGCTGGCCGGGGCCGGAGCGCTCCCCCAGAGGTCCGGATGTCCGGGATCGTCCAGGAGATCGTCGCCGCCGACTACGACCGCGAGGTGCTCGGCGCCGAGACGCCGGTCGTGCTCGACTTCTTCTCCACGGAGTGCCCGCCGTGCGAGGCGCTCGCGCCCAAGTTCGAGGCGGTCGCGGGGCAGTTCGCCGGGAAGGTCCGCTTCCTCAAGATCTTCCGCCAGGGGAACCGCGACCTCGCCGTCCGGCTCGGGGTCACCGGCAGCCCGACCCTGCTCTTCTTCAAGGCCGGCAGCGAGGCCGCGCCGCGGATGAGCGGTGAGGACATCAAGCGCTCCGCGCTCAAGGCCGCGGTCGAGGGGCTGCTCGCGTAGCGCGGAGGATCCGATGGCCGAACGCCACGACGTCGTCATCATCGGGGCCGGGCCCGCCGGGCTCGCCGCCGCCATCTACGCCGCGCGGGCGCGCCTCCGGACGCTCGTCCTCGACGAGAGCATCCCCGGCGGTCAGGTGAAGACCACCCACAAGGTGTCGAACTACCCGGGCTTCGCCCAGGACGTCGAGGGCGCCGCCCTCGCCGCGGCGTTCGCGGCGCAGGCGCAGCGCTTCGGCGCGGACGTCCGCCGCGCGGTCGAGATCACGAAGCACGACCTCGCCAGCCCGGTGAAGACGCTCGAGCTCGACGAGGAGGAGACCGTCGAGGCCCGCGCCGTCATCGTCGCGACCGGCGCGCGGCCGCGCCCGCTCGGCGTGCCGGGCGAGGACGTCTTCAAGGGGCGCGGCCTCTCGTACTGCGCCACCTGCGACGGCGCGTACTTCGAGGGGAAGGACATCCACGTCATCGGCGGCGGGAACTCGGCCGTCGAGGAGTCCCTCTTCCTCACGCAGTTCGCCCGGACCGTCACGATCGTCCATCAGTTCCAGGAGTTCCAGGCCGAGCCCGCCTCCGCCCAGGAGGCGCTGGCGCACCCGAAGATCCGGGTCCTGTTCGGCCACGAGCCGCGCGCCTTCCACGGCGAGAAGGCGCTCGAGCGGCTCGAGGTCGAGGACCTCCGGACCCACGAGCGCAAGCAGCTCCGGACCGACGGCGTGTTCGTCTTCATCGGCATGGTCCCCCGGACCGAGCTCCTCGCCCCCTACCTCGAGCTCGAGCCCGGCGGGTACGTCGAGACGACCGACGGGATGGAGACGAAGATCCCGGGGCTCTACGTGGCCGGCGACCTCCGGGTGAAGCGGTTCCGCCAGATCACGACCGCCGTCGCCGACGGGACCGTCGCCGCGCTCGCGGCGCAGAAGTACCTGCGGGCGGGGTGAACGCTGCGCGGGCGCCTCGGCGCCCCGCGCTCCCCGAGGGCCGTCCGCTCCGCTCGCGCGCGGGCGGCGGGAGCCGGCGCTGCCTCACCGATCCGGGGGCTTCGCCCCTCGCGCCGCTGGCGGCCTTCGGGACGGCATCCCGAGCAGCAGCCCGACGCCGCCGCCGTACAGCGCGGCGACCCACACGTTGGACGTGATGGGGCAGGTCCCCGTCTTGCAGCCCACGAAGTGCGACCAGGCCGCGCCGATCGCTGCGCCCGCCAGGGCGGCGAGCGCCGTCCAGAGGTAGCGCGGCACCCGGCCACGACGCGCCGCCCCTTCCTCCGGCGCGCCGGTCGCGCCCGCCCCCGTTTCGCTCGTCGTCATCGCCTCTGCCTCCGCACGATCGAGAGCACGGCCGAGCGGGAACGGTTCGCCCCCGCGCGTCGCCCGCGTCAACGGCGCGTCCCCCGAGGACTGCTCCTGACGGTCGGGAGCTGGCCGGCGCGCGATGCGGCCGCGACCGGTCGAACCGTCCCGCGGCCGCCGGGCTCCCATGGAGGCCAGATCGCTCCAAGGGGAGCGCCTGCCCGCCAATGTCCGACCTCCTGTCCTTCGTCCTGTTCCTCGCCGGCTGGGTGCTGCTCCAGTACGTGATCCTCCCGAAGCTCGGCGCCCCTACCTGAGGCGTCCCCTACTCGCGCCCGGGCGGCGCGAAGAGAAGCAACGCCGAGACGACCGATCAGCCGGCCGCTGGACCGCCGGAGGAGCAGCCCCCGCGCTGATCGCCGCCGGAGGCGTCGCCGCCTCCCGACGAGACGACCGGCCGCGATCGCGTGCGGGGCTCGAGCCCGAGCGCACGCATCCGCCGCCAGAGCGTGCTCCGCGACAGCCCGAGCGCACGCGCAGTGTCGCAGCGGCTCCACCGGTTCGCCTCGAGCGCCGCGAGCAGCGTGGACCGCTCGTCCTGGACCGGCGGAAGGGAGCGGGGCGGCTCGCGCGCGGCGGCGAGCTCCGGCGGGCGCGCCGTCACCACCTCGGGCGGGAGATCCTCGGGCTGGAGGGTCTGGCCGCGCGAGACGGTCACCGCGAACTCGAGGGCGTTCTCGAGCTCGCGCACGTTCCCGGGCCAGGAGTACGAGAGCATGGCGCGGAGCGCGTCGGGGGAGAAGCGCAGCGCGCGCCCGGCGCGCGCGCCGACGCGCGAGAGGAGCAGCCGGGCCACCGGCTCGATGTCCTCGCGCCGCTCGCGGAGCGGCGGGATCTCCAGCGGGAACACGCGCAACCGGTAGTAGAGGTCCTCGCGGAACGTCCCGTCGGCCACCGCCTTGCGCAGATCGCGGTTGGTCGCCGCGATGATGCGGGCGTCGGTCCGGCGGGTCTCGTCGTCGCCCACGCGCTCGTAGGCGTGCTCCTGGAGGACGCGGAGCAGCTTGACCTGGAGGTGGAGCGGCAGGTCCCCCACCTCGTCCAGGAAGAGGGTCCCCTGCGCGGCGGCCGCGAAGCGCCCGGCCCGATCCCGGGTGGCGCCGGTGAAGGCGCCGCGCACGTGACCGAAGAGCTCGCTCTCGAGGAGCTCGCCGGGGAGCGCCGCGACGTTGACGGCGACGAACGGGCCGTTGCGGCGGGGCGAGTGCGCGTGGATGGTGCGCGCGATCACCTCCTTGCCGCTCCCGCTCTCCCCGGTGATGAGCACGGACGTCTCGCTGTGCTGCAGGCTCTCCACGAGGCGCAGCACCCTGCTCATCGACGGCGAGCGGTACACCAGGCCGGGCGCGACGAACGTGCCCGCGGCCTCGGCGCCCACCCCCTCCACGCCCTCCTCGTCCGCCGGCCGCAGCACGAGCAGGTAGCGCGCGGTCGGATCGCACACTCCGTGAGGATCGTGCATCAGCGGCGCGGCCGTGACCGAGAGCAGCCGCGCCCCGTGGGCGCCGTGGAGCAAGGCGCGCCACCCCTCGCGTTTCTCGCCGGCGAGGAGCGCCTGCCGGACCGGCCCGTCCGAGCCGAAGAGCTCCGGACCGAGGAGCTGCTCGATGGGCTCACCCAGGAGCCGCCCGGCCGAGCCTTCCCCGAGGAGACGATCGAGCTCCGCCGAGACGTGCCGGACGCGGAAGTCTCCGTCGAGCGCCATGCAGACCCGTCCGATCGAGCCGAACGCCGCGTTCACCGCGGCGAACGCCACCTGGTGACTGGATCGGGTGTCCTGCGCGGAGATCGAGAGCACGGTCATTTGAAACAACTTTGACACATTTCGCGTCATCGCGAAACACCCCGTCGCATCGCGGCGCGCCAAACGCCGGTCATTCACCGACAGAGCACATCGCACGCCAGGCGCTCGGGAGAGCGCCTGTCACGAACGGGGTCGCTATGACGATTTGTCGCAGGCACGCCAGCGCCGCAGCGCCGAGCGCATCGACACGTACCGTGACGGCGTGCCCGAGCGAGGCGCGCGACGCGCCGCGCGGGCTGGCTTCGAGCTTCGGGGTCGCCCGACCGGGCGACAGGTCAGATGCCTCAACCGATGGGGCCGCACGACGGCCCGCCGAACCCACCGCCGCCGCCGTCGCCCGATCCCGGCGTCGCCGCCGGCCGGGAGATGAGCCGCTTCACCTCGGCGCTCCTGCAAGCGGGACAGACGACCTGGGCCTCGTCCGACTTCCGGACGATGAGCTCCTCGAACTGCTTGCCGCAAGGGGTGCAGGTGTACTCGTAGATGGGCATCGAATCGTTCCACGCCCCCCGGGGGGAGCCGTGTCGGTGAGAGCCCCGGGGGCGGTGGAGGATTCGCACAGGAACGACCGGACCGCCAGGGCGAGGCGGCCTGGCGCGTTGGGAGCCCCTCTCGCGCCGCCTGCGCGGGGGCCCGCTCAGCCCACGTCGAGCTCGGCGAGGTCCTCCGGGGAGAGCACGAGCCGCTCGAACCCGAGGAGCTCGCGGAGCTGCACCGCGGAGGTCGCGCTCGCGATGGGCGCCACGACCGTGGGCTGGGCGAGGAGCCACGCCAGGGCGACCTGGGCCGGCGACGCCCCGCGGCGGCTCGCGACCGCGCGGACGGCCTCGAGGACCGCCCACCCGCGCGCGGTGCCGTAGCGCTGGAGCACGCTCGCGGCGCGCGGCGAGGCGGGTCGCGGCTCGCCCTGGCGGTACTTCCCGGTGAGGAAACCGGCGGCGAGCCCGTAGTACGGCGCGACCGAGATCCGTTCCCGCCGGCAGAGCGCCTCGAGCGGGCCCTCGAAGTCGACGCGCTCCACGAGGTTGTAGTTCGGCTGGAGGGCCTCGTAGCGCACCAGCCCCTCGCGCCGCGCGAGCTCGAGGGACGCCCCGAGCCGCTCGGCGGAGAAGTTGCTCGCCCCGACGACCCGGACCTTCCCGGCCCGGACCAGCGCGTCGAAGGCACGGACGGTCTCCTCCACCGGTGTCCTCGGATCGTCCTTGTGCGCGTACAGGAGATCGATCCGCTCCACCTGGAGCCGCCGGAGCGAGTCGTCCACCGCGCGGCGGATGTGACGCTCGGAGAGCCCCTCGCCCGTCGGCATCTTGGAGCCGACCTTGGTGGCGACGATCACGCGGTCCCGCGCGCCGCGCGCCTTCACCCAGCGGCCGAGGATCGTCTCGCTCTCGCCACCGACGTTCCCGGGGGCCCAGTGCGAGTACACGTCCGCGGTGTCGACGAAGTTGCCGCCCGCCTCGAGGAAGGCGTCGAGGACCTCGAAGGACTCCTTCTCGCCGGCGGTCCAGCCGAAGACGTTGCCGCCGAGACAGAGCGGGGAGACGCGGAGCTCGGAGCGCCCGAGCTGCCGCCGCGCGGAGAGAGGTTGCGTCGTCATGACGCTGGAGGATGCGCGCGCGGCGACGCCGATGCACGGGAAACGGTCGTGTCCACCATTCATGCCCCTGCCCGCCTCCGTGACTGTGACCGCGGCCTGCGGCTCCGATCCGCGAACGGCGCCGCGCGCGCGGTCGAGGTCGTGACCGGGCAACAGTTCGACCGCGCCGCCGCGGCGGGACAAACGCGGGACAACCGGACGCAGGGTATGCCTATACCTTTAGTCGCATGTCTCGGCCCCCGCAGACGTGCGACATCGTGGAGGAAAGTCACATTGGCGCATGCCCACCCACGGACACCCCAAGACTGCCGCTTGAAATCGGGAATCCGGCTCGTGTACGAGACTAATCCGTGAGCGACTCGAGTGTCCGTATCTGTTCGCTCGCGTCCGGTCGCGCACTTCCCGGGGGGACGCGTGCTCGCATCCGCTCTAGTGTGTTGGCGTTTGCACAGGGCGTCTTCACGACGGGACGCAGGCGCGGAGGCGTTCGTGCACCAATGACGCTTCTGAACAACATATCGGCGATGCCGCGAGCACTAAGATGGCTCACTGCGTATTCGGCCGGAATGGCGTTGATCGCTCTCCGTTATTCCATTCCGGTAGCGCTGGTTGACACCAGGGGCGCTGCCATCTCGGTTGCGCGCTGGTGGTCAAGCGGGTCTGGGCTTGTTCTCGTTGTGAGCGGCGCCCTGCTGGGAGTCGCAAGCGTGTTGATATTGAAGCGCTCCGCCGTCGGGCGAACAGCGTTCATTTGCGGCCTGGTGAAATTGACGGCCTCCATCCCCATCGCCCTTGTAGCTGCCGGAGTTGGTGCTACACCTATCGTTTCCGGGCTCGTCTCGACAGGGCTCGCCACGACTCTCGCTGCCTCTTACCTCTTCTCCAGCCGTGCCGTGAACGCCTACTTCACTCGACAACAGTAGTTTCGCATGGTCGGTACAGGCAGCAGTGGGTTGACGCTGATGAGAACGCCCGACCAACCGCTTTCGAAACCTGCGTTCGTCGCAACGAGGGCCCTCGGTCTGTTCATGCTGATGGCGTCGGTGACGTGCATCGTTGTCGCGTGGGTCTACTGGCATCAGCTGACTTGGCCGTGGAAGGTCCTATGGGATGCAGTCCCAGTTCTCTTCCTGATGAGCGGGAAGGACGCTCGGCAGATCTTCATCTCGTACGGTCGATATAGACGAGAGTGGGCAGAACGATATAGCGGGAACTCCGCAGCGTGAGCCGAAAAGCCCAGAGGAGCCCTGTTCCTCGCCCGCGACGCAGAAGATGACCTGGCGACACAGGACGAGATCCTCGCGTGCACGAGCACAACGTCGTGGCGCGACTTGTGCGCGTTGCCCCAGCCCTCAACCCGAGTTTGACCGGCCAACTCACGATCAGGCACATGATTTCCCATTTCTAGGCGGTGCATCATGATCACGAACTTCGAAGCGATGCCGCGACCTCTCAGGTGGCTGACGCTATTCTCGGCCGGATTCCTGTTGATTGCCGCGAGAGCCGCCCTGGTCGGCGGCGTGATTGCTGCCGATGGGACGCCGGTGTCCTCTTCACGGTGGTGGCTCAGCGGAGCGGGGGCTGGAACGTCCATCGCGAGTGCGCTCCTCGTTGCATCTGCCGTGTTGATGCTGGTCCGGTCTCGACATGCGCGGCGGATGTGCGTGCTGGGATGGTGCGTAGCAAGCGTATCGGTTGCGCTCATGGAAAGTGTCACTGGGCTCAGTTTGGCCGCTATTCTGAGTCACCTCATCCTGGGCGCACTGTTCGTGGTCGTGATCGGCCTGTACCTGTTCAAGAATGAGCGCGTTGCGGTCTACTTCGATACCGAGAACGCGCAAGGCTCCCATCCGCGGGGCTAAATTTAGCCCGTCCACCAGAGAGGGCAGCGCCGATGATCAGCACACCTCTCCCGAACGGTGTTCCCTCCTGCCGAGGTTGACAGGCCTCGGGTGGATAATCCAGGTGAGGTTCGGGTAGGCCAGTCGTGAACTGGAACTCAGTCCTATGCGGATCTTCGAGATCTTCGACCAAGAGGGTCGCCTTCTGGCTTTCGAGGTCGACAACGCGGGCCTCGGCAGGAGACGAGCGTGTCGGCTGCTGTTCGAGGTTCCTGGATGCCGCCCGGTACGTCGGCCGAAGTCGCTCTCGTGGCTGCGCGAGGATTCGTTCTGCGAGGCGGACATCGAAGGGGTCCGCTTCGCGATCGAGGAGCCTTTCGGAGACAGCTCTCGATATTGGATCGGCCCAAACCCGCCCCGTGCCGTTCCTCAAATCGAGATGGCCCGGAAGGCGTTCGAGCATTCCCGCGGGCCGACCGCCTGGGTCCGGATCGTCGTCGTTGTGCTGTTCGCGGCCGCGGTCGCGGCGATCGCCGCAGCGAAGCTGGTGAACCGATGACCGATCGGTGGCTGCACAGCGAGGTCACCGATCAGCCGAAGGGCCTACTTCAATCTCCTTCAACCAACGCTCTCTCTCGGCAGGATCATCGGGATTGAATTTGACACGAACGACTACCTCACCAAATCTCCCTCTATTCAACCCAACCGAGGACCGATTCGGAACCTCGACCTGCAGCAGACGGGGCGACAGCCATTCCAATTTCGGTCTGCACACGGGGTCCCCTCCTGTATCCACGGTAAACACATCACCTTCGAGCCGCTGCCCCCCGGCACGCACGAGGTGAACGGTATCAGCTACGACCGTGGTGAACCAACCATCACTACAGATGCTTTCATACACGTACGCGCTCCAAGCGCCATCTTGCGAAATAGCCCTTGAAACCGTCTCGGACTCACATTCTCCTCTTTGTTGTCCGAGTCCATTACCCAACCCATACATTAGACAGACAGTCCCACAAGAGAGCAGGAACAACAGAAGCAGCAGAAGCGCATAGAGCAATTTGTGCCGCATTTTTGGTGGCTGCTGCCCGAGTTCGGTGCCGATTTGACCTGCCCCCGACTCTAGGCGGCTGCCCGCGTGAGGCCGGTTAGATGTGAGCACACTCCATCGGCGCGTGGTTGTCGAGTGAGCCGTGCTCCTGGCCCAACGCGGATGAGCCGATGCGCCTCCCTCACCCCCCTGTCTTCGTCTGCGTGCACGAGCACAACCGTGTCCGCCTTCGGGGGCTCGTTACGCGTCCGCGCGTGCTCCGGTCGGGGTCGGGGGCTCGGGGACGTCGCGAGCTCGACCGCCTCACCCGCGCGGCCTGAAGCCTTCACCGCCTCCTGCTACCGCCCCGCGAGCAGATCGTGCAGCCCGCGCATCCCGACGATCCGCCGGATGGCCTCGCCGAGGAGCGGCGCCAGCCGGATCACCTCGAGGCCGGGGGGCGAGCGGGGCGGGGGCGGGAGGCTGTCGGTGGCGAGGACCCGGACCAGCCCTGCTCCGCAGAGCCGCTCGAGCGCGTCGCCGGCGAAGATCCCGTGCGTCGCCGCGACCAGCACCTCCTGCCGGGCCCCATGCTCGACCAGCGCCTCGACCGCGGCCTGGACGGTCGCGCCGGTGGAGATCATGTCGTCCACCACGATCGGCCGCCTGCCGGCGACGTCGCCCACCACGCTGCGCACGCTCACCTGGCTGGGCGAGACCCGGACCTTGGAGACGACCGCGAGCGGCAGCGCGAGGAGCCGCGCGTACGACTCCGCCAGCTTCACCGCCCCCAGATCCGGCGCGACGACCACGGCGTCCTCGCGCACCATGGGCCGGAGCGCCGCCGCGACGAGCGGCACGGCCGTGAGGTGGACGACGGGCGCCTCCACGCAGGACGCGATCGCGGCGCTGTGGAGATCCACGGAGATGACCTGGCAGAGCTGGCCCGTCCCGAGCGCCCGGGCCAGCACGGCGGCCCCGAGCGGCTGCCCCTCCCTCGTCACCCGGTCCTGCCGCGCTAGCGCGACGTACGGCACCACCGCCGCGACCGAGGCCGCGCCCGCGCGACGGCACGCGTCCGCGAGCAGCAGGAGCTCGAGCAGGTGCTCCCCGGCGCCGGGGCCGAGCGGCTGGACGACGAAGACGGCCTGCCCCCGGACGCTCGCCTGGACCTCCACCTCCGGCTCGCCGTCCGGGAACCTCCGGTGCACGCACGCCGCGGGCGCGCACTCGAGCTCCCGCCCCAGCGCCTCGGCGAGCGCCGGGTGGGCCGATCCGGAGACGATGACGGGCTTCACCATCCGTCCTCCCCCGCGGCGACGCGAGCCGGGGCCGCGCCGGGCGACGCGCCGCCCCGGCCCCGTCACGCGGCCGGGCTCGGCCCGGCGACGTGCGGGCCGCAGCTCCGCCCGAACCAGTCCGCGGCCAGTCGGGCCACGGCCCCGAGCGTCCCCGGCTCCTCGAACAGGTGCGTCGCGCCCGGCACCACGGAGAGCTGCGCCCGCCCGAGGTACGGGAGGACGGACCGGTTGAGCTCCAGCACGGTCTCGTCGCGGCCCCCGACGACGAGGAGGACGGGCGCGCGCACGAGGGCGAGCGTCGGGCCGGGCACGAGGTCCGGCCGGCCGCCGCGCGACACGACCGCCGCGACGTGATCCGGCAGGATCGCCGCCGCGCCCAGCGCCGCCGCCGCGCCGGTGCTCGAGCCGAAGTAGCCGAGCGGCAGCCCGCGGATGAGGGGGAGCGCGGTGATCCAGCGCGTCGCCGCGACGACCCGGGCCGTGAGGAGCTCGATGTCGAAGCGGAGCTGCCCGGTGATCTCGTCCTCCTCCGCCTCGCCGGGCGTGAGGAGATCGAACAGTAGCGTCCCGAACCCGGCCGCCTGCAGCACTCCCGCGACGAAGCGGTTCCGCGGGCTCCGCCGGGTGGACCCGCTCCCGTGGACGAACATCACGAGCCCCCTCGCCCCCTCGGGGAGGACCAGGTCCGCCTCGAGCGCCCCCGGGCCGGCGTGGGAGTGGTCGAACGGGATCGCGACGGTCTCCTCGCCCGGCGCGGCGGACGGATCCGCCGACGCCGGCTGGTTCCACTCGCCGTTCCAGAGGCTCTCGTCGGCCTGCGCGGAGGGCGACCGCTCGTGGTCGAGGCACCCGAGCACCTCCTCGTCCGACACCTGCCCGAAGCGCTCGTACCAGAGCCCCACCGCGATGAACGGCTCCGGCAGGTCCACCGCCACCACCTCGTCGAAGTCCTGCTCGAGCTCCGGGACGGACTCCGCCGCGATCACCGGCGCGGCGAGGACGACCCGCGCCGCCCCGCGCTCGCGCACCGCCCGCGCCGCGGCGTGCGCGGTGGCGCCCGTGGCCACGCCGTCGTCCACCACGATCACGGTGCGCCCGGCCAGCTCGGGCAGCGGACGGTCGCCGCGGTAGATCCGCACCCGGCGCGCGACCTCGATCGCCTCGCGCTCCGCCAGCGCGGCGACCTCCGCCTCGTCGAGCCCGACCTCCTGCAGCGCCTCGCGGCGCACGTACACCGCGCCGCCCTCGGCGAGGGCGCCGATGGCGTACTCCGGGCACCCCGGCGCGCCCAGCTTGCGGACCACGATGGCCTCCAGGGGCGCGCCGAGCGCGTGCGACACCTCCAGCGCGACCGGCACCCCGCCGCGGGTGAGCCCCAGCACGATCGGCCGCTCGGCCCGGAACCGCTCGAGCCTCGCCGCCAGCCTCCGCCCCCCGTCCTCGCGATCGCGGAACATGGTGCCTCCCCCTCTCGAACCTCCGCCCGCTGCTCGCGTCGCGCCAGTCGTCCGTCACGCGGGCGGCGGGCGCAGCACGAGCACCGGCTTCCGGCTCTCCCGCAGGAGCTCGACCACCCTCGAGCCCGCGAGCCGCGCGAGCCCCTCGTGGCGGGCGGTCACGCAGACCAGCTCCGCTCCGAGCCGCTCCGCGAGATCCCGGATCGTGCTCACCGTCTGCCCGTGCGCGACCTCCACCTGCACGGAGACGCCGCGCGCCCCGGCGTCCGCCGGGATCAGGCTCCGCAGCTTCTCGGCGACGGCCGCGTCGGCGCGCTCGCGCTCCTCGGACTGCTCCCGCGGGGGCAGCACGTGCAGCACGTGGAGGGCGCCGCCGCGCGGGACGAGCGCGAGGGCGAACGCGACGGCCGCGTTGGAGTCCGGCGAGAGGTCGGTCGCGACCAGGACGTGGCGCGGCCGCTCGGGGCGCTCGCGCGCGGGCCCCGCCGCGGGCCGCGGGACGACCGCCACGGCCATGGGGGCGAGGTGCAGGACCGCGCTCGACACCGACCAGAGCCGGGCCGGTCCCCGCCGGTGGTGCGTGCCGACCACGACCAGATCCGCGCGCTCCTGGCGCGCCACGCCGAGGAGCGGGTCCGCGACGGCGCCGGTGCCCGCGAGGACGCGCACCGCGTGCGAGCCGTACCCGGGGAAGGCGCCCACGAGCGCGGTGACGTCCCGCACGAGCAGGCGCTCCGCCTCGGCGAGGTCGTGCGACTCGGGGGCGCCCGAGAGGCCGTAGCGCTCGAGCGCCTCGTTCTCGAAGTAGACGTGCGTGAAGACGACGTCGCAGGGACCGGCGGCGGCGAGCGTCCTGACCCATCGGACCGCCGCCGCCGCGCTCGCCCCGAGGTCCACGCCGACGACCACGCGCAGCGCCCGCTCGCCGCGCGCCCACGCCTGGAACGGCTCGGCGTCCCGGACGACCAGCACCGGCACCGGCGCGTCCGCCGCGATCCGCGTGGACGTCCCGCCGGTGCGGTACCGCGACGCGGCGCCGTGACCGCGCGACGAGACGACGATCAGCTCCGCGTGCTGGGCGCGCGCGAGCGCGAAGAGCGCGTCGTGCGGGCTCCCCTCGAGCATGGCGTGGCGCACGGCCACGCCGCCCGCCGCCGGCGCGGTCTCGCTGTCGAGCCGCTCCTGGACGGCGGCCTCGAGCTGCTCCCGCGCCTGAGGGTCGAGGAGCGCGAACGACTCGCCGACGACGTGGGCGATCCACAGCGGAGACCGCATCGCGGCGGCGATCGCCGCGGCGGCGGCGATCCCGGGCCGCGAGCGCTCCGACAGATCCGTGCCGCAGACGACGGTCATGCGGTCACCCCCGCCACAGCCCCGGCGCGTGGCGCCCGCGCGCCGGCGGCGCCAAGCCGGTGCCACGGACATGATGGCCCTCGGTGCGTCCGCCCCGCGCCGCAATCCGGGGTGCTCCGGAGGCAGGGCCTCGCGCGAGGATCCGCGCGGGCGCACGAGCGTCGCTGCGGCCGCCTCTTCCACGGCGCGGCGAAAGAGCCAGGGGCGCGCCGATCCGGGCACCCAGGCCACGCCGGCGCGACCACGAAGCCGTTCGGCTGCCCGTAGCGCTCCACGGCGCGGTGACACGGACGCGGCCCCCAGGGACGGTTTCCGGGGCCGCGGTCGCCTCGCGGCCGTGCCCGTCAGCGGACCTGACGGTACATGAGCTCGAGCAGCTCGTCGTACATCCGGTCCGCCTCCTCGCCGCCGGCCCGGATCGCGGTCGTCGCGCAGTGCTTCAGGTGATTGCGCATCAGCTCGCGCCCGACGGCGCGCAGCGCCTCGTGCACCGACGCGATCTGCGTGAGCACGTCGGCGCAGTAGCGCCCCTCCTCGACCATCTTCTGGAGGCCGCGGACCTGCCCCTCGATCCGGCGCAGCCGCTTCAGATTCGCCTCGGTCGCCGCCGCGTCCACCGCGACCGCCCGCCCCCCGGGCCCCACGCGCTCCGCGGCGCCGCACGCGCAGGTCGCCGCCGCCGCTCCGCTCGCCTTCCCCTTTGCCATCTCACGCCCCCCGGAACCGCCGCAGGCGGAGGCTGTTCGTGACGACGCTCACGCTGCTGAAGGCCATCGCCGCGCTCGCCAGCACCGGCGAGAGCTGGAGCCCCAGCGCCGGGTAGAGCGCGCCGGCCGCGACGGGGATCCCGACCACGTTGTACGCGAACGCCCAGAACAGGTTCTGGCGCATCGTCCGCATGGTCCGGCGCGACAGCGCGATGGCGTCCGCCACCGCGCGCAGGTCCGAGCGCATCAGCGTCACGTCGGACGCCTCCACCGCCACGTCGGTCCCGCTCCCCATCGCGACGCCGACGTCCGCCCGCGCCAGCGCCGGGGCGTCGTTGATCCCGTCGCCCACCATCGCGACCACCCGTCCCTCGCGCTGGAGGCGCTCGACCTCGGCGACCTTCCCCTCCGGCAGCACCCCGGCCACCACCCGGGTCACGCCGGCCTCGCGGGCGATCGCCTCCGCGGTGCGGCGCGTGTCGCCGGTGAGCATCACCACCTCGAGCCCCATCCGCCGGAGGCGCCGGATCGCCTCGGGCGAGGTGGGCCGGAGCCGGTCGGCCACCGCGAGGAAGCCCGCCAGCGCGCCGTCCACCGCCGCGAACACGGTGGTCCAGCCGCGCTCCGCCCGCTCCGCCGCGCTCGCCTCGAGGGCGGCCGTGGAGATCCCCTCCGCCGCGAGCAGCGCCGGGTTCCCCACCACCACCGCGCGTCCGTCCACCACGCCGCGCGCGCCGCGGCCGGCGAGGGCCTCGAAGCGCTGCACCTCGGGCGCCGGCAGCCCGCTCGCCGTGGCCCGCGCCACGATCGCCGCGGCGAGCGGGTGCTCGCTCGCGCGCTCCACCGCCGCGACGAGCGCGACGAGGACGTCCTCCGGGACGGGCGCCCCCGCCGCGAGGACCACCTCCGTGACGGCCGGCTTCCCCTCGGTGATCGTCCCCGTCTTGTCGAGGACCACCGTGTCCACCGCGTGCGCGCGCTCGAGCGCCTCGCCGCCCTTGACGAGCACCCCGAGCTCCGCCCCCTTGCCGGTCGCGACCATCACCGCGGTCGGGACGGCGAGCCCCATCGCGCACGGGCAGGCGATCACCAGCACCGCCACCGCCGCCGCGAAGGCCCGGACCGCGGGCGCGGCGTCCGCCGCGAGGAACCAGACCACGAACGTGGCGATGGAGATCGAGAGGACCACCGGCACGAAGATCCCGCTGATCCGGTCCGCGAGCTTCTGGATGGGGGCGCGCGAGCCCTGGGCCTCGCGCATGAGCTTCACGATGTGCGCGAGGACGGTCTCCGCCCCGACGCCGGTCGCGCGGTAGCGGAACGCCCCCGCCCCGTTCACGGTCGCGCCGATGACGCGGTCACCCGGGTGCTTCTCGACGGGGAGCGGCTCGCCGGTGAGCATCGACTCGTCCACCGCGCTCGCGCCGGTGAGGACCTCGCCGTCCACCGGGAGGCGCTCGCCGGGGCGGACCACGACGACGTCCCCGGCGTGCACCTCCTCCACCGGGACGTCCCGCTCCTCGCCGCCCCGGACCACCCGCGCGGTCCGCGGCTGGAGCCGGAGCAGCGCCCGGAGGGCCGTGGAGGTCTGCCGCTTCGCGCGCGCCTCGAGCGTGTTGCCGACCAGGATGAGCGCGATGATGAGGACGACCGCCTCGTAGTACACGTCGGGCGGGACGCCGCGCGCCACGAAGAAGCCCGGCGCGACCGTCGCGAGGAGCGAGAGCACGTACGCGGCGCCGGTCCCGACCGCGATGAGCGTGTTCATGTCGGCGGCGTGGTGGCGGAAGGCCGCCCACGCCCGGACGTAGAAGTGGCGCCCCGCCCACGCCATCACCGCGGTGGTGAGGGCGAGCAGCCCGAAGGCGAGCGCGCGAGGCGGGACCGCGTAGAGCCACGGGAGGGCGCGCGCGAGCGGCGGATCGAGGACCCGCATGCTCCACCGCATGAAGGGATCCGCGGGGGCGCCGAGCCCGAGGTGCGCGTGGGCGGCCATGAGCGGCATCGAGGCGACCATCGCCGCGGCACCCGCCGCGAGGGCGACGAGCGCCTTCGCGCGGAGCTCGCGGAATTCCTGCGCCCGCGCCGCGTCCTGCTCGACCACCGCGTCGGCGCCGGCGCGGGAGAGCGCGGCGCCGTAGCCGGTCTCGCGCACCCGCTCGACGAGCGCCTCGGCGCCGGAGGCCGCCGGGTCGTAGGAGACCGTCGCCTCGGCGGTCATGAGGTTCACGGTGGCGTCGAGGACGCCGGGCGCCCCGGCGAGCGCCTTCTGGACGCGGGCCTGGCACGCCGCGCACGTCATCCCGGAGACCTGGATCGTGATCCGCGCCGGCCCGGGGGCCACCGCCAGCCCGGCCGCGCCGGGCCCGTCCGCGCGCGCCGCTTCGGTCGAGGAGGCCATCACGCGTCCTCCACGACCAGGCTGCCCCGGAGCATGCCCATGCCGCACGTGAACTCGTACGCGCCCGCCGCCGTCGCCGGCAGGTCGATCCCGGTCCGCTGGTGCGCAGGGAGGAACCGCCGTATCCCGAAGGCCGGGAACACGACCTCCTCGGAGCAGCTCGAGTCCTCGCGGCGATCGAAGACGAGGCGCGCGGGCTGCCCGGCGCGGAGCCGCACCCGGGAGGGCGCGTACCCGCCCTCGACCCGGATCACGACCTGCTGCAGGCCGGTGGCCCCGACCTTGGCCGCGACCGCGGCCTTCCGGCCCTCGGCCAGGAAGAAGTACCAGTTGACCCAGACGATCGCGGCGAGCCCCGCCACCGCGACCACGACCTTGCTCGGCTCCATCTGCAGCACCTCCATGCGATACCCCCGCCCCCTATCTTGCGCCACACGGATCTAAATAGGGGGAGGGGGTATGTCAAGCGCGCCGCTGATGGATCACGTCACGGTGTGATCGCGTCCGCCGAGGGAGGCCCGCCGACGACGCGAGCCCGCCCGCCGCCGAAGCGTGCCCGGCGGCAGCTCCGCTCACCAGCCATCAAGACGCCGGCTGGATGTTCTGGTTCAGGTGGAACAGGTTGCCGGGGTCGTACCTCGCCTTGATCCGCGCCAGCCGCCCGTAGTTGGGACCGTACGCGCCCCCCTCGACCCGGTGCGCCTCGTCCAGCGGCATGAAGTTCACGTACACGCCGCCGGTCGCGTGCGGCGCGACCGCGTCGAACAGCGCGCGCGCCCAGGCGATGCAGCGCACGTCGTCGGCGGGGTCCGTCCAGCGGGTGTGGACGTTGACGACGAACTGCACGTTCCGGTGCGGATAGGCGGTGGCCTCCACCGCCACGCGGTTCACCGCGCCGCCGAGGTGCGCGATGAAGACCTCGCACTCCGGCGACGGCAGCCGCCCCGCGTGGTCGAGCAGCACGTCGATCGCGCCGTCCGGGAGCGCGAGCAGATCGTGCGACTTCCAGTAGTTGCGTGCGCCGGGGGCGAGCAGCGGATCGAACACCCGCTGCCAGGCGACGAAGGGCATCCGGCCGACGTGCTCGGCGAGCGGCGTCCCCAGGGCCCGCAGCGGCGCGACGGCGGCCTCGCCCGCCTCGGGCGCGCCGATCCAGCACATCGCGAGGGCGAGGATGTCGGTCCCGTGGGCTTCGGGCGGGATGAACGGGAGCGGCGGCGCCTTCCGCATCACCACCCAGCAGGTGAGCTCGTCGGGGGCGCCGGCCGCGAGCCGGCGATACCCGTCGAGCACCTCCCTCGCCCTCGAGAGCGGGTGGACGACGAGCCCGGCGAGGACCTCGGGGCCGACGGGGTGGAGCCGGTACTCGAACGAGGTGGCGACGCCGAAGTTGCCGCCGCCGCCGCGCACCGCCCAGAAGAGCTCCGGGTTCTCGTCCGCGCTGGCGTGGAGCAGCGCGCCGTCCGCGGTGACCAGGTCCACCGAGAGCAGGTTGTCCACCGTGAGCCCGTACTTCCGGGAGATCCACCCGAACCCGCCGCCGAGCGTGAGCCCGGCGACGCCGGTGGTCGAGTTGATCCCGACCGGGGTCGCGAGGCCGAAGGCCTGCGTCTCGGCGTCCAGCTCGCCGAGGGTCACGCCGGGCTCGACGCGCGCGACGCGGGCGAACGGATCGACCCGCACCGACTTCATGGGCGAGAGGTCGATCATCAGCCCGCCGTCGCAGCACGCGTTCCCGGCGATGTTGTGGCCGCCGCCCCGCACCGCGAGCGCGAGCGCGAGCTCGCTCGCGAGGCCGACCGCGCGCCGGACGTCGGCCGCCCCGGCCGCGCGGACGACCGCCGCGGGCCGCCGATCGATCATCGCGTTCCAGAGGGTGCGCGCCTCGTCGTAGCCCTGCTCGTCGGGGAGGCACAGCTTCCCCCGGAGCTGGCCGCGCAGCGCCGCGGCCGTCTCCCGAGGCATCGCCTCGGTCCCGGCCTGGCTTCCGCTCGGCGTCGTCGTCTGCGCCCCCGACCCGTTCTCTCGTGGGTTCATGTCTCGCCCTCCCTCCCGAAGAGGATGGGGAGCGGCGGAGCGCCGGCACGTGACGCCCGGCGCGGCGCACGGCCGGGCGATCGGACAGCAGGATTCGGATTCCGGTCCGGTCCCTTCGCTTCGCCCTCGATCGGACGGCAGCCCGGCCGGCCGCCCACCACGGCGGCGGCAAAGCTGGGCGAACGCGAGGAGGAATCGTCCCGCCCGTGGCGTGCGGGCCAGGCACGCACTCCGTGCCGTGCCACCACGAGTGCCTCGCCAATGCGCGGCGCAGAGTCCACTGCCAGAGGTGGCCCGGTGATGGCACGCAGGATGCTCATGAAGCATGGTGTAGGGGGAGACGCCATGAGAGCTCGACTCGAGGCGCTCGCGCTGATCGAGGTTCTGTCGATGGTTCCGGCCACGGCCCGCTCCGCCGATCCGGAGAGGAGCCGGGAGGAGGTCGCCCTGCCGGGCGGGGGCGGCGACGGGGTGACGCCGCAGGACCGGTCGCAGGCCCTACCGCCTGCGGAGCCTCCGGCCGTCACCGAGCAGGCCCAGCCGGAGCAGGCCCAGCCGGAGCAGGCCCAGCCGGAGCAGGCCCAGCCGGAGCAGGCCCAGCCGCAGGCGACGCCGCCGCAGCAGGCCCCGCCACAGCAGGCGCAGCGCGCGCCGGTGCGGTCGGGGACGCCTGACGGCCAGTGGGTCTACACGCAGCAGTACGGCTGGATCTGGATCCCGTACTCGGAGGAGTACGTCGCGGCGCCATACGACAGCGGGCCGCCCTACGAGTACGTGTACTATCCCGCGTACGGCTGGGTGTGGGTGGCCGCGCCCTGGATCTACGGCTGGGGTCCCTGGCCGTACTTCGGCTTCTACGGCGCGGTGAACTTCGGCTGGTTCGCCGGCGGCGGGTGGTGGTGGGGGTCCCCGTGGTGGTGGCGGTCGGCGCCGTTCCGCGGGGTCCGGCCGCATCCCGGCTTCCACGGCCGCGGCTTCCATGGGCGCGGCTTCGACGGCCGCGGCTTCGACGGCTTCCGCGGCGGGCGTGGCCCAGGCTTCCACGGCGCCCCCGGCTTCCGTGGCGGCGGGTCGGGCGGACGCCCCGTTCCCAGCGCACCGCGCGGCGGCGGAGGCGCACGGGGCGGCATGGGCGGCGGCATGGGTGGCGGGCGAGGCGGCGGCGGCGGACGCAGGTAGGGTGCGAACAGGCGCGGAGCCGAGAACCCTTCTCCGGCTCCGCGGCTCGGACGATGGCTGTACGAGGGCGCGCCGTGAGCTCGCCGCGCGCGAGCGGTCCGCTCGCCCGGGGCTCCGGATGGCGGCGACCGTCCTCGACGGCGGCCGGCAGCGTGTAGCATCCGGCTCGCCCGCGAGGCCGCCGGCCGCGAGGTATCGCCCTTGAAGACGAGCACGACCGAACCGCCACACCGAAAGGAGCGGGCCGCCACGCGCGCGAAGCCGTCGGCCGGCGAGCTCCTCCGCATCTCGTCCTGGCTCGGCCTCGTCGGCTTCGGGGGAGGCGTGAGCGTCCTCGGGATGATCCGGCACGTCGCCGTCGAGCGGCGGCGCTGGGTGACGGAGCGCGAGTTCACGAACACCGCGACCGTCGCCCAGATGCTCCCGGGCGGCGCGGCCGCGAACGCGCTCGCGCACCTCGGCCTGCGCCTCGGCGGCTCGCGCGCCGCGCTGGCGGGCTACGCCGGGTTCATCCTCCCCGGCGCGCTCCTCACGCTCGCGCTCGCCTGGGCCTACGTGAGGTTCGGGGTCGCGCCGCGGGCGGCGATCGTCCTGTCCGGGCTCAACGCGGGCGTCGTCGGGATCGTCGCGGCGCTCGCGATCCAGATGGTGCGCTCCTCCATCGGGCGCCTCTGGCAGATGGGCGTCGCCGGCGGCGCCCTGCTCCTCAGCATCGCGGGGGGAGCCGCCTCCGGCGAGATCGCCGCGATGGGGATCGGGGCCGGGCTCTTCATCGACCTCGCGGCGAAGCGCGCGCGCCTGGAGCGGATCCGACGGAAGCCCCGGAGGCCCGGCCCACCCGTGGCCCTCCCGGACGAGGGACAGCCGCTCCCGGCGCCGGCGTCGGAGCGCCCGGGGACGTCACGGCCGGCGCACGATCGCGGGGAGCTGCTCGCGGTGGCCCCGCTCGCGTTCGCGGCGAGCGCCGGGGCGAGCGGGCTCGTCGCCCTCGGCCTCCTGTTCTTTCGCACCGGCCTCGGCGCCTACGGCGGCGGCTTCGCGATCGTGCCGCAGCTCCACGCGACGGTGGTGGACGGCGGCTGGATCACCGATCGCCAGCTCGCGAGCGCGGTGGCCGTCGGCAAGCTCACGCCAGGGCCGGTGCTCCTGATGGCGACCTTCGTCGGCTACGTCGCGCGCGGCCTCCCCGGCGCGGCCGTCGCGACCGTCTCCATCTTCGCGGCGCCGTTCGCGCTCGTGGTGGTGCTCGGCGGCTGGCTGCTGCGCGCGCGCTCGCGGCGCCCGGTGCGCGCCGCCCTGCGCGGCCTCACCCCCGCGGTCGTCGGCCTCATGGCGGCCGCCGCCCTGACGCTCGGGCGCACGCTCGGCGGCCCGGCGGACGTCGGGATCGCCGCGGCCACGGCGCTCACGCTGACGCGCTTCCCCCTGAGCCCGGTGCTCGTGCTCGTCGTCGCGGGCTCCGTCCGCTGGGCGCTGTCCCTGGCCGGCCTGTAGGGCGTGGCGGACGTCGGCCGGGCGGCGCGCTCATCCGCCCGACGCGGGCGTCACGGCCACCGCGGGCCGCGGCGTCTTCTCGCCGCTCGGCGGCAGGAGCGGGTACGCCACCCGTGGCTGCCTCCCGGTGAGCGAGCGGAGGAACGCGGTGATCTCCCCGATCTCGCCGTCGGAGAGCGTCGCGCCGAGCTGCGCCGACCCCATGATCTTCACCGCGTCCTCGAGGACGAACACCGCGCCCGAGTGGAAGTACGGCTGGGTGATCGCGACGTTGCGCAGCGACGGCGAGCGGAACACGTACCGATCGGCCTCGGTGTTCGTGACCTTGAAGCGCCCCGGGTCCTCGACCGGGCGGACCCCGACGGACGGCTGCTCGACGACGCCGAACGGGAAGTAGCCGGCCCCGCCCACGTTCACGCCGTCGTGGCAGGCGGCGCAGCCCTTCTCCATGAAGGCCGCGAGCCCCCTCCCCTCCGTCGCGGAGAGCGCCTTCGGGTCGCCCTTCAGGAATCGATCGAAGGGCGCGTCCGGCGTGAGCAGGGTCGCCTCGAAAGACTCGATCGCCTTCGCCACGTTGTCGAAGGTGATCGGGTCCGCCTCGCCCGGGAACGCGGCCCGGAAGGCCGGCGCGTAGCCCGGGATGCTCTTCAGCGTCTCCACCACCTGCTCGGGCTTGCTGTTCATCTCCACCGAAGCCTGCAGCGGCCCCTTCGCCTGGGCGGCGAGATCCTCGGCGCGCCCGTCCCAGAACTGGGCGACGTTGAAGACGGCGTTCAGCACGGTCGGCGCGTTGCGCGGCCCCTTCTGCCACCCGTGCCCGATGGAGGTCTGCTGGAGGTCGGCGCCGCCGAGCGCCAGGTTGTGGCAGGTGTTGCAGCTGATGAGCTGGGACGCCGAGAGCCGCGGATCGAAGTAGAGCTTCTCGCCGAGCGCGACCTTCGCCGGCGTGCTCGGGTTCTTCTTCGAGGCCGGCGCCTTCGCCGGGATCGGCTTGAACGTCTTGCGGGCCTGGGCGGCGAGGTCGGCCGCGCCCGCCGGCTGCGCGATCAGGCCGACGCCGACCGCGAGGATCATCGCGACGCGTTGCATGGGGCTCGTCTCCTTGGAGGTGGCCATCCTGAGCTGCCTTCTCCTGCTGCGCGGCGGAGCCACGCGGAAGGGCCAGCGCGCCGCACGTACATCCGGGACGCGCACGTGGGGAGCACCCGGGGCCCATGCGACAGAACGTCGCATTGATTGGTCTTCGGAATATTTTGCCGCACCTCGCGAACCCGAACGGCCGCGCGCGTCTCTCATGGGTGCGATGCGCGGCGGCGCGTCCGGAGAGAAGCGATGAAGATCGTCTGCATCCCAACGGCCGAAGGTCGCGGGCTGTTCAGCCCGGTCCACCCGGACCTGGCGAACGCGCCGTACCTCCTGCTCGTGGACGCGGAGACCCTGGCGTTCCGGTCGATCCCCAACTCCGCCGAGCGGCGGAGGGAGCGCGGCTGCGATCCGTGCGAGGCGCTCGAGGACACGCCGGTGGACGTGGTGCTCGTGCAGCGCGCCGACCCGCGCACGGTGGAGCGGATGGAGCGGCGGCACGTCTCCGTCTACGGCGGCGCCCGCGGCTCGGTGGCCGACGCCCTCGCCGCCCTGATCGCGGGCCGGCTCGAGCGGCTGCAGGCTCCCGCCCTCGCCGGCTCCGAGGACTGACGGCGATCACCGCCGGATCGAGCCAGTCGATCCCGACGCCGTGTTCTCCCCCAAACGGGGCTGCTTCGAGGAGCCGCTCCGACCGAGCGCTCCTCCACGACCTTCAGCGCCAGGTCGCGTTCACCCGCGTTCACCCGACCGCGTTCACCCGACCGAGAGAAGTTTCGCTTCACCGAGGGAAGTGCTCGTTCCCGCCGCACGCGGCCCCGCACCCGCTCGAGCGCAGCGATTCCCGAGGTCCGGGCCCGCTCTCACCCGAACACCGCCGAGCGGAGGCCGCTCTCCGCCGCTGTGCGGAAGTTCCACTCTCGCCGACCCGGACGGTGCGTTTCAGCGACCCAGGGTAATTTGACGCACGGTCTTGCGCCGACCCATGGTGTAGACGACTCGTGGGGCATTACCCTCACCCTCGTCGGCGGTACGTTCGCGGCTTGAGCGAGGGTCGCCTCGCGAGGCGGCGGCGCCGCCGGGAGGGGACGGGATGAACCATCTCGCGATGGGGAAGCGGCTCGCGGTCGCGTTCGGGCTCCTGATCGTCTTCCTCGTGGGCGTGGGCTGGCTCGCCGTCGTCCGGATGCAATCGCTCGACGAGAGCCTCACGCACGTCGCGGACGTGAACTGGGCGAAGGCCCGGCTCACGCAGCGCGCGCTCCTCGCGGCCAACGACACGAGCCTTCGGCTGAACCACGCGTTCCTCCAGATGGACCGCGAGGCGGCCCAGAAGGACTTCGCCGCGGTGGACCAGAACCGGGGCGCCATCGACAGCGCGCTCGCGCAGATCTCGAAGCTCTCCGCGAGCGAGCCGGCGGAGCAGGCGCTGTTCGAGAAGGCGCGCGCGTCGTGGCGGACCTACGGCACCGCGGCCCAGGCCGCCAAGGACATGCTCGATCAGGACCGGCTCTCCGACGCGCAGCGCAAGCTCACCGACGAGGTCGTCCCGCTCCTCTCGACGCTCATCGACGCGTTCAGCGCGTACGCGAGCCACCAGGGGGACGAGATCGAGCTCGCCCGGACCCAGGGGCACGAGCGCTACTACGCGAGCCGCTCGCTCGTGGTGGGCCTCATCGTCCTCGCGGCGGTGCTCGCGGCGGTGGTCGCGACGCTGGTGACCCGGAGCGTCGCGAACCCCATCCTGGAGGCGGTGACGGCGGCCGAGCAGATCGCCCGCGGCGACTTCTCGCTCGCCATCTCCGGCGGCGGGCGCGACGAGGCGGGGCGGCTGCTCGAGGCCATGCGCAGGATGTCCGCGGATCTCGCGCGCGTCCTCGGGGACGTCCGCGAGTCCGCCGACACGCTGGGCCACGCGTCGAGCCAGGTCGCCAGCGCGTCGCGCTCCCTCTCCTCCGGCACCACGGAGCAGGCCGAGAGCGTGCAGGCCACGACGGAGCTCCTCGTCCAGATGCAGTCGGCGATCACGCGCAACGCCGAGACGAGCCGGCGCATGGAGGAGATGGCGAACGCGAGCGCCCGTGACGCCGAGGCCGGCGGCGAGGCCGTCGCGCGGACGGTCGCGACGATGCGCGGCATCGCGGAGCGGATCTCGATCGTCGAGGAGATCGCCTACCAGACGAACCTGCTCGCCCTGAACGCGGCGATCGAGGCGGCGCGGGCCGGCGCCCAGGGCAGGGGGTTCGCCGTCGTCGCGGCCGAGGTGCGCAAGCTCGCGGAGCGGAGCCAGGCCGCCGCGAAGGAGATCGCGCAGCTCTCCGCGACGAGCGTCGGGATCTCGGAGCGCTCCGGGGCGCTCCTCGCCGCGCTCGTGCCCTCGATCCGGGACACCACGGAGCTCGTCCGCGAGGTCGCCGCCGCGTCCCGGGAGCAGGCGCACGGCGTCGCGCGGATGAGCGAGGCCATGTCCCAGGTCGATCGCGTGACGCAGCAGAACGCGCCGGCGGCGGAGGAGCTCGCCGCCACCGCGGCCCACGTCTCCGAGCAGGCGTCGCGCCTGCAGGAGATCGTCCGCTACTTCCGCTTCGACGCCGCCGCGCCGGCCCCGCGCCTGGACGCGACGGACGGGCCGCCCCCCGCCGCTCGTCCCCGAACGATCTTCGCCGTCTCCCGCTGAGCCCACCCCTGGAGGTGTCATGAAGCTCCTGAGATCGACGCTGCTCCTCGCCCTCGTCGCAGGATCGCTCTCCGCGCGCGCCGCGGAGCCGCCGCTCAAGATCGGCCTCGCGGCGATGATCTCGCCGAAGGAGACGCTCATCTACTACAACGGGCTCCTCGGCTACGTCGGGCAGAAGCTCGGCCGGAAGGTCGAGATGGTCCAGTACCGGACCTACGACGAGATGGACGCCGCCCTCGCGCGCCGCGACCTCGACGTCGCCTTCATCTGCGCCGGCCCGTACGTCCGCGACCACGACAAGTTCGGGGCCGAGCTGCTCGTGGCGCCGCAGTCGCACGGGAAGCCCTTCTACCACGCGTACGTCATCGTCCCGCTCGACAGCAAGGCGCGGTCGCTGGCCGACCTCCGCGGGAAGAGCTTCGCGTTCACCGACCCCAAGTCGAACACCGGGAAGATCGTGCCGACGTACCTGGTCGCGAAGGAGTTCTCCTCGACGCCCGAGAGGTTCTTCTCGACCGTGAAGTTCACGTTCTCCCACGACAAGTCGATCGAGGAGGTCGCGAAGCACGTGGTGGACGGGGCCTCCGTGGACAGCCTCATCTACGACTACCTCGCGGCCAAGTCGCCGACCTTCACGCGGCAGACGAAGATCGTGGCGAAGTCGCCCCCGTACGGCATCCCGCCGGTCGTCGTGAACAAGGCCGCGTCCCCCGCGCTCAAGGCGAAGCTGCGGGAGGTGCTGCTCGCGATGCACGCCGACCCGAAGGGCCACGCGATCCTGGAGGGGATCATGGTGGATCGGTTCATCGTCCCGAAGGACAGGGACTACGACTCGGTGCGCGAGATGGAGCGCTGGATGGCGAGGAACCCGGCCCCCGCCGCGAAGTAGCGCCCCCTGGCACCGCCCCTACCGGGCGCGAGACGAGCGGAGGGCGGACACGCCGACGACGTGCCCGCCCTTCGCGTTCCCGCTCTTCGCGTTCCCGTCGCCGCGCGTCCCGCGGCGGGCGGCGTCACACCGGGACGAGCTTCACGCGCGTGTCGTAGAACGAGACGCTGCCCCCGACCTTGTCGATGAAGCAGGTGTTCTTCAGGTGCGGGTCGATCCACATCGCCGCGTTCGCGTGCACGCCGCCCTGCCGGGAGGGGGCGGCCTCCAGCGTCGCGCCGTCGATCACCATCGCGGTCGCGCCCGAGCCCCACACGCCGTGGCCGAGCGTGAAGGTGACGACGCCCGGGCGGATGCCCTCGACGACCGCCACCTTGCCGATCATCGGCTTCTCGTGCCCGTTCCCCAGGTCCCAGACGCCGCGGCGGTTCGTGGCGGACACCACCTTCACCCGCTGACCGCTCCGCAGCCCGAGCCGCTTCGCGTCGCGCGCGTTCACGAGGATCGCGTTCTCCGGCAGGTGCGCCGTGAGGTACGGGTGCGTGATCGTCCGCGACTTGGTCATCCGGACGTCCTTGTGCGTGATGAGCTGGAGGTCGTGGCCGGCCTCGAGCGCCCTCGTGTCGCGGCCGAGCGTGTCGGTGACCGGCACGTACCGGGCCATGCCGAGGTAGTGCTTCCCGGTGAACGCGTCCTTCGCCCGGGCGGTCTTCTCCTGGTACAGGTTGATCAGCTTCCCGTACCGGTTGGCGACGTGATCGCCCTCGTACGCCTTCTCCGCCGTGTCGAACCGCCCGCCTCGCGTGAGGACGGTCACGACCTTGCGCCAGGCCGGCCCGGCGCTCCGCTCCCACCGCGCGGCGTCGAAGACGCTCCGCGGCAGGTGACGGCGGGACTGGAGGAACACCCGGACCTCCTCGTCCGACGCGTCGGCGACGGGCTGCTTCCCGTCGGTGGCGACGTTCGCGGTCAGGCGGACGTAGAAGTCGTCGGGGCGCGTGAGGTCCCGGCCGGGGGCGAAGCCGTCCTTCCCGAAGCCCGCGAGGCCGAGGCGCTCGGCGAGCGCGAGCCACAGCGTCTCGTACGAGATCGGCTGCTCCTCGCCGAAGACCCTCACGACCTCGTTGGGCGAGCCGATCACCGGCGTCCGGACCGGCTGGACCTTCACCGGCATGTTCGGGTGCGAGCCCTGCATCTCCCACCGCTCGAGGAAGTGCACGTCGGGGAAGACGTAGTCGGCGTACAGCGACGTCGGGCCGACGGTGATGTCGCTCGCGAAGTAGAGCGGGACGCGCTCGAGATCCTGCAGCGCCCGGATGTTGGTCTGGCCGGCCGGCAGCGAGTAGGTCGCCGCCGCCATGTACGAGTAGACGACCTTCACCGGGTACGGGTAGGCGTCCTGGATGGACGGCAGGATCTCCTCGTAGACGTCGGAGGAGAGCGGCCACCAGTTCCGCTTAGCCGGGTACCCCGCGAAGACGGTGGACTCCTCGTACTTCGCGTCGTGCCGGATGACGGAGAGCCCGAACGGCTTCCGGGGCTTCGGCGCGAGCTTCTTCAGGTCGAACGGCTGCGCCGCGGTCTTCGTCCCGTCCACGTTGAAGGTGGACGCGGCGATCATCCCGCCCGCCCAGTCGAAGTTCCCGACGAGCAGGTTGAGGTTCATCAGCGCCGAGATGGCGTAGAAGCCGTTCGTGTGCTGCGCCGGCCCGCGGTGCACGTCCACCGCCGCCTTCTTGCCGTGCGAGGTGAACTCGCGCGCCACCTGCTCGATGACCTCAGGCGCGACGCCGCAGAGCGCCGCGTTCTGCGCGATCGTCCGCTCCGACGCGACCTCGCGCATGAGCTGGAGCGCGCTCTTCACCTTCACCGGCCCCTGCTCGGACGGGAGCGCGGTGTCCACGAACAGCGCCCCCTCGACGGCCTCCTTCTCGTCGTTGGGATCGAAGGCCACCGGCTTGCCGTCGCGCAGGACCACGAGGTCCTCGTAGCGCGTCTGCTTGCCGTCCTGGCTCGTGCGGACCTCGGCGGGCCGGAGGCCGAGCTCGGAGGCGCGCAGGAACCCGCCGGGCTCGCCGTCCGCGCCGATCTTCACGAGCCACGCGCCGTTCGACCAGGTGGACTCGCCGTCGGCGGCCGCGGCCGCCTTGTTCGCGTTGGCGAGGTACCTCGCGTCGTAGCGCTGGTGCTCGAAGATCCAGCGCGTCATGCCCATCGCGAACGCGGCGTCGGTGCCCGGCTTCACGGGGACCCAGCTCCCCGGCGCGCGCGAGGCGAGCTTGGAGAAGCGCGGATCGACCACCGTGATCTTCAGGGAGCCGTCCGCCAGCCGCTGGGTCATCCGCGGGCTGCGGTTCGGCGGTCCGTAGTTCGCGTCGAACAGGTTGGCGCCGACGAACAGGACGTACTCGGCGTTCTCCGTGTCGGCCTGCCAGTAGAACTTCTGCCCGTCCTTGAACCCGTCGCCGGCGTACTGCTCGCTCATCGCCTTGCAGGCGAAGTAGAGCGACCCCTGGCACACCGTCGTGTGGCCGTGGGCGTTCACGGTGCCGAACGCGTCCAGGAACCGCTTCGCGAACTCGCTGCGGCCGCCCTTCTTGCGCCCCCAGAAGTAGACGAACTGGTTGTTCCTGGGGCCGAAGTCCGGGTGATCGGGGTCGATGAGGAAGCGGAGGTTCGCGGCGTGCTTCGCCTTGAACTCCTCCACCGTCATCGCCTTCTTGCGGAGCTTCGCGACGTCCTCGCCCATCTCCGCGAACACCTTCGGATCGCGGAGCGCGAAGACCTCCTCGAGGCCCGTGACGGTCCGGTGTTCCTCGCCGGGCACGTGCGCGAAGAGCTTCCCGCCCTTCACGATCTCGTCCACGGCCTGGTCGAACGGGATCGACGTCCACCGGTTCTCGCCGCGCCTCCCCGCTCGCTTCAGCACCTTGCGGATGCGGTACGGGTCGTACGCGCCCTGGTGCGCGGCCTGCCCCTTCGGGCAGATGGCGCCGTCGAGCCTCGCCGCGGTCGAGAGGTCGGTGGTCATCGGCAGGTGCGGGTGCAGCGTGAACGGGTTGTACGGGTTCCCGTCGATCTTCACCGCGACGCCGTCGAGGACCTTCACCTTGATCCCGCAGCCGGTGTTGCAGCCGAGGCACGCGGTGTAGAGCGTGTTCTCGAGCCGGTTCAGCTCGTAGAGCTCCGCGGGGGTGAGCTCGCCCGCCTCCGCCCTCGCGACGAGCGCGCGGGCCAGGTCGAGCTGGGACGCGGCGAGCGCGCCGCAGCCGGCGAGGGCGCTCCGCTTCAGGAACTCGCGGCGCGAGGATCCGTTCCGGTCAGCCATGGAACACCTCCAGCTTCTCGTTCGCGACGTAGTAGACGCGCGGCGCCGTGCCGGCCGCGGGCTCCAGGATCTGGATCCGGTTCGCCTTCTTCACCTTCGCGACGAGGCTCTCGGGGTCGTTCTCGTCGCCGAAGTAGCCGGCGCGCCCGACGCAGCTCGTGATGCACTGCGGGAGCAGCCCGCTCGCGAGCCGGTGGACGCAGAAGTGGCACTTGCGGGCGCGGCCGACGGGCGGCTTCTCGCCCTCGCGCGGCCACTTCTTCGAGTACTCGTAGGACGGCATCGCCTCGTAGCGCTGCCGCGCCGGCGTGCCGTCGGAGTGGTACCCGCCGCGGTCGAGGGTGCGCGCGCCGTAAGGGCACGCGGCCACGCACTTCCCGCAGCCGCGGCACTTCGCGTAGTCGATCGGCACCGTCCCGGCGCCGACCCCCTCCGTCTCCTTCCACGTCGCGCCGCCCTTCCCCTTCGCCGGGCACGCGGCGACGCAGCGCGGCTCGTCGCACTGCATGCACGGCCGCGGCAGGAACGTCCGCGTGACGTGCGGGTACTTCCCGCGCTCCTGGTCGGAGACCGGCCGGTAATAGAGGTGTGGCGGCAGCTTGTTCTCGGAGACGCACGCGATGGTGCACGCGTGGCAACCGATGCATTTCCGCACGTCGAGGAGCATCACCCAGCGCCGCTGCTCCGGCGGCTTCTTCAGGGCACGCTCCAGATCCTCGTGCATCGTGACGATGATGTCAGGTTGCATGGCTCCCCTCCGCTGGCGCCTTCGGCGCCGACGGGGACAGCCCGGCTGCAACATGGACGCCACGGGCGCGGTTGCGCGGTTGCCTGCGCCCGCGGTGATCGCTCGCCGTCCCGGAAAGACAGGAGAATCGTCCGGCGAACGCGGCCCGGCCGCTCGCGCGAGCCGGAGAAACATTGCGCGGTTCACGGACCGTCCACGCATTCCGTGCGTGAAGCGTTCGCGGGCATGACCCCGAGTGCGGCACGCCGCCGCACGGCTCGGGCGCTGAAGGAAGCGGGAGCGGCGCCCGGCTACTTCTCGCCCGCCACCCGGAACGCCTCGTCGATCGAGGCGCGGCGGCGGCCGGAGACGCCGCTCCGGTACTCCTTCAGCCGGTACTGGATCTTGCGGACCGAGACGCCGAGGATCTCCGCGGCGCGGGCGGTGGAGCCGTCGCACTGCTCGAGCGTGCGGAGGATCGCCTCGCGCTCGATCTCGAACAGCGTCGCGCCCGGGATGAGGGCGGACGCGGCGCTCTCGTCCGGGCGGCCGCCGTGGAGTACCGGCGAGAGATCCTCGCCCGTGATCTCGTTGCCACGCGCCGAGGCGGCGGCCCGCGCGATCACGTTCGCGAGCTCGCGCACGTTGCCCGGCCAGTCGTAGGCGAACAGCGTGGAGAGCGCGCCGGGGGTGACGCCGGCCAGCTCCTTCCCCTGATCGCGGGCGAACGCCTCGATGAAGTGGTTCACCAGCGCCGGGATGTCGGCCTTCCGCTCGCGCAGGGGCGGCAGCGGGATCGCGACCACGTTCAGCCGGTAGTAGAGATCGTCGCGGAACCGACCCGCCCGGACCTCCTCGGCGAGGTCGTGCTGCGCGCCGGCGACGATCCGGACGTCCACCTTGATCGCCTCGGTGCCGCCCACGCGCTCGATCTCCCCGTGCTGCAGCACGCGGAGGAGCTTGACCTGGAGCGAGGGGGGCAGCCGGGACACCTCGTCGAGGTAGAGCGTCCCGCCGTCGGCCTGCTCGAGGCGCCCCTCGCGCCGCGCGTCGGCGTCTGCGAACGCGCCGCGCTCGTGGCCGAACAGCTCGGAGTCGAGGAGGATCTCGGAGAGCGCGGCGCAGTTCACGCGCACGAACGGCCGCTCGCGGCGCGGCGAGGCCTCGTGCAGCGCCTGGGCGACGTGCTCCTTGCCGGTGCCCGCCTCGCCGACCACGAGCACGGTCGCCTTGGTCGGCGCCACCCGCCGCACCACCTCGACGACCTGCGCCAGCTCCGCGGTCGAGCCGATCAGCGCGACCCGGGCCCGCGCCTGCTCACGGAGCTCGGCGCGATCGCGCCGCAGCCGGCGCCGCTCCAGCGCCTTCTCGAGGACCACGCACGCCTGGGCGCCGTCGATGGGGCGCAGCAGATAGCTGTCCGCGCCGGCGCGCAGCGCGGCGACCGCCGCGTCGAGCTCGGGCTGCGACGCCGAGACGACCACCGCCGCGTCCGAGCCGAGCTCCCGGAGGCGCGCCATCAAGGTGCGCCCGTCGCAGTCGGGCAGGGTGGCGTCCGCCAGCACGGCCCCTGGACCGAAGCTCGGCACCAGCGCGAGGGCGCCGTCGGCGCTCCCCGCCTCCACCGCGTCGAAGCCGCGCTCGCACAGGGCGGCGCGGAGGGCGGCACCGTCGAGGGGATTGCCGTCGATGACCAGGATGCGTTCGCGTTTCATCGGGAAGACCAGATCGGCCGAGGCATAGCAAGCGCCGTACCCGGCTTTTGGCCGGGTTTGCGTGCACGAATTGCGGCCGCCGTGCGCCGTCGGAGCGGCCGGCGCCTCGATCGGACGCCGGAACATGCCGGACCGTGGACTTTTTTCAAGTCCTACGGCACCGGATCGCCTCCGCGACGGTCCGCGCATCCTCCCCGGCAGCATTCCGTGCGGGTGTGCGGGTCGGACGCACGTTGGCGCCGGCTTGCCCTCCCCCGCGGCCGCGGGTAGAGACCCGGCCATGGAGCGGACCTGGCTCGGCGAACGGCTCGCGCTCGTGCAGGGCGACATCACCCGGCTCGCGGTGGACGCCATCGTGAACGCCGCGAATCGATCGCTGCTCGGCGGCGGGGGCGTGGACGGCGCGATCCACCGCGCGGCGGGGCCGGAGCTCCTCGCCGAGTGCCGGAAGCTCGGGGGCGCGCGCACCGGAGAGGTGAAGGCGACCCGGGGGTACCACCTGCCGGCCCGCCTGGTGCTCCACGCGGTCGGTCCGGTCTGGCGCGGCGGCGGCGCCGGCGAGGACTCTCTGCTCGCCTCCTGCTACCGGGAGGCGATGCGGCTCGCGGCCGAGCACGGCGTCGCGACCATCGCGTTCCCCTCCATCTCGACCGGCGTGTACGGCTTCCCGATCGAGCGGGCCGCCCCTATCGCGGTCCGGGAGGTGCGGCGCGCCCTCGAGGCGCCGACCTCCGTGAAGCGGGCGATCTTCTGCTGCTTCTCCGCGCCGGACCGGGAGGTCTACGAGCGGGTCCTCGACGCCGTCGAAGCCGGCGCCGACGCGCATCCCTAGCGCGCGCGTCGCCGGCCGAGGGCGCGGGCGACGAGGGCGAGGACGGCG
>NZ_JALCZA010000028.1 GCF_022690765.1 Anaeromyxobacter oryzisoli | reverse complement strand
GACCGCCACCGCCGGCGCCCCCGCGGGCGCTCGGCGAGTGGCGGGCCCGGGTTTCGCCGGGTTACACTCCGCCCGGCATGGACGCGATCCGCGTCGGGGCCCTCCTCGACGACTCGAAATTCGACCTCCAGCTCACGCTGGTCGCGGGCAAGCAAGGGCTCTCGCGCCGCATCAGCTCGTCCCGCATCCAGAAGCCCGGGCTCGTGCTCGCCGGCTTCACGGAGTACCTGCACAAGGAGCGCGTGCAGGTCTTCGGCAACACGGAGATGAGCTACCTCGGGACGCTGCCGCGCGATCGCGCGGTGGCGATGCTCCGGAACTTCTTCTCCCAGGACATCGCCTGCCTCGTGGTGACGAAGGGGCTCGACGTCCCGCCGGAGATGAGCGCCGCGGCGGAGGAGGCCGGCGTGCCGCTGCTCCGCACCACCCACCTCTCCTCGAACTTCATCGAGTCCGTGCAGAACTGCCTCGAGGACGTCCTCACCGCCCAGACCTCGATGCACGGGGTGCTCCTCGACGTCTTCGGCGTCGGGATCCTGCTGCTCGGCAAGTCGGGCATCGGCAAGAGCGAGATCGCGCTCGACCTCGTCATGCGCGGCCACCGGCTGGTCGCCGACGACATCGTGGACGTGAAGCGCCGGACGCCGGACTCGGTGGTCGGGGCGGGCTCCGAGATCATCAAGCATCACATGGAGATCCGGGGGCTCGGCATCATCAACATCAAGGACCTGTTCGGCGTCGCCTCGATCCGGGACCGCAAGAAGATCGAGATCGTGCTCGAGCTGGTCGAGTGGGATCCGCACGTCGAGTACGACCGGCTCGGGGTCGAGGAGAAGAAGTTCCGGATCCTCGACGTGGAGATCCCGATGCTCATCGTCCCGGTCCGGCCGGGGCGCAACATGACCACCATCGTGGAGGTGGCCGCGCGCAACCACCTCCTGAAGCTCCAGGGCCACCACTCCGCCCGGGAGTTCCAGGAGCGGCTGAATCGCGCCATCGCCCTCGCGCCGGGGGGACGCGTCGGGGAACTGGACGTCGAATGACCGACACCGCACGCGGCGGCCCCCAGGTCGTCATCATCACCGGGGTCTCGGGCTCCGGGAAGTCCACCGCCCTCCGCGCCCTCGAGGACGCGGGCTTCTACTGCGTGGACAACCTCCCCATCGTCTTCCTCGAGAAGCTCCTCGAGCTCTCCGGGCACACCGCGGGCGAGGTCTCGCGGTTCGCCCTCGTGGTGGACGCGCGCGAGGGGCGCTTCCTCGCGGAGGCCCCCCGGGTGATCGAGGAGCTGCGGCACCAGGGGGCGGACGTCGAGGTGATCTTCCTCGACGCGTCGGACGAGACGCTCGTCCGGCGCTACTCCGAGACCCGCCGCCGGCACCCGCTCTCCGGCGAGGGCGGCACGGTGCTGGACGGCATCGCCGCCGAGCGGGAGGCGCTCGCGGAGCTCAAGTCCATCGCGGACGAGGTGGCCGACACCACCACCCTGAACGTCCACGAGCTGAAGCGGCTGGTCGGGCGGAGGTTCGTCGCCGGCGAGGGCGCGAAGCTCGGCGTGACGGTGGTGTCGTTCGGGTACCGCTTCGGCATCCCCACCCACGCCGACCTGGTGCTCGACGTGCGGTTCCTGCCGAACCCGTTCTTCGTGCCGGAGCTGAAGCCGTTCCCGGGGACCGACCCGCGCGTCGCCGGCTTCGTGCTCGGCCAGCCCGACGCCAAGGCCTTCCTCGAGCGCTTCTCGGAGCTGTGCGGGTTCCTCCTGCCCCGCTACCGCGCGGAGGGGAAGAATTACCTCACCATCGCCATCGGCTGTACGGGGGGGAAGCACCGCTCCGTGGCGATCGCCGGCGCGCTCGCGGAGCGGCTCGAGGCGGGCGGCCAGCCGGTGCGGCTCTGGCACCGCGACGTGGAGAAAGAGTAGCCGGGCGCCGAGGAGCAACCGGACCGAGAGGACGGTGGCCACCGGACCGGCCTGCGGCTATGGTACGCGCGCGCCTGCCGGCGGGGCGCGAACCAGCACGGACAGAGGGTCATGGTCGGACTCGTCGTCGCCACGCATGGAAGGCTCGGGGAGGAGCTGCTCGCCACCGCCCAGGGGATCGTCGGCCGGCTCGAGCAGTGCGAGCCGGTGTCGATCCACGCCGGCTCCTCCATGGAGGACGCCCGGGCGCGGCTCGCCGACGCGGTGAAGCGGGTGGACTCCGGCCAGGGCGTCCTCGTCCTCACCGACATGTTCGGCGGCACCCCCGCGAACCTCGCCCTCACGTTCCTCGACGACCGGCTGGAGGTGGTGACCGGGGTGAACCTCCCGATGATCCTCAAGCTCGCCACGGCCCGGGCGGAGAACGTCTCGCTGCGCGCGGCGGCGGAGCTCGTCACGGCCTACGGCCAGAAGAACATCACGCTCGCCTCGGAGCTCCTCCGCACCCGCGCCCGCAGCACCCGCTCGTAAGCGCCTGAATCCAGGGCGGAGCCCCAGCGTCCCCATCTCGTGATCTCTCTCGTTCGCGTCGACAACCGCCTCCTCCACGGGCAGATCCTCGAGACCTGGGTCCCTCGCCTCGGCATCGACCAGGTGGTCGTCGCCGACGACGACGCGGCCGACAGCGAGCTCGCCAAGGCCGCCATGACGCTCTGCGTCCCGCCCTCGCTGCCGGTCCGGATCGAGCCGATCGACCGGGTGGACTTCGGCGGGCTCGCCGCGGGGCGCGACAAGGTGCTGCTGCTCGTCCGCGACCCCGCCGGGCTCGAGCGGGCCCGCGCCGCGGGCCTGACCCCCGCGCTCGTCCGGAAGGTGAACCTCGGGAACCTCCACTTCGAGCCGGGGCGCAAGCAGGTGACGCCCTCGGTGTTCCTCTCCGCGGCGGAGCTGGACGAGCTGCGATCCCTCGCCGCGCAGGGGTTCGAGGTGGAGGCGCGCGCGATCCCGTCCGAGCCCCCCACCGGGATGGCGGACATCGAACGTCGGTACGCCGCAGGCCGTTAGGTTACACTCTCCCGGCTTGGGTTATCTCGTCCTAGGGCTCGTCGCCGGGCTCGCCGCGGTGGAACGCAAGGGGTTCCTCCAGGGGATGCTGTCGCGCCCGATCGCGCTGGCCCCGCTCGCGGGGTGGGCGCTCGGCGACGCCGCCGGCGGCCTCCTGCTCGCGCCGCCGCTCGAGCTGTTCTGGCTCGGGGCGGTGAACCTCGGCGCGGCGCTCCCGGTCCACGAGGCGCTCGGGACCGCCGCCATCACCGGCGGGGCGGTCCTGGCCGGCCGCGCGCTCGGCGTGCCGGTCTCCCCGGAGATCGCGGTCCTCGCGGTGCTCGTCGCGGCCCCGGTCGCCCTCCTGGGCCGGAAGGCGGACCGGCTCGTCGAGGGATGGAACGAGCGGATCGCCCTCCACGCCGAGGCGGCCCTCGCCGGTCACCACGTGCGGGAGGCGGTGCGCTGCAACCTGTACGGCCTGGCCGCCCCCTTCGCGATCGCGGCGGTGCTCGCGCCCCTGGCCGCGGCGGTGGCGGCCGCGGTGATCCCCCTCCTGCTCCGCGCCGCGCCCGGGGCCGCGGGCCCCCTGCGCGTCGGCTTCTTCGCCCTGGCCGGGCTCGCGTGCGCGGCCGGCGCGAAGGCGCTCCGGGCCCGCGCGGCGCCGCGGTGGTTCTTCGCGACGTTCGCGGGGTGCGCCGTGGCGCTCCTCGTCCTCGGGAGGCTCCGGTGAGCGCCCCCGCCCCGTCCGCCGCGACCGCCCCGGCGAAGGTCCCCCGTCGCAGCCTCGCCCGCGTGTTCTGGCGCAGCCTCTTCCTGCAGGCGAGCTGGAACCGCCGCGGCATGCAGAACCTCGGCTTCGCCTACGCGATCGACCCGGCGCTGCGCGCGCTCTACGCCGAGCCGGCGCGCCGCGAGGAGGCGCTCCGGCGCCACCTCGGCTTCTTCAACAGCCACCCGTACATGGCCGCCGCCATCGTGGGCGGCGCCATCCACCACGAGGAGCGGGTCGCCTCGGGCGTCGAGCCGGCGCGCGGGCCGCTCACGTACAAGCAGACGCTGCAGGGTCCCCTCGCGGCGATCGGCGACGGCTTCTTCTGGACCGCGCTCCGCCCGTTCTTCGGCGCGCTCGCCGCCCTCGGCGCGCTGCTGTTCGGCGCCGCGGCCATCGTCGTCGTGCTCGTCGCCTACAACGCGGTGCACTTCGTCTTCCGGGCCGGGCTCTTCCTCGCCGGGTATCGCCAGGGCGACCGGCTCGTCGCCACCATCGCGCGGCTCTCGCTGCCGGTCGCCGCGGACCGGCTCCGCGCGGCCGGCGCCGGGCTGTGCGGCGCGGCCGCCGCCGTCTTCCTCTTCCGCGCCGGGGCCGCCTCGGGCCCCGTCGCCGCCGCGCTCGCCGCGCTCGCCGCCGGCGCGGGCTACGTCGCGCTCGCGCGGGGCGCGCGGCTCCTCCCCACCGCGTACGTGGCCACGCTCGTGGGGGTCGGCGCGGCCTTCCTCCTCGGTCACCTCCACGGGAGCAGCTAGGGATGCCGCATGTCGAGCGCAGCTTCACGATCGTGAACCAGCTCGGGCTGCACGCCCGGGCGGCCGCACAGCTCGTGCAGACGGCCAACCGCTACCGATCGGAGATCCACGTCGAGAAGGACGGGATGCAGGTCAACGGCAAGAGCATCATGGGCGTGCTCACGCTCGCCGCCGCCAAGGGGTCGCAGATCACGGTATCCTGCGAGGGCGAGGACGCCGAGACCGCCCTGGCGGCGCTCGCGAAGGTGATCGAGGGCGGCTTCGGGGAGAAATGACCGGATCGGGGACCATCCTCGTCGGGCTCGCCGCGTCGCCCGGGATCGCCATCGGGCGCTGCTGGACGGTGGAGCGCCGGAAGGTCCGCACGCCGAAGCGGCGGATCGGGGCCGAGGAGGTCGAGGCCGAGGTCGCCCGGCTCCGGACCGCCCTCGAGGTCTCCGACCTCCAGCTCGCGGACGTCCGCGGGAAGGTCGCCGGGCCGGACGCGGTCGGCGGCGCGGAGCACACCGCCATCATCGACATGCACCGGATGATGCTGAAGGACGAGATGCTCGTCCTCGAGGCGCAGCGGCTCATCCGGGAGGAGCGGCTCAACGCGGAGTGGGCGGTGAAGCGCGCCCTCCGCAAGATCAAGGGCGCGTTCCACGAGCACGCCGACGAGTACTTCAAGGAGCGGCGGGCGGACATCGACTTCGTGGGCGAGCGGGTCATCAAGAACCTGCTCGGCCAGGCGCCGGACGTGGACGAGCAGCCGCCGGAGGGCGCGATCGTCGTCGCGCACGACCTCTCCCCGGCCGACACCGCGCTCCTGCTCCACGAGCGGAAGGTGGCGGCGTTCGTCACCGACGCCGGCGCGAAGACGTCGCACACCGCCATCGTCGCGCGGGCCCTGGAGGTGCCGGCGGTGGTCGGCACCGGCCGGGTGACCGCCTGCGCGAAGCGCGGGGACTGGATCGTCGTGGACGGCGGGCGCGGCCTCGTCGTCATCAACCCGTCGGCCTCGGAGCTCGAGGAGTACGAGGCGGCGCGGGCGCGGCGGCTCGAGGACGAGAAGCAGCTCCTCCAGACCCGCGACCTGCCGGCGCGGACGCTCGACGACGTCACGGTCCGCCTCGCCGGGAACATCGAGTTCGCCGAGGAGGTGCCGAGCCTGCTCGCCCACGGCGGCGAGGCGGTGGGGCTCTACCGCACCGAGTTCCTCTACATGGGCCGGAGCGACCTCCCCGACGAGGAGGAGCACTACCAGAACTACCGGCGGATCCTCGAGGCGCTGGGTCCCCGGCCGGTGACGATCCGCACCTTCGACCTCGGCGGCGACAAGCTCCCCGCCGGCATGCGCGTGAACGCGGACAACCCCGCGCTCGGGCTCCGCGCGATCCGCTATTGCCTGCGCCAGCCGGAGATGTTCCGGGTGCAGCTCCGCGCGCTCCTCCGCGCCTCGGTGCACGGGAACCTCAAGATCATGTTCCCGATGATCTCCGGCGTGGCGGAGCTCCGCGCGGCGCGGCGCGCGCTCGAGGAGGCGCGCGAGGAGCTCCGGCGCGAGGGCGTCCCGATGAAGGACGTGCCGGTCGGCATCATGATCGAGCTGCCCTCGGCGGCGATGATCGCGGACCGGCTCGTGCGGGAGTGCGACTTCTTCAGCATCGGGACGAACGACCTCATCCAGTACACGATCGGGATCGATCGGCAGAACAAGGACGTCGCCTACCTGTACAAGCCGCTCCACCTCGCGGTGCTGCGGATGCTCAAGATCGTGTGCGACGCGGCCCGGGCCGCGGGCGTGCCGGTCTCGATGTGCGGCGAGATGGCGGGCGAGCCGGTGAACGCGCTGGTGCTCCTCGGGCTCGGCGTGACCGAGCTCTCCATGAACGGTCCGTCGATCCCGGTGGTGAAGCGGGTCCTCCGCGCGGCGAAGGCCTCGGACGGGCGGGTGCTGCTCGAGCGGATCCTGTCGATGACGTTCGCCGACGACATCGAGCGCGAGGTCCGGGAGGAGATGACCCGGCGGTTCCCCGGGCTGCTCGAGCAGGAGGCCGCGGTCGGGGCGGTGTCCGGGTGAGCGCGGACGACCACGCGAGGGGCGGGCGGTCGAGCGGCCGGGCCGTGACCACCCCCTCCTCCGATCCGACGGATGCAGCGGCCGCGCGTCCGCGATATTGACAGCGGCGAGGACCCCCGCTTACCCTCGCCGCTCCCCCGCAGGAGACCCCGGACATGCCGATCAGCGACTACCTCTTCACCTCGGAGTCCGTCACCGAGGGCCACCCCGACAAGATGGCGGACCAGATCTCGGACGCCGTGCTCGACGCGGTCCTCCGTGAAGACACCAAGGGCCGGGTGGCCTGCGAGACGCTGCTCAAGACCGGCTACGTGATGATCGCCGGCGAGATCACGACCCAGGCGCGGATCGACTACCCGCGGCTCGCCCGCGAGGTGGTGAAGCGGATCGGCTACACGTCCGGCGAGATGGGGTTCGACGGCAACACCTGCGGCGTGCTCGTCGCGGTGGACCAGCAGTCCCCCGACATCGGGCAGGGCGTGGACACCGGCGGCGCCGGCGACCAGGGCATGATGTTCGGCTACGCGTGCGACGAGACGCCGGAGCTCATGCCGGCGCCGATCCAGTACGCGCACGCCGTGACGCGGCAGCTCGCCAAGGCGCGCCGCGCCGGGCTCGACTTCCTCCGGCCGGACGGCAAGAGCCAGGTCACCGTCGAGTACCGGGGCGGGAAGGTCGCCCGGATCGACACGGTCGTCGTCTCGACCCAGCACTCCGCCGACATCTCGAACAAGAAGCTGCACGAGGCGATCAAGGAGCAGGTGATCGCCAAGGCGCTCCCGAAGAAGCTCGTCGACAAGAAGACCCGGATCTTCATCAACCCGACCGGGCGGTTCGTGATCGGCGGCCCCATGGGCGACACCGGCGTCACCGGCCGCAAGATCATCGTGGACACCTACGGCGGCATGGGCCGCCACGGCGGCGGCGCCTTCTCCGGGAAGGACCCGTCCAAGGTCGATCGCTCCGCCGCGTACATGGGGCGCTACATCGCGAAGAACGTGGTGGCCGCCCGGCTCGCGACCCGCTGCGAGGTCCAGGTCGCCTACGCGATCGGCGTCGCCGATCCGGTCTCGGTGATGGTGGACACCTTCGGGACCGGCGCGGTGCCCGAGGAGAAGATCGCCCGCGCGATCCGCGAGGTCTTCGGGCTCCAGCCGCGGCAGATCATCGAGGGGCTCGACCTCCTCCGCCCGATCTACGAGAAGACCGCCGCGTACGGCCACTTCGGCCGCACCGAGAAGACCTTCACCTGGGAGCAGACCGACAAGAAGGAGGCCCTCGCCGAGGCGGCGGGCCTCTCGAAGGTCCGCGCCGCCGGGTAGGCGGGGTATTCGCAGGACGTTCCGCCCCGAGGGCTCGCCCGAACACGGGCGGGCCCTCGCGCTTTCCGGGGGCACCCCGTGCCCGTCACCGTCACCGGCTTCTCCGTGACCCGTGAACCGGGTCGCGTGGCCCGTGGCCCGGCTCCCGTGGTCCGAGCGCGCCGCCGGATCGCGGGCCAGGGGGGACGGGAAGCGGGATGCGTGTACGGGTTCGCGTTCGTCGCCTTCGGGCACGGGTGATGGTCCGAACCGGGGCTGCTCCCGGGTTGACGCCCGCGGCGGCGGCGCATATATCGCTCCATCCGGATGGACGAATCGATTCCCACCCCGCGCCCGGCCCGGTCGCCGGACGCCCTCCTCGGCTGGATGGGCGGGCTCGCGGACCCGACCCGGCTCCGGGTGCTCCGAACCCTCGAGCGCGGGGAGCTCTCCGTCCTCGAGCTCCGCGAGGTGCTGGCGCTCCCGCAGTCCACGGTGAGCCGACACCTCAAGCTCCTCTCCGATCAGGGCTGGCTCACCTCGCGCCGCGAGGGGACGCAGACCTTCTACGCGATCGCCGCCGCGCTCGATCCGGGCGCGCGGAAGCTCTGGCAGCTCGCCCGGGCCGAGCTCGACGGGTGGCCGGTGGCGCGCCAGGACGGCGCCCGGCTCGAGGCGGTGCGGGCGCGGCGCGACGGCGCCCAGCGGTTCTTCGCCGGCGCCGCGGGCGCCTGGGACGAGCTCCGCGCCCGCGTCTACGGCCGGGCGTTCGGGACCGAGGCGCTCCTCGCCCTCCTCCCGTCGTCGTGGACCGTCGCCGATCTCGGCTGCGGGACCGGCGCCGTCGCCGCCGAGCTCGCCCCGCGCGTCCGGCGGGTGATCGCCGTCGATCGCTCGGCCGCGATGCTCCGCGCCGCGCGCCGGCGGACCGGCGACCTCCCCAACGTGGAGCTGCACGAGGCGGATCTCGCCGCGCTCCCCCTGGACGGCGGGAGCTGCGACGCCGCCCTGATGACGCTCGTCCTCGCCTACCTCGAGGCGCCGCTGCCGGCGCTCCGCGAGGCCGCCCGGATCCTGCGCCCGCGCGGTCGGCTCGTCGTGCTCGACGCGGCCCGCCACGACGACGAGGCGCTCCGGCGGCGGATGGGCCAGGCCCGGCCCGGCTTCGAGCCGGATGCGCTCGCCGCGCTGCTGCGGGAGGCCGGGCTCGTCCACGTCAGCGCCCGAGCCCTCCCGCCCGAGCCCGGCGCGAAGGGGCCCGGGCTCGTCGCCTGTGCGGGCGAGCGCCCCGCGAGGTAGATCCCCACCCCGAAGCGTCACCCAAGGAGAGCACCGACGATGGCCGTCCCCGCCGCGAAGAAGAAGTCCGCCCCCCAGCCGCTCGAGCACCACGTGAAGGACCTCGGCCTCGCCGCGTGGGGCCGCAAGGAGATCGAGCTCGCCGAGAAGGAGATGCCCGGCCTCATGGCCGTGCGCCGCGAGTACGCGCGCCGGAGGCCGCTCGCGGGCCAGCGCATCACCGGCTCGCTGCACATGACGATCCAGACCGCGGTCCTCATCGAGACCCTCGCGGACCTCGGCGCGGACGTCCGCTGGGCGAGCTGCAACATCTTCTCCACGCAGGACCACGCCGCCGCGGCGGTGGTGGTCGGCCGCCGGGGCACCCCGGAGCGCCCGGCGGGCGTGCCGGTGTTCGCGTGGAAGGGCGAGACGCTGGAGGAGTACTGGGCCTGCACCGAGCGCGCGCTCGACTTCGGCGACGGGAAGGGTCCGACGCAGATCGTGGACGACGGCGGCGACGCCACGCTGCTCATCCACAAGGGCGTCGAGTTCGAGGAGGCCGGCAAGGTCCCGGCGCCGAAGGCGTCCGACTCCGAGGAGTACGCGGTCGTCCTGAAGCTCCTCGCGAAGGAGCGCGCCGAGCACCCGGGGCGCTGGACGAGGGTCGCGAAGGACTGCGCCGGCGTCACCGAGGAGACCACCACCGGCGTGCACCGGCTGTACGAGATGCAGCGCGCGGGCGCGCTCCTCTTCCCCGCCATCAACGTGAACGACTCCGTCACGAAGTCGAAGTTCGACAACCTCTACGGCTGCCGTCACTCGCTGGTGGACGGCCTGAACCGCGCCACCGACGTGATGCTCGCCGGGAAGCTCTGCGTCGTCTGCGGCTACGGGGACGTGGGCAAGGGCTGCGCCCAGGCGCTCCGCGGCCAGGGCGCGCGGGTGGTGGTCACCGAGATCGACCCGATCAACGCGCTCCAGGCGTCGATGGAGGGGTATCAGGTCGTCCGGCTCGAGGACGTCGTCTCGCAGGCGGACGTCTTCGTCACCGCCACCGGCAACGTGGACGTGATCACGGTGGCACACATGAAGGCGATGAAGGACTGCGCCGTCGTGGGCAACATCGGCCACTTCGACAACGAGATCGACATGGCGGGCCTGAAGAGGATCACGACCCGCGTGAACATCAAGCCGCAGTACGACGCGTTCGTCTTCGAGGATGGGCACCGGGTGCTCGTCCTCGCCGAGGGCCGCCTCCTGAACCTGGGCTGCGCGACCGGCCACCCGTCCTTCGTGATGTCGAACTCCTTCACGAACCAGACGCTGGCCCAGATCGAGCTCGCGACGAACCGGGCGAGCTACGAGAAGAAGGTCTACACGCTCCCGAAGCACCTCGACGAGAAGGTCGCGGCGCTCCACCTCGAGCAGATCGGGGCGAGGCTCACCCGGCTCACGAAGAAGCAGGCGACGTACATCGGCGTGCCGATCGACGGACCGTTCAAGTCGGATCTGTACCGGTACTAGGACGGGAGCGCCTCGGCCCGTGCCCGTCACCGTCACCGTTTCTCCGTGACCCGTGCACCGGGTCCCGTGGCCCGTGGCCCGATCCCCGTAGTTCGACGGCCGGGCGGATCACGGGCCACGGGGACGCGGGAGGCGGGAGGCGGACACGGGGACCGGTGACGGTCACGGTGACGGTCACGGGGCTTCGCCCGCACGATCCGGCCCCCGGGGCCCGAAGCCCGAGCGAGCCCCGCCGAGCGCCCGCCCGCAGATTGGCACCCGGCCCGCGAGGCGGTAGGTTCCCGGCCCGAAGATGAGCCTCCTCTCCGCCGCCGTCCTCGGCCTCGTGCAGGCCCTGACCGAGTTCCTCCCGGTCAGCTCCACCGCTCACCTCCTCGTCGCGGGCGAGCTCCTCGGCCACTCGCTCTCCGACGACAGGTTCCGGGCCTTCTCGACGATCATCCAGATGGGCACGACGCTCGCGGTGCTCGTCTACTTCCGGGCCGACCTCCACCGGCTCGGGCAGGCGGCCCTCCGCTCGCTCCGGCACCGGCGCCCGATGGAGACGGCCGAGTCGCGCCTCGCCTGGTACATCGTCGTCGGCACGATCCCGGCGGCGATCGCGGGGAAGCTGCTCGAGCGCCGGATCGAGGCGCTCGGGAACCTCGTCATCGCGGGGTCGCTCGTGGTGCTGGGGCTCGTCCTGCTCGCCGCGGAGCGGCTCGCCCGGCACGTCCGCGCCGTGGAGGACGTGACGGCGAAGGACGCGCTGCTCGTCGGCCTCGCCCAGGCCCTGGCGCTCGTGCCCGGGAGCTCCCGGTCCGGCACCACCATCACCGCGGGCATGCTCCTCGACCTGAAGCGCGAGGCGGCGGCCCGGTTCAGCTTCCTCCTCTCCGTGCCGATCACGGTCGGCGCGGGCGGCTACAAGCTCCTCGAGCTCGCGAAGGTCGGCCCGGGGCTCGAAGGCAGCTGGGGGCTCGCGACGTTGACGGGGACGGTGGTGTCCGCGGTGGCCGGCTATCTCGTCATCGACTGGCTCCTCGGCTGGCTGCGGACGCGGACGACCTACCTGTTCGTGGCCTGGCGCCTCGCCGCGGGCGTCGCCGTCGCGCTCCTCGTCTGGAACGGCGTGCTGCCCGCGAGCAGCGCGCCCCCGCCCGCCTCCGAGCGGCCCACGGCCCGAGCCTCCCTCGTGCGCCCGGCGCCGCCGGCGGCCGCCTCTCCGGGGCGATCCCGCCCCGCGGGGTGATCGCGCGGTCGCCCGGTCGGATCCCGTGAGCGCGAGCCTCGACGCCCTCGCCGCCGCCCTCACCGCGTTCGACGCCCGGGACGCGCCCGTCGAGCGCATCCCGCCCGATCGCCTCCCGGCGGGCGGCTTCTCCCGCGCGGCGGTGCTCGTCCCGCTGCACGAGCGCGACGGCGAGCTCCACGTGCTGCTCACCCGTCGGCCGACGACCATGCGGCGCCACGCCGGCCAGGTGAGCTTCCCGGGCGGTCGCGTCGAGCCCGGCGAGGAGAGCCTCGCCGCGGCCCTCCGCGAGGCGCGCGAGGAGATCGGCCTCGAGGCGTCCCGCGCGGACGTCATGGGGCGGCTCTCCGAGACCCTCGTCCTGCAGTCGGCCTTCCGCTTGACGCCCTGGGTGGCTTCCGTGCCATACCCGTACCCCTACGTGGCGGCGGCGGGCGAGGTGGAGGAGATCCTGCACGTGCCCCTCGCGGCGCTCGCCCGGCCCGACGCGCACCGGGTCGAGCCGCGCGAGGTCTACGGCATGAAGCTCGACGTGCACTTCTTCTCGGTCGGCGGGGACGTGATCTGGGGCGCGACGGGGCGCGTCCTCGCCGAGCTGCTCGCGATCTGGAGGACCCTGTGAAGATCTACCCGGTGATCATGGCCGGCGGCTCGGGGACGCGGTTCTGGCCGCTCTCCCGCAAGAGCCGCCCGAAGCAGTTCCTCGCCCTCGCCGGCGACGGACCGCTCCTCGCCTCCACCGTCGGGCGCCTCCCGCCGCTGGCGCGGCCACGGGAGACCTACGTCGTGTGCGGCCCGCAGCACGCCGCGGCGGCGCGCCGGATGCTGCCGGCGCTCCCGAAGGAGAACTTCATCGTCGAGCCGTGCGCGCGGAACACCGCGCCGTGCGTCGGGCTCGCCGCGCTCCACGTCTCGGCGAAGGACCCGAAGGGCGTCATCGCGATGCTGCCGGCCGATCACCACATCGCCCGGCCGGACGCGTTCCGCGACGCGCTCTCCGCCGCGGCCCAGCTCGCCGACGCGGGCTCCATCGCGACCATCGGCATCCACCCCTCGCGGCCGGAGACCGGCTACGGCTACCTCAAGGTCGGGCCTCGCCTCGCCGCGAAGCGGAAGGGGAAGGGCCGGTTCCAGGCGCACAAGGTGGAGCGGTTCGTCGAGAAGCCGGACGTGGTGACCGCCGCCCGCTACCTGGCCGACGGGAACTACCTCTGGAACTCGGGGATCTTCGCCTTCCGCGCCGACGTGATCCTCGACGAGATCGCCCGCGCGATGCCCGTGCTCCGCGAGCAGCTCGAGGCGATCCGCAAGACGCTCGGCACGCCTGCCTACGCGCGGACGCTGAAGCGCGTCTTCCCGGACTGCCCGTCCATCTCGATCGACTACGGCGTGATGGAGAAGAGCCACCGGATCGCGGTCGTCCCGGCGGAGTTCGGCTGGAGCGACGTGGGGAGCTTCGCCGCGCTGTCCGACGTCCGCACGGTGGACGACCTCGGCAACGTCGCCGAGGGCGACGCGCTCGTGATCGACGGCCGGAACGACGTGGTCCTCGCCACGAAGGCGCGGCCGGTGGCGGTCATCGGGCTCGACGACGTGATCGTCGTGGACTCGGGGGACGCGATCCTGGTCTGCCGGCGCGACCGCGCCCAGGACGTCCGGAAGGCCGTGGAGGAGCTGGGGCGGCGAGGGCGGGAAGAGCTGCTTTGATCGCGGCCTCCAGCGGGTCGGCACCCCCCGACGCCCGCCTGGCACACCTCTCCAGAGGTGCTATCGTCCGCCCGGCCGCCTCTCGCGGCCGGGCGGGTTTCGTTCCGGGCCTGCCCTCGCCCGCGCCCGTGACGGACATTCCCAGACGGAGACCCTCATGCCGAAGCTCTCGCCCACCATCTTCCGCGAGTACGACATCCGCGGCATCGTCGACGACGACCTGACCGAAGAGGTGGTGAGCCTGGTCGGCAAGGCGCTCGGGACGAAGATCCGCGAGAAGGGGGGCAAGCGCGCGGCCGTCGGACGGGACTGCCGCCTCTCCGGCCCGAAGTTCGGGAAGGCGATGATCGAGGCCCTCGCCTCCACGGGAGTCGACGTGGTCGATCTGGGCGTCGTCCCGACCCCGCTCACCTACTTCGCCGCCCACACGCTCGACGTGGACGGCATCTGCATGATCACGGGCTCGCACAACCCGCCCGAGTACAACGGCCTCAAGGTCGGCCTCGGCTCGGCCACCTTCCACGGGGAGGAGATCCAGGAGATCCGCCGCCTCGCGGAGTCGGGGAAGTTCGCGGCCGGGCGGGGCACCGTCACGCCGTACGACATCGTGACGCCCTACCGCGCGCACGTCCGCGAGAACCTCCGGCTGGGCGCGCGGAAGCTCAAGGTCGTGGTGGACGCCGGGAACGGCACGGGCGGCGTCGTGGCCGTGCCGCTCTTCCAGTCGCTCGGGTTCGAGGTCGTCCCCCTCTTCGTGGACATGGACGGTCGGTTCCCGAACCACCACCCGGACCCGACCGTGGAGAAGAACCTCGAGCACCTCAGGAAGAAGGTCCTCGAGGTGAAGGCGGACGTGGGGATCGCCTGGGACGGCGACGCCGACCGGGTGGGCGCCGTGGACGAGCGGGGGAACGTGCTCTGGGGCGACCAGATCATGATCCTCTTCGCCCGGGCGCTCCTCGCCGAGCAGCCGGGCGCCGCGGTCGTCGGCGAGGTGAAGTGCTCGTTCACCCTCTACGACGACATCGCGAAGCACGGCGGCCGGGGCATCATGTGGAAGGCCGGCCACAGCCTCATCAAGGCCAAGATGAAGGAGCAGAACGCGCTGCTCGCCGGCGAGATGAGCGGTCACATCTTCTTCGCCCACCGCTGGTTCGGCTTCGACGACGGCATCTACTCGTCCGCCCGGCTCCTCGAGCTGCTCACCCGGACCGACCGGCCGATGTCGTCGCTCCTCGCCGACGTGCCGCGGACGCACTCGACGCCGGAGCTGCGGGTGGAGTGCCCCGAGGACAAGAAGTTCGAGGTCGTCCGCCGCGCCCAGGAGTTCTTCAAGGCGCGGTACGAGGCGGTGACGGTGGACGGCGTCCGGGTGGTGTTCCCGGACGGGTGGGGCCTCGTTCGCGCGTCGAACACCCAGCCGCTGCTCGTCCTCCGCTTCGAGGCGAAGACGCCGGAGCGGCTCGCCGAGATCCAGGCGCTCGTCCGCGGCAAGGTGGACGAGATCCTGCGCGACGTGGGGGCCTGACGCCGTGTCCACCCTCGCCCTCGGCGTCGATCTCGGCGGGACGAACGCCCGGGCGGCGGTGATCGATCGCGACACGGGCGAGATCGTCGCGTCGCACAAGGAGCCGCTCCGCGATCGCACGCCCGAGCGCGTGGTCGAGGTGGTCCTGCACGTGCTCACCCAGGCCGCGGGCGCGGCGGAGCTCGCGCTCGGCTCCTGCGCGAGCGTCGGGGTGGGGGTGGCCGGCCAGGTGCTCGGGTCCACCGGCGTGGTCCTGAACGCGCCGAACCTCGGGTGGCGCGACGTCGCCTTCGGGCGCCTCCTCGAGGGCCGGCTCGGGGTGCCGGTCCACGTCGCGAACGACCTCGCGGTGGCGGCGTGGGGCGAGAAGCGCTTCGGCGCCGCGAAGGGGCTCGACGACGTGGTGCTCGTCTTCGTGGGCTCCGGGGTCGGCTCGGGGCTCATCCTGGGGGGGCGGCTGCACGAGGGGGCGCACGGCGTCGCGGGGGAGTTCGGGCACGTGAAGGTGCGGCCGCTCCGCGCGGAGACGAAGGTCCGTCGCTGCGGCTGCGGCCAGCTCTCCTGCCTGGAGGCGTACACCTCGGGCGTGAACGTCGCCGCGCGCGTGCGCGAGGACCTCGAGGCCGGGGCTGCGACCCTGGTCCGCGACCGCGTCGGCGGCGACCTCTCCCGGGTGAACGCCACCGCCGTGGACGACGCGTTCGCCGCCGGAGACGCCTACGCCATCGCGCTGTGGGAGGAGAACGCCGCGCTCCTCGGGACCGCGATCGCGAACCTCGTCACGATCCTGAACCCCGCCCGCGTGATCCTCGGCGGCGGCGTCCTGCTCGGGTGCCCGCACCTCGCCCGGCTGATCCAGGGGCAGTTCGACACGCACGTGCTCCGCGCGGCGGCCCGCGGGCTCACGGTCGAGCGCGCCTGGCTCGGCGACGACGCGGGCGTCATCGGCGCCGCGGTGCTGGGCTAGCCGGCGCCGGCCAGACCGGCGGGCGACGCGACCTTTCAGTGACGTTCGGTGAATACCACGCTGCGCGCCGCTCTCGCGCGGCGCGTTCCATGCGGGTGCGGCGCGTTGCGAGGGTGGATCCCGGCGTCGCGAGATTCGCGTCGCTTCCTTGACGTGCAAGATCCCGCCGCGCTAACCTCCGCTCAACATTGTCCATTCCAGCGTGTCCATCGACATCGAATGGACGTTCCGAGGAGGGAACGAGATGCCCGCCAAGAAGAAGGCCGTGAAGAAGACCGCTGCGAAGAAGCCGGCCGCGAAGAAGAAGACGGCCAAGAAGGCCAAGAAGGGCTAGCGCGTTCTTCCAGCGTGCGTAGCGCCGCGGCCGCCTCCGGGCGGCCGCTGCTTTTCGCGGGTAGATCTCCCTCCCCTTGTCCCTCACCGCTCGCGAGATCGCGCTCGTCGTCGAGGAGCTCGCGCCGCTCTGCGGGGCGCGCGTCGACCAGGTCCGCGTCCACGCGGAGCGCGCCCTCACCCTGGAGCTCTTCGGCGCGGCGGGCGAGGCGCGCCTCCTCCTCTCCGCCGAGCCGAACCTCACCCGGCTGCACGTCTCCGCGCGCCGCCCCCCCGCCCCCGAGGTCGCGTTCCAGCTCCAGGCGCTGCTCCGGAAGGAGCTCGAGGGCGCGCGGCTCGCCGGGATCGACGTCCTGCCCGGCGACCGGGTGATCGCCCTGCGGTTCGAGCGCGCCGCCGGGCCGGTGCGCCTCGTCGCCGAGCTGACCGGGCGCCACGGCAACCTCTTCCTGGTGGCGGCCGACGGGACGATCCGGGCGAGCGCCGGGCGAAACCCCTCCGAGCGCCGGCGGCTCGTCCCCGGCCAGCCCTACGTCCCGCCCGTCCTCCCGGCGGCGCCCCCGGGCGAGACGCCCTCGCGCGGCGCCACCGCGCAGGGCGAGCTGCGCTTCACCCCGGTCGCGGGGGCCGCTTTCCCGCTCTCCGCCGCGATCGACGCGGAGTACCGCGCGCGCGAGGAGGAGCGGCTCCTCGTCGAGGGGCGCCGGCGCCTCCGCGAGCCGGTTCGGGCCGCGATCGCCCGGGCGGGGCGCGCCCTCGTGAAGCTCGCCGACGAGGAGGCGCGCGTTCCGGCGGCCGAGGGCGATCGGCGCGCCGCCGATCTCCTCAAGACGAACCTCCGGCTGGTGCGGCGCGGCGCGCGCGAGGTGGAGGTCACGGAGTGGACCGAGGAGGGGCCGCGGCAGGTGAAGGTGGCGCTCGATCCGGCGCTCGCGCCGCAGGCGAACATGGAGCGCTACTACCGGCGCTACCGCCGGATCGTCGAGAGCGCCGCCCGCGTCGCCGCGCGCGCGGTCGAGGTGCGCGGGCGCGAGGCGGCCCTCCGCGCGCTCCTCGCCGCGATCGACGCGGCGGATCTCGCCGGGCTGCCGCGGCTCGAGAAGGAGGCGCGCAGGCTCGGCGCCGGGCCGCGGCGGGCGTTGGCGGCGCGGCGGCACCGCCGCAGCGAGCCGGCGCTGCCGTACCGGACGTTCCGGTCCCTCGCCGGGCTGGCGATCCTCGTGGGCAAGGGGGCCGCCGAGAACGACCAGCTCACCGTCCGCGTCGCGAAGGGGAGTGACGTGTGGCTGCACGCGCGCGGCCAGAAGGGCGCCCACGTGGTGGTCCGGGTCGAGAAGGGGAAGGCGCCCGACGGCGACACCCTGCTCGACGCGGCGCACCTCGCCGCGCACTTCTCCGACGCCCGCGGCGCGCCGCAGGTCGAGGTGGCCTACACCCGGGCCAAGTACGTGCGGAAGCCGAAGGGCGCGGCCCCCGGCGCGGTGACCTACACGCAGGAGAGGGTCCTCGCCCTTCGCGTCGAGCCGGCGCGGATCGAGCGGCTGCTCTCGGAGGAGGAGGGGGAGGGGTAGGAACGCGTCACGCGCCAGCCTCGGGGCGCGTCTCCCTTCTCCCGAACCCGCCCCGTGGTCCGTGCCCGTCACCGTCACCGGCCTCTCCGTGACCCGTGACCCGGCTCCCGTGTCCCCTGGCCCGCCTCCCCCGTGATCCGACGGTGGTTCGACGGAGCACGGGTGACGGGCGACGGTCCACGGTCCACGGGCCACGGTAAGCGGGAGGCGGGGAACGGGAAACGGTGACGGGCACGGGCACGGGCACGGTGACGGGCTGAGGCGTTTCCGTGGCCCGTGCCCGCTCCCGCGATGGGCGGCCGAGCTGCCGAGCGCAGCCTCGCCGTCGCGCACAGCGGGCCCTTGATGGGCGAGCGGCCGGTTCCGTAGGATTCCGCCCCGCTTGAGACCTCCGGAGTCGAACCGTCAGCTCACGCTCACCGTCCAGCCGCGGGAGGCGCGCGTCGCCGCCGCCCGGCGGCTCGCCGACGAGCTGTCCGCGCACCTCGCCGAGCGGGTGCGCCTCACGGTGCACGACAACCGCTCGACCATGGTCTCCTTCCGGCGCGCCCCGGGCGAGATCCACTACCGCGTCCACCACATGTTCCTCGAGGCGCCGGAGGACGTGGTGACCGCGCTCGCCGCCTTCGCCGGCTCCGGCCGGGGGGGCGCCGGCCCGCGCCGGCGGGCGGCGGGGAACCGCATCGACGCGTTCGTCCGGGAGCACCGGGAGCGGATCGCGATCCCGCAGGCCGATCGGCTCCAGCCGCGCGGCCGGGCCCACGATCTCCAGGCGATCTTCGACCGGCTCAACGCCGAGCACTTCGGCGGGGCCATCGACGCCCGGATCGGCTGGGGCGCCGTGCGCTCCGGCGACCGGCGCCGCACGGTCAAGACCGGCGTGTACGTGCAGGACGCGCGGATCATCCGGCTGCACCCGACGCTCGATCGTCCCGAGGTGCCGGAGTACTACGTCGCGATGGTGGTGTTCCACGAGATGCTCCACCAGGCCGTCCCCGCGCGCGAGGTGGACGGGCGGCGGATCGTGCACGGGGCCGACTTCCGCCGACGCGAGCAGGCGTACCCCGACTACGCCCGCGCCAAGGCCTGGGAGGAGCGGAACCTCGGCCTGCTGCTCTCGTCGCCCGATTGACGGCCACCCTCGCTCGCAGCTTCCGCGGCGCACGCTCGAGGCCTGAGGCCCTCCCGCGCGCCCCGCCCGGGAGCGGGCCGTATTCGGCCCGGCGCCGCGGTTGCGGGTGTGCCATGATCGGCGGCGCCGATGGCCCGCGTCCGGCTCGTCCCCGTCGCGCTCCTCCTCGCCCTCGGGAGCGGGTGCCTGCGGGCGCGTGGCACGCCGGAGGAGCCGGTCGTCACCGCGCTCGAGATCCGCGGCGCCCACGCGCTGAGCGCCGACGCGATCCGGGCGAAGCTCGCGACACAGCCCTCGGGCCGCTTCGCCTGGGACGAGGCGGTGCGGCTCGATCCCGACGCCCTCGCGGTGGACCGGCGCCGCGTCGTGGCCTTCTACCGCACGAGCGGCTACTACGACGCGCGGGTGAAGGACGTCCGGCTCGAGCCGGCCGGCGCCGGGCGCGCCAAGGTGATCATCGAGGTCGAGGAGGGGGCGCCGGTCCGGGTGACCGCGCTGGAGACCCTCGGCCTCGACGACGCGCCGGAGGCGAAGGCGCGCCTCGGCAGGTTGCCGCTCGGGGTGGGCGACGTCTTCACCGAGGCCGCGTACGACGCCGCGAAGGCGCGGCTCCTCGCCGTCCTGCGGAATGCCGGCTGGGCGAACGCCGAGGTGACGCAGCAAGCCGACATCGATCCCGGTCGGCACGGCGCGGAGGTGCGCTACGGCGTCAAGCCCGGCCGCCGCTTCCGCTTCGGGCCGGTCTTCGTCGCCGGGACCGCGGCGATCCCCCGCGACCGGATCCGCGACCAGGCGCTCGTCGCGGTGAAGCCGGGCGACTGGTACTCCGACGACGCGATGGCGCGGGCGCAGGCCCGCGTGTTCGACCTGGGCGTGTTCGGAGGCGTCCGCGTGTCGCGCGGGACGCCGGACCCGGTCCGCGGGATCATCCCGATCGTGATCGCGGTGCGCGAGGCGCCGTTCCGGACCATCCGCGCCGGCCCGGGCGTCGGCATCGAGGCGAACGTCCGCTGGGACGTGAACGCCATGGCGGGGTGGACGAACCGGAACTTCCTCGGCGACGTCCGCCGGCTCCAGCTCGACGCCCGCGCCGGGTATGCCTGGCTCGTCACCAGCCCGGCGAAGCAGGGCCCCATCGGCCTGGCGAGCGCGGAGTTCTCGCAGCCCGGCGCGATCGCCCGGCAGATCGACGCCTCCGCGCGCGTCGAGGTCGAGCGCGGGCTCGAGCAGGCGTACGACTTCTGGTCCGAGCGCCTCCGGCTCTCCTTCCCGCTCCGGGTGGAGCGCCGCTGGACGCTCGTGCCGTCCTACAACGTCGAGGTCTACCAGCTCTCGAACGTCGCGCAGACCTTCAACCCGTTGGCACCGGCGGAGCGGGGCCCCGAGCTGCAGAACTGCACGGGGACCATCTGCCTGCTCTCCTACCTGGAGCAGCGGGTGGGCTGGGACGGGCGGAACGACCCGGTGAACACGCGGCACGGGGTGTACGTCCTCACGGCAGTGCAGGAGGGCTTCCGGCTGGGCACCTACGGCTACCGCTACCTGCGCATCGTCCCGGAGGGGCGGGTGTTCGTGCCGCTCGGCGAGCGGTTCGTCCTCGCCGTCCGGGCGCGGGTCGGCGCCCTGGTGCCCCTCCGGCAGCAGGGCGAGCCGCCGATCATCGCGCGCTTCATGGCGGGCGGGCCGCAGTCGATGCGGGGGTACTACACGAACCGCCTCTCGCCGATGATCCTCCGGAGCGGGAGCTGGGTGCCGGTCGGCGGGAACGGCCTCGCCGACGGCTCGATCGAGCTCCGCTTCGACATCGCCGGCCCGTTCGGCGGCGCCGTGTTCGTGGACGCCGGGAACGTCTCCCGCCCGTCCGGCGTCCCGACCGCGTACCGGACCGCCCTCGACCCGACCTTGCTCCAGTGGGCGGCCGGGCTCGGCCTGCGCTACCGCACCCCCGTCGGCCCGGTGCGGCTCGACGTGGGGATGCAGATCCCGACCAACTGGTCCTCCGGCGTCGCCCTCTCGCACCGGTTCCCGACCGTGCCGAGCGTCGAGAACGCCGGGGACCCGATCACGGACGCGAGCGGCGCCGTGATCGGGACCGTGCCGTCCTTCCACCGCGAGCCGTGGCTCGCCGTCCACTTCTCGCTCGGAGAGGCGTTCTAGTGGCGCGCGTCGGAGAAGACGAGCCCGCGAAGTGCCGCGGAGCAGACGAATGGTGAATAGGCCCACCCTCTCGGCGGAGCGGCACTAGTGCGGTCCGCCCGCGTCGCGCTCCGCGCCCTCTCCGCGCTCGCCTGGACGCTCCTCGGCGTCCTCGCCCTCGCCGGCGTGGCGCTCTCCGGCGTGGTGCTCCTCGCCAGCTCCGGCCCTGGGCGCGCCCTCGTGGCGCGCACCCTCGTGCGGTACGCCGACGCGGAGGTGGCCGGCCACCTCGAGCTCGCCGGCGTGGACGTGCTCTCGAACGGCGGCATCGGCCTCCGCGGGTTCCGCGCGTACGACCCGGACGGCCGCCTCGTCCTCGACGTCGATCGGCTCGAGGTGCTCGCCGACGTGACCCGCGTCCGCAACCGGTCGATCGGCCTCACCGTCGAGCTCGACGGGCCGACCGTGCTCCTCGAGGAGGGAGAGGACGGCCAGCTCTCGCTCGCCCGCGCGTTCGCGCCAGCGCGGCGCCGACCCGAGCGGCCCCCGCGCGAGGAGGGGCCGGGGTGGACCGCGCGGATCGCACGCCTGACCGTGCGCCGCGGGGCGATCTGGTGGGTGGACCGGACCGGCGCGACGCGGCTCGAGGCGAGCGGGCTCGAGCTCGACGGCCGCGGGGTGGTGGGGCCGGATCGGACGCGGGTGGATCTGGCGCTCCGCGCGGCGGTGGCGGCGCCGGTCGCGGGCCCGCTCTCGCTCGAGGTGCGGGGCGGGAGCGACGGTCGGGCAGTGCGGGTGAACGCGCTGCGGGTGCGGCTCGGGGACACCGTGCTCGAGGGGCTCGGGCAGGGGGACCTGGCGAAGCGGACCGGGCGGGCGGCGATCACGCAGGTCGCGATCGACCGCGCCGAGGTGCGCCGCCTCGCCCCGGACGTCCCCGCCGGCGCGGATCTCGCGCTCTCCGCGTACGCGGAGTCGGACGGCCGGATCGCCACCGCGGCGGTGAGCGTGGCCCCGCGGGTGGACGGCGCCGGGCGGGCGCACGTCGCCGCCGCGGCGCGGGTGGACGGCACGCGCGCGCTCGGCCTCGACCTGGACCTGGACCGGCTCGACCCGGCGCGGCTCCACGCCGCCGCGCCGCCCGGCGAGGTGACCGCCCGCGGGCACGGGGCCGTGGCGGGCGCGTCGCTCCGCGCGCTCCGCGGCCGCGTGACGCTCGCCCTCGCGCGCTCGCGCCTGCGCCGGGGGACGCTCGGCCCGGGCGAGGTGGACGCGGCCGTGGACGGCGGGAGCTGGACCGTGCGGCGCCTGGCGCTCGCCGCGCCCGGGATCTCCCTGGACGGGAGCGGCGCCTGGCGCGCGGGCGGACCCGTCGCGGGCCAGGTCGAGGCGCGGGGGAAGGACCTCGCCGCGGCGGCGCGAAATCTGGAGCAGCTCCTCGGCGCGAAGCTCCCCGCCGTCGCCGGGACCGCCCGCGTGGACGCGCGGCTCTCGGGGACGGCCGACGCGCCCGCGCTGGACGGTACGATCACCGCCGCGGCTCTCGCCTCGGGCACGCTCGCCGTCTCCGGGGTGCGGGCGGAGGCGCACCTCGCCGGGCCGGCGCGGACGCTCGCGGGCTCGGTGGACGCGAGCGCCGACCGGGTGCGGCGCGGCGGGGACGAGCTCGCCCGCGCGCTGCTCGTCCGGGCCACGCTCGCGGGGGGCGAGGCCCACCTCGCGGCGTCGGCGTCGGTCCCGAGGCTCGGGCGCGATCCCGTGACGGTGGACGCCCGCGCCCGGCGGGTCGGGACGGAGGGCGAGGCGCTCGCCTTCGACACGCTGACCATCGGCTACCCTGGGACCCGGTACGCCCTCGCGCGGCCGGCCACCCTGTGGCTCGCGCGGGGGCCCCGGGTGGATCTCCTCGAGCTCGTCGCCGGGTCCCAGCGCATCGTCCTCGAGGGCGGGCTCGGCCCGAGGAGCGCGATCGACGCGCGCCTCCGGCTCGAGGGCGTGCGGCTCGAGGGGCTCCCCGCCGGCGTGTTGCCGGGGGGCGGCGGGATCTCCGGCGCGGTCTCGGCCGAGCTGCGCGCGAGCGGGACGACGGGCCGGCCGACGCTGGTCGGATCGCTCGCGGTGGAGAACGGGTCCTACCGGAGCCTCGCCGGCCTGCGCGTCGTCGCGGACCTGCGCTACGACGGCGCCACCCGGCGCGCCGCCGGTACGCTGGCGCTGGCGCGGGCGGCGGGCGGGGCCGCCGACGCCACCTTCGATCTCCCGCTGCCCCTCGTCGGACGGCCGGGGCAGCGGCTCGCGCTCCGGCTCCGCGGCGACGCGCTCCCGGTGGAGGAGGTGCTCCGGGTGCTCGACGTGGCGACGCCGGCGTCGGGCCTGCTCGCGCTGGACGCGCGCCTCGAGGGGCCCGCGCGCGCGCCCGTGCTCCGGGCAGAGGCGACCCTCGCCGGCGGGGCGTACGCGGACCTCTCCGCGGTGGACCTCTCCCTGACCGCCGACGGGGCCGGGGGGCGGCTCGGGCTCGCCCTGAGCGGAGCGCTCGAGGGGCGCCCCACCCTCGCGGCGAAGGCGGAGATCGCGCTCGACGTCGGCGACCTGCTCGCGCGCCCGGAGCGAGCCGCCGCGGCGCTGCGGACCGCGCCGATCGAGCTGGACGTGACGGTGAGGGAGGTGCTCCTCGGCGAGCTCGCCGGGCGGCTCGGGCTCCCCCAGCGGATCGGAGGGCGGCTCACCGGAGCGCTCCGGGCGGAGGGCACGCTGGGCGCGCTGCGGGGGGCGGCGTCGCTCGACCTCGCCGACGGGCAGTACGAGGGGTACGCGGGGATCGCGGCCCGGCTCCAGGCGACGGCCGCCGCCGACCGGGTGGCGGCGACCGCGCAGGGGGCGCTCCAGGGAGAGGAGCTCCTCCGCGCGACCGCCTCGCTCGGCGCGCCGCTGGAGCGGCTCGGGACGCGCGCCGGCCTCCGCGCCGCGCCCCTCGCGGTGGACGTGGAGATCCCCGGCGCCGTCCTCGCGCGAGCGGCCGGTCGGGACGTCCCCGTGGCGGGGACCTTGCGCGGCACGGTCAAGGCGCGGGGCACGCTGGCGGCGCCGCGGATCCAGGGCGAGCTCGCGGGCACCGGCCTCTCCTTCTCCGGGACGGCCCTCGGGGACGCCCGGGCCAGGCTCCGGGCGGACGGCGGGAAGGCGAGCGCCGAGGTGGACGTCGCCGCGGCGCAGGGGGGGACGCTGCACGCGGCGCTCGCGGTGGCGAGCGCGATCTCGCTCGAGACGTCGGGCGCGGCGCTCCGGGCCGCCCCCGCCGAGCTGTCGGTGAAGGCCGACGCGCTCCAGCTCGGCTTCCTCCCCGCCGTGGTCCCGCGCCTCGTCCGCGCCGCGAGCGGCCGGCTCGACGCCGACGTGAGGGCGCGCGGGCCGCTCGGGCGGCTCTCCCCGCGCGGCACCGCGCGGCTGCGGGACGGGCGGCTGGCGATCTCCGAGTACGGTGACTGGACCGGGATCGAGGTGGACGCCGCGATCACCGAGGACGCGGTGGAGATCCCGCAGCTCGTCGCGCACCGCGGCAAGGGGAAGCTCGAGGCGCGGGGGTCGCTCCGGGGGATGACCTCCGGGACGGGGAAGCTCGAGGGCCGGATCACCTCGAAGGATCTCGCGATCTCCCGGACCGGCATCGATCTCGCGACCCTCACCTTGAACGTCCAGGTGGGCGGGACCTGGCACCCCGGCGCGCTCGACGCGAGGCTGGACGTCGCGCGTGGAGCGCTGGTCCGCCTCCCCAAGCGGACCCCGCGGACGCTCCAGCCGCTCGAGGAGCGCCCGGACATCGTGGTCGGCCCGCGCCGGAAGGCTCCCGCCCCGGCGGCCGCCGCGGGGCCGCCGTTCGCCCTCACGCTCCGCGTCGTCGCGCCGGGGCGGCTGCAGGTGCAGGGCGACAATCCGTTCGTCCGGGTCGAGCTCAAGGCGGACGTGCGGTACGAGGTCGTTGGGAAGGAGGACTACATGTCCGGCACCATCGAGGTGGTGCGCGGGGACGTGGAGCCGATCTCCGGGCGCCGCTTCGAGATGCACCGCGGCAAGGTCACCTTCACCGGCGGCCCTCCGAAGGCGGCGCTCCTCGACGTCGAGGCGGTCTACACGAACCCCGAGGCCGTCGTGACCGTCGACGTCACCGGCTCGGTCGCCAGCCCGGAGTTCCGGCTCAGCTCGCAGCCGCCGATGGACGACGCGCAGATCGCGCTCCTCATCGCCACGGGCCGGCGCGAGCTCAAGCCGGGGACCGGCGGGGTCCAGTCGCTCGGGGGGCAGCAGGGCGGGCTGGCGACCGCCGCGGGAGGGGTCGTCGCGACGCAGCTCTTCCGCAACGTGATCCAGGACCGGCTCCCGCTCGACACGGTGGCCCTCGACGCCGCCGAGCTCCGGGCGGGCAAGTACGTCACCGACCGCGTCTACGTGGGCTACACCCACCGCTTCGACGCCCGGCCGGAGCTGGGGCAGAACCCCGACGAGGTCCGCGTCGAGTACCAGATCACCCCTCGCTGGTCCTTCGAGGTCCGGTACGGCAACGCGCAGTCCGGCGGCGGAAGCCTGATCTGGTCGAAGAATTATTGATCACGCCCCCCGGCTGGCCCGCGGGTGCCCAACCTTCCCGCAGGAGGCGCGAGATGGCGGACGGCGGCCGGCGCGGCGGGGGCGCGGGGGGCGACCTCGCGGGCGTGCTCGAGCGGAACATCGAGAACCTCCTGGCGCGCCGGCGGGAGGAGGGGCGCCGGCAGCGCCGGAGCGATCGGGTCGCGGAGGCGATCGGGCACTTCGCCGGCTCGATGACGTTCGTCTACCTGCACGTCCTGCTGTTCGGCGGGTGGGTGCTCGCCAACGTGGGGGTGCTCGCGCTGCCGCGCTTCGACCCGGACTTCGTGAAGCTCGCCACCTTCGCCTCGGTCGAGGCGATCTTCATCGCGACCTTCGTCCTGGTGATGCAGAACCGGATGGCGCGGGACGCGGACCGACGCGCCGACCTGGACCTCCAGGTGAGCCTCCTCGCCGAGCACGAGGTCACGCGGCTCATCCGGCTCGTCGCGGCCATCGCGGAGCGGATGGGGATCGAGGAGTCCCGGAGCGCCGAGGTGGCCGAGCTCGAGCGCGACGTCGATCCGGAGCGAGTGCTCGATCGGATCGAGAAGGCGGAGCAGGACGGGCCCGGGTCCCAGGCCTGAGCTGCGCCTAGGCGGCCGCCTCGCCGGGGGGCGTCCGGACGGTTCGCCACAGCTCCCGGCCGATCCACGCCGCGAGCACGAGCCAGAGGCTCGCCCGGACGATCCCGGTCGGGTGGAACACGTGATCCCGGAACCCCGGCGCCCAGCGCAGCGCACGCACCTCGAACGCCGCGTAGAAGTCCCACAGCGACATCGCGGTGAGGACGAGGAAGAGGCGCCGCGGGGCGGCGGCGAGGGCGCCGGCGAGGAAGCCGTAGAGCGCGTACTGCGGGCTCCAGACCTTGTTCGTGGCGATCCACGTCACGAGGGCGAGGGCCGCCCCGAGCCGCACCGCCCGCGCCGCGTCGCCCCCGGCGCGCGCCACCGCGAACGCGGCGACGCAGGCGAGGGCGGTCGCCGCGAGGAGCGGGCCGGCCGAGAGGGCCTCGAGGAGCGGCCCCGATCCGAGCCGGAGCGCGTCCCACAGCGAGTTCTCGGCGCCCCGGCCGGCGTTGAAGCGGAAGAACCACAGGAAGCCCTCGCGCGCGGCGAGGTAGACGGGGAGGTTCAGGGCGAGGAGCACCGCCCCGAGCGCCGCCGCGAACCGGAGCAGCGGGCCGCGGGGCCGGCGCGCCGCGAGCGCGGCGAGCGCCGGCGGCAGGAGCACGCCGGGGAAGAGCTTCGCGGAGACGCCGAGCGCGCCGAGCGCGCCGGCCGCGCCGGGCCGCGCCCGGGAGAGCGCGAGGGCCGCGAGGGCGAGGAGCGCGATGGGTAACAGGTCCCAGTTGAGCCCGGCGTACACCACCAGCGCGGGCGTGGCGCCGAGCCACTCCGGCCGCGCCCCGGGGGTGCGGGCCAGGGCGGCGAGCGCCGCCGCGAGGCAGGCGGCGAGGAACAGGTAGGTCACCGTGAAGTGCGCGAGGACGCCGCCCGGGACGAAGGACGGCAGCCACAGCGCGACGCCGAGCAGGACCGGGTACTCGATCCGGTCCTCGAGGTAGGGCACCGGGCGGCCGCCGCCGAGGTAGCGGTCGCCGTGGAGGGCGATCACGTCCGAGTAGCAGAGGTGCTGGAACGACCAGAAGCGATAGCGCGGGCCGGCGTGGGCCGCGCCCCGGGCGACGTTCAGGTACCCGAGCGCGAGCCAGAGGGCGGCGAGGGCGAAGACGAGGCGGAGCGAGCGCGCGCGGGCAGCGGTTTCCACGCCGGTCGTTTAGCACGGATGTCCGCCTGGGCGCCCGGGCGGGCGGCGAGGGGGCCGGCGGGCGGGCGAGCCGGTCCAGGACGCCGCGCCGAGATTGGGGAGAGGAGGCCGGCCATGCTCATGCTGCTCGCGACCATCCTCGCCCTCGCCTGGGTCATCGCGCTCGCGTTCAAGGTGACGGTGGGCGCGATCCACTTGCTCCTCATCGCGGCCGTCGCGCTGTACGTCATCGGGTTCTTCCGGGGGCGGCGCGGGCGCGCGACCGTTTGATGCATGAGCGACGTCGCCGCGCGAGCGGCCGGCGCGGCGCTCGGCTAACATCGGGAGCCGGTGACCCGACTCCAGCGCCTCACCGACGTCCTCGCCGAGGCGGTGTCGCGGACCGGCCCCGCGGCGCCGGCGATCCTCTTCCTCGCGAGCTTCGTCGAGTACGTCTTCCCGCCGTTCCCGGGCGACCTCGTGGTGGTGCTCGGCGCCTGGTACGCCGCCCACGGCGAGCTCTCGTGGCCCATCGCCTTCCTGTCGGTCACCGCCGGCGCGGTGGCGGGCGCGTTCGTCGATCACCAGGTCGGCGTCTCCGTCGGCCGGCGGCTCGACGCCCGCGCCGGGCGCCGCGGCGGCCTCTCGGCGGAGCGGCTCGCGCGGTTCGAGGCGAGCTATCGCCGGTGGGGGCCGGCGCTCCTCGCCGCGAACCGGTTCCTCCCCGGCGTCCGGGCGTTCGTCTTCGTCGCCGCGGGGGCGAGCGGGATCCCGCTCCGCACGGTGCTCGTGTTCGGCGCCGTGTCCGCCGCGCTCTGGAACGCGCTGCTCCTCGCCCTGGGCGGGCTCGCGGCGCGGAACGTGGACGAGCTCGTCGGGATCGTGGACCAGTACACCCGGGCGGCGACGGTCGCGCTGGTCGCGCTCGCGCTCCTCGCCGTGGTCTGGCTCGCCTGGCGCCGGCGGGCCGCGCGGGCCCGGCGCGCGCGGCCGCCCGCGGCGGTGGAGAAGCGGTGACCCCGCTCCTCGCGGTCCTGCTCCTCGGCGCGTTGCCCGCGGGGAGCGCCCGCTACCGCGTGGAGCTCGGCGGCGTCGCGGTCGGCGCCGCGGAGCTCTCCGTCCGCTGCGGCGGCGATCGCTGCGCGGCCACGTGGGCCACGGAGCTCCGGCTCCCGGAGGCGGCGGGCGGCAGGACCCGGGCGCGGCGGATCCAGGTGGAGGTCGATCGCGAGGGGCGGCTCGCCGGCGCCTCGACCGTGGAGGAGGACGGCGTCCTCCGGCCGGGGGCGACCGTGCGCGGCGCGGTGCCGGCCACGGTCGCGGAGCTGGTCCTCGCCGCGCGCGCCGGCGCCGGCGCGGCCTGCGTGGACGCCTTCGACGAGGCGAGCGGCGCCGCCGGGCGCGCCTGCGCGCGGCGCTCGGGGTCGTCGCGCGGCTGGTGCCGTCGCCGGACGGCTTCCCGGCGGAGCTGGCGATCGCCGCGCAGGGGGCGCGCTACGTGCGGGATCCGCGCGCGGCGGTGCCGGACCGGCCGCCCCCGCTCGACGTCCGGGTGGCCGGGCCCGCCGATCCCGGTGCGGCGCGGAGGTTCTGCGGGATCGCCCTCGACCCGCCGCCCCCGGCGGCGCCGCCGGGGGTCCCCGCGCCCGAGGCGCCGGGCGGGAGCTGCCGGGAGAAGGCCGCCGCCTGGGTGGTCGCCGCGGCGTCGCGCGGCCTCGAGGCGCGCACCGCGGTCGGGGTCGCGCACGACGGACGCGGGTTCGTGTGGCACGCCTGGGCCGAGGTCCGGGCCGGCGGCGCCTGGATCCCGGTCGATCCGGCGTTCGGCGAGGCGCCCGCCCACGGGCCGCGCTTCACCGTCGCGCGGTTCCGGCCCGGGGACGGTGCGGCGCGCGACGCCGCGGGGAGGCGGATCCTCGCCTGCTGGGGGCGCGCCCACGTCGAGTGACGACGAGCGGTCGTATGCGGAGGTGCGCCACCGTGGGACGCAGGGTGATCGACGATCGCCCCGCGCGAGCGCCGCAGCGGGTAGGATGGGCGCGTGGCCTGGACGAAGTCGAGGTCGAAGCCCTTCGACCGCACGGCGACGGTGATCGCGGCCGACCGCGCTCGCGCGCGCGGCCGGCGGAAGAAGGCCATCGCCCTGTACCGGGAGGTGCTCGCGGCGAAGCCGGACGACGCCACCGTGCACGGCAAGGTCGCGCCCCTCCTCGCCGCGAGCGGCGAGCGGGAGCAGGCGCTGGCGAGCTTCCGCGCCGCGGCCTCCGCGCACCTCGCCGCGGGCTTCACCGATCGCGCGCTCGCGGTCCTCGCGCAGGCCACCGAGGCGTATCCGGAGGAGGAGCCGTTCTGGGAGGACGTCGCCCGGCTCCAGGTCGCGCGCGGCCGGCGCGCCGACGCCGTGGCCGCGCTCTCCCGCGGCGGCGCGCGGCTCGTCGCGCGGAAGTCGTACGGGGCGGCCGAGCGGGTCCTCCGCCGCGCCGGCCAGCTCGAGCCCTGGCACCCGGAGACCACGTTCGCCCTGGCCCGCGCCCTCGCCGGCGGCGGGCGGCGAGCGGACGCGGTGCGCCTCCTCGACGGGCTCGCGGCGCGGAGCACGGGCCGGCCCAGGGCGGCCGCCCGGCGCCTGGCGCTGCGGCTCGCCCCGGGCGCGCGCACCCTCTGGCACTGGCTGCGCGGGTAGCCGCGTCGCGCGCGCCGGGCGGGCGCGGCGCTAGCCGCGCGTCGCGAGGAAGCGGAGGAGCGCGGTCGCCTTCGGCACGAGGGACGAGAGCTCCACCACCTCGGCGGTGGTGTGGAAGCCGCTCCCCCGCGGCCCGAGGCCGTCGATGGACGGGATCCCCGCGGCGCCGGTGGTGCAGGCGTCCGAGCCGCCGCCGGCGAGCGGCGCCTCGCCGAGCCCGAGGCCGCTCTGGCGCTGGCAGTCGCCATACGCCTTCGCGAGCGCGGAGGACTCCGGGGTGCGCTCGAGCGGCGTCCGCCAGCCGTCCCGCGCGAGGGCGATCGACGTCCCGGGCACGGCCGCCTCGGCCGCGATCGACTCGATCGCCTCGAAGAGCGCCTCGCCGTCGGCCGTCGCCTCGAAGCGAAGGTCCACCTCGCACGCCGCGCGGGCAGGCACGGTGTTCCGGGTGGTGCCGCCGGACACGAGCCCGACGCTCACGGTGACGCCGCGGGACGGATCGGTGAGGGCCTGCACCCGGTCCACGAACCGGGCGATGGACCAGATCGCGTTGCGCCCCTTGTCGGGGTCGTTGCCGGGATGCGCCGCGACGCCGGTCGCCTCCGCCCGCACCGCGCCGACGCCCCTGCGGCGCGTGATGATGAGGTCGCCCGCGCGACCCGACTCGAAGCAGAGCGCGCACGCGGCGCCGGCGGCGTGGGCGCGGATGAGCGGCTGCGACTCGGGCGAGCCCACCTCCTCGTCGGACACGAGGATCCCCCGCAGCGGGACCCGGTCGAGGAGCCCCGCGCGGCGCGCCGCGGCGAGCCCGAAGAGCAGCACCGCGATCCCGCCCTTCATGTCGAAGACGCCCGGGCCGTAGCCGCGGTCACCCTGCCGGCGGAACCCCTCGAACGTCCCCGGGGCGAACACGGTGTCGGTGTGGCCGAGGAGGAAGACCGGGGCCCCGGGGGCGCGCCCCGAGAAGAGCACGTGGGGGCCGAAGCGGTGCGAGGAGTGGAGCCTCGCCTCGAGCCCGTAGGTGCGGAGCTCGCCCGCCGCGAGGTTCGCGATGGCCTCGACCCCGGCGCGGTGCTGCGTGAAGGAGTTGTGCGCGACGAGCCGCTCGAGGAGCCCTTCCATCGCCGCGCGCTGCCCCGCCAGCCAGGCGAGCGCGTCCGCCATGCGTGACGCCATGCCGGTTCTCCGATTCACCCCACCCGCCGCTCCCGGCGAAGCGCGGTCGCTGGTCGGGCGCGGTCGCCCCGGGTATAAGGGCCCGGCATGGCGACGGGCAAGCGCTTCAGGGCCGCGGTCATCGGCGGCTCCGGCTACGGCGGGGCCGAGCTGATCCGGCGGCTGCTCGTGCACCCCGACGTGGAGCTGGTCCGGGTCGCCTCGGTGGACTTCGTGGGGGAGCCGCTCTCCGCCGCGGACCCCGCCCTCGAGCAGGTGACGGAGCTCGTGTTCGAGGGGATCGCCCCCGCCGAGGCGGCGCGCGGGGTGGACGTGGTCCTCCTCGGGCTCCCGCACGGCGTCGCCGCGCCGGCGGTGGACGCGATCGCGCGCGCGCACGGCGGCGCCGCGCCCGGCGGGATGCCACGGATCGTGGACATGAGCGGCGACTTCCGGCTGAAGGACGCCGCCGCGTACGCGCGCTGGTACCGGCGCGACCACCCCTGCCCGGAGCGGCTCGCGGACTTCGTCTACGGCCTCCCCGAGCTGGACCGCGCGGCGATCCGCGCGGCCCGGTTCGTCGCGTCGCCGGGCTGCTTCGCGACCGCGATCGAGCTCGCGCTCCTGCCGCTCGCGCGGGCGGGGCTCCTCGAGGGCGTGGTGCACGTGCAGGGCATCACGGGGTCCTCGGGCTCGGGCGCGACCCCCTCGGCGGGCACGCACCACCCCGTCCGCGCCGGGAACCTCCGCGCCTACAAGCCGCTCGAGCACCAGCACGTCCCCGAGATCACCGAGGCGCTCACCCGGGCCGGCGCCCGCGACCTCGAGCTCCGCCTCGTCCCCGTGTCGGCGCCGCTCGCCCGCGGCATCCTCGCGACCGCGTTCGTGGAGCTGCCCGAGGAGTGGACGCCCGCGCGGCTCGACGCGCTCTACCGCGAGGCGTTCGCCGGCGAGCCGTTCGTGCGGGTCCCGCGGCGGCGGCTGCCGGAGGTCGCGGCGGTGTCCGGCTCCAACTTCGCCGAGGTGGGCGTCGCCGCGGGGGAGCCGCGGGGCGGCCGCCGGACCGTGGCCCTCCTCGGCGCCCTCGACAACCTGGTGAAGGGCGGGGCGGGACAGGCGATCGAGAGCATGAACCTCATGCTCGGCCTCGACGAGCGCGCGTCGCTCGCCGATCCGGGCCCCTGGCCTCCATGACCCAGACCATCGTCCTCAAGATCGGCGGCGAGCTCGTCCACTCTCCGGAGCTGGACGTCATCGCGAAGGACCTCCGCGCCCTCGTCGACGGCTTCCACCGCGTCGCCATCGTGCACGGCGGCGGGCCGCAGGCGACCGCGCTCCAGAAGACGCTCGGCCTCGAGACGCGGATGGTCGCCGGCCGGCGCTTCACCGACGAGCGGACCCTCGAGGTCATGAAGTACGTCGTCGCGGGGCAGCTCAACGTGGATCTCTGCGGCCGGCTGCTCGCGAGCGGCGTCATGGGCGTGGGGCTGCACGGCGCGAGCGGCTGGGCGATCCAGGCGCGGCGCCGGCCGCCGCGGGTGATGCAGGGCGCCGGGCCGGAGCCGGTGGACCTCGGCCTGGTCGGCGACGTGATGGGCTTCAACCTGCCGCTCCTCGGCGACCTGTTCGAGCGGCGCTACGTCCCGGTCCTCGCCTGCCTCGGCTGCGACGAGCGCGGGCAGGCGCTCAACATCAACGGCGACACCGTGGCGAGCCAGCTCGCCGGCGCCCTCCGCGCCGACGCCCTCGTCCTCGTCACCTCGACGCCGGGCGTGCTCCGCGACGTGAAGGATCCCGCGAGCCGGATCCCGCGGATCACCCGCGCCGAGTTCGAGCGGATGGTCGCCGACGGGACGATCTCGGGCGGGATGATCCCGAAGCTCGAGGAGTCGTTCGGGGTCCTCCGGAGCGGCGCCCGCGCGGTGGTCATCATCGGCAAGCTCGCCCCCGGCGACCTCGAGCGCGCGGTGCTCGAGCCGGGCGCCGCCGGGACCGTGCTCGTCGCCGAGTGAACCGGGGGTCGCGCGGGCGGTCACCCGAGGCCGCCCGCGACGTCGCGAGCGCGCCCCAGCGTCTAGACGGCCGCGAGCGCCCGGTCGAGGTCCGCGCGCAGGTCCTCGAGATCCTCGATCCCCACCGAGAGGCGTACGAGGTTGTCGGTGATCCCGAGCGCGGCCCGCGTCTCCGGGGGGATCGACGCGTGCGTCATGATCGCCGGGTGGTCCACGAGCGACTCGACGCCGCCGAGGCTCTCGGCGAGGGTGAACAGCCGGCAGGCCTCGAGGAAGCGGCGGCACGCGGCGAGGTCGCCCCGCGGGAAGAAGGTGATCATGCCGCCGTGGCCGCGGGTCTGGCGCGCGGCGAGGGCGTGCTGCGGGTGCGACGCGAGGCCGGGGTAGAGGACCCGCTCGACCTTGGGGTGCTGCTCGAGCCAGGCGGCGAGGGCGGCGGCGTTCTGGGCGTGGCGCTCCATCCGCACGTGGAGGGTCTTGAGGCCGCGGAGGACGAGGAAGGAGTCCATGGGCGGGAGCACCGCCCCCACCGCGTTCTGGAAGAAGGCGAGCCGCTCGGCGAGGGCGGCGTCGCTCGTGACGAGCAGCCCGCAGACCACGTCGCTGTGGCCGTTCAAGTACTTCGTCCCGGAGTGCAGGACCACGTCGGCGCCCAGGGCGAGCGGGCGCTGGAAGTACGGGCTCATGAAGGTGTTGTCCACGCCCACCTTCGCCCCGCGGGCGTGGGCGAGCGCCGCCACCGCCCGGATGTCCACCACCTTCAGCATGGGGTTCGTCGGGGTCTCGATCCAGACCAGCCGCGTGGTGGGCCGGAGCGCCGCCTCCGTCTTCGCGAGGTCCGTCATGTCCACGTAGGAGAACTCGAGCCCGAGCTGCTTGAACACCTTGTCGAAGATCCGGAACGTCCCGCCGTAGAGGTCGTCCGAGCAGAGGACGTGATCGCCCGCGCGGAGCAGGTGGAGGAGCGTCGAGAGCGCGGCGCACCCGGAGGCGAAGGCGAACCCGTGGGAGCCGCCCTCGAGGGCGGCGACGCAGTCCTGGAGGGCGAAGCGGGTCGGGTTCTGCGTGCGCGAGTACTCGAACCCGCGGTGCTTGCCCGGCGACTCCTGCGCGTAGGTCGAGGTGAGGTACACCGGCGTCATCACCGCCCCGGTGGTGGGGTCGGGCTGCTGCCCGGCGTGGATGGCGAGGGTCCCGAAGCCGGCGTCGCGGATCGTGGTCATGGGAGCGGAGGAAACCACGACGGGCAGCGGGCGGGAAGCGCCGGCCCCGCGCGACGGCTCCGGGCGGGCCCGGGGGACGGCGAGCGAGGCCGCCCGCCCGGCCTTCACGCGAACGGCACGAGGTGCAGCCGCTCGCCCGACCGGACGCGCAGGACCTCGCGCGCCTCCTCGGGGATCTGCACGCCGTCGCCCTCGAGGCGGGCGGCGCAGCGCACCGCGCGGAAGCGGGTCCTCCCCTCGCCGCGGGCGATCCCGGCGAGCCACTCCTCGCCGCCGCCCTCGGGCGGCGCGCCCTCGAGGAGCCGCGCCCGCCGGTGCGCGCGCACGATCGTCACGTCCGCGAGCTTCGCCTCGTAGTGCGGGCCGCCGTCGAAGGGGTCGATCCGGTTCACGTACCGGAAGCCGATCCGCTCCAGGAGGCGCCGCACCGGTCTGGTCCGCGGCCCGACCTGGCCGAGGCGACGGCGGACCGCGGGCTGGAAGAGCGTCGCGTACACGTCCACCGGCGGGAAGAGCTGCTGGATGAACTCCTTGTTCTCCCGGCTCCGCTTGTCGGCCTCCTTGTAGTCGAGGCCGGTGAAGCGCGCGCCGAACGCCTCCCAGAACAGGCTCCGCCCGTCCGGCGTGAGCGGCGGGAGGAGCTCGGCGAGCACCGTCTCGCGGAAGCGCTCGCGGAACGCCGCCATGTAGAGGAAGCGCACGAACGCGAGCTGCTTGCCGGCCTTCTCCGCCCCGCCCCGCCGCGCGGGCTCGACCACGAGGCCGCCGATCTCGGTGGGGCCGTCGAAGTGGAAGCCGAGGGAGAGGACCTGGTGCTTGAAGTGACGGTCCAGGGTGGACGAGTAGTGCTCGCGCTCCGAGACGTCGAAGAACGTGCAGGGCGACTCGTGCGTGCCGTGCTGCGCGATGATCATCGAGGTCCCGACGATCCGGCGGGACCGCGGCTCCTCCGCCACGAACACGTAGGTGCGCTCGAGCGGGTCGCGGATCTTCCCGGCGAAGCTGCGCACCGAGCGATCGACGATCTCGACGAGCGCCCGCTCGTCGTGCGGGAGGTTCACCGTGTCGAGCACCTTCGCCAGGGCGGCGAGGCTCGCGAGATCCGACTTCTGCGCGTCGCGGAGGAGCAGCATGCGGTCTCGCGCCGCTCCGGAGTCCGGGCCCGAGGCCCTCCGGGGGAGCCGGCGTCCGGCCCGGGGGGCGGCGTCCGTTAGGTAGCACGCGCTCCGTGGGCTGTCACGGCGCGTCGTCCGGTCGAACCCCGTTGAAACCGCGCCCCGCGCGTGCCAATGAAGGGGCCGTGCGGGCGGTCGTGCAGCGCGTGTCGCGGGCGGAGGTGCGGGTCGAGGGGCGGGTCACCGGCTCGATCGGGCGCGGGCTGCTCGTGCTGCTCGGGGTGTCGCGCGCGGACGGCGAGCAGGACGCGCGCGCCCTCGCCGACAAGATCGCGGCGCTGCGGATCTTCGAGGACCCGGCCGGGAAGATGAACCTCGCGGTGGGCGAGGTCGGCGGCGGCGTGCTCGTGGTCTCGCAGTTCACGCTCCTCGGCGACGGCCGGAAGGGGAACCGCCCGAGCTTCGTCGAGGCCGCGCCGCCGGAGGCCGCCAACGCGCTCTACGAGCGCTGCTGCGCGCTCCTCCGCGAGCAGGGGCTGCCGGTCGAGACCGGGGTCTTCCGCGCGCAGATGGACGTGGAGCTCGTGAACGACGGGCCGGTGACGATCCTGCTCGACTCGAAGAAGGTCTTCTGAAGGAGCGAGGTGAACCGATGGCGGACTGCCTGTTCTGCAAGATCGTGAAGGGGGAGATCCCCGCGAAGAAGATCCACGAGGACGACGACACGGTCGCGTTCCTGGACATCAACCCCCAGGCGCCCACGCACCTGCTCGTGGTCCCCCGGCGGCACATCCCGACCCTGAACGATCTCGGCCCCGACGACGACGCGCTCGCGGGGAAGCTCCTCCGCGTCGCCGCCGCCCTCGCCAAGGAGCGCGGGCTCGCCGGGCGCGGGTGGCGGGCGGTGCTGAACACCAACGCCGACGCGGGGCAGACCGTGTTCCACATCCACGCGCACGTGCTCGGCGGCCGAAGGATGACCTGGCCGCCGGGATAGGGCGCCGGAGACGGGACGCCGTGCACGAGTCGTGAACCGTGCCCGTCACCGTCACCGGGGTCTCCGTGATCCGTGAACCGGGTCCCGTGGCCCGTGGCCCGCAGTCCCCGTGGTCCGACTCCGTCGGATCACGGGCCAGGGGACACGGGAGGCGGGAGGCGGGTACGAGGCTCGGGTGCAGGTGCGGGTGCGGTGACGGACGCGGCACGATCCGTGAACCGTGCCCGTCACCGTCACCGGCTTCTCCGTGAACCGTGATCCGTGTCCCGTGGCCCGTGGCCCGTGGCCCGATCCCCGTCGTCCGACGCCGTCGGATCACGGGCCAGGGGACACGGGAGGCGGGAGGCGGGCACGGGGAACGGTCACGGTCACGGGCACGGTGACGGGTACGGGTTCGCGTTCGCGTTCGGGGCCGGTGGAACCGGCCCCGAACGTCAGTAGCCTCCGGCTCCCATGCCTCCGCCCGCGGCGGGCGCCGGGGGCGGCGGTGCGGTGCCGCCCGCCTGGGCCAGGGCTCCCTCCCGGGCGAGGGCGTTCGCGGTCGCGGCGGCCCGGACGGCCAGCGCGACCGCGACCTTCGCCTGGTAGAGATCGCCGCGGGCGAGCGCCTCGCGGGCGGTCGCGAGGTACGCCGCGCCGGCGCCGGCCTGGGCCGCCTCCTGCTGCGCGCCGCGGCGGCCGGCCTCGGTGCGTGCCGCCTCGAGCGCGGCGGCGTTCCCGGCGAGCAGGCTGTCGACGCCGGTCGGATCTCCCGCGGCGAGCGCCTGGAGCGCGCCGCTCATCCCCTGGAGCGCACCGCCGGTCTGCTCCGCGCGCTGCCCGGGCGAGCGCGCGGCCTCCTCCGCCTCCGCGGCCCGGGCCGCCCGCTCCTGCTCGAGCTGGGCCGCGAGCGCGTCCGCGCGCTCGCGCTGGCTCGCCTGGGCCGCCTGGAGCGAGGAGACCTCGCCCTGGAGCGCGTCCACCTGCGTGCGGAGGCGATCGAGCTGCTCGGTCGCCGTGGCGCCGGCCGGGGCCTGGGCGTTCTCCGGCTGGGCCGGGCCGCCCGGCTCGGCCTGGGCGTCGGGTCGTGGCTGCTCGTCACGGCTCGCCGCGGCGCGGTCCCCGTCCGTACCCTCGGCGGCGGCAGCTTCGCGGGCGCGGCGACGGGCGGCGAGGGAGCTGGTGGTGGGCGGGGACCTGCTCGGGGTGGGGACCGCCGTCGGGGTCGAGGTCTGGGTGGGGGTCGCGGTGGGGGTTGGGGGCGCGGTCGGCGTTGGGGGCGCGGTCGGCGTTGGCGCGGCAGTCGGCGTTGGGGGCTCGGTCGGTGTTGGGGGCGCGGTCGGCGTTGGCGCGGCAGTCGGCGTTGGGGGCTCGGTCGCGGTTGGCGTCGCGACCGGAGCCGGAGACGCGGTCGGGGAGGCGGAGTCCGCGGCGTCACGGGCGGCGCGATGCTGCGGCTGGCCTGGGGATCCGGCGAGGACGAGCGCGACGACGAAGAGCACTGCGACCAGGGCGACGACGAGCGCGACCGCGTAGCGAGCCCTCATGATGGGAGGATCCGTTCGCCCCGCGCGCACGACAAGCGGGCTTCGCAGCCGCCCCGCGCTCTGGCAGGCTCCCGTGCGCCCGAACCCCCGGAGGCTCCATGATCACCGTTCGCCCGCGCCGCAGCGTCCTCTACCTCCCCGGCTCGAACCCGCGTGCCCTCGAGAAGGCGCGCACGCTCCCGGCCGATGCCCTGATCCTCGACCTCGAGGACGCGGTGGCGCCATCCGCCAAGGACGAGGCGCGCGGCCGCGTGGTCGCCGCCCTCGCGGCGGGCGGGTTCGGGCAGCGCGAGGTCGTGGTGCGGGTGAACGGCGCCACCACGCCTTGGGGCGCCGCGGATCTCGACGCGATCGCCCGGGCGGGCGCCGACGCGGTGTGCCTGCCCAAGGTCGAGCATCCGGACGACGTCCGCGCCGCCGAGCGCGCGCTCGTCGCCGCGGGCGCGCCGGAGCACCTCGCCCTCTGGTGCATGATCGAGACGCCGTGCGGCGTCCTCGGGGCGGCCGCGATCGCCGCGGCGAGCCCGCGCCTCGCGGCGCTGGTCGCCGGCACGAGCGACCTCGTGAAGGACCTCGGCGCCCGGCACACGCCCGGCCGCGCCGAGGTGCTCCCGAGCCTCGCCCTCCTCCTCCTCGCCGCCCGCGCGAACGGCCTCGCCGCCCTCGACGGCGTGCACCTGGACCTCGCCGACGAGGCCGGGCTCGAGGCGGCCTGCCGCCAGGGGCGCGATCTCGGCTTCGATGGGAAGACGGTCATCCACCCGGCCCAGCTCGGCGCCGCGAACCGCGCCTTCGCGCCGACGCCGGTCGAGGTGGAGGCCGCCCGGCGGGTGATCTCCGCGCACGCGGAGGCCGAGGCGGCGGGGAAGGGCGTCGTCGTCGTGGACGGGCGGCTCGTCGAGGCGCTCCATGTCGAGGCGGCGCGGCGGACGGTGGCGCTCGCCGAGGCGATCCGGGCCGGCGAACGTCGCTGAATGGACCGCGACCAAGTTGCATCAAGAAAAGCTTCGCTGTTGGCGAATCACGCCGGAAAACGCGCGGGTATTGATCCGCCGCGGCGTGGACGTGTACCGTGCTGGTCATGGATGAGAACAGGTCGCAACGGGGACGGTGCGCGAAGGGCTGCGGATGCGGGAGCGCGCAGGTCCGGCGGGCCCGCTGGATCATCGTCCTCCTCCTCCTCGGCCTCGCCGCCGCGGCGCCGTTCGTGGCGCGCCCCGACGACCCCGGGCGAGCGGGTTCGGCGTGGAACCTACGGTGAAGCCCACGCGGCCGGAGGCGACGACCCGGGACGCCGCGGACCCCCTCGGCGTCGCCGCGGCGCCTCCGGTCCGCGTCCGCGGGCCCGGCCGGGCGCCGTGGGATCGGCCGCCCGGCCTCCCAGGCGGAGGTCTCCGTGCCGGGCGCTTCGGAGGAGCCGGTGCGGGCCGCGCGCGGTGGACAGGGGTAGGGCCATTCCATAGACTCGGCGACTCTCATGCGCGGGCTCCGTGGGGCGACGCAGGTCGCGGCGAACACTGTCGAGGCGATCGAGGAGGCGGTGGTCGAGCTGTGCGCCGAGATCACCCGGCGGAACGAGCTCCACCCGTCCCAGATCGTCTGGGCGATCTTCACGGTGACGCACGACCTCGACGCCGACTTCCCGGCGCGCGCGGCGCGCCTCCAGGGCTGGAACGAGGTGCCGATGATCGACTCGCAGGAGATCCCCGTCCCCGGCTCCCTGCCCCGGGTGATCCGGGTGCTGCTGCACGTGGACTCGGACGGCCCGCGCAATCACGTCTACCTGCGGGGGGCCCAGGCGCTCCGGCCGGATCTCCATCGGAAGCCCTGATGCCCGCGGCGGCGGCAGGAAGAGGAGAGGATCACCCGTGAACGGCTTGGTGGAGACGGATCGCGACCGCAGGGCGCTCGCGCCCTCGGGGCGGAGGGCGTGAGCATGGGCGCGGTCCCCGCCCGGATCGGCGTCGTCGGCCTCGGGCTCGTGGGCTCGGCGCTCGCCCGGGCCGCGCGCGCGGTCCGGCCGGACGTGCAGGTCGTGGCCGTCGAGCCGCGCGCCGAGGTCCGGGCCCAGGCGCTCGCCGAAGGGGTGGTCCAGGCCGCCGCGGCCGCGCCGGACGCCGCCCTCGCCGGCGCGGACCTGGTCTTCCTGTGCACCCCGGTGGCCGTCATCGAGGCGCTGCTCGCGCCGGTGTCGGCGCTCCTCCCGGACGGCGCGGTCCTCACGGACGTGGGCGGCGCGAAGGAGCGGGTGGTCGCGCTCGCCCGGGCGCGGGTCCGCCCCGGGGTCGCGTTCGTCGGCGCGCACCCGATGTTCGGGGGGCACGGCGGCTACGCGGGCGGTGCGGCCGCCGCGGAGCGCTGGCGCGGGGGCGCGGTCGCGGTGGTCACCGACGCGCCCGGGCCGGCGGTGGACGCGGTCGCCGCCTTCCACGAGGCGCTCGGCGCCCGGATCTTCCGCTGCACCGCGGCCGAGCACGACGCCGCCGTCGCGATGGTCTCGCACCTCCCGTACCTCGTCGCCTCGGCGCTCGCCCTCGCGGCGCAGGAGGCGGGGCCCCTCGCGCGGCACCTCGCCGGCCCCGGCCTCCAGGACATGACCCGCCTCGCGCAGTTCCCGTTCGACGTGCAGGGCGAGGCCTCGCGCCGGAACGTCCACGTGCCGGAGGCGGCGCGCCGGCTCGAGGGGCACCTCGCCCGGATCCTCGCCGCCATCCAGGACTCGCCGGAGGCGGCCCGGAGCGCCCTCGAGGCCGCGCGGGCCGCCCGGGAGGAGCTGTTTTGACGACCACCTCGAAGGGCCCGCTCACCTGTCGCCGCGAGGGGCCGCTCCGCGGGACGATCGAGGTCCCGGGCGACAAGTCGGTGTCGCACCGGAGCCTCCTCTTCGGCGCCCTCGCCGAGGGCGAGACCCGCGTCCGCGGGCTCCTCGACGCAGGGGACGTGCGCTCGACCCGCGCCGCCGTCGAGGCCCTCGGCGCGACGGTGCGGACCGAGGGCGACGAGGTCGTCGTCATCGGCGCGGAGAAGCTCCGCGAGCCGGGCGACGTCATCGACTGCGGGAACTCCGGGACGAGCCTGCGCCTCCTCTGCGGGGTCCTCTCCGGCGTGCCCGGGCTCGCGGTCCTCACCGGGGACGCCTCGCTGCGCAAGCGCCCGGTCCGGCGCGTGATCGACCCCCTCCGGCGGATGGGCGCGAGCCTCCTCGCCCGCGACGGGGACCGGCTGCCCCCGGTGGTGATCCGCGGCGGCTCGCTCCGCGGCGTGCGCCACGTGCTCGAGGTGGCGAGCGCGCAAGTGAAGAGCGCGATCCTCCTCGCCGGCCTCTTCGCCGAGGGGGAGACGTCGGTGGTCGAGCCCCAGCGCTCGCGGGATCACACGGAGCGGATGCTCCAGGGGATGGGCGTCCCGGTCCGGGTGGACGGCCTCGAGGTGAAGATCTCGGCGGGGCGGCCGCGGGGGACCCGGGTGGACGTCCCCGGGGACATCTCCTCGGCGGCCTTCTTCCTCTGCGCGGCGGCGGCCCTCCCGGGCTCGCGCGTCACCGTGCGGAACCTCGGCGTGAACGAGACCCGCACCGGCGTGCTCGACGTGCTCCAGGCGGCGGGCGCGAAGGTGACCGTCGCCGGCGCGCGGGAGATCGCGGGCGAGCCGCGGGCGGACGTGACGGTGGAGGCGGCGGAGCTCCGCGGCGTGGAGATCCGCGGCGCGCTCGTCCCCCGGCTCATCGACGAGCTGCCGGTGGTGATGGTGATGGCGACCCAGGCCCAGGGGCGGACGGTGATCCGCGACGCGCGCGAGCTGCGGGTGAAGGAGTCGGACCGGCTCGCCGCGATGGGCGAGACCCTCGCCCGGGCCGGGGCGCGGATCGAGCTGCACGACGACGGCTGCACCATCGACGGCCCCACGCCGCTCCGGGGGGTCGCGGTCCAGACCCGGCTCGACCACCGGATCGCCATGTCGATGGCGATCGCGCAGCTCTTCGCGGGCGGGGAGGAGGTCGTCCTCGACGACGTGGCGTGCGTCTCGACGAGCTTCCCGTCGTTCTTCGGGCTGCTCGACGCGCTCGCGCAGGGGGCACGGCCGTGATCACCGGCGCCACCGCCGTCTACGGCGTGGTCGGCCACCCGGTGGGCCACAGCCGCTCGCCGGAGATGCAGAACGCGGCGTTCGCGGCCGCCGCGCTCGACGCGGTGTACGTCGCGCTGCCGGTCGCGCCGGGGCGGCTCGACGAGGCGCTCCGGGGCGCCCACGCCCTCGGGATCGAGGGGCTCAACGTGACGGTGCCGCACAAGCGGCGCGCCCTCGCCGCCTGCGTGGACCTCGACCCCGCCGCGGAGGCGATCGGCGCGGTCAACACGCTCCGGCGCACCGCCGGCGGCTGGGAGGGCTTCAACACCGACGCGCCCGCGTGCGAGTCGCTGCTCGCCGCGGCCGGCGTCGGCCCGGGCGCCCGGGCGCTCCTCCTCGGCGCCGGCGGCGCGGCGCGAGCGGCGTGCTTCGCGCTCCTCCGGCTCGGCGCCGACGTCCGGGTCGCGGCGCGGCGGACCGAGGCCGCGGAGGAGCTCGTGCAGCAGCTCCGCACCGCCGCCCCGGACGGCGGCCGCGCCGCGGCGGTCCCCTGGGGAGCGCTCGAGGCCGAGGCCGGGGCCGCGGACGCCGTCCTGAACGGCACCAGCGTCGGCCTCGCCGGGCACGGCGGGCGCCTCCCGGCGGTGCCCTTCCGCCCGGGCCAGGTGGCGCTCGACTTCGTCTACGGCGAGACCGACTTCGCCCGCGCCGCCGCCGCCGCCGGCGCGCGGCTGGTCACCGGCGAGCAGATCCTCGTGCGCCAGGGGGCCCTCGCCTTCACACTCTGGACCGGGCGCGCCGCCCCCGAGGCGGTCATGACCGCCGCGCTGGCCCGCCCTCACCCCACCACGGCCCGAGCCCCGGAGGACGGCTCCGGCGGGCCGCCAGGAGCCGCGACGCGATGACACTCCGCTACCTCACCGCCGGCGAGTCGCACGGCCCGGGCCTCGTCGCCATCGCCGAGGGCTTCCCCGCCGGGCTCGCCGTGGACTTCGAGGCGGTGGATCGCGATCTCCGCCGGCGCCAGAAGGGCTACGGCCGCGGCGGCCGGATGAAGATCGAGACCGACCAGGCCCAGTTCCTCGCCGGCCTGCGCGGCGGGGTGACCACCGGCGCTCCCATCGCCCTCGTCGTCTGGAACAAGGACCACGAGAGCTGGAAGGACCTCGTCTCGCCCTACGCCCGCGGCGGGAAGAAGTTCACCCAGGTCCGCCCCGGCCACGCCGACCTCGCCGGCGCCCTCAAGTACGACCTCGACGACGCGCGCGACGTCCTCGAGCGCGCGAGCGCCCGTTCCACCGCGACCATCGTCGCGCTCGGCGCGCTGGCGAAGGCGCTCCTCGGCCGGTTCGGGATCGCGGTCTCCTCGCGGGTGGTCGCGATCGGCCCGCGGGCGAAGCTCGCGGACGCGCCGCCGAGCGCGGAGCAGCGGGCCGCCATCGAGGCCTCCGACCTGCACGTGGACGACGAGGGGCTCGCGGCCGAGTGGCGGGCCCTCATCGACGCCGAGCGCGCGCGCGGCGGCTCCATCGGCGGGGCCTTCGACGTGTACGCGGAGGGGCTGCCCATCGGCCTCGGCAGCCACGTCCACCCGGACCGGCGCCTCGACGCCCGGCTCGCCGGCGCGCTCTGCGGGATCCAGGCGATCCGCGCGGTCGAGGTGGGGGACGGCACGCAGGTCGGCCGCCCCGGCTACGAGTTCCACGATCCCATCCACTACGATCCGGCCCGCGGCTTCCACCGACCCTCGAACCGCGCGGGCGGCCTCGAGGGCGGCATGAGCGACGGGATGCCGATCCGGGTCCGCGCCTACATGAAGCCCATCCCGACCATGCTCCACCCCCTCGACACGGTGGACCTCGCGACCCGCGAGGCGACCCAGGCGCGCTACGAGCGGAGCGACGTGTGCGCGGTGCCGGCCGCGGCGATCGTGGGCGAGGCGGTGGTCGCCTGGGAGGTCGCGAACGCCTTCCTCGAGAAGTTCGGCGGCGACGCCATCGCCGACGTCGAGCAGGCCGTGGAGGCGTATGCCGCTCGGATCCGCTGAGACCCTGGCCCTCGCCGGGATGATGGGCAGCGGGAAGTCCACCGTGGCCCGCGAGCTCGGCCGGCTCCTCCGGCGGCGCGTGGTCTGCCTCGACGCCGAGATCGCGGCGCGCGCGGGGAAGCCGATCCCCGCGATCTTCGCCGAGGACGGCGAGCCCGCCTTCCGCGCCCTGGAGCGGCTCGCGGTGTGCGCCATCCCCCCGGGCTCGGTCGCCGATCTCGGCGGGGGCGCGTTCTGCGATCCCGCCAGCGCCGAGCGGCTCCTCGCCGTCGGCCGGGTGGTGTTCCTCGACGTCTCCTCCGCCGAGGCGGCGCGCCGGATCGGGGCGGGCGACGGGCGGCCGCTCGCGGCGAGCTGGGAGGCGCTGCGCGCGCGCCGGCTGCCGCTCTATCGCCGCGCGCACCTCACCGTCGAGGCGCACGGCCGCTCGCCCGAGGCGCTGGCGCGCCAAATCCTGGAGGCTCTGTGATGCCGACGTCGAGCGTCCGCGCCCCGATCGTCTCCGAGCTGATCGCCGCGACGCAGGGCGAGCACGCGTACCCGGTGCGCGTCGGCGGGGCGCCGGACGACGCCCTCGCCGGCTTCGCCGGGGAGCACGACCGGGTCGCCCTCGTCTCCTGCGCGAAGGTGCTCCGCACGGCGCACGGGCGGGCGGTGAAGGCCGGGCTCGCGCGCACCGGTGCCCTCGCGGTGGTGCACGTCCTCCCGGACGGCGAGCGCGGCAAGACCCTCCGCGAGCTCGAGCGCGCCGCGACGGCGCTGCTCCGCGCCGGCCTGACCCGCCGCTCCCTGGTCGTCGGCCTCGGCGGCGGCGCCGTCACGGACGCCGCCGGCTTCCTCGCCGCGACCTACATGCGCGGCGTCCCCTGGGTGGCGGTCCCGACCACGCTCCTCGGCATGGTGGACGCGGCCATCGGCGGGAAGACCGCGGTGAACCTCCCGCTCGCGAAGAACGCCGTCGGCGCGTTCCACCCGCCGGAGGCGGTGCTCGCCGACCCGATCGCGCTCGAGACGCTGCCGGCGCGCGAGCTCGCGAGCGGCAAGGGCGAGGTGATGAAGTACGGCGCGCTCCAGCCGCCGCTCCTCGCCACCTTCGCCGAGCGATGCCGGGCGGGGATCCCCGAGCCGTCGGTGATCGCCGCCTGCGCCCGGATGAAGGTGGACGTGGTGGAGGCGGACCCGCGGGAGAAGGGGCCGCGCAAGCTCCTGAACCTCGGCCACACCTTCGGCCACGGCGTCGAGGCGGCGGGGAGGTTCTCCCGCTACACGCACGGCGAGGCGGTGGCGATCGGCCTCGCGTTCGCGTTCCGGCTCGCCCGGCGGCTCGGGCGGGTGGGCGACGGGCCGGTGTCGGCCGTGGAGGCGGCGCTCGAGGGCGCCGGCCTCCCGACCCGGGTCCCGGCCCCGATCGCCCGCGCCGCCGTGAAGCTCATGGCGTTCGACAAGAAGCGCGGCGACGCCGGGCTCCTGTGGGTGCTGCCGGTCGCCGTCGGCGAGGGCTGGACGGTGGAGTGGGACGTCGCCGCGGACGAGGCCGCGGTCGAGGCGACGGTCGCCGAGATCGCCGCGGGGCCGGCGCGCGCCGTCGTCCCCGCGACGAAGGGCGCGAGGGCCAAGAGAAAGGCGAGGCGATGATCCTCCTCCTCAACGGACCGAACCTGAACCTGCTCGGCGAGCGCGAGCCGGACATCTACGGCCGCACCACCCTCGCCGAGATCGAGAAGATGGTCGTGGACGCCTGCGCCGGCTGGACCGTGCAGGTGAAGGCGTTCCAGTCGAACCACGAGGGGAAGCTCATCGACTTCCTCCACGAGCACCGCAAGGCGGCGAAGGGGATCATCCTGAACCCCGGCGCGCTCACGCACACGAGCTACGCGCTGCACGACGCCCTGAAGGCCGTGCCCGCGCCCGCCATCGAGGTGCACCTCTCGAACATCCACGCGCGCGAGGGCTTCCGGCACACGAGCGTCACGGCGCCGGCCTGCCGCGGCGTCATCGCCGGGCTCGGGTACCGCGGGTACATCCTCGCCGCCGAGTGGCTCTGCGCCGAGAGCGGCGCCCTCCCGCGGGATCCCACGAGGCGGAAGGGACAGTGAGCGTGAGGCTCAGGCTTCAGGCCGGCGACCCGTGCCCGTACCCGTACCCGTGACCGATCCCCCGTGCCCGCCTCCCGCCTCCCGCCTCCCGTGGTCCCCTGGCCCGTGATCCGACGGCGTCGGACCACGGGCATCGGGACCACGGGCCACGGGATCGGGACGGGTCACGGAGAAGCCGGTGACGGTGACGGGCACGGTCCACGGGCGCGTGCCGGCGCCGGTTCGCCTCACGCCTGAGACCTGACGCCCGAAATGCCCCGCGTCGCGGTCCTCATGCCGGTCCGGAACGCCGCCGCCACCGTGCGGGCGGCGGCGGTGTCGATCCTGCGCCAGACGGAGCGGGACCTCGCCCTCGTCTGCGTGGACGACGGCTCGACCGATCGATCCGCGGAGGTGCTCGACGGCCTCGCCGCGCGCGACGCCCGGGTGCGGGTCCTGCGCGGCCCCGGGGAGGGGATCGCGCCGGCGCTGAACCGCGGCCTCGCCGCCTGCGACGCCGAGGTGATCGCGCGGATGGACGCCGACGACGTGGCCCACCCGCGCCGCCTCGCCGAGACGCTCGCCGCGCTCGCCGCCGATCCGGGGCTCGTCGCGGTGGGCGGGAGGGTCCGGCTGTTCCCCCGCCGCGTGGTCCGGGCCGGCATGCGCCGCTACGCGGCGTGGCTGAACGGGCTCGTCACGCCGGAGCTCTGCGCCCGCGATCTCCTGGTCGAGGCTCCGCTCGTCCACCCCGCGAGCGCGATCCGGCACGCGCCCCTGGCCCGGGCGGGCGGCTGGCGCGACGGCCTCTTCCCCGAGGACTACGACCTCTGGCTGCGGTTGGTCGCCGCGGGCGGGAGGCTCACCAACGTCCCGGCGCGCGTCCTCGACTGGCGCGAGTCGGCCGGGCGCGCGACCCGGACCGACCCGCGCTACGCCCTCGCGCGGCACGTGGCGCTGAAGTGCGCGCACCTCGCGGCGCACGTGCTCCCCGGGGTGCGGGAGGTGGCGCTGTGGGGCGCCGGCGTGACCGGGAAGGCGTTCTCGGACGCGCTGCGGGCGCACGGGATCGCCACCGCTTGCTTCGTCGAGGTGGATCGCGCGAAGATCGGGCGCACCATCCGGAGCGCCCGGGTCGTCTCGCACGAGGACGTGGCGCGGCTCCGCGGGCTCCCGCTGCTCGTCGCGGTGGGGGCGCCTGGCGCGCGCGACCTCATCCGGGGCGCGCTCGCCAGGGCCGGGTTCGAGGAGCTCCGAGACTTCCACTGCGTGGCGTGACCACTGCGGGTGTCGCGCGAACCGGGCGCTACGCACGGCGCGCAGCGGCGTGATACGCATGGTCGTCCGCCTCTGCGCGGGGGGAAAGCTTGAACGAGACGCACCATGGACGCGGCCGCGTCTGACGACGTCGGCGCGCGCGTCGAGGACCTGGAGGCCCGGCTCCGGGCGCTCGAGGACGAGAACGCCCGCCTCGCCGAGGCGCAGACGGACGCCGTCCTCCTCGGCGTCCTCGCCGACCACGTGTGGGCCCAGGGCGAGCCCGCGGCGATCCTGGCGGCCGGCCTCCAGCGCATGAGCGTCCTCAAGGACGTGCCGCTCTGCATGGCCTGCGTCCGCGAGGGCGGGCGGCTCGCGGCGCGCGCGGTGCACCTCGCGTCCGGCGAGGCGCCGCCGGCCGCGGTGGTCTTCACGCCGCCCGCCGAGGTGCTCGCGGCGCTCGAGGGGGGCGCGGTGCCGCTGTCGGGCGCCGAGGCGTGCGCCGCCGCCGGGCTCGGCGCGGGGTCGCTGCCCGGCGGGATCGTGCCGCGCGCCGCGCTCCTCCTGCCCTTCACCGATCGTGCGCTCGGGACGGGCGCGTTCGTCCTCGTGGACGATCGCTCGGAGGCGCGCCTCGTCGAGGCCGGACCGGTGCTCGAGCGCGCCGCGGAGGCCGTCCTCGGCCGGCTCCGGGAGGTGGCGCTGCTCGAGGAGATCCGCGGGCTGCGCGCCGCGCTCGACGCGCAGGCGGCGGCGCGGGCGGAGCCGGAGCGGCGGCCGACCGCGCCGGCGCACCCGGACGCCGTCGAGCGGCTCGCCGGCGGCGTCGCCCACGACCTCAACAACCTCCTCACCACCATCCTCGGGACCTCCGAGGCGCTGCTCGCCGACCTCCGCCCGGACGACCCGGCCCGGGACGACGTCGTCGCGGTGCGGGAGGCAGGGCGCCGCGCCGCGGCGCTCACGCGGCAGCTCCTCGCCTTCAGCCGCCGGCAGCGGCTCGAGCTCGGCCCGGTGCAGCTCGAGGACCTCGTCCGCGCCTTCGCGTCCGGGCTGCCGCGGCTCGTCGGGGACCGGATCGCGGTGCGGATCGACGTCGCCGCGCCGCTCCCCCCCGTGCTCGCGGACCGGCAGCAGCTCGAGCAGATCCTGGCGAACCTCGCCCTGAACGCGCGCGACGCGATGCCGGAGGGCGGGATCCTGGAGCTCGCCCTCGCGCCGACCCGGACCGGCGACGTCGCCGCGCCGCGTCCGGGCGGCTGGGTCCGGCTGGACGTCTCGGACACCGGGGAGGGCCTGGAGCCCGAGGCGGTCGCGCGGGTGTTCGAGCCGTTCTCCTCGGCGAGGCCCGGCGGGCGCAGCTTCGGCCTCGGGCTCGCGACGGTCCACGGGATCGTCGTCCAGCACGGCGGGGCGATCACGGTCCGGAGCGCGCCCGGGCAGGGCACGACGTTCTCGATCCTGCTCCCCGCCGCGGATCCCGGCGCGCGGCGCGCGCCGCCGGCGGCGGAGCGCGCGGGCCCGGGACGCGGCGAGACCGTGCTCGTGGTGGACGACGAGCCGCTCGTCCGCCGCGCCATCGGCCGGACGCTGCACGCGCGCGGCTACGCCGTGGTCGAGGCGGGATCGGCCGAGGAGGCGCTCGCCCTGGTCGCCGCCCGACCGCGCATCGATCTCCTCCTCACGGACGTGATGATGCCGGGGATGCGCGGCCCGGAGCTGGTGCGCGCGTTCCGGGAACGCTGCCCGGGACGGCCCGCCCTCCTCATGTCGGGCTACCCCGGCGCGGCGCGGGACGGCGTGCCGGACGACGGCTGCCTGGAGAAGCCGGTCCCGTCGGAGGCGCTGGCGCAGGCGATCCGCGCGGCGCTGGACGGCGCGCGCGGGCGCTGATCGTGTCGGCGGGGACGTCCGGGGTTTGCGCGGGCGCCGGCCCCGGCGCTACGTTCGACGCCGCCGTGCCGGACTCCCCACGAGAGCCGGGCGCTCCGCCCGCCCTCCCGCTCGCCGCCCCGCCGTCGGGCGCGTTCGACCTGGCCACGTTCCGCCGCGAGCTCGCCTCGCGGACGGCGTCGGCGGTCCAGGCGCTCCGGGCCCGGATCGGCTCCGAGGCCCTCTACGCCTTCGCGCTCTTCCTCGACGCCGAGGCGGCGTTCACCACGGTGTCCGCCTCGGCGAACACCGAGGAGGCGCTCGCCCGGCGCGCCGCGGCGCGGGCGGAGGCGGATCCGCGCTACCGCGGCGAGGCCGGGCGCCGGCTCCTCCGCTGGTCCACGCCGGACTGGGGCTACCACGACTTCTCGCCCGAGGTCCGCGCCCTCTCGCTGCCCCCGGTGCTCGAGTGGCGCCCCGGCGCCGACGTCGCGCTCTACGCCGCCCTCGTCGGGGCGCTCAAGGTGATCGACCGCGCCGGCCTGTTCGGGCGCGGCGCGGAGCGGGCCTTCCTCACCGTGAACGTGCTCTGCCCGTCGCCCTCGCCGGCGTTCTTCCTCAAGGGGCTGAAGCTCCTGAACCCCCGCCCCACGGTGGAGCGCCACCTGCGCGAGACGGCGATGGCGCCCTTCGTGCGCTGCGTGAACCGGGCGCCGCGCCGGGAGCGGATGCGGATCTGGCTGGCGCTCTACGAGGACCTGTACATGGAGTGGCGCACGCCCATCGCGGAGGAGGCGCGGGCGCGCGGGATGAGCCCGTGGGACGTGGAGGCGGAGCTCGCGCGCTTCGGCGCGAAGGCGGTCCCCGCCCTGGTGGACCTCCTCGCGCACTACGGGTTCGCGTCGCCGTTCGACCACAACCGCGGCCTCGAGACCCGCGAGGTCTGGCTGGCCGGGAGCGCGCTCTTCCTGCTGCGCCGGATCGGCGGCGTGCACGAGCGCGAGATCGCCCGCCTCCAGAAGCTCGTCGGCGAGTTCGTGGAGCGGGATCGCCGGCTCAAGATCGCGCCGACGCTCGCCGAGAACACCGCCCGCGTGCTGTGGCAGCTCCGGCCGCGGCGGTTCCCGGAGCCGCAGATGGACCCGCAGACCTACAAGCTCCTCAACCCCGAGCCGTTCCTCCCGCGCGCGGGGAGGTAGACCTCACCGCTGGTGCGCCCCCGCGGGCGCCGCGGCCGGGGCGGGCCTGCCGGCGGGCGCGGCCGGCCCCGCCGGCTTCGCGGCGGGCTTGCGCACGGCGAGGAGCAGGTTCGACTCGGCGGGCTCCTTGCGGTAGCCGATCTTGAACGGGAGCGGCCGGGCGGGGCCGGCCTCGAAGAGCTTCACGAGCCCCGGCTGCCAGGCCTTCGCGAAGGGCGGCTTGGGGCGCAGGTAGTTGCCGAACGCGGTGAGGTCCCAGCTCGCCTTCTCCTTCTCGAAGGCGAGGAACGGCAGGCCGGAGTCGTCCTGGAGGACCGCGAGGCTCTGCTCCATGACGAGGGCGCGCGGCTTCGAGAAGTGGTTGTCGTGCAGGATGAACGAGGCGGCCTTTAGGAAGGCGTTCGCCTTGCCGAACCCGCGGGCGAAGGCGAGGAAGCCGGGGCTCCGCGCGAGCGCGGAGTCCTTGAGGTCCACCTGCACGTAGGTGAGCTCCTGCGGCGCGCGCCCCTCCCGCTGGAAGCGGACGCGGACGCCGCGCGTCCCGTCGCCCCAGCGCTCCCCGTCCGGCTTCACCTTCGCGGCGCCGGCGCCGTCGATCTCGATCCGCTCGGCGCCGAGGATCCGCCCGCCCGAGCGCGCGATGAAGAGGTACAGGATCGGCTGCACCCCGTCGATCGCGTCGTGGCGGAGGTCGTGCCCCATCTCGTCGGTCCGGAAGAAGTTGGCCGGGACGACCGAGCGGAGCGCCCCGGCGAGCCCGGCGAGGGCGCGATCGAGGGCCTTCGGGTCGAGCGACTCGGGCGGCGGGACCTGCCCGACGGGCTCGAGGCCGGCGAGGAGGTACGCGGGGGCGTCCGGGAAGAGGCAGAGCGGCGTCACCGCGTCCGGGCCGCCGAAGAGGTACAGGAGCTTCGCCCCGGGCTGGATCCGCGGCGCGAGCTCCGCCTTCGACCACGCGCTCATCGTGCCGAGCCGCGCCGCGAGCGTCGCCCAGGCGTCGTCCATCGTCTTCTGGTGGGCCTTCCAGGCGGGCGACGCCTCGAGCTTCGCGAGGGGCGATCCGGCCGCGACGGGGAGGCCGGCGAGGAAGCGCGCCTGCTCGTCGGGCGCCGAGGCAGCGCGAGCGGCCGGGGCGGCGAGGGCCGCGGCCACGGCGGCGGCGGCGAGGAGGGGGGAGGCGATGAGGCGCATCGAGAGTCGATCTCCTGCGCGCCCGGGTGGGGGAGGCGCGCTCGCGGCGCACACGATACCGGCAACCTCCGCCGGCGCCAAACGCGCCGGGGTCGTCGGGGCGTCACCGACGTGCGGCGGCGACCGCGTACCCGTCCACGGCGGCGCCGATCCGGGCGATCGCCGCGGAGACGCACAGCTTCTCGGCGTCGCACGGGTGGAGCGGCGCCGCGGCGCTCTCCGGGTCGAGGTAGCGGCTCCCCGCCGTCGCGAGGAGGACGATCACGTAGCGTCGAAAGGGCCGGCCGGGCAGGCTCTCCACGAGCCCGGCGTCCGCCGCGAAGTTCCAGGTGCGCCCGGTCTTGTGGAGGAAGCGGACCTCCGCGGCGGCCTCGCAGGGGCGGACGTCCCGCCCGTAGGCGAGGTCTCCGACCGTCTCCCGGCCGGTGACGGGATCCACGAACCGCCGCGGGATCACGGCGGGGATCCCGTCCGGCCGGGCGCCGCAGACGCTGCCCGACGAGAGCACGTCGTGCATCCCCTGGTCCGCGAGCAGGGCGAGGAGCCGCGCCCGGGCCGGCTCCGGCAGCACCGCCCGCGTCACCGGACGTCCGTCCGGCGCGCGCCAGAGGACGCCGGGGCCGCCCGCCACCAGCCAGAGGAGCCGCGCCGCGTCCATCGCGGTCACGTTCACCTCGCCGGGGGCCCAGCGGCCGCCGTCCTCCGGGCTCGTCCCCTCGACGCGGAGCGTCCCCAGGCCGAGGGCGGCGAGGTCGGCGTTCATCCGATCCACCTCGCCCCGGGCGTGCAGGTGCCGCAGGATCGCGCGGGTCGCCCGGTTGTCCGAGCGCGTGATCATCGCCTCGAGCCAGGCGTCCAGCGGTCGGAGCTCCGCGTCGGGGCCGGGGCCGTCGGCGACGGGGAGCCCGAGGGAGAGCGCGCCCTCCGCGGCCCGCCGGACCACGTGGAACGCGACGAGGAGCTTGAAGACGGAGGCCGGGTAGGGGGCCATGAAGTCGCGCGCGGCGCGAGCGGGGGGACCCGGCACGGGATCCCTCCGGCGTGGTGGCGCCACGTCGTCGCCGTCCTGGAACGGCGGCGCGGCCGCGCCGGCCTCGCGCCGGTCCTGCGCCCAACGCCGGAAGCGCACGCCGCGGACGGCGAGGTCCCGTCCGAGCGGCACGATCCGGCCGTCCGGCTGGTCCGGCGCGAGCTGCACGTCGGCCGCCTCGATCGCGCGGCCCGCGGCGTCGAGCCGGATCACCGCGACGTCGAGGTGCGGCGCCGCCGCGATCGGCGGCAGCGGCCGCGGACAGCCGGGCCCGGTCGGGCAGCCGCCCTCGGCCGGCCCGGCGTCGACGAGGGCGTCGAGCCCCGCGCTCCGGACCGCCGCGAGGAGCGCGTGGGCGAGGTCCGGCGGCGCCGCGGGCCGGGCGGGGCGGGCCTGCGAGCCGGCGAGGGCGAGCGCGAGGACGAGGGCGGCGGGCATGGCGGCGCGAGGCGGCTCCGCCGGAGGAGAGCACGGCGGGGCGGGGCTGTCACCCCGCCGCGGTCATCCCTGCGCGGGAGGCGGCACGAGCGCCGCCACGGCCGCGCGGAAGTCGTCGGGCGGCGGCGCCTCGAAGACCAGCGCCGCGCCCGTGACGGGGTGCGCGAGCTCGAGCCGCGCCGCGTGGAGCATCACGCGCGGGATCGCCACCTCCCCGACGCGCCGCGGGCCGCCGTAGCGGGGGTCGCCGAGGAGCGGCGCGCCGAGGGCCGCGAGGTGCACCCGGATCTGGTGGGTGCGGCCGGTCTCGGGCCGCGCCTCGACGAGCGCGGCGAGCGGCGAGGCGCGGAGCGTGCGGTAGCGGGTGGCGGCGGCGTCGCCGGCGGGATCGACGCGCCGGAGCCCCGGGCGCGACGGGTCCTTCCCCAGCGGGCGATCGATCCGGCCCTCGGCAGGCGCCGGCGGCCGGGCGGCGAGCGCGAGGTAGGTCTTGTGCGGTGCCCCGGTGCGGAACGCCTCGGCGAGGGCGGCCGCGGCCCGCTTCGAGCGCGCGAGGACGGTCACGCCGGACGTCTCCCGATCGAGACGGTGGACGATCGTGACCGGCGCCCCGAGGAGGGCGCCGACCAGCTCGGGGAGGGTGCCGCGATCGGTGGTGAGGGTGGGCTGGGCGGGGACGCCGGACGGCTTGTCCACCGCGACGAGGTCGGCGTCCGCGTACAGGAGCCGGCTCCGCTCCAGGGGGCGGGGAGGGGCGGCGCCCCGGCCGCCCTCCTCGAGGTTCACGGTCACCTTCTGGCCGGGGTGGAGGGTCCGCCCGGCGACCTTGCAGCGCCGGCCGTCGAGGAACACGCCGCCGGCGTCGAGGGTGCGGCGCGCGAGGCCGCGGGTGATCGCCCCCCGGGCGGCGACGAACCGGTCGAGCCGCTCGCCCTGATCGGCCGGGGTGACGACGAGTTCCAGGCGGCGCACGCGACGCTACGCGGCGGACTTGTTCGCGGGGCAGCTCGCGCAGGCGGCCGGCTTCTGCTCCGCCTTCTTCTCCGGCGCCTTGTCGTGGTGCGTGATCGCGGCGGCGCTCTTGCCGCCGTAGTCGGTGATGTAGAACCCGGAGCCCTTGAACGCGAAGGAGCTGGCGCTCATGAGCTTCTTGACCTTCGAGCCGCAGACGTCATGGACCTCGAGCGGCGGGGCCGACATCTTCTGCAGGACGTCGAACTTCCCGCACTTGGGACACTCGTACTCGTAGATGGGCATTGCAGCGAATCTCCGTCGGTCCGAAACGTAAAAGCGTCGGACGCGCTGTCAAGCGGCCGCCGGCCCGGGGCGCAGGCACGCTGCGGGGCGGGGCCCGTCGGCGTGCTAAGTACCTGGGCGCCGGACGGTTCCCGGGCGAGGCCGGGCGGGAGGTCTTTTCTATCATGGACGCGGTCGAGATCGAACTGCTCGCGGGCGAGGTGGACGCGCTCGCCCTCTCGCTCGAGGCCGAGCGGGCCCGCCACGTCGGGGGGCTCGAGCCGGAGCCGGCGCTCGCTCGCCTGTTCGCGGCGAGGCCGCGCGCGGCGCACCGTGACACCGTGGCCGCGCTCCGGGGGGCGGGACGGGAGGACCTCGCCCGCCGGGTCGCGGCGCTGCGCGCCGAGCGCGCCCAGGCCGAGGTCGAGGAGGCGTGGCGCGCGGCGGAGTCGGTCGCCGCCGGGATCGGGCCGGACGGGCGCGCGCCGCTCGCCTCCCTGGAGCTCGCGATCCTGCGCGAGCCCGACCGGACGCGCCGGCTGGCGTTCGCGGCCGCCGCGGAGGAGGCGCTCGGCCCGGCGGCGAGCCTGCGGGAGCGGGCCGCCGAGGAGCGGGCCCGCGCCGGCGCGGAGGTGGGGCTCGTCCCCGACTGGCGGATCGTGGTGGAGGGCGACGCCGTCCTCTCGGCGTCCGACGACGCCTACCGCGACGTCCTCGCCTACCGCGCGCGGCACGAGCTCGCGCTCGCGCCCGCGCCGCAGGGCGACCTCGCGCGCGCGGACCTCCTCCGCCTGGCGCGCCTCCCGCGCTGGGACGGGATCTTCCGGCCGGGCATGCTCGCCGTCGCGCTGAAGCTCACGCTCGAGCCGCTCGGCCTCGAGCTCGGCAAGGTCCGCGTGGACGACGCCGAGCGGCCCGCGAAGTGGCCGGGGGTCCACGTCGAAGGGGCGCGGATCGTGTACCGGCCGCGGGGCGGCGCGGGGGACTGGCAGGACGTCTTCCTCGCGGTGGGGCGCGCCCTGGCGGCCGCCGCGGCGCCGCCGCACCGGCGCGACGCGGCGCTCGGCGTCGCCCTCGGCGCGCTCCTCGAGGGGCTCCTCCTCGAGCCGCGCTGGCTCGCCGAGCGCGCCGACGTGGACCGGCGCCACGCGCCCGACGTGATCCGGGATCTCGCGCTCCGCCGGCTGGTGGCCCTCCGCGCCGACGCCGCCGCGCTCCGCGTCGCGACGGAGGTGACCCGCGGCCTCTCGGGCGCGGCCTGGCGCGACGGCTACGGCGAGGCGCTCACCGCGGCGACGGGCGCCCGTTGGGAGCGCGCCCGCGCGGCGCGCGACGCCGACGCG
>NZ_JALCZA010000027.1 GCF_022690765.1 Anaeromyxobacter oryzisoli | reverse complement strand
CGCCCCGCCCGGCGCGGCGCTCGCCAGCGCGCGGGCCGGCCCTCGCCCCGTCGCGACGACCGCCCGCGCCGCGTAGCCCATCTCGGCCGCGAGCGCGAGGGCCCGCTCCACCAGGGCTCGCTCGCCCGCGGCGTCGGCGTCCTCCGCCGGCGCGTCCGGGACCGTGCCAGCGACCGGCGTGCGGGGCGCGAGCAGGTGCGCGGCGCTCGCGTCGAGGAGGAGGAGGTCCGGCGGCGAGAGCTCGACCGCGGGCGCGAGGGCGGACAGCGCCTCGGCCAGCGCCTGGAGGGCCGACCGGTCGGCGGCGCGATCGTGCGGGACGGCCTCGAGCCGCCCGCACGCGGCGAGCGCCTCCGTCGCGGTCGCGCCCGCCCGAACGCCGGCCGCTCGCGCGGCCGCATCGCAGCAGACGACGCGCCCCTCCTCCACGATGGCGAGGGGCCGTCCCCCGCCCACCCCGGCCTCCCGGGCGCGTCGCAGCCGCTGGAGCGGGAGGTCCGGGAGCTGGAGCGCGAGCACGCGCGGCGCCGGCCGCTCACGCGGCATGGCCGGACCTCCTCGCGCCCGCGCGGCGGAGGAGCTCCCGTCCGATCGGGCCTCCGTCGAGGCGCCTGGAGGCGACCACCCGCCCGGCGACCGCCGTCAGCTCCAGCCGCACGGCCGCCGGGACGCGGATCGCGGCGCCGGGCTTCGAGAGCCAGAGCCCCACCGCGCCTCCCTTCTCCGCGGCCCCTCGCAGGCGCTGCGCGACGGCGTCGCCGCCGCGCGCCAGCCGCGCCTCCGGCGCGTCCACGGCCACGGCGGCGAACGCGCCGGAGGCGAGCAGCGCCTCGGCCGCCCAGAGCACGGCGGGGAGCGACCGTTCGGCGCCGCCGGCCGAACCCACGGGCGGGCGGACGAGGAGCAGCCGCCCGAGATCGACGCCGAGCGCCGCGGCGGCCGGCGGGTACAGCTCGCCGTGCGTGTCGATCCACGCGAACAGCTCGTCCGGTCCGAGGACCGAGAGCAGCGACAGGGCGGCGGCCGTCTTGCCGCTCGCCGGGCCTCCGGCGAGCTCGGTGAGGGCGCCGCGGGGGAAGCCGCCGCCCGGGAGGACCCCGTCGATCTCCGGCCGGCCGCACGGCACGACCCCGCCCCGCCGCGCCGGCCTCCGCTCGATCTTCCGGATCGCCTCGCGCAGCTCGGAGATGACGACGTGACGCTCCTTTCTCATCCCCGCCGTTCCCGTCTCCGTCGTTTCCGTCCCCGTTTCCATCCAGCGGCTCCGGCAGCAAGATAGCTGCTCGGGCGTTCAGGTAGCAAGCCGGTCTGACGGGACGTGGGACAAGGGACATGGGGCGTGGGACAGCAGGCGGCGGGAGCGTCGCTCCGGGCGCGGGCGGACGCCTCCCCGAGAGTCGCGCCATCGGGGCGACCACTGTGCTCGGCGGAGCGCGTCACTAGCGTATCGGGAGCCAGCACGAACGAGCCAGCGCCGCGTCGGCCTGGCTCCCGATGAACCGAACCAGGGAAGGGGAGGAGCGATGAGGCATTTCGGATGGGGTACGGTGACGGGGCTCGGGATGGCGGGGCTCCTCGCGGCGGCGCTCCCGGCGCTCGCGCAATACGGAGGCTCTTCGAGCAGCCCGCAGCAGCCGTCGGAGTCGAGCTCCTCGAGCAGCCAGCAGCAGCCGTCGGAGTCGAGCTCCTCGACCGGCCAGCAGCAGCCGTCGAGCACCGGCACGATGGGGGGCACCGGGTCGAGCGCGGCGACGACGCCTGGCGCGCCGAGCGCGGCGAACGAGCTCACCGGCACGGTCCAGAAGTTCGACCGCGACGCGAACCAGCTCACCCTCGCCAACTCGGACAAGAAGCTGAGGGTGAGCAGCGACACGCAAGTGATGAAGGACGGGCAGGTCGGCTCCCTCAGCGACATCCGCGAGGGCGACCAGGTCCGCGCGAGCTACTCGGGGACCGGCGACACCGTCCAGGTGCACCGGATCGAGGTGATGTCGGCGGGCTCCAAGTCGCAGACCGGCTCGTACGGCGCGCCCAGCACGCCCAGCACGCCCAGCACGCCCGCGCCGGAATCCGGGACCGGGACGGCGCCGGGCGGCGGGAAGTAGCGCCGGACGGTGATGCAGGGAGAGGGCGGGCGGCACGAAGCCCCCGCCCTCTCCGCATGTCTCCGGCGACGTACCGGTTACGACTCCTGCGGCGCCGTCTTGTCCTGCTGCGTCTTCTCCTGCGCCGCGATCTCGGCGCGCACCTTGTCCATGTCGAGCGCGCGCGTCTGGCGGATGAGGTCCTCGAGCGCGGCCTCCGGCAGCGCGCCGGGCTGGGCGAAGAGGAGCACGCGATCCCGCAGGATCATGAGCGTCGGGATCGACCGGATCTCGAAGGAGCCCGCGAGCCCCTGCTCCACCTCGGTGTTCACCTTGCCGAAGGTGATGTCCGGATGGTTCTTCGCGACCTTCTCGTACGTCGGTCCGAACGCCCGGCACGGGCCGCACCAGGGCGCCCACCAGTCGATGAGGACGATGCCGTCCTTCTCGGCGACCTGCTTGAAGTTCTGGTCGTTGATCTCGACCGTGGCCGTGGTGGCGTCACCCATTTTCTCTCGCTCCTCGGCGCCGCCGTCCATCGGCCGCCGCGCCCGCCCTTCGCATAGTCCGACCCGCGGCGGACGAAAAGGATTCGCGTCCGCCGCGGGTCGCGGCGACGGAGGCCGCGCCCCCTCGGCAGGGCGCGTGGCGGGCGGGGTGGTCGGCGCGGCGAGCGTCAGCGCGCCGGCGGGTACTTGTGGAGCTTCCGCTGGAGCGAGCGGCGGTGGATGCCGAGGCGGCGCGCCGCCTCGGAGATGTTGCCGCCACAGTCCGTGAGCACGCGCTGGATGTGCTCCCACTCGGCGCGCGCGAGCGAGGGCGTCTCGATGCCCTTCTCCTTCGCGGTGTTCGTCCCGTTGAGGGCCGCGAGGATCTCGTCCGCGTCGGCGGGCTTGGGCAGGTAGCCGACCGCCCCCTCGCGGACCGCCTCGACCGCGGTCGAGATGCTGCCGTAGCCCGTGAGCATCAGGACGCGCGTGGACGGGTCCTGGCGCCGCAGCTCCTTCAGGATCTCGAGGCCCGAGCCGCCCGGCATCCGCAGATCGAGCACCGCCATCTCCGGCGACTCGCGGGCGGCCTCGCGCAGCGCGTCGTCCGCGCTGCCGGCGGTGCGAACCTCGTAGCCCCGCGCCCGGATCGCCGTCGCGAGGCGCTCCCGCAGCACCTCGTCGTCATCCACGAGCAGGATGCTCGGCAAGGTCTCGTGGTTCGCTTCGGCCGTCGTCGTCATGCGCTCCTCCTGTCGCCGGCGCGGCTGGCCGGCAGGTCGATGCGTGCCTCCGTCCCCTCCCCTGGGGTGGAGGTGATGTGAAACGCGCCGCCGAGTTGCTCGGCCAGCGCCCGGGTGAGGAAGAGGCCCAGCCCCATGCCCTCCCCCGGGACCTTCGTGGTGAAGAACGGCTCGCCGACGCGCGAGAGCACGTCGGGGGTCATGCCCCGGCCCCGATCCACCACCGAGAGCCGGATCCTGTCGCCCGCAGGGGCGGCCCGGAACGCCACCTCCGCGCCGGGCGGCGAGGCCTGGATCGCGTTCTTGAGCAGGCCCCGGAGCGCGTCCGCGAGCCCGCGCGGCGGCCCGGAGAGCGCGGCCGCCCGCGCCTCCGGCGCGATCTCCACGAGCACGCGCTCGCGCCCGGAGAGCCCCTCCAGGGCGGCGGCGATCCAGTCGCCGACCGGGAGCACCGCCAGCCGCTCGCCGACGTTCTCCCCCGCGTGCGCCGCCATGCGGTCGAGGATCTCGCGGCAGCGCGCGACCTGCTCGCGCACCAGGGTGAGATCGTCCCGCGCGGCCTGCGACGACTCCACGGGGAGCGAGCGCTGCAGCTCGTTGGCGACGACGGCGATGGTGGAGAGCGGCGTCGAGAGCTCGTGCGCCGCGCCCGCCGCCAGGGTCGCGAGCGAGGCCAGCTTCTCGCGCCGCTCGCCGCGTGCGCGCGCCTCCTGCAGCTCCTTCTCGCGGTCGGCGAGCGCGCGGGTGACGCGCTGGACGAAGAACACCACGAACACCGCCGCGAGCGCGAAGGCGACCCACATCCCGCGCAGGTGGGCGGCCATCATCTGCGCGTAGTCCATCTTCGAGCTGATGTGGTGCCCCGCCCCGAAGAACCGTTCGTGCACGAAGAGCGAGCCGAAGCCCGCGAGGCTCGCGCCCATCAGGAGCCACGACCAGCGCGGCGGCAGGAGCACGGCGGCGAGCGCGATGTTCACGAGGTACAGCGTCGAGAACGGGTTCGAGGCGCCGCCGGTCAGGTCGAGCAGCACCGTGAGGACGACCGCGTCGAGCAGCATCACCACGGCGATCGCGCCGTCCGTCACGCGCGCGCGCTTCGCCCACTCGCCGAGGACCAGGTTCCCGGCCGCCTCCAGGACGAGGAGGACGACGAGCGTGGTGGCGGGCAGGCCGATGTCGGACCAGGCCGAAGCCCCGGAGATGACCACACCCTGTCCGAGGATCGCCCACCAGTGGAGCTGGACGATCCACGACAGGTTCAATCGTCCGCGGGATGCCGACGTGTGGGCGTGAGCGGGCTGTTCACCCGCTGTCTGGATCCTGGACACGAGCGTTTCCCCCGGAGCGGGTAGAAACGTTAGCACACGTGCCGCACCCCCTGTTGAAAGCGCGGCTCGTTGTCGCAGTCCTGTCGGCACCCTGCTCGCATCGAGCGTACCTTGACGGGCCCACGGTGTGCCTCATAGGGTCCCCTTTCCGTGATGGCGACACCCACTCGCATTGAGCTGCTGCGGCGCACGCTGCCTGCCTGCGCGGGGCAGACTCCTCCCTGCGCTGCTCGACGTGCCAACAGGCACGCCTGCGCTGCTCGGTCGTCGTGTGCCCCCGCTCGGCGACGGCATCGTGTGCCTCGCGACGCTCAACGCAAGCGGGTGGCGCCATGAGAGGCCGCCGTGTCACCGCCGCAGCAGCGCTCGCCGGGCTCCTCGCCCCTCGGCCGGAGGCCCGGGCCGCGGCGCTTGCGGCGGCGTTCGCGGAGGCCTGTGGCCCCAGGCTGGCGCGGGAGGCGTCCATGCGGGGTCTCATGCGCGACGGCCGCCTGCTGGTGCTCGTCCGGTCCGAGGCCTGGGCCACCCAGCTCTCCGCCAACGAGGCGATCGTGTGCGATCGGGTGAACGCGCGGCTCGGGCGGAAGATCGCCCAGGGGCTGGACGTCCGGGTGGACCCGGGGCGGTGATCGCGAGCGCCCTGCCGCTGCGACGGCTGGCCGGCGCGGCGCTCGCAGCCGCGCTGGGCGCGGGATGCGCCGCGAACACGCCCGCTCCCGCGCGAGCCTCATCCTCCACCGCTCCCGCCGCCCCGCTCGCGCCCCCCTCGCGCGGAGCGTCGCCGGCGCCGCGTTACGGCGCAGAGCCGGACGTCGCGCTCTCGCCCGTCGAGGCGGCGGCCCTGGCCGCGATCCGGGCCCAGGTGGGGACCGGTCCCCGTCCGCGCGTCTCCGGAGCGCTGATCCTGGCCGCGCGGGCCCTCGCCCGCGGGGCCGCCGACGGCGCGGCCGAGCCCATCGGCCCTTCGGCCCGGCGCGCCGGCCTGGCGGCCGGGCTGGCGTGGGATCCAGCGCCGATCGCGTTCCTGGTGCGGGGCCGGGCGGAGGACCTGCCTGCGGCCGTCGCGGGGGCGATCGTCGGCACGGCGGCGTCCCACGTCGGCGTCGGCGCGGCGCGCGCGGGAGACGCGACGGTGCTCGTGCTGCTCGCCTCGGACCGGAAGCTCCGGCTCGATCCGTTCCCGCGCGAGGTCGCGCCCGGCTCGGCCGCGACCCTCTCCGGGGCACTCGAGCGCGGGCTTCGGCACGCCCGCGTCTTCGCGACCCTCCCCTCCGGGGAGGCGCGGGAGCTCCCGACGAGCGGCGCGCGTGCGTTCCGCGCCGCGGTCGATTTCCCGGCGAGCGGGCGGTACGTCCTCGAGGTGGTCGGGGACGGGCGCGGGGGACCCGAGGTGGCGGCGCTGCTCGCGGTGACGGCGGGCGCTCCGGCGCCGATCGCCGGCGCGGGCGCCTCCCGGCCCGAGGCGACGTCGGCCCGACCGCCGGCAGGCGAGGACGACGAGGCGGCGGTGATCCGCGCCCTCGACGCGCTCCGCGCCGCGCACGGGCTCCGTCCGCTCGAGCCGTCCAGGGAGCTCGCCGCGGTGGCGCGCCGGCACAGCGAGCGGATGCTCGCCGCGGGACGGATCGCCCATGTGCTCCCCGGCTCGGGCGAGCTCACGGATCGCCTCCGGGCCGCGTCGGTCCCGTTCCGGCGCGCGTACGAGAACGTCGCCCGGGGCGGCACCGCGCGGGCGGCCCACGACGCGGCCGAGGAGAGCCCGGCGCACCGCTCGAACATGCTCCAGGCCGGCGCGACCCGCGTCGGCGTGGGGCTCGCGCGCGGCCGCCTCCCGTCGGGCGGCGCGGCGGTCTACCTGACGGAGATCTTCGTCGAGCCGCCCGACGAGGGCGCGCAGAGCCCGCTCCGGCCGGCCGCGCGCGTGCGGGAGGCGCTCTGGCGCGAGCGGGCCCGCCTCGGCCGGCCGCCGCTCACCGCGGACGCCGCCCTGGACGCGCTCGCCGCCGACGCGGCGGAGGAGCTCCGCGAGCGGGACGCGATCGACCCCCGCGAGCTCGACGGGCGCGCGCTCGCGCTTCGCCGGAACCTCGCCGCCGCCGACGTGTTCGTCGCGAGCGCGCCCGACGACGCGATCCGCTCCGCGAACCTGCGGGACGCGCGCTTCCGGCGGGTGGGGGTGGGGGTCGCGACGGGCGACAGCCGCCGCTTCGGCGCGGGCCGGCTGTTCATCGCGGTCGTCTACACGGATTGAAGGCCGTGGCGAGACGGGACGGGCTGGCGCGATGCGCGCCTCATCATCATCACACGAGGCGGCGCTGGGTCGCGTAGCTCTCGAGACCGCCCTCGACCTCGATCTCGTCGGTGTGCAGCGGGCACCGCGTACACGTCCAGCTGTTCCATCCCTTCTTGACGGCCTCGTCCAGGCAGCTGTCGTAGAAGTTGCAGAAGAGGTTCCGGTGCCCTTCGACGCCGCGGTCCGGGTTGATCGGCGCGGTCAGCTCGGTCGGGCAGGGCTTGGCGAGCACGATGGACTCCTCCGGATGGCGCGGCCATCCTACGCGGCGCGACGGTGCGTCGTGGCCCCCTCCCGTCGTGGCCCGGCCCCCACACCGAAGCCCGGCCAGCCGCCCAGCGAAGATGAGAACCCCGTAAGCATGCGTCCGAGCGCATGAACCGCCGGAACACGCGCGCTATATCGCGCCCTGCAATGTGCCGAGTCAAGGCCCCCACCCCCTGCCTGGAGTAGAGTCGAGGCACCCCGTGGAAAGCTCACTTGCCGCCCGGACTTGGGCGCCGTGGCGCCATGCCGCGGCCGTCGTGGCGGTCCTGTCTGCGCTGATGATCGCGCCCGGGACGGCGTCCGCCGCACCTCGGGATGCCCCTCTGTGCGACTGGCTCTCGGGGATCGGCGAGGCCGCGCAGGCGCTCGCGTCCGGACGAGCAGCGGCCTCCGAGGCCGCCGCTCGACGCGCGTTCGCCGCGCGCTCCCGGGGGGCCGCGGGCGCGCGGGCCTCCGCGGCGCTGGGGCTCGCCGCCGCCGCACGCGGCGACCCCTCGGAGGCCGAGGCGGCGCTCGAGGTCGCCCTGGCGCCGCCGACGGCGCCGGCCCGCTCGCACCTCGCCTACGCCCGCGGGGAGGCGCTCCTCTCGGCGGGGGACGCGTCGGCGGCGGCGCGGCTGTTCGACGTGGCGGCGGCGGGCCGCGATCTCGCCATCGGCGGGCGGGCCCGGCTCCGCGAGGGGCAGGCGCTGCTCGCGGCCGGGCTCGCGACGGAGGCGGTGCCCCTCCTCGAGGCGCTGCTCCGCGAATCGCCCGGCCCGGCCATCGCGTCCCCGGCGCGCCTCGCGCTCGCGAAGGCCCGCCGCGCCGTCGAGGACGACGCAGGGGCGGTGGAGGCGTACCGCGCGCTCTGGCTCGAGGCGGACCTCCCGGACGCCGCCCTCGCCGGCGAGGCCCTCGCCGCATGGCGCGCGGCGGGTGGCCCGGTGCCGTCCCCGACCACGACGGACGAGCTGACCCGCGCCGATCGCCTCCTCGCCGCCGGGCGGCCCGAGGCGGCCCTGGACGCGATCGCCGCCGCGAGCGAGGCGGAGGATCCCGCGCCGATCCCCGGTCGCCTGGAGAGCTTCCGCGCGTCCGCCCTCCTCGCGATCGGCCGCGCGGACGAGGCGGAGCGCCTCGCGGCGCCGCTGGCGGACGCGGAGGATCCACGGATCCAGCGGACGGCGCGGTGGGTGCTCGCCCGCGCGGCCGCCCGCGCCGATCGGCTCGACGAGGCGAGCCGCCGGTACGCCGAGGTCGCGGCGCTCTCCGCGCCCGTCGTAGGGCTGCCGGAGTGGCGCCAGCGGGATCTCGCGGACGAGGCCGCGTTCCTCGCGGCGTGGCTCTACTACGACGCCGGCGACTACCGGCGGGCGGCGCCGGCCCTCGACGCGTTCGCGCGGACGCACCCGCGGTCGCACCGCGCGGCGGACGCGCTCTGGTTCGCGGCGTGGTCGCGCTACCGGCTCGGCCACCGCGCCGACGCCGCGAAGGCGTTCGCGCGGCTCGACCGCGGCCCCCTGGGCGACGCGGCGGCGTACTGGCGGGGACGGCTGGAGCGGAATCCCACCCGGCAGGAGGTGCTGTACCGGACGGCGCTCGCGCGGGGCGGGGACGGCTGGTACGGCCTCCTCGCCCGGGCGCGGCTCGCGTCGCTCGGCGCGCCGGCGGAGCGGCCCGTCCGCCCATCCGTCCGCCCTCTCCCCGAGAGCGCCGACCCGGCGGCCTCGGAGCGGCTCTCCGTCGCGGTCGAGCTCCTCGAGCTCGGCCTGGAGGACGAGGCGCTCGCGGAGCTGCGCGAGCTGTCCCGCTCGGCGCCCATCCGCGGGGCCGCGGCGCTCGTCGCCCAGCTCGCGGCGTTCACCGGGGACGCCGAGCTCCCCTTCCGGATGGCGCGCGATCACCTCGCGCCGACCCGGCGCACGTTGCGGTGGGGTCACCCGGAGGCGCTCCCGTCCGTGCTCCCCGAGCGCGCGCGGGCGTTCGGGCTCGAGCCCACCCTGCTCCTCGCCGTGATGCGCCGGGAGTCGAGCTTCCGGCGCGAGGCCCGGAGCGGCGCCGGCGCCGAGGGGCTCCTGCAGCTCCGCCCCGTCACTGCGGAGCGGCTCGCGGCGCTGCTCGGCGTCCCCCCGGGAGTCGGGACGCGGCTCGCGGAGCCCGACGTCAGCGTCGCGGCCGGGGCGCACTACCTGGCCCTCCTCGCGGAGCGGTTCCAGGAGCCGGCGATCGCCCTCGCGGCGTACAACGCGGGGCCGCGCGCGGCGGCCGAGTGGGCCCGGGCCCGCGCCGGCATGCCGCTCGACGCGTGGGTCGAGTCGATCCCTTACAAGGAGACGCGCCAGTACGTGAAGGCGGTGCTGGCCGACTGGGACGTCTACCGCGGGCTCGCGGGCGGCCCCGCCGCCCCGATCGACCCGCTCCGGCCGATCGTCGCGCCGAAGACCGGCGTCGCCTTCTAGTACCGGACTAGGGACGCCCGGAGGGCTCGCGGTGCTCGGCCCCCGCGCCGCCCACCGCGGCGAGGATGGCCTCGCCCATCCGACGCAGCACCGACGGCGTGACGCCGTGGATGCCCGCGAGCGCCTCCGCGGTGCGGGGGCGCCGGGCGGCGATCTCGACCATCGTCGGCTCCGCCAGCACCTTGAACGGCGGGCGGTCGCTCTCTCGCGCGCGCTCCTCGCGGGCGAGGTACAGCGCGCGCAGGATCGCCTTCCCCTCCCCGTCCAGCGCGCGGGCGCCGTGGATCCGCCGCCAGCCCTCGGGATCGAAGACGCGCGCGCGCGGCTCGACGGCGGCGATCCGGTCGAACTCGCGGCGCGCCTCGTCCGCGACGCCGCGCGCCTCGAGCTCGCTCGCGAGCTGATCGCGGAGCGGGAGCAGGTAGCGCGTGTCCAGGGAGGCGTAGGAGAGCTGCTCGCGCGTGAGCGGCCGCCGGCCCCAGTCCGAGCGCTGGAACACCTTGGACAGGCGGACGCCGAACTGCGCCTCGACGAGCGCGGAGAGCCCGAGCCCGACGCGCCCGAGCCGCCGCGCGGCGACCATCGTGTCGAACAGGCGCGGCAGGCGCCAGCCGTACTCGCGCTTGAGGCAGCGGACGTCGTAGTCCGCGCCGTGGAACACCGTCTCGCGGCCGTCGAAGAGGACCGGGCCCAGCGGGCGGACGTCCACGGCGAGGGGATCGACGACGAAGTGGAGCTCGCGCGTGGAGAGCTGGATCAGGCAGACGTGCTCCCGGTAGACGTGGAAGCTGTTCGACTCCGTGTCCACGGCGACGACCGGCTCGTTCCGGACGGCGGCGATCAGCCGGGCGAGGGCCGGCTCGTCGGCGACGAAGATGGGGGGCGCATCGGGCGGCGGCGTCATACGGGGCGCGATTGTAGCGCACCCGCGGCACGCCGCGCCGCCGAGAGCGCGACGGCGACCTCGCCGGCGACCGCGGCGTTCCGCTCGAGGAGCGCCAGGTTCGCCGCGCGCGCCCGGCCGTGCGTGGCCCGGGACACCGCGCCGAGCAGGAAGGGCGTCACCGCCTTCCCGCGGACGCCGCGCTCCCGCGCCTCCGCGAGCGCCGCGAGCACCGCGGCCTCCACGACCTCCTGCGCGACGGGTGCCGGCGGCGCCACGAGCAGCAGCACGCCCTCGCGGCGGCCGAGCGCGTCCCAGTGGAGCTGGAGGATCCGGGCCGCCCCGGCCGCGTCGTCGACGCGGTGCTCGAGGGGGATGCCGCTCGCGTCGGCGTAGAAGGCGGGGAGCTCGCTCGTGCGGTAGCCGATCGTGGCGATCCCGAGCGTCTCGAGGGCCTCGGCGGTGGCGGCGAGATCGAGGATCGCCTTCGGCCCGGCGGAGACGACGCACACCGGCGCCCGGGCGAGCTCGTGCAGGTCGGCGGAGACGTCGGCCGCCCCCGCGGGCTCCTCGTCGCGGAGGAGCCGGTGCACCCCGCCGATGCCGCCCGTCGCGAACACCGGGATCCCGACGCGCGCCGCGATCGCCGCCGTCGCCGAGACGGTCGTCCCGGCGTCACGCCCCGCGGCGAGCAGCGGCGCGAGATCCCGCGCGGCGGCCTTCGCCGGCCGCCGCGCGGGATCGGCGAGGCGCGCCAGCTCGGCGTCGGACGCGCCCACGACGATCTCCCCGCCGATCACCCCGATCGCGGCGGGCACCGCGCCGGCGCGCCGGACCGCGGCCGCGCAGCGCCGCGCCGCCTCGAGGTTGTCCGGCGGCGGGAGCCCCTGGGCGACGACGCTCGTCTCGAGGGCGACGACCGGAGCGCCGGACGCGATCGCGTCCCGGACCTCGTCGGATTGCCGGAGCGGGGCGTTCATGGACTCAGTGTAGATCGGCGGCCGGCCGCGAGCCGCGTGCTATATACCCGTCACCCGGGCGTGCCGGGGACGAGCGAGGGGTCTTCATCTTGCGCGCGCGCATCCGCGGCTATGCCGTCCTCCTCTACGGGGCGGTCACCATGGCGCTGTTCTTCCTGGTGAGCCTCCCGGTCATGCTGCTCACCGGCTCGGGCGCACTGCCGATGTGGTTCGCGCGGCGCGCCTGGTCGCCCTCCTGCCTCCGGGTCGCCGGGACCCGCGTGGAGGAGGCGCCCCGCCCGGCCCTCCCCGACGGGCCGCTCATCTTCGTCTCGAACCACGAGAGCGCCCTCGACATCTGGGTGCTCGTCTCGCTGGTCCCGCGGAGCATCCGGTTCATCGCCAAGGTGGAGCTGTTCCGGATCCCGATCTTCGGCACCTACCTCAAGCTCGGCGGCCACATCCCCGTCGATCGCGGCAACCACGCCCGCGCCGTCGCGTCGCTCCGGCACGCCGCCACGACCGTGCGCGGCGGCACGTCCCTGATCGTGTTCCCGGAGGGCACCCGCTCGCGCGACGGGCGGGTCCACCCGTTCAAGAAGGGGCCCTTCGTCGTCGCGATGGAGGCCGGCGTCCCGGTGGTGCCGGTCGCGATCTCCGGGACGGGCCGGATCACCCCGAAGAAGCTCGTCGCCGTGAGCCCGGGGGTCGCCCGGGTCGCCTTCGGCGCGCCGGTCGATCCCCGCAAGTTCCCCGACAAGGACGCGCTCCTGATCGAGGTGCGGCGGCGCGTCATCGCGCTGCACCGCTCCCTCGGCGGCGCCGGCGGCGACGAGTCACACGCCATCGCCGCGCCGGGGTTGGAGGGCGCGGGGGCGTAGGCGATCGTCGCCGGCCAGCACCTTGTCGCTCCCGCCGGCCGGGCGGTAGGCTGCCGACGCATGAAGGACACCGCCCGCCCCGATCCGATCGCCGCCGCACACAAGGTGAAGGACCTCGCGCGCGACCTCGCCCAGGACGTCGCCGAGGGGTACCGCAAGTCGACGCGCTACGTGCGCCTCCGGGCGGCGATCGTCGGGAGCTGGGCGCTCCTCTCCGTCCTCACGCTCTGGCTCGCGTGTCCCTCGACCGGCAACGCGCTCGGCGCGGAGGTGAGCGTCTCGTTCGAGGATCCGCTCCAGACGCAGGTCCTCGTGTCGAACGGCTCGTCCGCGATCTGGACCGACGTGGTGCTCACGCTCGACGGGACCTGGCGGTACGAGAAGAAGACGGTGCGCGACGGCGAGCAGATCGTCGTCGCGACGCATCAGTTCGCGCGCGATGGCGTGGCCGCGCCCGGCGACCTCAAGCCGAGGACCCTCACGATCGACTGCGACCAGGGCAAGGTGAAGACGCGCCTCGGGGGACGTTGAAACGGGGCGTGCCGCCCCGCCCCGCGCCTGCATGCCTCGGCGCGCGATCGCACGACGTGGCGCGACCTTCCCGTGATCCGTCACCGTCACCGTCACCGGCCTCTCCGTGACCCGTGAACCGGGTCGCGTGGCCCGTGGCCCGCTCTCCCGTGATCCGACGGAGTCACGGGCCACGGGCCACGGGAGGCGGGAAGCGGGCACGGATACGGTCACGGCCACGGTCACGGCCACGGTCAACGGCACGGTGACGGCCCGCGCCGGGCGGCCGGGCTGGCCGCACCGACCCCGCGCGCTCACGCGTCCCCTTCTCGGCCGCACGGTGCCTGCGCGCGGTCGTCCTGCGCCGCCTCCGCGGCCCGCTCCCGCTCGCGCCTGCGCGCGCCGTCCCACGCGGCCCGGTGGCGCTCGAGCACCTCGAGCGCGCGCCGCGCGGTGTACAGCGCCGCTCGCGCACGGGTGACGTCCGCCTTCGCCGCCTCGACCCGTCGCTCCGCCTCGGCGAGCACGGCTCCGGCGTCCAACTCCCGGCGCCGCAGGGCGGCGCAGCGTCGATCGCGCGCGGCCAGCGCGTCCACCCGGAGGGGCGAACCGCCCGGATCCCGCTCCGCTCGCGCCCGCGCCGCCCGCCACCCGGCGACCGCGTCCGCCCGGGCGACGCGCTCGGCCGCGGCGGTCCGCTCGTCCGCGCACGCCGCCGCGAGGGCGGCGCGCGCGCCCTCCTCCTCGCGCTCACGGAGCCCGCGGAGCGCCTCCAGCGGCCACCTCCCGCTCACCGGACCAGCGCCTCCAAGCGCGCCACCGTCTCCTCGAGCGGCGTCGCCTCGTCGGCGCCCTGCCGCAGGAAGCCCTCGATCTCGGGGAGCCGCGCCAGGGCCGCGTCGGCGTCGGCGTCGGCGCCGGCCCGGTAGGCGCCGAGGGCGACGAGGTCCCGCACCCGCTCGTGCGCGGCGAGCAGCGCGCGCAGGCGCGCCGCCGCCGCGAGGTGCCCGGGCGCCACGACGGCCGGCATCACCCGCGAGACGCTCTGGAGCGGATCCACGGCGGGGAAGCGCCCCGCCGCGGCGAGGCGGCGCTCGAGGACGACGTGCCCGTCGAGGATGCCGCGGACCTCGTCGGCGATCGGCTCCTCCATGTCGCCGCCCGCGACGAGCACGGTGTAGAGCGCGGTGATCGCGCCGCGCTCCCGGTTGCCGGTTCGCTCCAGGAGCCTCGGCAGCGCGGCGAACACGGACGCCGGGTACCCCTGCCGCGCGGGCGGCTCCCCCGCCGCGAGCCCCACCTCGCGGAGCGCGCGGGCGTAGCGGGTCACCGAGTCGAGGAGGAACAGCACGCTCCGGCCGCGGTCCGCGAACCACTCCGCGACGGCGGTCGCGACGTGCGCGGCGCGGAGCCGGACCAGGGCGGGCGCGTCGCTCGTCGCCACGACGAGGACCGACCGGGCGAGCCCCTCCGGGCCGAGCACCCGGTCCACGAACTCACGCACCTCGCGCCCGCGCTCGCCGACGAGGCACACCACCGAGACGTCGGCGCGCGCGCCGCGGGCGACCTGCGCGAGCAAGGTGGACTTGCCGACGCCGGAGCCCGCGAAGAGCCCGAGCCGCTGCCCCTCGCCGACCGTGAGGAGCCCGTCGAGCGCGCGGATCCCGAGCGCGAGCGGCCTCGAGACGGGGCGCCGCGACAGCGGCGCCGGCGCCGGCCGCTCGACGGGCCACTCCTCGAGGCCGGGCGGCAGGGGGAGGCCGTCGGCGGGGCGGCCGAGCCCGTCCAGGACCCGGCCCAGGAGCGCCTCTCCGACGTGGACGCCGAGCGGCGCGCCGGTCGGCACCACCTCGCTGTCCGCGCCGACGCCGGTCGGCTCGCCCAGCGGGACGACGACGGCGCGGTCCTCCCGGAGCCCCACGACCTCCGCGAGCAGCGGCGATCGCCCCGGCCGCGCGATCTCGACCACGTCGCCGGTGCGGACGCCGGCGACCGCCGCCTCGATCACCATCCCGGTCAGGCGGGTGACCCGGCCGCGCAGCGGCAGCGGATCCGCGCCGTCGAGCGCCGCGCGCAGCGGCAGGAGATCGAGCGTCACGAGGACGCCCCCGCGAGCGCGCGCTCGAGCTCGGCGAGCTGAGCCTCGACGCGGGCGTCGAGGCGGCCCGCCTCCGTCTCCACGACGACGTCGCCTGGCCGGAGCGCCGGGTCCTCGCGGATGCCGAGGCCGGCGGCGCGCGCGAGGAGCGCCGCGAGGCGGGGCTCCTCCGCTCGGAGCCGCGCGGCGTCGGCCGGGCTGACCCGCAGCGTGACGACGGCCCGCTCGCGCGCCGTGGCGAGCGCCCGCGCCGCCACGTCCACGACCGCCGCCGGGTCGGACGCGAGCTCACGCCCCAGGACGCGCCGCGCCACGTCCATCGCCAGGCCGGCGACCTCGCCGGCGAGCCCACGCAGCACCCTGTCACGCTCGGCCGCCGCCCCGGCCAGGAGCGCCGCCGCGCGCCCCCGTCCCTCCTCGTAGCCTGCCGCCTCGGCGGCGGCGCGGGCGGCGGCGCGCTCCGCCTCGACGCCCGCACGAAGCCGCTCCGCCTCGTCTCGCGCCGCGGCGACGAGCTGGCGCGCGCGCTCGCCCGCCGCCACCACGAGCGCCTCGACGCGCGCCGGCCGCAGCGGTGCGCGCTGCTTCAGGATGGTCTCCACGCGATCCTCCGCTCGTGCGCCGGCCGACGCGCCGGAGGCGGCGCCGCCACGCAGGGCGAAGGCATTGCAAGCCGGGCGCCGACCGCTCGTCCGGCGGGCGTCGCGCAACAGCGCGTCCCGGCTCACGATCCTGGGAGCGCTCGCGGTGTGACGCGGGTCGAGGCGGCCGCCGCGCGGCCCCCGGGGACGTGAAAAGGCCCGCCGCCTGGGGGCGACGGGCCTCGGAGCACCGCGGCTCGTAGACGCCGCGTCAGACGGCGTCGCGCTCGACGGACGCCGCGTCAGGCGGCGTCGCGCTCGACCGGCTGGAGGTACCGGTGCAGGAACTGCTTGGTCTTCAGCTCGACCTGGCGCACGCGCTCGCGCGAGACGCCCCAGCGCTTCCCGATCTCCTCGAGGGTCCGGGGCTGATCCTGCTGGAGCCGGTTGTGCACGATGTCCCAGCCGAGCTCGCCGATGCGCTTGCGGACCTTGCCGAGCGCGTCCCGGACCTCGTGATCGCCCTCGGACGAGAGGAACGTGTCCTCCGGGCCGGGGCCGTCGTCCTCGATGCGCTCGAGGTGCGTCGCATCCCCCTCCTCGTCGATCGCGCTGTCGAGCGAGAGGTCGGGCTGGGCGACGGTGCCGCTCTGCGGGCGGACCGTCGAGCGCGCCTCCTTCAGGTACTTCCCGATGTACGCCCGGATCCACCACACGGCGTACGTCGAGAAGCGCGTTCCGGCGTGGGGGTCGAACTTCTCGACGGCCCGCATCAGCCCGACGTTGCCCTCCTGGATGAGGTCGTCGAGCCGCACGGTCCCACGGCGCTGCTTCCGGGCGATCGCCACCACGAACGCGAGGTTGTGCCGGACCAGCTTCTGCTTCGCCCGGACCTCGCCCTTGCGCGCCCGGAGCGCGAGCGCGTGCTCATCCTCGCGGCTGAGAGGCGGGAAGTCACGAACCGCCTTCAGGTAGGGGGCCAGTTCCTCGAACTCCTTGCTGCTCCTCTGAGTGGTCGCCGTCCTCATTCAATCTCCCGCCTGATCTACGTCATCCCGGCTCGGGTAGGTTACGTAACGTCACATTAGGTTAGTGGACTTGAATAGTCAAGCATTACCTGAAGTGGCCCGACGCGACGAGACTCTCCGGTTCTGCGGACAGTTACACCCACGAAGCACTGAATGACGCCAATATGAACACGACTGCCGGCGTGGCATTCCGCGTCCCGACGGCCCCCTGCCTGCGCCGCCAACCCAGCGTTTTTGCTCCCAATCAAGGCTCGACAACGCCCCGTGGGGGTCTGGCGGGCGCACCGCGACAGAACGTCCGAACGGACACTTACGAGCCGTTCAGGTGCGGGCTCAGCTCCAGAAGCGAAAGGGTCCGGCCCCATTCGGGACCGGACCCTTCGTGAATCCGAGCGAGCGAGAGAGCGCTCTGGAGCGCCCTACTCCTCCGCGCCGACGGCCAGGGCCTCCTCGGCCTCCTCGACGGCGTCCACCGGCGTCTCCACCTCGATGTCGAGGTGCTTGTACTGCGCGAGCCCGGTCCCGGCCGGGACGAGCCGGCCCATGATGACGTTCTCCTTCAGGCCGCGCAGGTAGTCGACCTTGCCGCTGATCGCCGCCTCGGTCAGCACCTTCGTGGTCTCCTGGAACGACGAGGCGGAGATGAACGACTCGGTGGAGAGCGACGCCTTGGTGATGCCGAGCAGCAGCGGCTCGCCCTGCGCCGGGCGACCGCCCGCCTTCAGCACGCGATCGTTCTCCTCCTCGAAGACGAACTTCTCGACCTGCTCGTCGGCGAGGAAGCTCGTGTCGCCCACGTCGGCGATCCGCACGCGCCGCAGCATCTGGCGGACGATCGTCTCGATGTGCTTGTCGTTGATCTTCACGCCCTGCAGCCGGTAGACCTCCTGCACCTCGTCCACCAGCCAGCGCGCGAGCTCCTGCTCACCGAGCACGCGCAGGATGTCGTGCGGGTTGGCGGCGCCATCCATCAGCGCCTCGCCCGCGCGCACCCGGTCGCCCGTGTGCACCGAGATGTGCTTGCCCTTCCCGATCAGGTACTCCTTCGCGAAGTCGGGCCGGAGCTTGCCATCCACCTCGGGCGTGATGACGACCTTGCGCTTGCCCTTGGTGTCCTTGCCGAAGGCCACCACGCCGTCGATCTCGGAGATGACCGCGTGCTCCTTGGGCTTGCGCGCCTCGAAGAGCTCCGCGACGCGCGGGAGACCGCCGGTGATGTCCTTCGTCTTGGTGGTCTCGCGGGGCATCTTCGCGATGACGTCGCCGGCGTCCACGTCGTCGCCGTCGTTCACCACGAGGTTCGCGCCCTCAGGCAGCATGTAGCGGGCGTCCGCCTCGGAGTTGGCGAGCTTCCGCGTCTTGCCCTCGGCGTCCTTGATCGAGATGCGCGGGCGCGCGTCCGGGTCCTTCGACGCGATGACCGCCTTGCGGGCGAGGCCGGTGATCTCGTCCACCTGCTCCGAGATCGTGACGCCCTCGATGAGGTCGCCGTACTTCACGCGGCCGGCCACCTCGGTGATGATCGGCATCGAGTACGGATCCCACTCGGCGAGGAGCGTGGTCGGCTCGATCTTCTGCCCCTCGCGGACGAGGAGCTTCGCGCCGTACACCACGCCGTAGCGCTCGCGCTCGCGCCCCTGCTCGTCGGTGACGACGATCTCGCCGTTCCGGTTCATGACGATGAGCGTGCCGTCCTTCTTCTTCGCCACGTTCACGTTCAGGAACTTCACGAGGCCGGCGTTCCGGTTCTCGATCGTGGACTGCTCCGCGCGCCGGGAGGCCGCGCCGCCGATGTGGAAGGTCCGCATCGTGAGCTGCGTCCCCGGCTCGCCGATCGACTGCGCGGCGATGACGCCCACCGCCTCGCCGATGTTCACCTTGCGGCCGCGGGCCAGATCGCGCCCGTAGCACTCGACGCAGATGCCGCGCCGCGCCTGGCAGGTGAGCACCGACCGGATCTTCACCTTGTCGATGCCGGCGTTCTCGATGAGCTTGACCTTGGCCTCGTCGATCTCCTCGTTCGCCTTGACGAGGGGGGCGCCCGAGAACGGGTCCATGATGTCGTCGAGCGCGACGCGGCCGAGGATGCGTTCGCCCATCGGCTCGATGATCTCGCCGCCCTCGATGAGGGCGCCGAGGGTGATGCCGTCCATCGCGCCGCAGTCGAACTCGGTGACGATCGCGTCCTGCGCCACGTCGACGAGGCGACGCGTCAGGTAGCCGGAGTTCGCGGTCTTGAGCGCGGTGTCGGCGAGCCCCTTGCGGGCGCCGTGGGTCGAGATGAAGTACTGGAGGACGTTCAGACCCTCGCGGAAGTTCGCGACGATCGGCGTCTCGATGATCTCGCCCGACGGCTTCGCCATCAGGCCGCGCATGCCGGCGAGCTGCCGGATCTGCTGCGCGGAGCCGCGGGCCCCCGAGTCGGCCATGATGTAGATCGGGTTGAACGACGGCTGCTTGCGCTCCTCCCGCTTGCCGTCCTTCCCGATCCCGACCGCGGTCTCGGTCCCGATCTCGCCCATCATCTCCTGGGCGACCTCCTCGGTGACCTGCGCCCAGATGTCGATGACCTTGTTGTAGCGCTCGCCGATGGTGATGAGGCCCTCGGTGTACTGGGCCTGGATGTCGTCCACCTCGCGGGTGGCGCGCTCGAGCAGCTCCTGCTTGCGCCGCGGGATCACCATGGCGTCGAGGGCGATGGAGATGCCGGCGCGCGTCGCGTGGAAGTAGCCCATGGACCGGACGCGGTCGGCGAGGAGGACGGTCTCCTTCTCGCCGCACAGCCGGTACGTGAGGTCGATGAGGCCCTGGAGCTGCTTCTTGTCCATCACCTTGTTGATGGCGTCGAAGGTCAGCCGCTTCGGGACGATGTCGAACAGGAGGACGCGGCCGACGGTGGTCTCGACCCGCTTGCCGTCCATGCGGACCCAGACCTTCGCCTGGAGCTCCACCTCGCCCTGGTCGTACGCCGCCCGGACCTCCTCCGGGCTCGCGAAGATCTTCCCCTCGCCGCGGGCGAACGCGCGCTCGCGGGTCATGTAGTAGATGCCGAGCACGATGTCCTGCGACGGCACGATGATCGGCTTGCCGTGCGCCGGGGACAGGATGTTGTTCGTGCTCATCATGAGCACGCGGGCCTCCATCTGCGCCTCGATGGAGAGCGGCACGTGGACCGCCATCTGGTCGCCGTCGAAGTCGGCGTTGAAGGCGGTGCAGACGAGCGGGTGGAGCTGGATCGCCTTGCCCTCGATGAGGATCGGCTCGAACGCCTGGATGCCGAGGCGGTGGAGCGTCGGGGCGCGGTTCAGGAGCACCGGGTGCTCGCGGATCACGTCGTCGAGGATGTCCCAGACCTCGGGGCGCTCCTTCTCCACCATCTTCTTCGCGCTCTTGATGGTGGTGACGTACCCCTTCTCCTCGAGCTTGTTGTAGATGAACGGCTTGAACAGCTCGAGGGCCATGATCTTCGGCAGGCCGCACTGGTGCAGCTTGAGCTCGGGGCCCACCACGATCACGGAGCGGCCCGAGTAGTCGACGCGCTTGCCGAGCAGGTTCTGACGGAACCGGCCCTGCTTGCCCTTCAGCATGTCGCTGAGCGACTTGAGCGGGCGCTTGTTCGGGCCGGTGATGGTCTTCCCGCGGCGGCCGTTGTCGAACAGGGCGTCGACCGCCTCCTGCAGCATCCGCTTCTCGTTGCGGATGATGATGTCCGGGGCGTTCAGCTCCTGGAGCCGCTTCAGCCGGTTGTTGCGGTTGATGACGCGCCGGTAGAGGTCGTTGAGGTCCGAGGTCGCGAACCGGCCGCCGTCGAGCGGGACGAGCGGGCGGAGATCCGGCGGGATCACCGGGATGACCTCGAGCATCATCCAGTCCGGCTTGTTGCCGGACGCGACGAACGCCTCGCACACCTTCAGGCGCTTCGCGATCTTCTTCCGCTTGGCGTCGCTCGTCGCCTCCTTCATCTCGGCGCGGAGCTCCTCCGCGAGCCCGTGCACGCCCTCCCCGTGCTTCTTGTCCACGGGGCCGACGCGCCGCAGGAGCTCGAGGACGGCCTCACCGCCCATGCCGGCGGAGAACGACTCCTCGCCGAACTCGTCGAGCGCCTTCTGGTAGCGATCCTCCGAGAGGAGCTCGCCCCTCTGGAAGGTCGTCTCCTTCGGGTCGATGACGATGTACGACTCGCAGTAAAGAACCTTCTCGAGATCCTTCAGCGTGATGTCGAGCAGGTTCCCGATGCGGCTCGGCAGCGACTTGAGGAACCAGATGTGCGCGACGGGCGTCGCCAGCGTGATGTGGCCGAGCCGCTCGCGCCGGACCTTCGACTGGATCACCTCGACGCCGCACTTCTCGCAGACCACGCCCCGGTGCTTCATGCGCTTGTACTTGCCGCAGTTGCACTCGTAGTCCTTCACGGGGCCGAAGATCTTCGCGCAGAAGAGGCCGTCGCGCTCCGGCTTGAAGGTCCGGTAGTTGATCGTCTCGGGCTTCTTCACCTCACCGTGCGACCACTGCCGGATCTTGTCCGGGCTCGCGAGCGAGATCCGGATGGCCGAGAACGAGAGCGGATCCTTCGGCTTCTCGAAGAAATTGAAGATGTCCTTCACGTCGACTCCCTGGATGCTGAAAAGTAAGTCGTCGAAAACCGGCCGCTCACCCGAGCGGCGGGCCGGCCGCACCGCGCGGCCGGCCCGGACTCGAAGGGCTTACGCCGTGGTCTTCTCTGCGGCCGCGCCGCGGGGCGCGCCGAGCGGACCGCCCATCTCGCCCTCGGTCGCCTCGCGGGCCGCCTTGGCCTCCGGGGACTCGAGGAGCTCCACGTCGAGCGCGAGGCTCTGGAGCTCCTTGATGAGGACGTTGAACGACTCCGGGAGCCCGGACTCGAGGGTGTTCTCCCCCTTGACGATCGCCTCGTACATGCGGGTGCGGCCGACCACGTCGTCGGACTTCACCGTGAGGAACTCCTGGAGCGAGTAGGCCGCGCCGTAGGCCTCCATCGCCCAGACCTCCATCTCGCCGAGCCGCTGGCCGCCGAACTGCGCCTTGCCGCCGAGGGGCTGCTGCGTGACGAGCGAGTACGGCCCGATGGAGCGGGCGTGGATCTTCTCGTCCACGAGGTGGTGCAGCTTGAGCATGTACATGACGCCGACGGTCACGTCCTGGTCGAACGGGTCGCCGGTGCGGCCGTCGAAGAGGATCGACTGCAGCGTCGCGGAGCCCTCGGAGAGGAGCTCCTTCATCTCGCCCTCGCGGGCGCCGTCGAACACCGGCGTGTCGACGTGCATGCCGCGGCGGAACTTCTGCACGAGCTTCGGCAGCTCCTTGTCGGGCACGTCGTCGATCATCGCGGCGAGCCGCTCGTTCGCGGGGGTGACGTCGCTGCCCGTGAACGCGAACTTCAGCTTCTTCCGGAGCTGGTCCGGGCCGAAGTTCTTCTCGATCATGTCCTGCAGCCGCAGGCCGACGTTGCGCGCGGCCCAGCCGAGGTGGGTCTCGAGGATCTGCCCGACGTTCATGCGCGACGGCACGCCGAGCGGGTTCAGCACGATGTCCACCGGGGTGCCGTCCTCGAGGTACGGCAGATCCTCCTCGGGGAGCACGCGGGAGACGACACCCTTGTTGCCGTGACGGCCGGCCATCTTGTCGCCGACGGCGAGCTTGCGCTTGATGGCGACGTACACCTTCACCATCTTGATGACGCCCGGCGGCAGCTCGTCGCCCTTCTTGAGGCGGCCGATCTTCTCGCCGAACAGGAGCTTCACGAGCTCCTTCTGCTCCTCGAAGTTGTCGACGATCTTGCGGACGAGGTCCTGGACGTCGCCCGTGACGGTGATCTCGCCCCAGTAGCGCTGCGGGACCGTGTCGAGGAGCGCGTCGTCGACGACGTCGCCCTTCTTCAGGAGCTGGGTGCCCTTGTCGTCGACGAGGCGGCCCGTGACCTCCTTGCCGACGAGCAGGCGGCGGATCTTCTGGAACGCCGAGTCCTGGATGATCTTGATCTCGTCGTTCTGATCCTTGAGGAGCTTGGCCTCCTCGGCCTCCTCGATCGCCTTGGCGCGCTCGTCCTTGTCCACGCCCTTGCGGCTGAAGACCTTGGCGTTGATGACCGTGCCCGACACGCCCGGCGGCACCCGGAGCGAGCTGTCGCGGACGTCGCCCGCCTTCTCGCCGAAGATCGCGCGGAGGAGCTTCTCCTCCGGCGAGAGCTGGGTCTCGCCCTTCGGCGTGATCTTGCCGACGAGGATGTCGCCCGGCTTCACCTCCGCGCCGATGCGGATGATGCCCGACTCGTCGAGGTCCTTGAGGGCCTCCTCGCCGACGTTCGGGATGTCGCGGGTGATCTCCTCCTTGCCGAGCTTCGTGTCACGGGCGACGCACTCGAACTCCTCGATGTGGATCGAGGTGAACACGTCCTCCTTGATGAGCCGCTCGGAGAGGAGGATCGAGTCCTCGAAGTTGTAGCCCTGCCACGGCATGAACGCGACGACCACGTTCTGGCCGAGGGCGAGCTCGCCCATCTCGGTCGCCGGCCCGTCGCCGATGACGTCGCCCTTCTTCACCCGCTCGCCCGGCCGGACGATCGGCTTCTGGTTGATGCAGGTGTTCTGGTTCGACCGCTGGTACTTGATGAGGTTGTAGATGTCGACCTCGTTGGCGACGTCCGTCGTCGAGGTCGCCACGTCGGCCTTCACCACGATGCGGGACGCGTCCACCGACTGGACGATGCCGTCGCGCTTCGCCACCACGGTCACGCCGGAGTCGCGGGCCACGATGCCCTCGATGCCGGTGCCGACCAGCGGCGCCTGGGTGCGGAGCAGCGGCACCGCCTGGCGCTGCATGTTCGCGCCCATCAGGGCGCGGTTCGCGTCGTCGTTCTCGAGGAACGGCACCAGCGAGGCGGCGACGGACACGAGCTGGTTCGGGCTCACGTCCATCAGATCGACCTCGTCCGGCTTCGCGTAGATGTACTCGCCGCCCTCCTTGCGGCACCACACCTTGGTCTCGGTGAAGTTGCCGCGCTTGTCGACCGGCGCGTTCGCCTGCGCGATGGTGTGCTTCTCCTCCTCGAGCGCCGAGTAGAAGCTCACCTCGTCGGTCACCCGCCCCTTCTCGACCTTGCGGTACGGGGTCTCGACGAAGCCGTACTCGTTCACCCGGGCGTACGTGGAGAGCGACGCGATGAGGCCGATGTTCGGGCCTTCAGGCGTCTCGATCGGGCAGATGCGGCCGTAGTGCGTGGAGTGGACGTCGCGCACCTCGAAGCCGGCGCGCTCGCGGGTCAGGCCGCCCGGGCCGAGGGCCGAGAGGCGCCGCTTGTGCGTCACCTCCGAGAGCGGGTTCGTCTGGTCCATGAACTGCGAGAGCTGACTGGACCCGAAGAACTCCTTGATGACCGCCGTGACCGGCTTCGCGTTGATGAGATCGTGCGGCATGAGCGTCTCGATCTCCTGGAGGCTCATGCGCTCCTTGATCGCGCGCTCCATGCGGACCAGGCCGATGCGGTACTGGTTCTCGAGCAGCTCGCCCACCGCGCGGACGCGGCGGTTGCCGAGGTGGTCGATGTCGTCGACGTCCTTGTTCGGCGAGCCGTTCTTGAGGTCGATGAGGAAGCGGACCACCTCGAGCACGTCCCGCTTGGTCAGGACGGTGTTCTCGAGGGGCTCGTCGATGCCGAACTTGTAGTTGAGCTTGAGCCGGCCGACCTTCGAGAGGTCGTACCGCTCGGCGTTGAAGAACAGGTTGACGAAGAGGTTCGTCGCCGTCTCCGGCGTCGGCGGATCGCCCGGGCGCAGGCGGCGGTAGATCTCCATGATCGCCTCTTCGGGCGACGAGATCTTGTCCTGCATGAGCGTGTCACGGAGCGCCGGGAGGACGTTCAGGTTGTCGATGAAGAGGACCTTGAACTCGTTGATGTTGCGCTTCCGGAGCTCCTCGATCTTCGCCTCGCCGACCTCCTCGTTCACCTCGAGGAGGACCTCGCCGGTCGCCTCGTCCACGACGTCCTCGGCGGAGATCTTCGTGTAGACCTCCTCCGGCTCGACGGGGAGCGACTTCATCTTGGCCGCGACGAGCTTCTTGATCGCGCCCTCGGTGTACTTCCGGTTCTTCTTGACGATGATCTCGTTCGTCTTGGGATCGCGGATGTCGCGCGTCGCGCGCTGGCCCTTGAGCAGGTCGGGGTTCAGGTCCTTCTCGAACTTGCCCTTGCCCTCGATCCGGATCGTCTCGGTGTCGTAGTAGTACTTGAGGATCTCCTCGGCCGAGCCCTTGAAGTCCACCGGGTCCTTCTTCGCGGTGTCGGGCGTCGCGCCGAGCGCGCGCAGGAGCACCGTGGCCGGCAGCTTCCGGCGGCGGTCGATGCGCACGTAGAGGATGTCCTTGTGATCGAACTCGAAGTCGATCCAGGACCCGCGGTACGGGATGATCCGCGCGTTGTAGAGCAGCTTGCCGGACGAGTGGCTCTTCCCCTTGTCGTGGTCGAAGAACGCGCCCGGGGAGCGGTGGAGCTGGGAGACGACCACCCGCTCCGTCCCGTTGATGATGAAGGTCCCGTTCTCCGTCATGAGCGGGATCTCGCCGAAGTAGACCTCCTGCTCCTTGACGTCGCGGATCGACTGGGCGCCGGTCTCCTCGTCCTTGTCCCACACGACGAGGCGGACGACGACCTTGATCGGCGCGGAGTACGTCATGCCTCGCTGGTGGCACTCGTCCACGTCGTACTTCGGCTTCTCGAGGTGGTAGCTGACGAACTCGAGGCTGGACGTCTCGTTGAAGTCCTTGATCGGGAAGACGGACTTGAAGACGCCCTGCAGGCCGGTGCCCTCCCGCTTCTCCGGGGGCACGTCGGCCTGGAGGAACTTGTCGTACGAGCTTTTCTGGATGGCGATGAGGTTGGGGATCTCGGCGATCTTGTTGATCTTCCCGAAGTTGCGCCGGACTCGGAAGTTGCTCTGGATCGTCGTCGCCATCTTGGTTCGGTCCTCTTTCCCTTCGAGACCCGCACAAAAGGGTCTAGCCAGCGTCGAAGGCTGGCTATCCAACATCGCTCCGGCGAAGAGCCGGAATGCCCGGAATCAGTGAATGGGATGAGGGTTCTTAACCGCTCCACCCTCACCCGTCAAAGATTCCAACCTGGGTACGGCGGGGCGGCTTGCAACCCCGCCCCGCCGTGTCCAGAGAGCGCCTCGTTACTTGACCTGGACCTTGGCGCCGGCGGCCTCGAGCTTCTTCTTGAGCTCCTCGGCCTCCGCCTTCGGGATCCCCGCCTTGACCTCCTTCGGGGCACCCTCGACCAGGTCCTTGGCCTCCTTCAGGCCGAGGCCGGTGATCGCGCGGACCTCCTTGATCACGTTGATCTTGTTCGCGCCCGCCTCGGCGAGGACGACCGTGAACTCGGTCTTCTCCTCGACCGGGGCCGCGGCGGCGCCGCCACCGGCGGCGACCATCACGGGCGCGGCGGCGGCGGAGACGCCCCACTTCTCCTCGAGCTTCTTCACGAGCTCGGCGGCCTCCATGACGGTGAGGCCGGACAGCTGATCGACGATCGTGTTGAGATCGGCCATTTGCTTCTTCCTTCTCTTTCCTCGGGGCGCCTCTCCGGCGCCCCCTGGCGTTCGGGCCCGCGCTCAGGCGCAGGCCGGGTTCACGTACCGATTACTTCTGCGCCTCGAGCTGCTCGCGCCGCGCGCCGAAGACCCGGGCCAGCTGCTGGCCGGGGGTCCCGAGCATGCGGACGAGCTTCGTCGCGGGCTGGGCGATCATCGCGGCGATCTGGCCGCGGAGCTCCTGGATGCCCGGCATCTTCGCGAGGGCCTGCACGCCCTTCGCGTCGACGACCTTGCCCTCGACCACCGCGGTGCGGATCGTGAAGTTCTCGCGATCCTTCATGAAGTCGGCGAGGAGCTTCGCGGGCGCCACGACGTCGTCGTACGACATGACGATCGCCGTCGGTCCCACGAACTTCTCCGCGACCGGCTCCAGCGTCGTGCCCTTGGCGGCACGCGCGGCCAGGGTGTTCTTGACGACGCGGTACTCCACCTTCGCGTCGCGGAGCTTCTTGCGGAGCTCCGTGACGGTCGCGACGTCGATGCCCTTGGGCTCCGCGACGATGGCCGCCTTCGCCTTCGCCATCTTCTCGTGGAGCTCGCCGATGACCTGCTCTTTCTCCGTCCGGTTCAAGTCGACTCACCACCTTTCCGACCGCCGGCGCCGTGTTTCGCCGGCGGCGTGTTCGGGTCTCGGACCGGACGTCCGGTACGAAAACCCCCTGGCCAAGCAGGGGACGCTGCGTGAAACGCAGTTCCCGTCTCGGCGGGTCGGAGCCTCCCGGCTCCGCTTAACCACCACCGCCCCGGAGTCTCACCGGCGCGGCGGCGGGCCCGCTGTCTTGGACCAGAAACCCCGGCGGCGACGTGCCGCCGGGAACTCCTGAAGCCGTGTCCTACGCGTACTGCGACGCGAGCTCGGCGAGGTCGAGCTTGATGCCCGGTCCCATCGTCGTGCTCACCGTGACGTTCTTGACGTAGACGCCCTTCGCGGTCTGGGGCTTCGCCTTGTAGATGAGCTCCATGATCGCGTTGAAGTTCGCCTTGAGCTTCTCCGCGTCGAAGGAGGCCTTCCCGAACGGCACGTGGACGATCCCCGCCTTCTCGACGCGGAACTCGACCTTGCCGGCCTTCTGCTCCTTCACCGCCTTGGTGAGGTCCATCGTGACGGTGCCGACCTTCGGGTTCGGCATGAGGCCGCGGGGCCCGAGGACCTTGCCGAGGCGGCCGACGACGCCCATCATGTCCGGCGTCGCGATCACCTTGTCGAAGTCCATGAAGCCGCCCTGGATCTTCTCGGCGAGATCCTCCGCGCCGATGATGTCGGCGCCGGCGGCCTCCGCCTCCTTGGCCTTGTCGCCCTTCGCGAAGACCGCGAGCTTCACGGCCTTGCCCATGCCGTGGGGCAGCACGACGGCGCCGCGGACCACCTGATCGGCGTGCTTGGGGTCCACGCCGAGGTTGATCGCCGCGTCCACCGACTCGTCGAACTTCTTGGTCGCGGTCTGCTTCACGAGGCCCATCGCCTCGTCGAGCTTGTACCGCTTGTTGCGATCGACCTTCTCCGCAGCCGCCTTGTACTTCTTCCCGTTAGCCATGTTCGATCTCCTCCGGTCGCGGCTAGCCGACGACGTCGATGCCCATGGACAGCGCGGTGCCCTCGATGGTCCGCATCGCGGCCTCGACGCTGCCCGCCGTCATGTCCTGAATCTTGAGCTTCGCGATCTGCTCCACCTGCTTCCGCGTCACCTTCCCGACCTTCTCCTTGCCGGGCTTGTGCGCGCCGGAGCCCTTCTTCTTCTCCGTGTGGAGACCGGCCGCCTTCTTCAGGAGGATGGCCGCGGGCGGCGTCTTGAGCTGGAAGGTGAAGGAGCGGTCCTGGTACACCGTGATGATGACCGGGATGATGAGCGCTTCCTTCGCCTGGGGCTGCGTCGCCGCGTTGAACTGCTTGCAGAACTCCATGATGTTCACGCCGTGCTGGCCGAGCGCCGGGCCCACGGGGGGCGCCGGGTTCGCCTTGCCGGCGGGGAGCTGCAGCTTGATCTGACCGGTGACCTTCTTCATCGCCTTTCCTTCCGGGCCCCGTCGAGGCGGCCCTGCGTGGTCCGTCGAGCGCGAGGCTCTTCCACGCTGGTTCGTTGCGCTGCCTGCTTCACTTCGGGATGCGACGTTGCTGCTCGTTGCGGCGCTGCTGCGTGATGCGGGCTGCGCCTCCGGCGCGGCGAGCCCCGCCGGCCGAGGCCGGCGGCGCTACGTCTTCTCGACCTGCATGAAGTCGAGCTCGACCGGCGTCGCGCGGCCGAAGATCGACACGAGGACGCGGACCTTGCCCTTGTCCGGCTTGACCTCCTCCACCGTGCCGTTGAAGTTCGAGAACGGGCCGTCGATGACCCGCACCGCGTCGCCCTCCTCGAACTGGACCTTCGGCTTCGGCTTGAGCGAGCCCTCGGAGATCTGGGTGGTGAGGCGCTGCACCTCGATGTCGGAGACGGCCGGCACCTGGTCCGGCGTCTTCGCGTTGCCCACGAAGCCCGTCACCTTCGGCGTCCCCTTCACGAGGTGCCAGGTCTCGAGGTTCATCTCCATGTTGACCAGGACGTAACCGGGGAAGTACTTCCGCTTCGAGGTCTTCTTCTCCCCCTTCACCATCTCCTGGACGACTTCCATCGGGATGAGGACCTCGCCGAAGCGGTCCTCCAGCCCTTGCTGGCGCACCCGCTCCTCGAGCGTCTTCTTCACCTTGTTCTCGAAGCCCGAGTAGGTGTGGACGACGTACCACTTCTTCGCCATGGACATCTCCGTTTGGTCGCCGCCGAGCACCCGCCCGTAAAACGCCGACGGAGCCGATCGGGCGGCCCCTCGCCGCCGCGGCTCCGTTCGCCGCCGACGCCCGGACGGCTCAGTAAATCTGCGCGCTCAGCCAGCCCCAGACGAGATCGAAGAAGCCCAGGATCACCGCGGACACGACCGTGGCGACGATCACCGCGGCGGTCGCCGTCCGGGTCTCGATCACGGTCGGCCACTTCACGCGGCGGAGCTCGAGCGCGATCTCGAGGGAGACCTGCTGCGTCTTCGGGATCCGCCAGACCACGATGGCGGCGACCGCCGCGATCGCGAAGCCGACCACGGTCGAGACGTTCCAGTCGCTGAACAAGGCGCGGTCGTTCAGCCCCGCGGCGTTGAACGCGAGCTGCAGGACGCGCTCGAGGAAGATCCCGAGCGCGAACGCGGCGAGCACGTAGAAGATCGCTACGATGCGCTTGGGCTGTTCGACCCCGCCGACGTTGTCCATGGTCCGGTGCCTTCGGCTTCGTGGTGTGGCGGGGTCGCCCTCGCGGACGACCCCGCCACCCGGTGGTTCTGGCAGGCCAGGAGGGATTCGAACCCCCAACCCGCGGTTTTGGAGACCGCTGCTCTAGCCGTTGGAGCTACTGGCCTATCCCGGTGCTCTGTCTACTTCGTCTCCTTGTGTTCCACGTGCTTGCGGCAGCGCGGACAGTACTTGGAGAGCGTGAGCTTGTCCTGCGTCTTCTTCTTGTTCTTCGTGGTCGTGTAGTTCCGCTCGCGGCAAGTCTTGCACTCGAGCGTCACGATGCTGCGATTGCCGGCCATGACTTCTTCTCTCCCTTACTGGATGACCTCGGCGACGACGCCCGCGCCGACCGTCCGGCCACCCTCACGGATCGCGAACCGCAGCTCCTTCTCCATCGCGATCGGGGTGATCAGCTCGACCTCCATCGTGATGTTGTCGCCCGGCATCACCATCTCGACGCCCTGCGGCAACTGCACCGACCCCGTCACGTCCGTCGTCCGGAAGTAGAACTGCGGCCGGTACCCGTTGAAGAACGGAGTGTGGCGACCACCCTCCTCCTTCGTCAGCACGTACACCTCGGCCTTGAACTTCGTGTGCGGCGTGATCGACCCCGGCTTCGCCAGCACCTGCCCGCGCTCGACCTCCTCGCGCTTCAGGCCCCGGAGCAGCGCCCCGATGTTGTCGCCCGCCTGCCCCTCGTCGAGCAGCTTGCGGAACATCTCGACGCCCGTCACCACCGTCTTCACCGTCGGGCGCAGGCCGACAACCTCGATCTCCTCGCCCACCTTCACGATGCCGCGCTCCACGCGCCCCGTCGCCACCGTGCCGCGACCCGAGATCGAGAACACGTCCTCGACCGGCATCAGGAACGGCTTGTCCGTCGCGCGCTTCGGCGTCGGGATGTAGCTGTCCACCGCGTCCAGCAGCTTCTGGATCGCCGGCTCGCCCAGCTCACCCTTGTCGCCCTCGAGCGCCTTCAGCGCGGACCCCTTCACGATCGGGATCTCGTTGCCGGGGAAGTCGTACTCCGTCAGCAGCTCCCGGACCTCGAGCTCCACCAGGTCCAGCAGCTCCTTGTCGTCCACCATGTCGACCTTGTTCAGGAAGACCACGATGTACGGCACGCCCACCTGACGGGCCAGCAGGATGTGCTCGCGCGTCTGCGGCATCGGGCCGTCCGCCGCCGACACCACCAGGATCGCGCCGTCCATCTGCGCCGCCCCGGTGATCATGTTCTTCACGTAGTCCGCGTGGCCCGGGCAGTCCACGTGCGCGTAGTGACGCTTCTCCGTCGAGTACTCGACGTGCGCCGTCGCGATCGTGATCCCGCGCTCCCGCTCCTCCGGGGCCTTGTCGATCTGATCGTACGCCATGAACTGCGCACGACCCTGCGTCGCGCAGTACTTCGTGATCGCCGCGGTGAGCGTCGTCTTCCCGTGGTCGACGTGACCGATCGTCCCGACGTTCACGTGCGGCTTGGTACGCTCGAACTTCTCCTTGCCCATGGGTACGCTCCCTGCTGTTTGCGCGAGCCGCTCGTCCCTGCCTGACCCGCGTTGGAGTGACTGGAGCCCTCGTCCAGGATTGAACTGGAGACCTCGTCCTTACCAAGGACGCGCTCTACCGACTGAGCTACGAGGGCTTAATTCTCTGTTCCGACCTCACTGGAGCGGGAAACGGGATTCGAACCCGCGACATTCAGCTTGGAAGGCTGACGCTCTACCAACTGAGCTATTCCCGCAAGTTTTCCCGCCAAACCTTCCTTGGATCAACCCAGCTAGCCGAAACCACACTGTGTGGAGGGGGGTGGATTCGAACCACCGAAGGCGTAAGCCGGCAGATTTACAGTCTGCTCCCTTTGGCCGCTCGGGAACCCCTCCGATATCCGTCGTCCGTTCCGATACTCTTACCTCGAAGTGCCAGCACTCTGGAGCTGGCGGTGGGATTCGAACCCGCGACCTGCTGCTTACAAGGCAGCTGCTCTACCGACTGAGCTACGCCAGCAAAATCGCTCCGGAAAACGCCACCGGTGCTGCCTGTCCGACCCGGGGACGAACCACCGCCGTCCACTGCCGTCCAAAGTGGAGCGCGGTCTTTAGAATGCCCTGACGATCTTGTCAAGGACCGAAATTCGGCGCCGCGCAGCGCCACTACTGGCCCCGCTGACGGGAGGCCTCGTACAGCGCGATGGCAGCCGAGGCAGAGACCGAGAGGCTGTCGAGCTCTCCCCCCATGGGGATGGCCGCCGAAAGGTCGCAGGTGCGGCGAACGAGCGGGCGGATCCCCTCCCCCTCGCTGCCCAGGACGAGCGCCGTGGGGCCCGTCAGATCGACCTCGCCGAGCGGCCGCTCGCCGTCCATCGCGAGGGCGACCGACCAGACGCCCGCCTCCCCGAGCGCCTCGAGGGCCTTGGAGACGTTGGTCACCCGGGCGATGCGGCAGCGCTCGACCGCGCCGGCGGACGCCTTCGCGACGGCCGGCGTCACCCCGACCGCCCTGTCCTTGGGGATGACCACCCCGTGCGCCCCGAGCGCGTGGGCCGAGCGGATGATCGCGCCGAGGTTGTGAGGATCCTCCACGCCGTCCAGCACGACCAGGAGCGCCGGGCGCCCGCTCGCGCGGGCGGCCTCGAGGATCTCGTCCAGCTCCGAGTAGACGAACTCGGCGACCACCGCGACGACGCCCTGGTGCCGGTCGGTGCCGGCGAGGCGGTCCAGCTTCTGCCGCGGGGCGGCCCGCACCTTCGCGCGCGCGCCGCGGCCGAGCCGCTCCAGCTCGGCGAACGCCGCGCCCCGGCTGCCGCCCGCGGCGAGCCAGAGCTCGGAGACGCCCTCCCCGCCGGCGCGGAGCAGCTCGCGCACCGGGTTCATGCCGTAGACGATCCGCACGGGCCTACCTCGCGCTCACGCGGAGCGCGACCTCCCGATCCTGCGGGAGGCAGACGCGCGTCTCGCTCGTCGCCGGGTCCTCGACGCACACCGCGAACTTCACCCGGGCCCGGAGCTCGTGCTGCCCGGCCGCCTCGGCCCGGAGCGGCACCTCGAAGCGGAGCCCCTTCTTCCGATCGACCAGGCTGGCGTCGGCCTTCGTGAGCACGCCCTTCGCGACGGAGAGCCCCGGCGGCGCGGTCAGCGTCACGCGGACCGGGAACGCGGTCTCGAGGTGCGTGGGGGCGTCCTTCGTCCCGGTGGGGACGACGTTCAGGACGAGCTTCCCCGGCTTTCCGCGCCCGACCGCCGTCGTCGATCCCGCCGTGTCCACGCGCGCGAGCCGCGCCGCGTCGGGGATGGCGGGGCCGCCCGCCTGGGTTAGCAGCGCCAGCAGCGCGCCGATCACGAATCCTGGGCTCATCCGACCTCCGGGAACGACCGGTCTCGTATCACGGACGGCCGGGACGGGCACGCATTCATCATGGCGCCACGCACCTGCGTCGAGCGTCGGGAGGCGCACGGCGGCGTACGCCGCAGCAGCTCGATGCGAGCGGGTGTCGTCGTCACAGCGCGGCCGCGCCGCTCCGCGCCCGGCGCCGGGACGGCACGGCCCGGGCCTCCGCGAGCGAGATCGCGCGATCCACGATGCGGCCGGCCACGTCGACCCGGCACGCCACCTCCGCCTCCTTGATCGACGGAGAGCTGTTCACCTCGAAGACCCGCGGCACGCCCTTCACGTCGAGCATGTCCACGGCGCACACCTCGAGCTGGAGCACCCGGGCCGCGTCCACCGCCGCGCGCGCGTACGGCGCGGGCAGCTCGGCCTTCTCGAACCGGGCGCCGCGGCGGAGGCTGCGCGAGAACCGGCCGACCGGCGGGCTGCGCCGCATGGCCGCCACCACGTCGCCGCCGACGACGATCACCCTGAGATCCCGCCCCTTCGCGCCCTTCAGGTACTGCTGGACGACGATGTTCTGGCCGAGCCCGAGGATCGCCTCGAAGGCGGCCTCCAGCGACTGGAGGCTCTCGCAGATCATGACGCCGCTCTTCTCGCTCGTGGACAGGAGCTTCACGAGCACCGGCACGCCGCCGACGACCCGGACCATCTCCCGCAGGCCCGAGGGATCGCTCGCCATGACCGTGCGCGGGACCCGGACGCCCGCGGCGGAGAGCATCTGCAGGCTGCGCATCTTGTTCCGGCTCGCCGCGATGCCGTACGCACCGTTCAGGACCGGGATGCCGACGAGCTCGAGCTGGTTCACCACCGCGAGCCCGTACTGGTGGACGGAGAGGCCGATCCGCGGGACGAGCACGTCCGTCCGCGGCAGGCGCCGGCGCCGCCAGTAGACCTGCGGCGCGTCCTCGCCGAGCCCCATCTCGACCTCGAGGGGGTCGATGACCCGCGCGACCACGCCGCGCGCCTGGGCGGCCTCGACGATGCGCCGGGTCGTGTAGATCTCGGGGGAGCGCGACAGGACGGTGAGGTACACGGCGCCGGGATGGTAAGGCGCGCCCGCCGGAAAAGCGAGGCGGTTCGCGGCCGAGGCGGACGCGGGGGTGCCTCGCACGAGCGAGGGCCGCCCGGATGTCCGGGCGGCCCTCGGGTACCACCTCGTCGCGGGCGCTAGACCTGCTTGAACTCCGCGTCCACCACGTTGTCCTTCGGCTTCTCCTCCGCGCCCGGAGGCGGCTGGCCACCGCCCGCCTGGCCCTCCGGCGCCGCGGTCCGGTAGAGCTCCTCGGCCGCCTTGTGGCTCGCCTTCTCGAGGCGCTCCATCGCCGCCTTCACCTCGTCGAGGCTGCCCTTCTCGCGGACCTTGTGGACCTCCGCCACGGCGTCCTCGATCTCCTTGGCCGTCGCGGCCTGGAGCTTCTCCTTGTTCTCCTTGAGGAGCTTCTCCATCTGGTACGCGAGGTTCTCGGCCCGGTTCCGCTGCTCGACCTCGTCGCGCCGCTGCTTGTCCTCGGTCTCGTGCGCGCGGGCGTCGGAGACCATCTTCTCCACCTCGTCCTTCGCGAGGCCGGAGGAGTGGCTGATCGTGATCTTCTGCTCCTTGCTCGTGCCCTTGTCCTTCGCCGAGACGTTCAGGATCCCGTTCGCGTCGATGTCGAACGTCACCTCGATCTGCGGCATGCCGCGAGGCGCCGGCGGGATGCCCTCGAGGTGGAAGCGCCCGAGGGTGCGGTTGTCCCGCGCCATCTCGCGCTCGCCCTGGAGCACGTGGATCTCGACCGACGTCTGCGCGTCCGACGCGGTGGAGAACGTCTCCGACCGCTTCGCGGGGATGGTCGTGTTCCGCTCGATGAGCCGGGTCATGACGCCGCCCAGCGTCTCGACGCCGAGGGACAGCGGGGTCACGTCGAGGAGGAGGATGTCCTTCACCTCGCCCGAGAGGACGCCGGCCTGCACCGCGGCCCCGACGGCGACCACCTCGTCCGGGTTCACCGTCCGGTTCGGATCCTTGCCGAAGAACTTCTTCACCGTGTCGATGATCTTCGGCATGCGCGTCTGGCCGCCGACGAGGACCACCTCGTCGATCTGCGACGGCTGCAGCTTCGCGTCCGCCAGGCACTTGCGGGTCGGCTCGATCGAGCGCTCGACGAGGTCGTCCACGAGCTGCTCGAGCTTCGCGCGCGAGAGCTTGATGGAGAGGTGCTTCGGGCCCGTCTGATCGGCGGTCAGGAACGGGAGGTTGATCTCCGTCTCGTTCATCGACGACAGCTCGATCTTCGCCTTCTCCGCCGCCTCCTTCAGGCGCTGGAGCACCATCTTGTCCTTCGAGACGTCGACGCCCGTGTCCTTCTTGAACTCGGCGATGAGCCAGTCGATGACGCGCTGGTCGATGTTGTCGCCGCCGAGGTGCGTGTCGCCGTTGGTCGCGAGCACCTCGACCACGTTCTCGCCGACCTCGAGGATCGAGATGTCGAACGTGCCGCCGCCGAAGTCGTAGACGGCGATCTTCTCGTTCTTCTTCTTGTCGAGGCCGTAGGCGAGGGCGGCCGCCGTCGGCTCGTTCACGATGCGCCGGACGTTGAGGCCGGCGATCTCGCCCGCGTCCTTGGTCGCCTGGCGCTGCGAGTCGTTGAAGTAGGCGGGCACGGTGATGACCGCGTCCGTCACCTTCTCGCCGAGGTAGTTCTCGGCGGCGCGCTTCAGCTTGAGCAGGATCTGCGCGCTGATCTCGGGCGCCGAGTACTGCTTCCCGTCGATCTCGATCCGGGCGTCGCTGTTCGGCCCCTCCGCCACCTTGTAGGGGACGCGCTTCATCTCGTCCTGGACCTCCGCGAAGCGGCGGCCCATGAAGCGCTTGATCGAGTAGATGGTCTTCTCGGGGTTGGTGATCGCCTGGCGCTTGGCGACGTGCCCGACGAGGCGCTCCCCCTCCTTGGTGTACGCGACGACGCTCGGGGTGATGCGCGACCCCTCCTCGTTGGTGATGACGACGGGGTCCTTCCCCTCCATCACCGCCACGACGGAGTTCGTCGTGCCGAGGTCGATGCCGATGATCTTGGCCATGGTGTAAAGGTCCTCCTGGACGCCCCCGAACCTAAGTCCGCGTCGTGGCCTGTCAAACGACGACGTCCGACCGCTTGCTGCACCGCGGCGCTGCGTAGGCCGCTACGCGGCGCCACCCGTTCGACGCATGTCCTGCGTTCCCTGGACACTCGGCCGGGGCGTGCAAGCCCGCGATTTCACACGTGTGCGACACCGTGACGCGTCGTGGCACCGCCCTTGCTCCCCGATCGAGACATTCACGTCACGGTTCGCAGAGGGGCTCCGATGCTTCGAACGGTCGTCAGCGAAGAGCGGCAGAGCGAGCAGGCGCTGCTCGGCACCCCGGCCGACGTGGCGGTCCTCTTGAACGCCAACGCGAAGCAGGTCAACCCCGGCGTCCGGCAGGCGCTCTCGTGCGTCGTGCCGCACGAGCACCTCTTCCTCTCCCGGAGCGCGGACGAGGCGACCGCGATCGCCGAGGAGGTCGTCGCGCGCCGGTACCGGACCGTGTTCACGGGGGGCGGCGACGGGACGTTCGTCTCCTGGGTGAACCGGATCCTCGAGAGCGCGGAGCGCCGCGCCACCCGCCCCCCGCGCTTCGGCGTCCTCGCCCTCGGGACCGGGAACGCGGTCGCGGAGATGGTCGGCGCGACGCCGCGCCGCCACGTGGAGGACCTCACCCGCTACGTCCGCGGCGAGGTCGATCGCGTCCGTCGCCTCGATCTCCTCACCTGCGACGGGCGCCGCACCCCGTTCGCCGGCGTGGGCGTCGACGCCGCCGTCCTGAACGACTACAACTGGGTGAAGGGGCGGCTCGCGGACACGCCGCTCCGGTGCCTCGGGGTGGGCGGCTGCGGCTACGGGCTGGCCGTCGCCCTCCGCTCGGTGCCGCGGGCGCTGATGGAGCACGGGCCGAGCTACTGCGAGATCGTGAACGTCGGCCGGCCGGCGTGGCGGCTCGACGCCCGCGGCAACCGCATCGGGCGCCCGATCGGGCCGGGCGAGCTGCTGCACGCGGGGCCGACGATGCTCGCCGCCGCGAGCACGGTCCCGTACTACGGCCTCGGCCTCAAGGCGTTCCCGTTCGCGGAGAAGGCGCCCGGCATGATGCAGCTCCGGGTCGTCACCGAGATCGGCGTCCCGACGCTGCTCCTGAACCTGGGCCGGATCTGGTCGGGCGAGTTCTCCCACGACGGCCTCCTCGACTTCCACGCCGAGCGGGTCGCGCTCCACTTCGAGCGCCCCGTGCCGCTCCAGATCGGCGGCGACGCCGAGGGCTGGCGCGAGGACCTGGCCTTCGGGGTGGCCGAGCGGCCGGTGGAGATCGTGGACTTCGGCGCGTGCGCCGCCGCGTGAGGCGGGCCGAGGCCGGACCGCTGCTTCACAAATAGTAGACCACCCGCTCGTCGTCGTAGAGCACCTGGTACACCGCCCGGCGCTGCTCCTCCGACGTGAGCCGCACCGCGACCGAGACCGAGTGGTACTTGCCTGCGGCGCTCTGGCGGGTGCTCACGTGCTCGGCGGGCGCGTCCTCGACCACCCGCGCGACGAGGCGCCGGGCGTGCTCGGCGAAGTCGTCCGAGGCGAGCCCCATGATCTTGAACGTGTAGCGGAGCGGGTACTCGAGGGTCGGGCGCGCCGGCTGCCCGCCCGCGGGGAAGGTCGGTGTGGTCATCGCGAAAACCTAGCGCAGGGGACGCGCATGTCCAGCCCGCCCGGGCCCCGGCGCGCGGCGGCGGACGGCCGTTCGTCGAGGGCGCCTACAGCAGGTTGGCCGCCAGCTCGGCCAGCGGGCTCCGCTCTCCCTTGGACATCGTGATGTGGCCGGCCAGCCGCTCGCTCCTGAAGCGGTTCACGACGTGGATGAGCCCGTTGTTGGTCTGATCCACGTAGGGGTTGTCGATCTGGTACGGGTCGCCGGTGAGGATGATCTTCGTCCCGTCGCCGACGCGCGTGATGATCGTCTTCACCTCGTGCGGGGTGAGGTTCTGCGCCTCGTCCACGACGATGAACTGGTTCGGGATGGAGCGGCCGCGGATGTAGGTGAGCGGCTCGATCTCGAGGATGCCGAGGTCGAGCAGCTCGTGGTAGCCGCGCCCGGCCTTCTTCTCCGACCGCGACAGGTTCATGAGGTACTCGACGTTGTCGAAGATCGGCTGCATCCAGGGGTTGAGCTTCTCCTCCACCGAGCCCGGCAGGTAGCCGATGTCGCGGCCGAGGGGGAAGATCGGCCGGGACACGAGGAGCTTCTGGTAGATGCCCTCCTCCATCGTCTTCTGGAGGCCCGCCGCGATGGCGAGGAGCGTCTTGCCGGTGCCCGCCTTGCCCACGATCGTGACGAGCCGGACCTCGTCGTTGAGGAGCAGGTCCAGCGCGAAGCCCTGCTCCTTGTTGCGCGGCCGGATCCCCCAGACGCCGTCCTTCGGCGTCTGGATGAGCTTCACGAACGCCTGCCGGGCGGCGCTGTACTTCCCCACCGCGGAGTGCTGCGGGTTCGTCCCGTCGCGCAGGACGACGAACGCGTTCGGCGGCGGCGCGTCGATCCCCTCGGGGCACGGGATCGCGCCGGTCGCGTAGAAGTCGTTGACCTGCTCGGACGAGACCTCGAGCTCGGAGACGCCGCTCCAGAGCTCGTCCAGCACCACGCCCTCGACGTCGTAGTCCTCGGCGTGCAGCCCGAGCGCGTCGGCGCGGATCCGGAGGTTCGTGTCCTTGGTCACGAAGACCGACGGCTTCCCCTGCTCCTTGCGCGCCAGCTCGAGGGCGACGGCGAGGATCTTGTCGTCGGTCGTGTGGTGGCCCTCGCCGATCCCGTGGGGCAGCGGGTGCTCCGCCACGAGCACGCGGATCCGGCCGTGGCCGTCCCCGATGTCCACGCCCTCGGCGAGCTTGCCCCGGACGCGGAACTCGTCGAGGTAGCGCGAGACCTGGCGCGCGTTGCGGCCGAGCGTCGAGAGGTCGCGCTTGAAGTTGTCGATCTCCTCGATGACGTAGATCGGGATGACGACGTCGTTGTCGCCGAAGCCGAAGATGCTGCGCGGGTCGTGGAGGAGGACGTTGGTGTCGAGGACGAAGTTCTTCAAGCCGGGGCCACCCCTCGCTGATCGCCGCGCGCGCGGCGACGCCCTCACTCTACCAGGGGGCGAGCCCGAGCGACCATCCGCAGCCGCCGGGGCGGCGGCTAACCCGCGATCCGGCGCGGCGCCCGCAGGCTCGCCGCGGAGACGCTCTGGTTCCGGCCGTGACGCTTCGCGTGATACAGGCAGCCGTCCGCGCGCTCCACGAGCTCCGACTTCTTCTTGCCGTCGTCCGGGAACGTCGCGACCCCGAGCGACAGGGTGACCCGCAGGGGGCCCTGGTCGCTCTCGAACTGGAGCTGCCCCACCCGCTCGCGGATGCGCTCGGCGATGACCATCGCGCCGCCGGTGTCGGTCTCGGGCATCACGATCGCGAACTCCTCGCCGCCGTAGCGCGCGACGACGTCCGTCGTCCGGGCGTCCTTCCCGAGCGTCCTCGCGACCCCGCGGAGCACCTGGTCGCCGACCGGGTGGCCGTACGTGTCGTTCACGGACTTGAAGTGATCGATGTCGCAGATGATGAGCGACAGCTTCTTCCCGTACCGCAGCGCCTGCGCGAGGTGCGCGTCGAGCCGCTCCTGGAAGGTCCGGTGGTTCACGAGCCCCGTGAGGCCGTCCGTCGTCGCGAGCCGCTCCGTCTCGTCGAAGAGGTACGCCCGCTCGAGCGACTGCGCCGCGTGCATCGCCACGACCTCGAGCTGACGCACGGGGTCGGAGCGGTACGCGTGCCGCCCGATCGCCCCGAGCACGAGCGCGCCGAGGCTCCGCTCGCCGACCTTGAGCGGGACGATCTTGAGCGACGCGAGCCCCTTCAGGCCCACCGCGCCGAACACCGGCGTCCTCGCGAGGTCGAGCTCCGCCGCCGGCAGGGTCGCGCCCATCCGGACCGCGGACCCGACGAGCCCCTCCTCGACCGTGAACGCGTGCCCGTCGAGGGCGAGCTTCGCGTGCTCGTCCTTCACGTGCTCGCCCGCGACGACGCGCACCACCCGGAGCCGCCGATCGTCCCCCTCCTCGCGGAGGACGATCGCGGCGAGATCCACGGGGACCATGCCGCGCGCCACGTCCACCAGCGCGTCGAAGACCTCCGCCTGCTTGTGCGTCCGGTTGAGCCGCTCGATCGCGCCGTAGAAGCGCCGCGTCTCGGCGTCGCTCTGCTTCACGTCCTTCATCACGCGCTCGGCCTCGACCGCGCGGAGGATCTCCGCGGCGAGCGTACCGAGGAGGTGCTCGTCGGCGTCGCCGAAGGGCTCGGGCTCGAGCCGGTCCACCACCACCACGCCGCGGACGAAGTCGCCGCGCCCCGCCACGAGCGGCACCGCGAGGAGCGCCCCCGGGCGCGTGCCGTCCTGGTAATAGGACGCCCCCTTCACGTCGCCGTGCAGCCGGAGCGGCTTCTTCTGCTTCACGACCGCGCCGAGGTTCCCCTCGCCGGCCGGGAACGGCTCCGCGGCGATCGCCTCGCTGGGCGAGCGGCAGTCGTAGAGCTCGAGCTCCTTCCCGTCGTCCGAGAGCCAGAAGAGCGCGCAGGTGTGGCACCGGAGCGCCGCCGCGGCGATCTCGAGCGCCCCCCCGACCGCGGCCTCGATCTCGATGACCGCGGCCTCGTTCCAGCGCCGGTCCCGCTCGTCGCGCGCCGCGGCGTCGTCGGGCGCCGCCACCGTGAGCCGGAAGGATCGGGCGAGCTGGTCGATCTCCTTCATCCGCCGCTCGATCGCGAGCCGCTCGTCGCGGCGGCTCGCGGCGACCTGCGCCGCCAGCACCGCGTGGTAGAGCACCGCGAAGACGAGGACGAACCCGGAGCGGACCACGGCGTCGGGCAGCTCCGCGCCGCGCGCGCCGTGGGCGGCCCAGCCGAGCAGCTCGAGCGCGACGGCGAGGCCGACGAGCGCCGCGCCCACCCAGCGCGCCAGGAAGGCGACCAGGAACGCCATCACGAGGTAGACGACGGCCTGGAACGGCGACTCGCCGTGCCCCGCGGCCGCGCTCTGCGCGAGCACGTACGCCGCGACCACGAACATCGCCCCGAGCTCGAGCTGCTCCCGGTAGCCGGCCGCCTCGCCCGCCGCCGCGCGCGCGACGCGGCGCCAGACCAGGGCGCCCAGGGCGACCGCCAGCACGGCCATCGCGGCGATCTGCGGCCACCCGAAGAGCGGCACCTCGAAGACGCGGAGCGGCACGAGGGCGCCGAGCGCGACGACGGCCGCCGCCGGCAGGCTCCGTCCGAGGAAGCGCGCGCCGCGGCGGCGCGCCGGGGCGCCGAGGATCCCCATGTCGGACAGGAGGGCGGCGTAGAGCCGGACGAGGAGCGGGCGCGGGCGCCGGAGCACGAGGCGGCGGCCCGCGGGCGGGGGCGTCCCCATCCGCGGGCGCTCGGGGAGCGCGGTGGTCGTCACCGGCCTCCCCCTCCGCCGTCGCCACCGAGGACGTACACCCGCTCGCCGGGGCGGACGTACCGCAGCTCCTCCCGCACGGCGCGCTCGACCGCGACGGGATCGGTCCGGAGCGCGCGGACCTCCCGCGCGAGCCCCCCGTTCTCCGCGGCGAGCCGGGCGTTCTCCTGGCGCATCGACTCGATCTCGTCCGCGAGCCGCGCGTGGCGCCGGAGCCCGGACGGATCGGTGGCCGACAGGGTCGCGAGCACCGCGACGCCGCCCACGTACACCCACCACCGCAGCCCGACGAACCCGGCCATCCCGAAGCCTCGCCGGAGGACCGTAGCAGCCCGGCCGGCGCCGTCCAGAAATCGACCGGCAGCGGCCGCTATCGCGTGTGGACCGTCACGAACGCCGAGAGCCCGGCGCGGAGCGGCAGGTCGCCCGGCGGGTGCACCCAGGCGATCCGGACCGGCACGCGCTCGACGACCTTCACGAAGTTGCCGGAGGCGTTGTCGGGCGGCAGGAGCGCGAAGCGGGCGCCCGTCCCGCCGGAGACGCTCTCGACGATCCCCTGGAGCGTGCGGCCGTCGTACGCGTCGATCCGCACCTCGGCCTTCTGGCCGGGCCGGAGGTCCCCGGTCTGCGTCTCCTTGAAGTTCGCCACGACGTAGCTCCGCTCCGGGACGAGCTGCCCGAGGACCTGGCCGGCCTGGACGGTCTGACCGGCGCGCGCCCCCCACCGGGACAGGACCCCGGCCGCCGGCGCCTTCACCACCGTGTAGGACAGCTGGAGCCGCGCCGCCTCCAGCGCCGCCTCCGCCGCCTCGACCCGAGCGCGCGCGAGCTCGGCGTTCGCGAGGGCCGCCGCGTACTGGGCGCGGTTCGCCCCGGCGCCGGCGCGGGCGGTCTCGCTGCCGATCCGGGTCGCGTCGTAGCGCTCCGCGGCGATGGCGTCGCCGGCGCGGAGCTCCTCCGCGCGGCGGAGATCGAGCGCCGCCTTCTCGGCCTCTGCCTCGGACCGCGTCACGGTGGCGCGGGCGGCGCCGATCTGGGCCGCCGCCGCGGCGGCCTGCGCCCGCGCCGTCTCGAGCTCCGCCTGCGCCTGGCGCACCCGGACCCGGTAATCGGCGTCGTCCAGCCTGAGGACGGGCTGGCCCTCCCGCACCGGCGCGTCCTCGGGGACGAGGACCGCCGCGATGGTGCCGGGCACGCGGGGGGCGACGGCCACCACGTCCGCCTCGACCTGGGCGTCGTCGGTGCCCACGTCGCCGCGGGTGCGGTACGCATGGACGCCGAACGCGGCCCCGGCGAGGACGGCCAGGACGACGGCGGCGAGCAGCGCGCGCCGCCGCCCGCCGCGCGGCGCGGCGGTCGGGGGCGGCGTCGGGGTCGGGGCCGGCTCGAGGGCGGGCGCGGGGCGGACCTCGTGCAGCTGGGGATCGGTCTGGGGGGTCATGTTCACGACTCCGGCTCGACGTGGATCCGCTCTCCCGATCCACGGTTCACTCTCAGGAAGAGCAGCAGCGGGAGGACGCAGAGGAAGCAGACGCCGGTGAGCAGGAGCACCTGCTCGAAGGCGAGGACCGTGGACTGGCGGGTCACGATCCCGTCCAGCGCGCGCAGGGCGGCCGCGCGGGCCGACACCGGGTCGAGCCCGCGCTGCGCGAAGCCCCCGGCCAGGGCGGCGAGCCGCTCCTGGACCGCGGGCCGATCGAGCGACACGTGCGCCACGACGGCGGCGCGCGCGTGGGCGCCGTACCGCGAGAGCAGCGTCGCGAACACCGCGAGGCCGATCGACGCGCCGACCTGGCGGAGCAGCGAGTTGAGCCCCGTCGCGTCGGCGAGGTGCGCGCGCGGCACGTTCGCGAGCGCGGCGGTCGTGAGCGGCACGAAGAGGAAGCTGAAGCCGACCCCCTGGAGCACGATCGCGTGGACGATGCCGGAGGAGGAGGACGCGAGCGTCACGTGGGAGACGTCGAAGGCGCCGTAGGCCACGAGGACGACGCCGACGGCGACGAGGAGCCGCGCCGAGACCCTCCCGTAGAGCCGGCCGACCAGCGGGGTGACGAGCATCATCACCAGCACGCGCGGCATCAGGGCGAGCCCCGACTGCGTCGCGGTGAAGCCGAGCAGCTCCTGCATGAAGAGCGGGAGCAGGAACATGCTCGCGAGCAGGATGGCGAACATGATCGCGCCGATCAGGGTGCCGGAGGTGAAGACGGGATCCCGGAAGAGCCGCAGGTTCACGGCCGGCACCCTCGCCGTCAGCTCGCGCCACACGAACAGGCCGAGCGCCGCGGCCGAGAGGAGGGCGCAGGCGGTGATGAGCCTCGAGTCGAACCAGTCGTCCTGCTGCCCCTCCTCGAGGAAGAACTGGAGCGCCGCGAGGCCGACGGCGAGCAGGGCGATGCCGAGCCAGTCCAGGTTGCCGCGCAGCGCCTTCGCGGCGGCCTGGTTCGCGGCGCGGATGTCCTCCGGCTCGTGCACGAAGCGCCAGACCATGAAGAGCCCGAGGACGCCCACCGGCAGGTTGATGAAGAAGATCCACGACCAGTGATAGTTGTCGACGATGTAGCCGCCGAGCGTCGGGCCGATGGCGGGGCCGACCATCACCGCCATCCCGAACAGGGCCATCGCCATCCCCTGCTCCTTCGGCGGGAAGGTCTGGCGCAGGATCGCCTGCTCCGTCGGCTGGAGCGCCCCCGCGCCGAAGCCCTGGAGCGCCCGGAACGCGACGAGCTGCGGGAGGGTCGACGCGACCCCGCAGAGCGCCGAGCCGCCGATGAAGATCGCGAGGCTGAGCAGGTAGACGCGCTTCTGGCCGAAGAGCCTCCCCAGGAACGCGGTGAGGGGCATCACGATCACGGTGGCGATGGCGAAGCCGGTGCTGATCCAGGTGATCTCCTGGACCGTCGCGCCGACCGCGCCCCGGATCTGCGGGAGCGCCACGTTGACGATGGACGAGTCGATCGCCCCCATCAGCGTCCCGAACGTCACGGACACGGTGACGAGCCACTTGTTCGGCGCGACGCGCGCGGGCGCCGCGGCGAGGACGCCGGTCGCGGCGGCGCTCACGCGTGCACCCCGCGCAGGAACAGGTCGGACACGGACGCGGCGATGCCGTCGAACGGGCAGCGCCCCTCGAGCGCGAGCACCACGGCCGTCCGCACCATGCCGACGAGCGCGCCCGCGAAGGCGAGCGAATCGCCGCCGCGCAGCGCGCCGGCCGCGACGCCCCGCTCGACCAGGCGCTCGGCGCGCCCGACCATCTCGTCGAGCAGCGTCGCCGGCGCGCGGGCGCGAGCGGGACCCTCCCCCACCTGCACCAGCGCCGACAGGAACCGGCCGTGGATCCGGGCGTGCTCCACGAACGCGTCGAGGAACGCTCGGAGCTGCTCGCCGAACGGGCGCCCGTCGGCGGCCCGGAGGGCGGCGTCGAGCCGCTCGAGGAGCGCCTGGCGGCGCGACGCCGAGAGCGCCGCGAGGAGCGACTCCCGGTCCCGGAAGTGGTTGTAGAGCGTGCCGACCGCCACGCCCGCGGTGGAGGCGATCCGCTCCATCCGAGCGTGGAGGCCGTCCTCCGCGAACACCTGCTCGGCCGCGGCGAGGATCGCCTGCGCGGTCTCCTCCCGGAAGCGATCCCTGAGCCGGGTCACGGGCGTTGAGGCGGCCTTCATGTTGGTGAATCTCCGTTCATCGCTTGCAGACGGGATGTAATGTCTCGACCGAGCCGCGTCAACCTGCCGCAGCGGCGTGCCGGCGGGTCGGCGGATGGCGTGAAATCGGCAACTTGCACGTTAAGCCTGCGAGCGTGATTCCCCTCGTCGCCGCCCTCGCCATTTCCGCCACCCCCGTCGCGCTCGTGTCCGAGACCCGCCCCGCGATGGGATCGCTCGCGACGGTCACCATCGCGACGAACGATCCCTCGCGCGCCCGGGCGGGGATCGAGGCCGCGTTCGCGGTCTTCGACCGGGTGGACTTCTCCATGAACGAGTGGCGCCCGGACTCGCCCCTGTCGGACCTCAACGCGCGCGCCGGGCGCGGCTGGGTGCCGCTGCCCGCCGATCTCTGCGAGGTGCTCACCTTCGCCAAGGCCGCCGCGGAGCGGACCGGGGGCCTCTTCGACCCGACCTGGGCGGCGCTCTCCGAGCTCTGGCGCTTCGACGGCACCGCGCCGACGCCGCCGGCCGAAGACGTGCTCCGGGCGCGCTGCCCCCTCGTCGGCCATCGCGGTCTCGCGCTGCGCCCGCGCGCCGGCGGCGGCTGCGACGGCCGTCTGGCCCGCGCCGGGATGCGCGTCGGCCTGGGCGGGCTCGCGAAGGGATGGGCAGTGGACGCCGCCGCGCGCGTCCTCCGGTCGCTCGGGCTCCAGGACTTCCTGATCCAGGCGGGCGGCGATCTCTACGCGGCCGGCCGGCGCGGCGCCGAGCCATGGCACGTCGCGCTCCGCGATCCTCGCGGCGGAGCGCTCGAGGCCATGGCCGCGCTCGACGTGTCGGATCGTGCCTTCTCGACGACGGGCGACTACGAGCACGCGTTCGAGTCGGGCGGTCGCCGCTATCACCACGTGATCGACCCGCGCACCTGCCGGCCGGCGGGCGCGAGCCGGGCGGCGACGATCCTCGCCCGCACCGCCGCGGACGCCGAGGTCCTCGGCAAGGCGGTGTTCATCGAGGGCGGCGCGGCCGGGATCGCGCGGGCCGAGGCCTGGGGCGCGCTCGCGATCGTGGTGACGGACGCCGGCGCGGTGCTCACGTCCGAGGAGCTTCGCCCCCGGCTGCGGACCGCTCCCGAGGAGCTCGACGCGGGCTCGCCCCCGTAGTGGCCACGCGTCGGACCGCCGCTCCCCGCGTCCGGAGCGCACGCCGGGGCCAGCACACCACGACGAGCAGCGCCGCCCACCCCACGAGCGCCAGCTCGAGCCCCACGAACGCGCCGAGCTTCGCCCAGGCGAGCCGCGGCGACAGGAAGCGGATCCCGAAGCCGGCGGCGATGCCGGCGAGGGCGCTGCCGAACGACAGCGCGACGAGCGCCTCGTACGCGCGGCGTCCCACCGCGCGCGCGAACCCCACCACGTGGCTCGCCGCGAAGAGGACGAGGGGGAGCGCGATCAGGTGCGGCAGGGCGACCTCGAGGATCCCGGCGAGCGTCTTCGGAGCCGCGAACCGCGCCTCGGAGCCCACGTAGAACTCGGCGACCGCCCGGGCCCGGACGCCGAGCTTCAGGAAGAACAGGATGGCGCCGCTCGCCGCCGAGACGGCGAGGAACACCGCGAAGGCGAGCGTGGCCCCCCGGTACGGCGCGAGGCGCGGGTCAGCCACGGCCCCTCCGCGGGCGCCCGTGGCTCGCCCACGCCGTCCCGATCAGCGTCGCGACCGTGCCGAGCGCCACGGCGGTGGTCGCGACGCGCAGCGCGCCCGCCCCCCTCAGCGCGACGACGGCGAAGGGCGCGAACAGGTCCGCGAGCGTCGCCAGGACGGCCGCCGCGAAGAGCGGTCCCCGTGCCCACCGCGGCGCCGGACCGGCCGCGAGCAGCGCGCCCACCATGAAGAGCACGAAGCCGTAGAGGAACGCCCCGGTGTGGACCTCCTCCCAGAGGGCCGCCGCGGGGAGCGGCTCGCCGCCCGCGAGGTAGAACCCGACGACGCCGGATGGCGTGAGGCCGCCGTTGGCCGCCCGCTGCACCGCGAGCCCGGCGAGCGCGAGCGCCGCGAAGGCGAGGAACACCCGCACCGGCGGGCGCGCCCGGGCGAGGGCGCCGGGCGTCGGCTGCACGAAGACCCTCATCGCGCGCCCCCCACCGCCGTCCGGAGGGCCTGGAGGAGCCAGCGCGACTCCTCGGCGATCCCTCGCGCGGTCAGCGTCGCGCCGCTGATGGGAGCGAGATCGTCGCCCACGGCGAGCCGGTCCCGCGCCCCCTTGCCGTCGAACTGCCGGAGCCAGCGCTCGCTCGGCTTGTACTCCTCCGGCTCGAGGAACGAGAGCACCGTGATCTTCCGGATCCGCCCGTCCGGCTCGAACGCGATCGCGAACGTCTCGCGCTTCGTCCGGACCACGTGGCTGTGGATCACGGCGTAGCCGAGGACCGCCGCGTCCTTCCTCGCCGTGTAGAAGGTCACGAGCCGCTCCTTCACGCGGGCGCGGGCGAGCTGCTCGATGTGGGCGACCATGGCGTCGGTGAGGATGACGTCCTTCGCCTCGACGCGCCCCGTCCCCGGGAAGAGGGAGCGCACCACCGCCTCGTCCTTCGCCGGCGCCTGGCCGGCGGCGACCGCCGCCGCGGCGGCGAGCGCCACCGCGACGGCGGTCCTGGTGATGAGCACCGCCTGGGACATCCGCGCCTCCCTAGAACACGAACCCGGCGCCGAGGTTCAGCTGGTCGGTCGCGTCGCCGGTGCGCGGATCGCGCCGCTGCCAGTCCGCCTTCACGACCACGGTCGGGATCGGCTTGTAGGTGAGCCCCGCCGTCACGACGGTCCGATCGACCGCGCCGTTCCGCACGAAGCCGGCGGGCACGCGCGCGTTCAAGTCGTAGCGCTCCACCCGCGCGAACGGCGCGAGGGACGACGCGCCGCCGGGCGCGACGAGCGACAGCACGTCGTACGCGACCTCCGCGTAGCCGCCCTGGACCCGCGACCCGAGGCCCTCGTCCGGGGCGAGACCGACGCCGCCGGTCCCGTTGACCAGGTGCGCGTTCACCGCCGCGGCGTCGCCGAGCGTCCCGACGACGCCGAGCACGCGCGCGGTGACGCCGCGCCAGGCGACCTGGCCGTGCACCTCGCCGAGGAACACGTCCGCCCGGACCCCGGGGATCCGCCGCTGATCCGCCCGCCCGTAGTAGACGGCGCCGCCGACCGTCGCCGGCCCGGTGGCGTACTCGAGGTTCACGATCCCCGCCGGCGTGGCGGCCAGCGCCTCGGCGCCGCCGGTGCGGCTCTCGCGCAGCCACGACGCCGCCTCGACCGGCTCGCTGCCGGCGTCCCGGAACACGTCGAGGCCGTTCAGCAGGAACGCCTTGTAGCGCAGCCCCGCGACCTCCCCGTGGATCCCGACCCCGTTCTCGCTCCAGGTCGTGGGGATGAGGAAGCGCTCGACGTCGGGCCGGAACACCCCGTTGAAGAACGCCGGCTCGTGCATCTGGTTGATGAAGCCGATGGGGACGAGGACGTTCCCGACGCGCAGCCGGACGGCGTCGGTGAAGAGGAAGTCGAGGTACGCGAACTCGACCGACACCTCGCGCCCGGCGTGCTCGAACTCGATCTCGGAGTTGAACACGATGTGCGGGTCGAAGCGGTAGCCGGCGTACAGGACGGCGCGGAGCAGGTCGCTCTGGTCCAGCGAGGCGTGGTCCGCGACGTTGCGGTACGTGAACTCGCCGTACCCGCCGATGGAGAGCCCCTTCGGGGCGAAGTAGACCTTCGACGCGGCCGGGCCCATCCCGGCGAACGACTGGTACTCCACGTCGCGCAGGCCGATCTCCAGCTTGAGGCGGCGGATCTCCTCGGCGAGCGTCCGGACCTCCTCCTTCGAGGCGGCCTCGTCCTTCCCCGCCGTCGCGTCCTTCCCCGCCGTCGCGTCCTTCCCTGCCGCCGCGTCCTTCCCTGCCGCCGCGTCCTTCCCCGCCGCCGCGTCCTTCCCTGCCGCCGCGTCCTTCCCCGCCGCCGCGTCCTTCCCTGCCGCCGCGTCCTTCCCTGCCGCCGCGTCCTTTCCAGCGGTCGCGTCCTTCGTCTCCATCTGCTGCTCTTCAGAGCCGCCGGAACCGCCGCCGGGTACGGCGGCGAGCGCCGGAGCGGCGATGACGACGGCGAGCGACGCAATCAAGACACTAACATTAGTTCTCATTCTCATCTTGGGGCCGAGCGGCCCCGTCTCCTGGAGCGAGCTCCCTGGTGCACTGCGAACGCCGGGGCGCTACCGCGCCTCGACGGGCTTCACGAAGATCTCGCCCGCGATCTCGGGATCGAGGGCGATGGTGGTCTCGCCCACCTCGATGACGAACGAGGGCGAGCGCTGGTGCAGCCGGATCGTGCTGCCCGGGATCACCCCGAGCGCGGCGAGCCGGTCCATGCGGTCGTGGAACTTGGGCGCGATGAAGACGATCCGTCCGGTGGTGCCGAGCGGGAACGCGGGCAGCCCGGTCACGAGCGGACGGAGGACCTTCTGGAAGGCCCCGCAGCACGGGCCGGGCGGGATGGGCTTGCCGTGCGGGCAGGTCGGCGGGTGCCCGAGGAGCGTGCAGACGGAGTCGGTCGCCTCGACCGAGAGGATGTGCTCGAGGGCGCAGGCCTGGTGCTCCATCACGTGCTCGCCGACGTCGAGCACGTCGCGGAAGAGCCGCTCCGCGAGCCGGTGCCGGCGCAGGATGTCGCGCGCCCGCGTCTCCCCTTCCGCGGTGAGGAAGACGCGCCCGTCCTCGAGGGTCGCGAGGCCGTCACGCGCCAGCGCCTCGAGATCCGCCGGGCTCGCGGCGGGAGTGAGCGCGCGGCTCGCCGCCACCAGGACGTCCCCCAGCGCGTCGCGGCCCGCCTCCCGCTCCGTGTAGACCGCCTCGAGGAGCTCCTCCTGCCGATGATCGAGCTCGCTCACGGCGTCGCCCCCCGCGGCCGCTTGCGGTCGAGGAGCCGGCGCAGGCGCCCGGCGAGGCCGGTCTCCTGCGGGAAGCTGTAGCCACACCCAGGACAGCAGATCACCTTGCACCCCTTGGCCATCGGGCAGCTCGGGCGGCAGCCCTGGCTCCCGGCGGAGAACTCGAGCCCGCAGAGCGGGCACGTCTCGTTGCGATCCACGACGGCGGGCACGGCGGCTCCTAGTGGAGGTGGCGCATGAGCTGGTTCACGACGGCCCCGACGCCGAACGAGAAGGGCAGGATGAACGCGGCGATCGCCACCCCCGTCCTCCAGCCGCGCTCCTTCAGGATCATGAAGAAGTTGGCGATGCACGGGATGAACAGGGTGATCGTCACGAGCGCCACCACCACCTGGATCTCCATGTTCCAGGTCATGGTCCCGGCCCGCATGTACGGCTCGAAGTATCGGAACAGGCCGGCGGCGGCGTAGTCGCGCCGCAGGAACCCGAGGATGAAGGCGCTCGCCGCCTGCGGCGGGAGGTCCAGCAGGCCGACCACGACCGGCGACATCGCGCGCTCGAGCACCCCGAGGAAGTGGAACCGATCGAGGACGTAGAGGATCAGGGTGCCGAGCAGGAACAGCGGCAGCGCCTCGCGCAGGTACCACTCGATGCGCGCGGAGGTCTTCACCGCGATGTTGCCCGCCTGCGGCACGCGGAGCGGCGGCAGCTCGAGGATGAAGTCGGAGCCGCGGCCGGGGAGCACCTTCGCCGACAGCCACCCGACGAGGAAGATGACGAGGAGCAGCGTCCCGAGGAACCAGAGGTTCGCCGCGCGCGACAGGCCGGCGGTCATCGCGAGGATGACCGCCATCTGCGCCGAGCACGGCACCGCGAGGGCGAGGAGGAGCGTCACGATCACCCGCTCCTTGCGCGTCTCCATGATCCGCGCGGTCATCGTCGCCATGGTGTCGCAGCCGAGGCCGAGCACCATCGGGAGGACCGCCTTCCCGTTCAGCCCCATCCGCTTGAAGATCTTGTTCACCATCACCGCGAGGCGCGGGAGGTACCCGGAGTCCTCGAGGATCGAGAAGGCGATGAAGAAGGTGGTCACGATCGGCAGGACGATCGCGATGCCGTAGGAGAGCCCCATCGAGACCAGGCCGTACCGCCCGATCACGAACCCGCCGTGCTCCGTGTACGGCACGCCCGGCGGCCCGACGAGGAAGTCCTGGATCGCGCCCGCCGGCGTCACGTGGCGGACGAGCCAGTCGGCCCCCGGGATGAGGTAGTGCGCGAAGACGGTGTGCTCGAGGAAGTCCACCGCCTTGCCCGCGCCGAGCACGCCCACGAACTCGTAGGCGAGCCAGAGGACGACGGCGAGGATCGGGATCCCCCAGGCCGGGTGGGTGGACCACGCGCCGATCTTGCGCGCGAAGCCGCTCGTCACGGATGCGGCGCCGCGGGTGACCACCTCGTCGTGGAGGCGGTCCACCGCGGCGAGCCGCTGCCGCGCGATGACGAACCGGAGCGACTCCGGGTAACGCTCCGCGACCGACCGGCGCACGGCGTCGATCCGCGCGAGCTCGGCCTCGGCGAGGTGTGGCGCGAGCTGCCGCCGCAGGGACTCGTCCCCGACGAGCGCCATGATCGCGAGCGCCCGCCGCCCGATCCCCTCCGCGGGCATGAGCGGGGCGATCTCGGCCAGCGCCGCCTCGATCGCGTCGTCGTAGCGTGGGCGCCACGGCGACGGCCGGGCGGCGCCCAGCCGCGCCTGGAGCGTCGCGAGCCCCTTCCGCTGCACCGCGACGGTCCGGACCACGTCGACGCCGAGCGCCTTCGAGAGGCGCGCCTCGTCGATCGCGAACCCGCGGCTCTCGGCCTCGTCGGCCATGTTGAGGGCGAGCGTGAACGGGACCTCCGCCTCGGCGAGCTGCGCGGTGAGGAGGAGGCCGCGGCGCAGGTTCTTCGCGTCGCAGACCTGGAGGCAGACGTAGCCGCGCTCGGCCACGAGGATGTCGCGGGTGACCTGCTCGTCCTCGGACATCGGGAGCAGGTTGTTGGTGCCCGGCGTGTCCATCACGTGCCAGGGCCGGCCCTCGATCGTCGCGGAGCCGCGCGTCACCTCGACGGTGGTGCCCGGGTAGTTCGAGACGGTGACGTACTTGCCGGTGAGCGCGCCGAAGAGGACGCTCTTCCCGACGTTCGGGTTGCCGACGAGGATGACCGACCGCTCCGCCGCGACGACCTGCTTGTGGTCCAGGTTCGCGGCGCGCTCGGCGGTGACGGTCGCGCCCGGGGGAGGCGTCACGGCCGCGCCTCCTCGGCGCGCGCGGTCCTGCACCGCGCGCAGCGGCCGTAGAGCTCGAGGCGGTGGCTCTCCACCTCGAACCCGTGCCGGCGCGCGATCGACTCCTGCAGGGCCTCGATGCGGTCGTTCGCGAACTCGACGATGTCCCCGCAGACCGTGCAGATGAGGTGGTCGTGGTGCGCGCGGCCCGCCGCGGGCTCGTACCGGGTCTGGCCGTCCCCGAACTGCCGGGCGCTCGCGAGCCCGCACTCGGCGAGGAGCTTCATCGTCCGGTAGACGGTCGCGACCGACACCCGCGGGTCCGCGCGGCGGCATCGCTCCACGAGCTGCTCCACCGTCACGTGCCCCCCGGACTCGAAGAAGGCCTGCGCGATGAGCTCGCGCTGGCGGGAGTGCTTGAGCCCGCGCTCCTCGATGTAGGCGCCCAGCGCGGCGACCGGCGTCGCGCCGACCGCTGCCCCGCCCCGACCCTTCGACCCGATCCTCATTCCGTCCTGGTCCGCGTTCATGTTGATAACGATTATCAGTATCAGACCCGGCGCGCGCTGGCAAGGGCGAGCGCCGGGCGCCCGTCACGGCAGCCGTTCAGGGGAGCTCGCCGTGCGAGCGCCAGTAGGCCCGCCAGCGGTCGGACGCCCCGGGCCCCTCGCCGCCGGTGTCCTGCCCGGCGAGCGCGACCAGCGTCTCGTGCGCCTGATGCCGAACCTCCGGGGAGGGATCCTCGAGGAGGTCCACGAGCCCGCCGACGCGCGGCAGGGCGGCGGCCCGAGGGCGATACCGGAGCAGCTCCGCCGCCATCGCCCGCACGTCCTCGTCCGGCGACGCCAGCGCGTGCCCGAGATCCACCGGCTGCGCGGCGGCGGGCTTGCCGCGCTCCAGCGCGATGCCCGCGACCACCCCGAGCCCGAGGATCATGAGCCCGAGCTGCACGAGCGCCTTGCCCGCGGGGTAGCGTCCGGCGCGCACGAGGACGGACCGATAGGCGCCGTACCCGATGATGAAGATCGCGAGGAAGGCCGGCGGGAGCGCGAGCGCGGCCGACGGCCAGCGGCCGCTGGCGACCGCGCGCCGCAGCTCGGGCAGGCCGACGAGGGTGAGCGCGGCGGAGGCGAGGAGGAGCGCGAACAGGACCCAGCGCAGGACGCGCACCGACGGCGGCGTTCGCCCCGCGCCGTCGCGCATCGCGGGTGTCGGGGTCATGGCGCGAGTGAACCACGCGCGGCCACGACCGGCAACGTGAACCTTGACTCCGGACGCCTCGTCGGCAAGGTTCCGGCTCGCGATGGTCGAGCTCGACGCGGAGATCCTGGAGCGGGTGGCGCGCTGGTGCGCGGAGGCGGGGCGTCCGACCGGCCCAGCGGAGATCCGCGCGGCGCTGGCTCCGCTCGGGTGGGACGAGCTCCTCGCGGTCCGCGCCCTGCTCGCCGACCCACCGCCGGCCCGGCCGCTCGGCCCCTTCGCGCTGGCCGATCTCGCCCGCGGGGCGCCCGCCGACGTCGTGGCGGAGCGCGATCGCGCGGGCCGCTATCGACTCGAGCCCGAGCCGGAGGCCGCCGGCTCGACCGCGGCCAAGCCTCGCGGCGGAGAGCGCGTCCGCGGCGCGCGCGCGAAGGCCGCGCCCCGCCCCGCGGAGATCGTCGTGCGCCGGGCCCGGGACCGGGTGCCGGCGCCCGTCGGGTCCGCCCCCCCCCTGCCCTCCGTGAGCGCGCTCATGGAGCCCGGCGGCCGCGCGATCCTGGAGCAGCTCGTGCGCCGGCACGGCGCGCGGCGCGGTCACATCCTCGCGGAGCTCGCGACCGGGTGGCGCGCCGACGACGGCGGCCCGCCCCGGGAGGAGCACCTGACCGCGCTCCTCGAGGAGCACGGGCTCTCCCGCGCGTTCGAGCGCCGCGAGCGCGACGAGCTCCTGCACGCGTTGCGCGCGGCGGGCGGCGAGCGCGCCCGAGCCGCGGCGGCCGTCGGGATCGCGCCGGAGAACCTCGACGCCACGCTCGAGCGCCTCGGCGCGCGCGACGAGGCGGAGCGGATCCGCGAGGAACGCCGCGGCGAGCTCCGCGGGCGCGCGACGCTGACGGATCGCGTCCACCTCTTCCTGGAGGACGCCACCCGGCTCGCGGATCTCGGGCTCGTCCCGGAGCTGGAGGCGGATCTGGCCGCGCGCCTCCCCGAGCACGTCCGGGCCCTCCGAGCCGGCACGGAGCCGATCCGCTCCGCGTTCGGCAGGAGCCTCTCGCTCGACGCGGAGGCGATCGCGTCGCTCGAGGCGCGCTTCGGCCTCGACCTCGGCCCCGGCTCCTCCGGCTCGAGCAGGTCCGGCCCGGGCGAGGCCGGCCCCGCGAGGACCCCCGATCGGCCTCGGGGAGAGCGCAGCCGCCAACAACCCCGTGACCGCGCAGGCGCACCGCGGACGAACGCCCAGCGTCGCGAGCGCCCCGGCTCGGCGACGGCGGAGCGACGTCACCCTGGCCGGCCGCGCGTCTCCGGCGCGTCCCGGTCCGACCGCCCGCGCGGCGAGCGGCCGCCTCGCCAGCCCGCGGAGCGCCGCGGGAGCGCTGCGCCGCGGAGCGGCGACGCGCGCTCCCGCTCCGATCGCCCGTCCGGCAGCCGCCGGCCGGCGGGATCGTCGCCTCGCGGCCCGCGGACGAACGGCACCCGGCCGTCCCCCGCCGGCGCCCCGCGCCGCCCGCGCCGCGGGCCGGGACGGGACCGGCGTCCCCGCTGACGGACGGTGCGGCGAGTCCGGGAGGACCCCGGCCAGGTGACGCCGAGAGGTCGCCCTCGCGCCTGGCGATCGGCGCGCGAGCGGATCGCCGGCCCGCGGCCTCCCCCGCATGCGACGGGCCGGATTTTCTGGTAGTGTGCGCGCGCGGCCCTCTGGCGGAATGGTAGACGCGCTCGACTCAAAATCGAGCGGGGCGACCCCCCGTCCCGGTTCGAGTCCGGGGAGGGCCACTGTCCCGCGCCCGCTGGGCTTTTCCCTTGCGGCAGGGCGCGGGGCGCGTGTATCCGTACGCCCCACCCGTCCCGAGGATCCCATCCGATGTGGAACCTGCTCATCAGCCTTGCGCTCGGCCTCGCGGTCGCCCTCGCCGTCCGATTCGGGACCGAGTTCGGCTGGGCCGCGGCCGTGTTCCCGGGGCTCATCGTCGCCCTCGCCGCCTACCTCGTCCTGGCGCGGCGCACGTGGAAGCGGCTCGAGGCGATCTTCGAGGGCATGCAGCGCGAGGTGCAGGCGCAGAAGTTCGACAAGGCGATCCTGACGCTCGAGTCCGGCTTCGCCCTCGCGCCGTGGCAGTTCCTGGTCGCGGCCCAGCTCCACTCGAACATCGGGATCCTTCAGTACATCCGGAAGAACTTCGACGCCGCCCTCCCCCACCTCGAGAAGAGCTTCTCGCGGAACTGGATCGCGCGCGGGATGCTCGCCGTGACGCGCTACAAGCGGCGCGACCTCGCCGGCGCGAAGAAGGTGTTCGAGGACGCGGTGAAGGTGAACAAGAAGGAAGGCGTCCTCTGGGCGACGTACGCCTGGGTGCTCGAGAACGAGGGCGAGCACGAGGCAGCCATCGCGGTCCTCGGGCGCGCGGTGAAGGCGAACGAGTCCGACGAGAAGCTCAAGGCCTCGCTGCAGGCGCTCCAGAACGGCAAGAAGCTGAAGCTCGGCAAGACCTACGCCGAGCAGTGGTTCCAGTTCCACCTCGAGGCGCCGCCGCCGCAGTTCGTCGGCGGCCCGGGGTTCCGCGGGAACCGCCGCGCCATCTATCGCGGCTGACCGGGCGCGCTCGCCCCCCTCGCTCGACGGGGGTGGCAACCCTCGCTCGCGTCCCCTCCCGGGCGCACGCGCTCGCCGTCCGAGCCCTGCCGGCTCGCCGAGGCCTCCCGCACCGCCGGGCGCCCGTGCCGGCGCCTTTCCCGGCCGATCTCGCGCCCGCCGTGTCGGGGCATGTAGGGAGATCTCGACTCCGCGGGCGTGACGCGGGCAGGTCCCTGCCCAGACGTCGGCCAGATCGTCCAGGTCTGCGCTCATCGGCCGAGCTCTCTCCCGCCGCAGGAACCGCGGGAGATCGGTGACCCTCGCGCGATTGCCGTTCGGTTCGTCACGGCATCGGCCTTGCTATCGGCGGCTCGAGATGCTCACCCTCGGGGAGCCCGATGACGCCTCGCCGCCGCCGCCTGCTGAAGCTCGCCCTCGTGGCCCTGCTCGGGGTTCCCTGGATTCCGCTCGCGCTCGCCCTCTACGCGTTCGTCAGGTGACGCGCCCGGGCGAAGCCGGGGCGGCCGCCGGGGACGCTCGCGCGCCCGCGCGGGGAGGCGAGCGCGGCGCGCCCTGCTCCGGTGCCCCCGCTGGCGCAAGCGCCCCCTCCACCTAGATTTGGAGGACCCGGAACGAGCACATGCCCGGCGCGAATGAACACGAACCGACGCCGGCTCGCCCGGCCGCCGGCGAAGACCCGGCGGCGACGCTCGCGCTGGCGCTCGCCGAGCTGGCCGGCGCGCCGCGCGCGGAGATCCTGCGCAGGGTCGAGCAGTTGCTGCCGCCGGTGCTCGGCGAGCTGGCCGAGTCGAACCGGGCGCTCCGGGAGTCGGCCCACCGGCAGGACGCGCTCGTGCAGGCGGCGGCCGAGGAGCTGCGCGCCGCGGCGGCCGACCTCGAGGCGACCGCGGACGACGGAGGGCAGGCGGAGGAGTCCGCGCGGCTCCGGCTCCTCGCCGACGATCTCGACCGCGCGGTGCGCCGGCCGCCCGCCGAGGACCGCGCCGGCGAGGCGCCGGAGCGCCGCGGTGACCACCGCCTGCTCGTCGCCGACGACGAGCCCGACGCGCGGGAGGCGCTCTCGCTCGCCCTCGAGCCGGACTACGAGGTGCTCACCGCCGCGGACGGGCTCGAGGCCGTCGAGCTGGCGCGCGCCGAGCGGCCGGACGTCGTGCTCCTCGATCTCACCATGCCCCGGCTCGACGGGCTCCAGGCGCTCGAGCGGCTCAGGGCGGATCCCGCGACCGCGGAGATCCCGGTCATCTTCGTCTCCGCGCACGGCGAGGACGCCGTGAAGGTCCGCAGCCTGGATCTCGGCGCGGCGGACTACCTCCAGAAGCCCTTCTCCGAGCGCGAGCTGCGGGCCCGCGTGGAGCGGACGCTGCGGCTCGTGCGCAGCCATCGGGCGCTCCGCGAGCTGGCCCAGACCGACGCGCTCACCGGGCTCGCCAACCTGCGCGCGTTCCGGGCGCGCATCGACGAGGAGGTGAAGCGCGCCCGCCGCTACCGGACGCCGCTCACCTGCGTGATGGCGGACATGGACCAGCTGAAGCCGATCAACGACCAGCTCGGGCACGCGGCGGGCGATCGCGCCATCGCAGCGGTCGCGGCGGTGCTGCGCCACGAGCTGCGCGAGACCGACTTCGGGGCGCGGTACGGCGGGGACGAGTTCGTGGTGCTGCTGCCGCACACGACCGCCGAGGAGGGGCGCGTGTTCGCCGAGCGCGCCTGCACGCGGCTGCGCGAGACGGTCCTCGAGATCGGCGGGCGGCGGGTGCCGCTCGGCGCGTCGTTCGGCGTGGCGTGCCTCGCGCCCGACGCCCGGGAGGACGCGCCGGAGGCGCTGCTGCACGCAGCCGACGCGGCGCTGTACGCGGCGAAGCGCGCGGGCCGGGGGCGCGTGGCGCTGGCGCCCCCGGCGGCGGAGGCGCCGGCGGGCCCGCCCGCGGCGGAGAGCGCCGCG
>NZ_JALCZA010000026.1 GCF_022690765.1 Anaeromyxobacter oryzisoli | reverse complement strand
ATGGCACCGTGACGCCCCGGCCTTTCCATCTTCCTGAGCCCGGACCGCTCGTCATTCAGGGCCGTTCGCCTGCAAGGCCCCTCCTCGACCGGGCCTGCTCTCCGCCCGAGATGTGTTGAATCCTGAGGCCTGCGGCGGGGTCCCTCCACCCTGCAATGACGGCTTTGGACTGCGCCCCGCACGGATCCCGTGATCCGTGCCCGACACTGTCACCGGCCTCTACGTGACCCGTGACCCGGGGTCGCGTGGCCCGTGGCCCGATCCCGTGGTCCGACGCCGTCGGATCACGGGCCAGGGAACACGGGAAGCGGGAGGCGGGCACGGGGAACGGTCACGGGCACGGGCACGGTGACGGGGCCGGGTGCGGGTACGGATTCGCGTTGGGCAGCGCCGTGAACCGTGAACCGGATCACCGACCGAGCACGCGGGCGAGCACGTCCGGGCGGTCGGTCACGATCCCGTCCACGCCGAGCGCGAGCAGGGCACGCATGTCGGCCTCCTCGTCCACGGTCCACACGTGGACGGGGATCCCTCGCGCGTGGAACCAGTCCACCACGGCGGCGTCCACGACCACCTGGTCGTCGAGCCGGTGCGGGAGGTCGGCGACGTCGAATCCCTCCGGGCAGGCGGCGCCGTCTCCCGCCCCCTTCGCCGCGAGGACGTGGCACGTCGCCGCCTTCTCGGGCAGGAAGCGGGCGCAGTCCGGCAGGAGGGCCCCGAGCCGCTCCGCCTGGGCGTCCGAGAACGAGCCGACGCAGACCCGGTCCACGGCGCCGGCGGCCTCGACGGTCCGGGCGAGGGCGCTCGCGAGCGCCGGATCCTCGCTCTTCGCGTCCACGTTGAAGCGCAGCCCCGGGTAGCGCGCGAGCACGTCGGAGAGCGCGGGCGGGCGGAGCCCGCGCCCGCGGTGCGGGTAGGTGCGCCCGCCGTCGGGGGTGAACGCGAAGCCGGCGTCGAGGGCGGAGACCTCCGCGAACGTCCGTCCCTCGATGGTGCCGGGCGCGCCGGTGAGCCGCGCGGTGTCGTCGTCGTGGAACACGACGACCACGCCGTCCTGGGTGAGGTGGACGTCGGTCTCGATGGCGTCGGCGCCGAGCGCCGCCGCGCGATCGAACGCGACGAGGGTGTTCTCCGGGGCGAGCAGGCTGCCGCCGCGGTGCGCGACGAGCCAGGGGCCGGGGAGGTCGAGGTAGGGCCGGTGGCGCCGGGGGGACATGCCCCGACCTTCGCCGACGCCGCCGGAGCCGTCAACGTCCGCCGCGGGGCTCGCCGCGCGCCCCGGGGCGATCCGGGTTAGAACCTCGGGCGCGATGACACGACGCCAGGTGAAAGGGGAGGCCGCGGTCCGCCGCGAGCTCCTGCCGGGGACCTCGCCCGCCCTGCTGAAGGAGCTCCACCTCCTCACGCGCGACGGCGATCTGAACGCCGACAGCCTGCGGAAGCTCAAGCAGGTGAACCACCTCGCGAACCTGCTCGCCCCCGCGCTCGAGGACGTGCTGGCCCGGTTCGGAGAGCCCGTGATCGTGGACTGCGGCGCGGGCAAGAGCTACCTCGGCTTCATCCTCTACGAGCTGTTCCTGAGGGAGGCGGCGAAGGGGACGCTGCTCGCGGTGGAGTCGCGCCCGGACCTCGCCCGCACGGGCGCCGAGCGGGCCGCGCGGCTCGGGTTCTCCCGCCTGCGCTTCGTGGAGGCGGCCATCGACGCGGCGCCGCTCCCCGAGCGCGTGCACCTGGTCACCGCGCTCCACGCCTGCGACACGGCCACCGACGACGCGCTCGCGCTCGCGATCCGCCACGGCGCGGATCACGTCGCGGTGGTCCCGTGCTGCCAGGCCGAGGTCGCGCGGCAGCTCGCCGAGGTCCCCGAGCCCGCGCCGGCGATGGCGCCGCTCTTCCAGCACCCGTGGCACCGCCGCGAGTTCGGCTCGCACCTCACCAACGTCGTCCGGGCCCTCGCCCTCGAGGCGTACGGCTACAAGGTGACCGTGACGGAGCTCACCGGCTGGGAGCACTCGGTCAAGAACGAGCTGATCCTCGGGCGGAAGATCCGGAGCCGCTCGAGCGAGGCGCAGGCGCGGCTCGACGCGCTCCTCGCCGCGACCGGCGTGCGGCCGAAGCTGGTGCGGATGCTCGAGGGCGCACCGGCGCGCGCGTGCGGGGACGCCCCGTGATCCGTTGACCGTCACCGTCACCGGCCTCTCCGTGACCCGGGAACCGGGTCGCGCGGCCCGTGGCCCGGCCTCCCGTGATCCGACGGAGACACGGGCCACGGCATGCGGGACGCGGGAGGCGGGCACGAGGAACGGTCACGGTCACGGGCACGGTGACGGGTACGAGCCGGGTACGAGCGTGTTTGCACGCCGGGCGCCTCCTCGCCCGGCCGCCGCGCCTCCGGGTTGGCGCGCGGGGCGGCGCGTGGTCTAAGGAGGCCGTGTTCGGCCTGGATCCCGGAGTCGCGCTGCCGGTGCCCGCGCCCACCCGCGCCGGCGCGCTCCGGGCGGCGCTGCCCGCGGTGGCCGCCGCCCTGGCGTTCCGGGGCGCGTGCTACGTCGCGATGACCGCCGCGGCGATCTTCGGCGAGCTGCGCCCCGCGCCCACGCTCCCCGACGTCGTGATCGCGCACGTGCCGTACGTCGAGGCGGTGGCGCAGGGCAACTACCTGCTCTGGCTCGTGCTCTACGTGCCGGTCGCGGTGCTCCTGCTCTGGGAGGCGCCGCGCCGCTTCGCGCGCTACGCCGTGACCGGCGGCCTCGTCTCCCTCGCCCGCGGCGCCACCATCGCCCTGACCGGGCTCGGCCCGCCGGATCCGGTCCACGCCGGGCCCGGCCTCGCCGGGCACGCGCCCCTCCAGGCGCTGCTCGCGCTCGCGTCGCCGTGGCAGGTCTTCGCGCACGACGCGATGGCGGTCTACCTCACGAAGGACCTCTTCTTCTCGGGCCACACCGCGACGACGTTCCTGCTCGTGCTCTACGTTTGGCCACACCGGCGGCTCCGCGCGGTCGCCCTGGCCGGCCACGTCCTCGTGGTCGCGTCGGTCTTCCTCGCGCACCTGCACTACGCGATCGACGTCGCGGGCGCCTACGCGGTGACGTTCGCGATCTTCGCGCTGCGCGAGGGCTGGCCGCCGCGCGCCCCGGCGGACGACGCGGCGCCGGACATCTGAGGCGGGCGCCGGTGAACGCGGCCCCGTGATCCGTGACCGTCACCGTCACCGTCACCGGCTTCTCCGTGACCCGTGACCCGGGTTCCGTGGCCCGTGGCCCGGTTCCCGTGGCCCGGTTCCCGTGGTCCGTTTCCCGTGGTCCGGTTCCCGTGGTCCGGTTCCCGTGGTCCGCCGCCGTCGGATCACGGGCCAGGGGACACGGGAGGCGGGAGGCGGGCACGGGAAACGGTCACGGTCACGGTGACGGGCACGGTGACGGGTTCGGGTTCGGCGCGCGGGAGGCCAGCCTACGGACCCTTCCCCAGCGCGGCGACCACGCCGTCGGTGATCTGGGGCAGGTACGTGATGGCGAGGACGCCCGCGGTCATGATGAGCAGGAACGGGAACGCCTTCCGGTACACCCAGGGGAGCGGCTTGCCGAACCGCGACGCGGAGAGGAAGAGGTTCAGCCCCATCGGCGGGAAGAGGAACCCGAGCTCGAGGTTGGCGAGGAAGACCACCCCGAGGTGGATGGGCGTGATCCCGTACGCCGCGCCGAGCGGCGCGACCAGCGGCGCGAGCACGACGATGGCGGAGTAGATCTCGAGGACGCTCCCGAGCACGAGGAGCACCGCGTTCAGCATGAGCAGGAAGAGCGCCCTCGAGTGGACGTGGAGCGTCATCCACTCGACGAGCCGGGTCGGGACCTCCGCGTCCACGAACCACGAGGTGAGGCCGAGGGCGGTCCCGAGGAGGATGAGCACGCTCCCGACGAGCGCTGCGGCGTGGACGAGGACGCGGGGCAGGTCGCGGGTCGGGTGGATGGAGCGGAAGACGAGCAGCTCCACCACGAGCGAGTACGCCGCCGCGAGCGCGGCGGCCTCCACCACGGTCGCGAACCCGGTCCCGACCGCGACCACGACGAGCGTCGGGAGGCCGAGATCCCACTTCGCGTCCCAGAGCGCCGCGGCCGCCTCCCGGAGGTCGAACCGCTGCCGGGGCGCGCCGGCCCGGACGCCCACGACCACGCCGTACGCCGCGACGACGACGATCATGAGCAGCCCGGGGACGAGGCCGGCGATGAAGAGCACGTCGATCCCCACCCCGGCCACCACCGCGTACAGGATCACCGGGAGCGAGGGCGGGAAGAGCAGGCCGAGCGAGCCGGAGGCGGTGACGAGGCCGACCGAGAAGTCCTCCGGGTACTTCTCCTCGAGGAGCGAGGGCAGGAGGAGCCCCCCGAGGGCGAGGATCGTGACGCCGGACGCGCCGGTGAAGGTGGTGAAGAGGGCGCAGACGAACGTCGCCATGATGGCGACCCCGCCCGGCATCCACCCGAAGAGCCCCTTGTAGGCGCGGACCAGCCGGCGCGCCGCGCCGCCCTCGGCGAGGACGTAGCCGGCGGCGGTGAGGAGGGGGATGGCGGGGAGCGTCGCGGAGGCGACGAGGTTGAAGATCGCGGTGGGGACCGCCGCGATGGCCTCGCCGGGCAGCTGCCCGGACTCGACCATGCCGCGGAAGAAGAGGGTCATCGCGAGGCCGCTCATCACGATGAACACCGGCGCGCCGAGGAGGAACGCCGCCAGCATCGCGAGGAGCAGCCCGGTGACGAGCGGCTGGGACGGGGCCACCCCGGCGAGGAGGAACGCGCCCGCGGCGATCGCGGCGGCGGCGGCCCGGCGCACCCATCGGCCGGCGCCGTCCCCGTGCCCGGCGTTCCACACGAACCGGAGCGCCATCGCCGCGAACCCGGCGGGCATCACCAGCTCGCTCCAGGCGGTCCGGATGCCGAAGGCGACCTGGCCGAACCCGGCCCACTCCGCCTGGACGAGCTCCACCGACGCCCAGGCGAGGAGCGCGCAGATCGCCGCGGAGACGGCCTGCGTGTAGAAGATCGCGGCGCGCCGCGGCCGCCCCTGCGGCAGGAGCTCGATCGTGGAGAGGGCGAGGTGGTGGTTGGTCGCGGTCGCCAGCAGCGCGCCGATGAAGCCGACCCACAGGGTGATGTGCTGGGCGAGGATCGACGAGCCGGGAAGCTCGTGGCCGAGGAAGCGCCGCGCGACCGTGGACGCCGCGGGCAGGAGGATCATCGCCAGGAGCAGGAGGGTCACCAGGCCGCGCTCGAGCCAGGTGCCCAGCCGCTCCGGCCTCGCGCCAGGGCCGTCGGGAGAAGAAGTAGGGGTGCTCACGTGAAAGTCGATTGACCCCTCCACGAGGGGCATCTATGAGTAGCACGAAACTCCTCTCCGCGGCCCGGATCCCCGCGTGAAGCGCACCCTCCTCCTCTCGATCGCACTCGCCGTCATCGCCCCGTCGCTCTCGGGGTGCCGCAGCGCCGCCCTCGCCGCGGCGTCGGACGCCGTCGCCCAGAGCGGCTCGACCTACGCCTCGGACGACGATCCGGAGCTCGTCCGCGACGCGATCCCGTTCGGCCTGAAGACGATGGAGGGCCTGCTCGCGGAGAACCCGCGGCACGAGGGGCTCCTCGCCGCGACCGCGAGCGGCTTCACGCAGTACGGCTTCGCGTTCGTGCAGCAGCCCGCCGAGCTCGCGGACCTCGACGGGAAGCTCGACGAGGCGCGGGCGGGGCGGGCCCGGGCGAAGAAGCTCTTCCTGCGCGCCCGCGACTACGGCCTGCGCGGCCTCGACGTGCGCCACCGCGGGATCGCCGGGCGGCTGCGGGACGGGCGCGGCTTCGAGAAGGCGCTCGGCAGGATGCGCCGGCGCGACGTCTCGCTCCTCTACTGGACCGCGTCGTCCTGGACGCTCGCCATCGTGAACGGCAAGGACGACATGGCGCTCGTCGCCGAGCTGCCGGTCGCCATCGCCCTGATGAACCGCGCCCTCGCCCTCGACGAGGGGTGGGGCGCCGGGGCCATCCACGAGTTCTTCCTCGCGTACGACGCCACCCGGACCGCCGCGGAAGGCGGCGGTCCCGAGCTGGCGCGGGCGCACCTCGACCGGGCGCTCGCGCTCTCGTCGAATAAAAAGCTCGGCCCGCACGTCGCATGGGCCGAGGGCGTGCTCGTCCAGCGACAGGACCGGGCCGAGTTCACCCGCGTCCTCGAGGAGGTGCTCCGCGCCGATCCGGGCGCGGAGCCGCGGTTCCGGCTCGCGAACATCCTCGCGCAGCGCCGGGCGAAGGCGCTGCTCGACCACGCCGACGATCTGTTCCTCTGAGACCACGGAGAACGTCTTGAAGAAGCTGCTCCTCGCCACGCTCGTCGCGGCGCTCGCCCCGGCGGCGCACGCGCAGACCGTCACCATCAAGCTCGGGACCCTCGCGCCCCAGGGCTCCACCTGGCACGAGCTCCTCAAGGAGCTGGGCCAGCGCTGGGAGCAGGCGTCGGGCGGGAAGGTGAGGCTCCGGATCTACGCCGGCGGCGCCCAGGGGAGCGAGGGCGACATGGTCCGGAAGATGGGGATCGGCCAGCTCCAGGCGGCCGCGATCTCCAACGTCGGCATGCACGACGTCATCCCCGAGCCCCAGGCGCTCTCGGTGCCGTTCCTCTTCCAGAGCGAGGCGCAGATGGAGTGCGCCTTCGCGAAGGTCCGCCCGCAGATCGAGGCCTCCCTCGAGCGGCGCGGGCTCGTGGCGCTCCAGTGGAGCCGGATCGGGGCGGTGAGCCTGTACTGCGACAAGCCCCACCGGACCCCCGCCGACATGAAGGACGCCAAGATCTGGGTCTGGTCGGGCGACCCGAAGAGCGTCGAGGCGTACCGGGCCGCCGGCCTGAAGCCGGTCGAGCTGAACGCCACGGACATCGTGCCGTCGCTCCAGACCGGCATGATCGACTGCATCCCGAACGTGCCGCTCTACGTCCTCACCGCGCGCCTGTTCGAGCGGGCGCCGTACATGATGGACCAGTCCTGGAGCTGGCTCGTCGGGGCGACGCTGATCCGGAAGGACGCCTGGGAGAAGATCCCGGCCGACCTCCGGCCGAAGCTCCTCGCCGTCGCCCAGGAGCTCGGCCGGAAGGTGGACGCCGAGGTGCGCCGGCTCAACACCGACGCGGTCGTCGCGATGCAGAAGCAGGGGCTGAAGACGGTCCCGGGCGACGCCGCCGCGTGGCGGGCCGCGATGGAGCGGACCTGGCCGGTGATCCGCGGCGGGGTGGTGCCGGCGCCGTTCTTCGACGAGGTGAAGGCCGCCCGGGATCAGTGCCGGAAGTAGCGGGCGGGCGCGGCGTCACCGGCGGCGCGCGGCGGGGAGGGCGGCGGCCGAGCCCCCTCCGCCCGCCGCGAGCCGGACGAGGTCGCGCCGCACGGCCTCGCAGGCGAACAGCAGCGTGAGGTGGCCGCGCGGGTAGCTTCGCGCCTCGGCGCCCCACGCGCGCGCCAGGGCGAGGGCGCCCTCGGGGAGCGCGATCCGGTCCTCCGCCCCGACGGCCACGAGCACCCGGCCCGCGGTCGGGCGGCGGCGCTCCGGGCGGAAGGGGGCGAGCATCTCGGCGAGCTGCGCGGGCGGCGGCGGCGGCGCGCCGGCCGCGGTCGCGAGCCGGAGGTAGCGGCGGCCGATCCGCGTCCGCGCGAACACCGCGGCGAGATCCGCGGGCGGTCCGACGGCAGCGGCGACGTCGAGCGGCTCGGGCGCGGTCGCGGCGAGGAGGGCCGCGAGCCCGCCCAGCGAGAGCCCGACCATGCCCACCGCGCCGGGCCGGCGGCGCGCGAGCGCGACGAGCGTCCGGAGCTCGAGGACGAGCTGCTCGAAGGCGCGGCGGAGCGCCGGGAGATCCGGTGAGACGAACCCGTCGCCGCTCCGCGCCCCGGGCGCGGCGCGGCCGAGGTGCCGGGGCGGCACCACCGTCCAGACGTCGTGGCCGGAGCGCGCAAGCCGCGCGCGCCACCCCGACAGGATCGAGAGGCGCGGGAGCTTCCAGGGCGGGACCAGGATCAGGGTGCCGCGCCGCGGTCCGGCCGCGGGCGTCGCCTCGACGAGCAGCTCCGCGTCGCCGGGCGCGGGGCGAGGGGAGGGGGCGCGCCACGGGCCGGCGGCGCCCGGCCCGTCCAGGGGGAGCGGCGGGAGCGGGCCGAAGCACTCGAGCGGCGCGCCATCCGCGCGGATGAACGGGGTGGGCGCGAGCGATCTGAGGTCCTCGCTCCACATGGCGAGGACGTCCACGGCGCGATGGAGGCGCGGCAGCCTCACGGCGCTCCGTCGTCGAGCGGCGCGCTCGCCGCCAGAGTAGGCAGTAGCTCGAAGCGAGTGGTGTCGCCACGAGACCTGGCGACGAACGCGCCGCTCACGCGCCCGAGGGTGCCCCACGCCGGACGCGGAGCCACGCAGGAGGCCGAGCCATGAGAGCCGCGATCGTGAGGCAGTTCAAGGCGCCGCTCCTGATCGAGGACGTCCCGAAGCCCACGCCGGGCCCCGGCGAGGTGGTGGTCGAGATCGAGGCGTCCGGGCTGTGCCACACGGACATCCACGCGTGCCGTGGGGAGTGGCCGCTGAAGGCGAAGCTGCCGCTCATCCCCGGCCACGAGGGCGTCGGCATCGTGGAGCGGGCCGGGCCGGGCGTGAGGAACGTCAAGGAGGGCGACCGCGTCTGCGTCCCGTGGCTCGGCCATGCCTGCGGCACGTGCGAGTACTGCGTCTCCGGCTGGGAGACGCTCTGCGAGGCTCAGCGCAACACCGGCTTCTCCGTGGACGGATCGTACGCGGAGTACGCCAAGGCGGACGCGGCGTTCGTCGGCGCGGTCCCGGCCGGCGTCGATCCGCGCGAGGCCGCCCCCATCACCTGCGCGGGCGTCACGACCTACAAGGCCGTCAAGGTCGCCGGGACGCGCTCCAGCGATCTGGTGGCCGTGTTCGGCATCGGCGGCCTCGGGCACCTCGCCCTGCAGTACGCGAAGATCGCGGGCGGCACCGTGGTCGCCGTCGATCTCGTGGACGCCAAGCTCGACCTGGCGCGGCAGCTCGGCGCGGACTACGTGGTGAACGCCACGCGCGAGGACCCCGTCGAGGCGATCCGGAAGCTCGGCGGCGCCGACCAGGCCATCTGCGTCGCCGTCTCGCCGAAGGCGTTCGCGCAGGCCTACGGCTCGCTCCGCCGCGGCGGCACGCTCGCGCTCGTCGCGCTCCCCGCCGAGAACCGCCTGGAGCTGCCCATCTTCGAGACCGTGCTGCACGGGATTCACGTGGTGGGCTCGATCGTGGGGACGCGGGTCGATCTCGCCGAGTGTCTGGACCTGCACGCGCGGAAGCGCACGAGGGTCGTCTACGAGACGCGTCGGCTCGAGGACGTGAACGCTTGCTTCTCGGAGCTGGAGCAGGGGAAGGTGTCGGCGCGGCTCGTCTTCACGTTCACGTGAGGGGCGCCTCGGCTCCCGCGGCCGCGGCGAAGCGGGCGCGCGACGCCACGGACCCCGCGCAGCAGGCGCGGGGCCCCGGCGGAGTGGCCGGCGGGGTGGAGCGCGTCAGCCACCGCACGAAGTCCACGAGCGCCTCGAGCTCGAACGGCTTCTGGAGGAACGCGTCCGCCGCGAGCTCCGCCTCCGGACCGCCGTCCGCGACGCGGCTCGCGGAGAGGACGAGCACCGGGATCGGGGACAGGCGCGGATCCCGGCGCTGCGCGCTCCGGAACGCCCACCCGTCCATCACGGGCATCATCAGATCGAGCAGGATCAGGCTCGGCGGTGCCTCGAGCTCCAGCAGCGCGAGCGCCTCTGCGCCGTTCGCCGCGGATGCGACGGCGTAGCCCTCCTCGGTGAGCAGCTCCGCGAGGGCCTCCCGGATGGACGGGTCGTCCTCGACGACCAGGATGCGTGCGTGCGTCTCCATGGCTGCGCGTACGGTAGGTACCGGCCCCCGCCCAGGGAACCCCCTCTGGCTGCGGCGGTACCCGTTCGAGCCGCATGTGCGCGGCTGGGCGGATCGGTGCGCTTCCTCGCCCATTCCGGGCCCGCCGCCGGCGTTGACACCCGCTGGAATCGGGGGATAAACGCACCCAGGCGCCGCGTCGTGGGCGCCCACGACCCATGAGCACCGAGACCGAAGCGGGCGCGTCGTCGAGCGCCGTCCACGGACGGGCCGCGCCGCCCCGCGTCGCCATGCCGGAGCGCGGGGTGGTGATCGGGCTCCGCTGGAGCGGCGCCGAGGGTGCGGGGAACCAGATCGTCGCGGCGAAGATCGAGTGCGAGCCGGAGCGGGCCCGGCTCACGCGTCTGTGGCGCCCGTTCACCGACGCGCCGGGCCGGCGTGACGTCTTGGCGCGCTTCGGCGCCTGGCTGGCCGAGGAGACGAAGTGGGCCGAGGGTCGGCTCGTCGTCGGGGTGGACTTCGCGCTCTCGCTCTGCGAGACGCACCTCCGGCTGCTGGGGCTGCTGCGCCAGGCGCTGCGCGGGCCCGCCGTGCTCGGGCAGCACCTCGAGGGGCGCTTCCTCGGGACGGACGGCGACTTCACGGAGGCCGCGGCGCGGTTCCGGGCCGAGCTCGGCACCAAGGAGCGGCCGCGGTTCACCGACTGCTACCGCGCCGAGCTGCACACGCCGACCAGCGCGCGGACCTACCGGCAGACGTTCTTCGGCCTGTGCACGCTCGCGCACGCGACCGCCACGTTCCCTCCCTGGGATCCACCGGTGGTCGGGACGCCGGTGGTGGTGGAGGTCCGGCCGGCGCACGTCGCGCGGGCGCTCTGCGGCGTCTGCGCGTACCAGGACGACGACCGGGACGGCGTCGCCCGCGCCACCCGGCGGGCCCGGATGCTCCGCGCGCTCCGCTCGGCCGCCAAGCTCGAGTTCGAGATGGAGCAGGCCGCGCAGATCGTCGAGGACGGCCGCGCCGAGCACCTCGACGCCGTCCTCTCCGCCGTCGGCGCCGCCGCCGCCTGGCGCGACGACTTCCAGGGCGTGCCCGCCAACGTGCCGCGCAGCGAGGGGTGGATCCACTCCATCCGCGAGGAGCCGTGGAGGTAGCGCGCCGGCGCCCGGCCGCGGATGCCCCCGCGGAGCCCGCGTCGCCCGCGGAGACGATCGCCGCCCTGGAGGCGGTGCAACGCGACATCGACGCGTTCCGACCCGAGGGCTTCGGCCCGCCGGTGCACGGACCCCCGGTCGTCTCCCCGGTCTTCCTCATCGGGCAGGCCCCCGGCCCGCACGAGGCCCGGCTCGGCAGGCCGTTCGCGTGGACCGCCGGCAAGACGCTCTTCCGCTGGCTCGAGCGCGCCACCGGCGCGCCCGAGGACGCGGTCCGCGACCGGATCTACATCTCCGCGGTGGTGCGCTGCTTCCCCGGCAAGGCGAAGAACGGCGGCGATCGCCTCCCGTCCGCCGACGAGTGCGCGCTCTGGCGGGACTTCGTGCGGCGCGAGGTGGAGATCCTCCGCCCGAGGCTGGTCGTCCCGGTGGGGCGGCTCGCGATCGCCGAGGTGCTCGGACACGCCGAGCCCATCGCGGCGGTGGTCGGCCGGCGGCTGCGCACGCAGTTCCACGGGGTGAAGACCGACGTCATCGCGCTCCCGCACCCGTCGGGCGCCTCCACCTGGTTCAAGATGGAGCCCGGGCGGACCCTCCTCGAGCACGCGCTCACCCTGCTCGCCGCGCACCCCGCGATGCGGCGCGCCCTCCGGGGGCGGCGCGTATGAGCGCGGGCGGGGCGCGCGTCGCGGCGGTGCTGTTGCTCCTCGCCGCCGCCTGCGCGCACGCCCCGCCGACATCGGCCCCAGGCTCCCCACCCGCCGACCAAGCGGGGCGGGCGGACTGGACGGAGGGCGAGGAGGGCCTCGCGAGCTACTACGGCCGCGCGTTGCACGGCCGGCGCACCGCGAGCGGCTCGCGCTACGACCCGCACGCGTTCACGTGCGCGCACCGGAGCGCGCCGTTCGGCACGAGGCTGCGGGTCACGGAGCTCGAGAGCGGCCGCAGCGTGGACGTGACGGTGACGGACCGCGGACCGTTCGTGCGGGGCCGGGTCGTGGACGTGTCGCTCGCGGCCGCCCGTCAGCTCGGGATGATCCCCCGCGGGCTCGTGCGGGTGCGGGTCGAGCCGGCCGATTGACGACGACGCCCGCTCGCGTCGAGCTGCTGCGGCCTCGACTCGAGCGGTGTCAGCGGCCGGCGGTGCGGCCACGCTCGGCGCCGGTGCGGAGGCCGGCGATCGCGGCGCGGTAGTCTCCCGCCCCGAAGACCGCGGTGCCCGCCACGAGGACGTTGGCGCCGGCCGCGGCGACGGTGACCGCGACGTCGGGCTTCACGCCGCCGTCCACCTCGATGTCGAGGGCGAGCCCGCGCGCGTCGGCCATGGCGCGGAGGCGGCGCACCTTCTCGGTGCAGGCGTCGATGTAGCGCTGCCCGCCGAAGCCCGGGTTCACCGTCATGACGAGGACCATGTCGCAGTCGCCGAGGACGTACTCGACGGCGCCGAGGTCGGTCGCCGGGTTCAGCGCCACCGCCGGCCGCGCGCCGGCGGCCCGGATCGCCTGGAGCGTCCGGTGGAGGTGGGGAGAGACCTCCGCGTGGACCGAGATGAAGTCGGCGCCCGCCTTGGCGAAGGCGTCCACGTACCGCTCCGGCTCGACGATCATGAGGTGCGCGTCCACGGGGAGCCGCGTCACCTTCCGGACCGCCTCGACCACGAGCGGGCCGATGGTGATGTTCGGCACGAAGCGCCCGTCCATCACGTCCACGTGGATGAGGTCCGCCCCGGCCGCCTCGACGGCGCGGACCTCGTCGGCGAGGCAGCCGAAGTCGGCGGACAGGATCGAGGGGGCGATGCGGATGGGCCGTGGCATGGCGGCAGTCTAACCCGGCGCCTCGGCGGCGCGCAGGTCGGTCGAGCCGCCTCCCGGCGCGTGGCCCCACCCCCGTGGCGGGCACGGGAATGGACGGTTACCGGCACGGCACGTGTCCGTGAGCCGTGCGCGTCACCGTCACCGGCCGCTCCGCTCCGTCCCCGGTGAACCGGATCCCCCATGTCCGAGGGTTCACGGTTCACGGGGCACGGGGTGCGGGAGACGGGAAGCGGGTGACGGGCAGGAGAGCCCGGGTTCGCGTTCGCGTTCGGGTGCGTTCGGGAGTAATTCGGCGCAGGCGCCTACCGCATCAGCCGCGCCGCGAAGAAGCCGTCCGTCCCGTGTCGGCTCGGGAGGGTCAGGAGGTCCCCGTCCGGCGTGAGCACGTCCGCGGGGAAGCCCGCGGGGGGCGGCGCCCGCCGGAAGCCCGTCTCGAGGAGCCCGCGCACGACGTCCGGGCCCTCCACGCGCGACAACGAGCAGATCGAGTACGTCACCGGCGCGCCCGCCCCGGCGTACCGCGCCGCGCTCGCCGCGATCTCGCGCTGGAGCGCCGCCATGCGCGGCAGGTCCTCGGGCGCCCGGCGGAGCTTCAGCTCGGGGTGGCGCCGCAGCGTGCCGAGCCCGGCGCAGGGCGCGTCCACCAGCACCGCGTCGAAGCTCCCGGGCTCGAGCCCGGGCACCGGCCGGGCGGCGTCGGCGCAGATGACCCGGATCCCGGCGAGCCCGCGCCGCGCGGCCTCGCGCGCGAGGGCGTCGGCCTTGCGCGGGTGGAGCTCCACGGCGACGACCTCCGACCCGGGCGCGAGCAGCTCGGCGAGGTGGAACGCCTTCCCGCCCGGCGCGGCGCACGCGTCGAGCACCCGCGCCTTCGCGCCCCTGAGCTCGCCGGCGGCGAAGAGCGTGACGAGCTGGGCGGCCTCGTCCTGCACCTGGAACGCCAGGTCGCCCGCGGCGCGCGCCACCGCCGCCACCGGGGCGCCGGTCACCCGCACACCCTCCGGCGCGCGCGGGGCAGGGGCCGCGTCGATCCCGGCCGCGCGCAGGCGCGCCACGAGGCCGTCGCGATCCGTCGCCGCGCGGAGGCAGAGCGGCGCCGGCCCGTTCATCGCGCGGGCGAGCGCGAGGGCCTCCTCCGGCCCCAGCCAGGCGACCCACTCCTCCGCGAGCCAGCGCGGGAGCGCCTCCGCCGCCGCGACGTGGCCGGCGGGGTCCGTCGCGAGCGGCGGCGGCTCCGGGAAGCCCGGCGCCCGCGCCAGCGCGCGGAGCACCGCGTTCACGTACCCCGCGGCGCGGCCGTGGTCGACCGCCTTCACCAGGGCGACGGCCTCGCCGACGGCGGCGTGGGCCGGCGTGCGGAGCACGAGGAGCTGGTAGGCCCCGAGCCGGAGCGCGATCCGGGCCGGCGGGTCGAGCGCGGCCACCGGGCGCCGCGAGTGCGGGGCGAGCGCGGCGTCGAGCGCGAGGGCGCGGCGCAGGGTGCCGTAGACGAGCTCGGTGGCGAGCCCCGCCTCGCGCGGATCGCGAGCGCCGGCGCCTGCCAGCGCGGCGTCGAGGGCGCGGGACGCGTAGGCGCCGCCCTCCTCGACCCGGCGGAGCACCTCGAAGGCGAGCTTGCGGGCGTTCATGTGCCGAGGGAGAAGGCGTCGCGGCGCAGGCCGTTCAGGAAGGCGAGGGCGTCCTGCGCGGGCTTCCCCTCGGGCTGCAGGCGGGTCACCACGAGGGCGCTGCCGCCGCCGCAGGCGACGAGGAGGCCGCGCCCTGCGAGCCGGCGCGCTGCGCCCGGGGCGGCGCCCGGCTCGCCCGCCTCCGCGCGCGCCTCGAGGAGCTTCACCATCCGGCCCTCGAGGGTGGTGAACGCGCCAGGCCAAGGGGTGAAGCCGCGGAGCCGGTCGGCGATCCGCGCCGCCGGGGCGGACCAGTCAATGCGCCCGTCGTCCTTCACGAGGATGCGGGCGAGCGTGGCGCGCGACGCGTCCTGCTTCACCGGGACGAGGGCGTCCCGCTCGAGCAGCGCGAGCGCTTCGACGAGCGCCGCGCCGCCGAGCGCCGCGAGCCGCGGCGCGAGCGTGTCGGCGGTGTCGTCCGGCCGGATCTCGAGCGCGCGCTGGAGGAGGACGTCGCCGGTGTCGAGCCCCTCGTCCATCTGCATGATCGAGACGCCGGTCTCGCGCTCTCCCTCCGCGATGGCCCACTGGATCGGGGCGGCCCCCCGGTAGCGCGGGAGCAGCGAGCCGTGCACGTTGATCGCGCCGTGGGGCGCGAGGGTGAGGAGGTCGGGGCCGAGGATCCGCCCGTACGCGGCCACCGCGAGGAGGTCGGGACGGAGGGCGGCGAGCTCCGCGGCGAGGCGGCCATCCCGCACCTTTTGCGGCTGGAGCACCGGCACGCCGCGGGGCTCGGCCCAGACCTTGGTGGCGGGCGCGCGGAGCGCGCCGCCGCGCCCCGCCGGGCGGTCCGGCTGCGCGACCACCGCGAGCAGCTCGTGGCCGGCCGCGGCGAGGGCGTCGAGGCACGGCACGGCGAAGGCGGGGGTCCCCATGAAGACGATCCGCATGGCGGGTGTGTGTATATGCGGAGGTGGCCCCCGGGTCGAGGGGCCCGGTCCCAACCGCCCCCGAACGCGCACCCGAACCCGAACCCGCACGCGAACCCGTACCCGTGACCGTGACCGTCACCGTCACCGACCCCCCGTGCCCCGCCTCCCGCCTCCCGTGGCCCGTGGCCCGTGATCCGTCGGCCCGTGATCCGTCGGACCGTCGCCGTCGTCGGAACACGGGGGATGGGCCACGGGCCACGGGAGTCGGTTCACGGGTGACGGAGCAGCCGGTGACGGTGACGGTGACGGTCCACGGGCGCGTGCCGGCTCGCGCCCGCGCCATTCATCGCTCGGTGAACGCCGGCATCCCCCGTCCAATGGTGGTTGACGGTCGGTGAGGCGCGCACCTCCCCGCACCTCCGGCCGTTGCCGGGAGTGTTCCCCGCGATACAATCGGGCCCGCCCCGCGCGCACGACCCCCGCGGGCGGAAAGGGGACACCGGATGGCCGAGACCGCGGTCGCAGCGCCCCGGGCCCCCGTGCGACCGCCCCGCCGCCGGTACCTCGTCGACCGTCGCTTCCAGCTCAAGTACGCGCTCGTCATGGCCGGCGCGGGGCTCGCCGTCGCGGTGGTGTTCGGGCTCTGGCTGCACCAGGCGCACGCGCAGGTGACCGCGCTGCTCGCGCCCGACGCCGAGACCCGGCTCCTCGTCGAGCGGAGCGATCGCCTGCTGTTCGGCGCGTTCGCGCTCATCGCCGTGCTGCTCGCCGCCGCGCTGGCGCTCCTCGGCGTCGTGATCACGCACCGGGTCGCCGGCCCCGTCTTCGTGATGGCCCACTACCTCTCGCTCCTCGCCCAGGGCCGCTTCCCGCGGATGCGGACGCTCCGGCGGAGCGACGAGCTCAAGGAGCTCTTTCGCACGTTCCTCGACTCCGTGGAGGCGCTGAAGCAGCGGGAGGCGCGCCACGCCGCGGTGCTCGAGGACGCCGTGGCCCGGATGCGGGCCGCCGCGGAGCGCGCGCCGGAGCTCGCGCCGGCCGCCGAGGCGCTCGCGGCCGCGGCCCGCGAGCGTCGCGCGGCGCTCGCGGTGGACGATCCCGAGCCCACGCCCCTCGCCGTCTCCGCGCCGCACCGCGGCGCGGACCCCTCGTAGTCCCCCCGAGGACACACACATGCGCAACATCTCCATCGCGGCCGTCGGCCTCCTCCTGGTCACCGCCTGCGGCGAGCCCAAGGACGCCGCAGGCTGGGCGAAGCGCGCCGCCAGCCGTTCCCGCGCCGACGAGCGGATCGCCGCGCTCGAGCAGGTCCGCAAGGCGACCGGCGATCGCCGCGCCGCGGTCCCCTACCTCGTCGAGGTCCTGCAGGACGCGAAGGTGCCGCGCGCGCGGGGGGAGGCCGCCCAGGCCCTCGGCGAGATCGGCGACCCCTCCGCGGCCGCGGCGCTCGTGGCGGCGATCGATCCGCAGGAGCGGAACCGCGACGCGGTCGAGGCGAACCGGCACATCGCGGCGGCGCTCGGCGCGCTCCGCGCCCGGGAGGCCGTGGACGTCCTGAAGCGGCTCACCACCTCCCGCGACGGCTACACCCAGGTGGCGGCGGTCGACGCGCTCGGCGACGTCGGCGATCCGGCCGCGGTGGACACGCTGGTCGCCATCGCCACCTCCGGGACGGCGGAGCCCTTCACGGCGAAGAAGGCGCTCCTCGCCCTCGGCCGGATCGGCGACGCGAAGGCGGCCCCGACCGTGCTCAGGATGCTCTTCGAGGAGCGGGACGGGGTGACCTTCTTCCCCGAGGCCGCGTTCGCCGCCGCGCAGATCGGCAAGCCCATGGCCGCGCCGCTCCTCGCGGTGCTCGAGGGCAAGGACGGCGAGCTCCAGGGCTGGGCGCGCCAGCGCGGCGTCGTCCCCGGCGCGCTGTACGCGAAGGCGGCGCAGCTCCTCGGGGACGTGGCCGGCGAGGACGCAGCCCCCGCGCTGGTCTCCAAGCTCGGCTATCGTGACGCCGAGCCGCAGCTCCAGCTCTTCGTGCGCGTGTTCGCCGCCGAGTCCCTCGGCCGACTCCGCGCCCGCGAGGCCGTGAAGCCGCTCGCCGAGCTCGCCGCCCGCGAGCCCGACCCGACCGCGCGCGATCGCTACTGCGACGCGCTCGCGCAGATCGGCGATCCGGCCGCGCTCCCCGCCCTGAAGGCCGCGGCGTCCGGCGCGCGCTCGTGGGAGCTCCGGCGGGGGCCGCTCGCCGCGATCTCGAGCCTGGGCGGCGCCGCCGAGCGGCCGGAGATCGCGGCGGCGAGGGCCGCCTGCGGCGCCCCGTGCCCGCGCGCGGAGGCGGACGCCCTGGCCGGCATGGAGAAGAGCCTCGCCGCGGCGGAGGCGTGTCACGAGCGCACCTGCTGGCGCGGCAAGCTCGCCGACGGGGCTGCGGCGGTGCGGGATCGCGCCGCCCTCGAGCTGGGGCGGGCCGGCGGCAAGGACGACGCGAAGGCCCTCGTGGACGCCATCGTGCGCCCGGTGGACGGTGACGACGCGCTGGCCGCGCGCTACCACGCGGTCCTCGCGCTCACCTGGATCGCCGCGCGCGCGCCGCTCGGCCCGGACGGCGCCGGCTACGCGGATCAGCTCGATCGGACGATCGCCCAGGAGCGCGGTCGGACCCTCACCGCTTCCGTGAACGAGGACGCGCTCCGCCTCGCCACGCGCCTGCGCCGCGCGGCGAGGTAGGGCTCAGGCGCCGGGCTTCGGGCCGGTGACGGCAACCCGTCACCGTGCCCGTGGCCGTGACCCGATCTCCGTGCCCGCATCCCGCCTGCCGTTTCCCTGGGCCCGTGAGCCGAAGGCGCGGTCGGACCACGGGAACCGGGCCACGGGCCACGGGATCCGGTTCACGGGTGACGGAGAAGCCGGTGACGGTGACGGGCACGGTTCACGAATGGTCCCGTGCCCGGTCGCGCTCAGATCCCGCTCGCGCGGCCGCGTCGGCACACCCGCTGCGCGGGCGGGAGCGCGCGGGTCGGCGGCTCGCTCCGCGGCGCCTGCCCCTTCTTCGGCGCGTGCTCGGCCGGGGGCGCCGTGGGGCCGCCCTCGGCCTTGTCCCAGGCGCTCGGCAGGACGCTGAACGGCAGGAGCTTGGCGAGGAGCGGGAGGAGCAGCATCCCGCCGGGCGCGGCGAAGATCGCCAGCGCCGGCACCGCCTTGGCGAGGTCGATGAGCTGCGCCTTCACCTTGCGCTTCTCGATCGCGGAGAGCGCGTGGCCGGCGGCGGCCTTGCCGAGGAGCTGGCCGAGCTCGCCGGTCTCCCGGATCTCGGTGACGAGGGCGCCGACGTTCTCGGTGACCGCGGCGGAGACCCGCTCGACGGCGTGATCCGCCACCGACTCCCACTCGTCGGCGAGCTTCTGCCACTCGAGCGGGAGGCCGGTCTCGTCGAACGCCGCGAACCAGATCTGGTGGTCCGCGTGCTGCGCGGCGGCCTCCACGCGCGCCGCCGCCACCGCGCCGGCCTCGAGGCCCGCCGCGGCGGTGAACGCCTCCACGTATCCGGCCGCCGCGGCGCTCTCCTCGGCGGCGCTGGCGCGGAGCTGCCCGAGGAAGAGCTGCTCGAGCAGGAACGGGCGCATCGGCGCCGGGGCGTCCGCCGCGAGCTCCGCGGGAGGCCGGGGGGACTCCACCCGGCGCCGCGCCTCGCGCAGGTCGGCGCGGCCGAGGCCGAGCCGCACGAGCTGCCGGAGCCGGACCGCCCGCGCGCGATCGTCCACCGGCCCCGCGGCGCGGAGCAGGCCGGAGAGCGCCTCCGCGAGGAGGAGCGACTCGCGCGCGGCGTACGCGGCGTGGCGTGCGAGCGCCTCCGGGACGAGGCGGCCGTCGCGGTGGAACCCGATCGCGACGCGGCCGAGGCGCCGCCGGAGGATGGCGAGCGCGCCGGTGTGCAGCGCGAGGCCGTGCGCGGGATCGCCCGGCGGGAAGAACCGGCTCCGGAGCGCGACCGCCGCCGCCCGGAGCGCCCGCTCGACCGCGCGATCGGTGGCGCCGCCGGGCCGCTCCGGCTCCACGGCGATCGCGAGCGCGTCCTCGCCCACCGCGCTCGCGAGGTACGCCGCGAGCTCGGCGCGCTGCCGGGTGCGGGTGAACGGCTCGCCGCGGAGCAGGGCGAGGTCGAGCGCGAGCGCCACGTGCTGGCGCACCTCGTCGAGGAACTCCGCCCGCGCCTCGGGCGCCGCCCCGAGGTGGTGCTGGCGGAGCGAGCGCGCGACGAGGAGGCGCGACGCCGCCGCGAGGTCCGTCGGGAACTGGCTCGCAGCCCGGACGTCCTCCGGCAGCCGCGCGCCTGCGGCGGCGGGGTCGTATCGCTCGAGCTCCTCGGTGAGGAGCGCCTCGAGCCAGCCCTTGTCGGTGAGGTCCTTCACGGTGCTTCCGGCAGGGGCCAAGTGTAGCGGGTTCCCGGCCGTATCGCTCGCCCGCCCGGAGGGAGGGCGGGCGGGAGGGTGGGCCCGCGCCGGGGAGTGCGGCCCCACGCAGGCCTCGGGCCTTCGGGCGTGGCCGACCGGCTCCGGGCGCCAGGGCAGGCGTCACCGGGGGGGACGGCGCCCTTCGCCCGGGACCTACTTCGCGCCCTTCGCGCGCCGCTTCTCCTCGGCGGGCGGCGGCTCCTCCGCCGGCGGCGGGACGGGCACCGGATCGCGGCGGATCCCGAACTTCTCGAAGAGCTTCGCCTCGAGCTGGTGGAGCACCTCGGGGTGCTCGCGCAGGAACGCCTTCGCCTGCTCGCGCCCCTGCCCGATCCGCTCGCCGCCGAAGCTGAACCAGGTGCCGCTCTTCTCGATGATGTTCTCCTCGGAGGAGAGGTCGAGGACGTCGCCCTCGCGGCTGATCCCCTGGCCGTACATGATGTCGAACTCGACCTCCTTGAAGGGCGGGGCGACCTTGTTCTTCACCACCTTCACGCGCGTCCGGTTGCCGATGACCTGCTCGCCGTCCTTGATCGCGCCGATGCGCCGGATGTCGAGGCGCTGCGTCGCGTAGAACTTGAGGGCGTTGCCGCCGGTGGTGGTCTCCGGGTTCCCGAACATGACGCCGATCTTCATCCGGATCTGGTTGATGAAGATGACGATGGTGGAGGACTTCGCGATGGTCCCGGTGAGCTTGCGGAGCGCCTGGCTCATGAGCCGCGCCTGCACGCCCATGTGCGCGTCGCCCATCTCGCCCTCGAGCTCGGCCTTCGGCACGAGCGCGGCGACCGAGTCCACGACGAGCACGTCGATGGCGCCCGAGCGGACCAGCGTCTCCGTGATCTCGAGCGCCTGCTCGCCGGAGTCCGGCTGCGAGATGAGGAGGTCGTCGGTGCGCACGCCGAGCTTGCGGGCGTAGCTCACGTCGAGCGCGTGCTCGGCGTCCACGAACGCCGCGATCCCGCCGTGCCGCTGCGCCTCGGCGATGGCGTGGAGTGCGAGGGTGGTCTTGCCGGAGGACTCCGGCCCGTAGATCTCGATGATGCGGCCGCGAGGGAACCCGCCGACGCCGAGCGCGATGTCGAGCGACACCGATCCCGTGGACACCGCCTGGATGTCCTTCACCAGCGGCTCCTCGTTGCCGAGGCGCATGATCGAGCCCTTGCCGAAGGCCTTCTCGATGGACGAGACGGCCAGCTCGATCGCCTTCTCCTTCTCCGGTGCGACGGGCATCTCTGCTCTCCTCGTGGGGCGCGCTCTCGGGTAGGCCCCGGGGGCGGGGCGGCGCACCCGGCGTTCCGCGTTGCGTTCTGCTCACCAGTAGCAGCGACCCCTGACAACCGGCGGTCCGAACCTGAACAAATGTCTACTGAACGGGGCGCGCGGTCAAGCGCGCTCGCGCAGACGCGCGCATGCGCCGCAGGGCGCGATGAGACCGGGTGGGGGTCGCCATCAGGCGGTCGCGCCGCCGCCGCCCATGGCGAAGCCGGCGGGGTCGAGGCCGAGCCGCCGGACCGCCGTCTCCCAGCGCTGCTCGAGGGGCACCGTGAGGACGAGGTCGTCGTGCAGCGGCATGGGGATCCAGGCGCCCGCGGCGACCTCGTGCTCGATCTGGCGCGGCGCCCAGCCCGCGTAGCCGAGCAGGAGCAGGTACGGTCCGGGATCCGGCGCGCGCACGAGCGCCTCGAGCAGCTCGCGCGAGCCGCCGAGGGCGACGTCCTGGCCGACCCGGACCGCCCCCTCCTCGGGCGCCTGCGGTCCCGGACGGAAGACGATCCAGAGCCGCTCCGGCTGGACCGGGCCCCCGACGAGCACCGGCGCGCTGCCCCGGCCCGCCGCCTCGGCGCGGGCGCGCAGCGCGGGATCGAGCCCGCCGAGCACGTCGGCGACGGTGATGGGGCCGGCGCGGTTCACCACGAACCCGAGGGCGCCCTCGCCGTGGTGCTCGGCCACGAGGACGAGCGAGCCGGCGAAGTTCGGGTCTCGCAGCGCCGGCGAGGCGACGAGGAAGCCCGGGGCGAGGCTGGCGGAAGCGGGCTCTGGACGCTGCGTGTCCACGGGAGGTCTCCGGCGGGCTGGCGACCCCCGAGATCTCGCGCGCCCCGCGCGCCGGCGCAAGGGCCTCCCGTCCCGGGGGCGGGGCTCCGACCTGGCCGCGGCCCCCTCGGCGGGGACGCGGCCTGGCGGCGCGGGGTACCATCGCGGCGTGCCCCTCCCGCTCGACCCGGAGCCGACGCCGTGGCCACCCCCCTCGACGCTCGAGGCGGTCCTCCTCGCCGGCGGGACCGCGCTCCTCGCCCTGTCGTGGGCGACCCATGGCTTCGCGTTCGCGGCGGTGGCGGGCGCGGACCTCGTCTTCCACGAGGCCGGGCACGCGATCCTCGGGATCGCCGGGGTGCGGTTCCTCACGCTGCTCGGCGGCACGCTCGGGCAGCTCGCGTTCCCGGTGGTCGCCGGGATCGCGTTCGCGGCGCGCCGGCGGACCGTCGCCGCGGCGGCCATGGGCGTGTGGCTCGGAGTGAACCTGGTGGACGTGGGCACGTACGCGGCGGACGCCGAGGCCCGGGTCCTGCCGCTCCTCGCCCCGGATCGCGACTCCCACGACTGGTGGCAGATGCTCGGGATGCTGGGGCTCCGCGATCGCTGCGAGGCGATCGGCGGCGCGCTGCAGGCGCTCGGGTGGGCGCTGCAGGGAGCCGCGCCCGCGTGGGTCGTCGCGCTGCGGTGCGGCCGGCTGGCGGCTCCCGGCTAGGCGCCACCGAGGGCGGCGCGGACGATCGCCTCGTAGCGCGGCCCCTTCGGCGAGAGGTGCGACTCGAACAGGGTGAGCTCGCCCACGCGCCAGGGGACGCCCTCGGTCCCGTCCTGGGAGGCCAGGGCGCCGGCGAGGCCGGGCGCGCCCCGCGCGTCCCGCGCGCGGCCGATGGTGAGGTGGGCCGACCAGGCCCGCGCCTCCGGCGGGAAGCCGAGGGGCGCGAGGCGGCGGCCGAGATCGGCGGCCAGGGCCTGGGCCGGCGCGACGTCGCCCTGGAGCCCGAGCCAGAGGACGCGGGGACGGCGCGCGTTGGGGAAGCCGCCGGCGCCCTGCACCTCCAGCGCGAGCGGCCGCGACGCCGCGGCGGCCGCCTCGACCGCGGCGGTGACGTCCGGGACGCGCTCCTCGGGCACCGCGCCCAGGAACTGCATCGTGAGGTGCAGGTTCTCGTCCGGCACCCAGCGGATCTCGTCGGCCGCGCGCCCGGCCGCCCGCCTCACCCGGGCGGAGAGGGCCGCCAGGCGGCGCCGCACGCCATCCGGAGGCTCGAGGGCGATGAAGAGCCGGTGGTTGGCCACCCGGTGTGTCGTAACCGATCCGCCAGCGACCGGGGACACTTTCCGGCGCGCGCTCCTACTCCACCGTCACGCTCTTGGCCAAATTCCTCGGCTGGAACCATCTTGCCGGGGGGCCACTCGCCCGCGAGAAGGCCGCGGGCTCGCGCCCCCCCGGCCCCCCCGCTCGCTGCGGGGCACGCTCCGCCGCGTGCCCCTGCGCTCGCCGCTCCTACTCCACCGTTACGCTCTTCGCGAGGTTCCTCGGCTGATCCACGTCCGTCCCCTTCAGATCCGCCACGTGGTAGGCGAGGAACTGGAGCGGGATGATCGACAGGAGCGGCGCGAGGAGCGGCGGGGCGGGCGGGACGGGGAGCGCCACCTCCGCGAGGCTCGCGGCGTGGGTGTCGCCCTCGGAGACCACAGCGAAGACGTGCCCGCCGCGGGCGCGGACCTCCTCCATGTTCCCGAGCGTCTTCTCGTACGCGGGCTCGCGCGTCGCGAGCACGACCACCGGCATCTGCTCGTCGATGAGCGCGATGGGCCCGTGCTTCATCTCGCCGGCGGCGTAGCCCTCGGCGTGGATGTACGAGATCTCCTTGAGCTTGAGCGCGCCCTCGAGCGCGACCGGGTACTGGGCGCCGCGCCCGAGGAAGAGCACGTCGCGCGCGGCGGCGCAGCGCTTCGCGATCGGCATGAGGGCGGCCTCCTGGTGGACCATCCCCTCCATCCAGCCGGGCACCTGCCGGAGCGCCTCGAGGTGCTCGCGCGCCTGCTCCGGCGAGAGCGTCCCCCGGAGCCGGCCGAGCTTCACCGCGAGCAGGTACAGCCCGGCGAGCTGGGTGGTGAACGCCTTCGTGGAGGCGACGCCGATCTCCGGGCCGGCGCGGGTGAAGAGGGTGCCGCCGTCGCACTCCCGGCTGATGGCCGAGCCCACCACGTTGCAGATCGCGAAGGCCTTCGCCCCCCGCGCGCGGGCGATCTTCACCGCGGCGAGCGTGTCGGCGGTCTCGCCGGACTGCGAGATGGCGAGGCACATCACCTTCGCGGAGACGAGCGGGTCGCGGTTGCGGAACTCGCTCGCGAGCTCCACCTCGACCGGCAGGCGGGCGAGGGCCTCGATCATGATCCGGCCGCAGAGGCCGGCGTGCCAGGAGGTGCCGCAGGCGACGATGACGAGCCGCTCGAGCCCCTGCGCGTACTCCGCGGGGAGCTCGATCCCGTCGAGCGTCACGTCCCCCTGCTCGAGCGAGGCGCGGCCGCGGATCGTGTCCGCGACGGCCCGCGGCTGCTCGAAGATCTCCTTGTGCATGAAGTGCTTGTGGCCATCCTTCTCCGCGGCCACCGCGCTCCACTCGATCCGCCGGGGCGGGCGATCGACCGGCTCGCCATCCTTGCCGTAGATCGCGATTCCCGCGGCGGTGAGGACCGCGAGCTCGCCCTCCTCGAGGTAGACGACGTCGCGGGTGTGCTCGAGGATCGCCGGCACGTCCGAGGCGAGGAAGCTCTCGCCCTGGCCGAACCCGACCACGAGGGGCGAGGCGTTCTTCGCGGCGACGATCTCGCCGGGGCGCTTCTCGGAGATCACGGCGAGCGCGTACGTCCCCTTCACCTGCTGGAGCGCCGACCGCACCGCGGCCTGGAGGTCGCGGGCGCCCGCGTCGAGCGCGTCGGCGACGAGGTGGGCGAAGATCTCCGTGTCGGTCTCGGAGCGGAAGACGTGGCCGCGCCCGGTGAGGACGTCCTTGAGCTCGAGGTGGTTCTCGATGATCCCGTTGTGGACCACCGCCACGCCGCCGTAGGAGTGCGGGTGCGCGTTCTCGTCGGACGGGCGGCCGTGGGTCGCCCAGCGGGTGTGGCCGATCCCGGTGCAGCCGGCGAGCGGCGCGTCCCGGAGCAGGCCCACCAGGTTCTGGAGCTTGCCCTTGGCGCGCTTCACGGCGAGGCCGTTCGGCCCCACCACGGCGACGCCGGCCGAGTCGTAGCCCCGGTACTCGAGCTTCCGGAGGCCGCCCACGATGAGGTCCACGCACTGCCGAGGGCCGACGTACCCAACGATTCCGCACATAGATCCGCCTTGAATACCACGGAGCGGGTGAAACGCCTGCTACCCCGCCTGCCGGGTGGACGGTCCGCCGACCCCGCCTGCCTCCGCCGGAGCGCCCGCCCCGGGGGTGCCCCCGGTCCCGGCCGCCGGCGTGGGCGCCGGCGCGGCTGCCGCGCGGGCGGCGGCGTGGGCCGCGACCCAGCCCTCCTTGTTGGTCTGCCGGGCCCTCCCGAGGGCGAGCGCGCCCGCCGGGACCGCATCGGTGAGGGTCGAGCCCGCCGCGACGTAGGCGCCGTCGCCGATGGCGATGGGCGCGACGAGGATCGAGTCCGACCCGATGAACGCGTCCTCGCCGATCCGGGTCTCGTTCTTCTTCTCGCCGTCGTAGTTGCACGTGATCGTGCCGGCGCCGACGTTCGTGCGCGCGCCGATCACCGCGTCCCCGAGGTAGCTGAGGTGGTTCGCCTTGGCGCCCTGGCCCAGCCGGGTCTTCTTGGTCTCGACGAAGTTCCCGACGTGGGCCTCCTCGCCGATCTCCGATCCGGGCCGGAGCCGCGAGAACGGGCCGAGGATCGCGCCGCGCGCCACCGTGGCGTCCTCGATCACGGTGTACGGCTTCACGGTGACGTCCTCGGCGATCGTCGCGTCCACGAGGATCGAGCCCGCCCCGATCACGGCGCCGGCGCCGAGGCGGGTCCGGCCGCGGAGCCGGACCCCCGGCTCGATCGTCACGTCGGCGGCGATCTCCACCCCCTCGTCGCAGTCGAAGCGGGCCGGGTCCTCGATCGAGACCCCGGCCTTCATGAGCGCGTCGGCGCGCCGGTCCGCGAGGACGCGGGCCGCGCGCGCCAGCTCCGCCCGGTCGTTCACCCCCGCCGCCGAGGCGGCGGGGACGCCCACGGTGGCCGCGCCGCCCTTCGCCTTCGCGCCCATGGCGACGAGATCCGTGAGGTAGAACTCGCGCTGCGCGTTCTTCGCCCCCACCTTCGCGAGCCCCTTCCAGAGGAACGCGGCGTCGGCGCAGTACAGGCCCGCGTTCACCTCGCGGATCGCCCGCTGCTTCGCGCTCGCGTCCTTCTCCTCGACCACCCGCTGCGCCCGGCGCCGGCGATCGCGGACGACGCGGCCGTAGCCCGTCGGCGCGTCGAGGGTCATCGTGGCGAGCGCGAGGGGCGCCTTGGCGTCGGCGCGGGCGTCCACCACCGCCTGGAGCGTCGCGGTCTCGAGCAGGGGCGTGTCGCCGGAGAGGATCAGCACCGGCCCCGCGTGCCCCGCGAGGGCGTCCTTCGCGGCGAGCACCGCGTGGGCGGTCCCGAGCTGCTCCGCCTGGACCGCGAACCGGAGGGGGGCGCCGGGGAGGGCGGCGGTGAGGGCGGCCTCCACGGCCTGTCCCTGGTGGCCCACCACCACGACGACCGGGTCGGCGCCGAGCTCGAGGGCGCGCTTCACCGGGTACCAGGCGAGCGGGCGGCCCGCGATCTCGTGCAGGACCTTGGCCTTCTGCGACTTCATCCGGGTGCCCTTGCCGGCGGCGAGGACGATGGCGGCGAGGCGGGCGCGGGAGTTGGTCATGGCCAGGCAGGCTAGGCGCGGCGGTCCCCTGATTTCAAGCCTGCGCACAGGCGCCCGGGGTGAGGCGCGCCGCAGGGGGCGCCCCCGCACCCGAACCCTGATCCGGGCCCGTCGATCCCTGCCCGTGTCCCCATCCCGATCCCGCGGCCCGCCCCGTTCGCCGGCTCCGACGGATCGCCGGGCGCCGAAGCCCGAAGCCGTTCACCCTCGGTCCCCGACGCGATCAGGGCGGATCGCTCGCGCAGCGAAACCCGAGGAAGGCGTCGCGCCGCGAGGGCAGGTCCGCGAAGCGGATCGAGGCGGTGACCTTCGCCGGGTCGACCTCGGACCAGCCCCCGCCGCGTGCGATCTTGACCGGCGTCCCGCCCCGCCCGCGGCTGTCCGTCCCGGCCATCGTCCTCGAGGAGGTCCACTCCCAGACGTTTCCGGCGAGGTCCTTCACGCCCGCCTTCGTGTCTCCGCCCGGGTGGCTCCCGACCGGGCACGTGCCGGTGCGCGCGCCGCGCCCGGCGTCGTTGCCCTCGCCGTTCCAGCAGAGCTGGGCGCCCGGCGCGGGCTCGTCTCCCCACGGGTAGGTGGTCCCCTCGCCCTCGTTGCGCGCGGCCCACTCCCACTCCTCCTCGGACGGGAGCCGCTTCCCCGCCCAGGCGCAGTACGCGGTCGCCTGGTTCCAGTCCACGCAGTTGACCGGGTGGTCCGCCCGGTCCGCGCGGGCCTCGTTGCAGGCGCGCGACTCCGCCTTGCGGGCCTTCCTCCGGAGCCACTCGCGCTCGACCGTCGCCGCCGCCGGCTCGCACCTCCCCGCCTTCACGCACTCTTCGTACGCCGCCACCGTCACCTCCGTCACGTCCAGGAGGAACGGGGAGACGGAGACGTAGCTCGCGGTGTCGGCGAGCGGGCCGACCGGCTCGCCGAGCCGGAACGTGCCGCCGGAGAGCCGGATCATCGCGCCGGCGGCCAGCTCCGCGCGCGCCCTCTCGCTGGCGTGGCGCGGCATGCACGCTCCGAGCAGGAGCGCGACGAGCACGGGGACGAGCGACGATCGGAGGGTCATCGTACCTCCTCCATATCATCATCATCGCGAGGTCACCGCGGTGTCGGGATGGTCGCGGGGCGTCCGGCGCGAGGTCGCCGGGATCGCGCCCGCGCGGAGCCGGCGCGGGCCACCCCGCGGACCTTTCCCGGGCGAGGAGGTGCTCCGCGACGGCGTCGGCCCACGCCGAGGTCCACCCGCCGCGTGCGGGGTGCCGTCCGGGCGCGGAGTTGGTACCCTCGGCGCCGATGGCGAACCCCACCGCGACGCCGCCCGCCGGCCCCGATCCGCGCCCGCCCCGCGCCGCCCTGGTCGCCGAGGTCCGCCGCCTGGCGGAGGCCCTCTCGCGCGCGCAGGCGGCGCTCCTCGCCGACGCCGGCGAGGCGGTCCCCGGCGCGCACCTCCTCGTGGAGGCGGCGGGCCGGCGGGCGCTCCTGCCCGCGGCTGGCGTGGTCGAGGTGGTCCAGCTCGTCGCGCTCGTCCCGCTGCCGGGGGCGCCGCCGCACGTGCTCGGCACGTTCGTCTGCCGCGGGGCGCCCGTGGTCGCGGTCGATCTCGCGACGCTCCTCGGCCTGCCGCGACCTCCGAACCTCGACGCCCAGATCGCCGTGCTGGCCGGCGCCCCCGCGGTGGGGCTCGTGGTCGATCGGGTGGCGCGGCTCGTCGAGTCCCCGCGCCTCTTCGAGGGGGACGTCGCCGCGGGCACGCCGGAGGCCTGGCGCGGCTCCCCGCTCGTGGCCGGGCTCTGCGTCGAGGACGGAGAGGTCCTCCCGCTCCTGGACGCCGCGCCGCTCGTCGCGTCGCTGGCGGGGAGCGCGGCGTGAGCGACGCCACCGCCGCCCGGGTGCTCGGCGCGCCGCCGGCGGCCGCGTTCCGCGAGGTCGCCCGCGCGCTCGTGGAGGTGGCCGGCCTGTCCCTCCCCGGCGGGTCGCCGGCGATGCTCGAGGACGCCCTCGCGACGGCGGCTCGGGAGCGGGGGGAGCCCGCCTCCGTGCTCGCCGCCCGGGTCGCCGCGCGCGACGCGGCGGCGGTGTCCGCCCTCATCGAGCACGCGCTCGTCACCGAGAGCGCGTTCTGGCGCCACCCCGAGCAGCTCGAGGCGATCGCGCGCCGCGCCGGCGCGGCGCCCGGCCCGCTCGCGATCTGGTCGGCGGGGTGCGCGAGCGGCGAGGAGCCGTGCAGCGTCGCCATCGCGCTCCTCGAGGCGGGGCGCCCGGGGCGCGATCGGATCGTCGCGACCGATCTCTCCGCGCGGGCGCTCGCCGCCGCCCGGGCCGGGCGCTACGGCCCGCGCGCGCTGCGCCACCTGCCGCCGGCGCTGGAGCGGTGGCTCGAGCCGGCCGACGCCGCGGGCGTGCGGGGGGTGCGGCCCGAGGTCCGCGGCGCGATCTCCTTTGCGCGGCAGAACCTCGTCTCCGACCCGCCGCCGGCGGGCGGCCCCTTCGACGTGGTGCTCTGCCGGAACGTGCTCATCCACTTCGAGGCGCCGGTCGCGGCGGCGGTGCTCCGCCGGCTCGCCGCGGCGCTCCGGCCAGGCGGCGCGCTGGTGCTCGGGCCGGTCGAGCTGCCGCTCGCGATGGCGCTGCCGCTCGAGCCGGTGCGCGCCGGAGTCGCGACGCTCCTCGTGCGGCCGCGGTGAAGCAGCGACGGTCGTCCGGGGGCGCGGCCGTGAACCGTGACCGTGACCGGCCTCGCGTGGCCCGTGAGCCGACTCCCGTCGCCCGTGGCCCGTCCCCGTGATCCGATCCGGCCGTCGGATCACGGGCAAGGGGACACGGGAACCGGGAAGCGGGCACGGAGATCGGTGACGGATCACGGGCACGGGCACGAGACGTCCCCGGGCGCTCGCGCCGCCGGCCGGTTACCATGGGCGCCGTGTTCGACGCGCTCCTCCACGCCGGCGACCTCGACCCGCGCGCGCTCGCCGACCTCCGCTTCTTCGGGGTCGAGGGCGCGCTCGTCCCGTCCGACGACGCGGTCCCCGCGGCGACGTCGGCGGCGGTGCGGGCAGGGTGGGACGCGGTCGTGCGCTCGGCGCGGCGGCTCCGCCGCGCGGGCATCGCCGGCTACGCGGCCCTCGGCGTCCACCCGCGGCGCATCCCGCTGCGCGGGCTCGAGGCGCTCCTGGCGGAGCTGCCCGAGGCGCTCGGGCGGCCGGAGGTGGCCGCGCTCGGGGCGATCGGCCTCGCCGAGGGCGGCGAGCTCGAGGAGCGGGTCCTCGAGCGCCAGCTCGAGCTCGCGCGGACCCTGCGGCTCCCCGTCGTCGTCCAGGTGCCCTCCCGCGGGCGCGAGCGGCTCACCCGGCGGGTGCTCGCGGTGCTGAAGGCGTCGGAGGTGGAGCCCACGCGCGTGCTCGTCGCCGGGGTGGACGCGCGGACGGTGCGGGCGATCGTCGCCTGCGGTCACCGGGCCGCGCTGTCGCTGTCGGGCGCGCGAGGGGCGATCGACGCGGCGGTGAAGCTGGTCCGCTCCCTCGGCCCGGAGGGGCTCGTGCTCGGGTCCGACGCGGGGCTGTCGGGCGGGGACCTGCTCGCGCTGCCCCGCGCCGCGGACCGGCTCGGGAAGGCGGGGCTCGGGCCGGCCGTCATCCGCCGCGTGTGCGGCGGGAACGCGACGCGGCTGCTCGGCGTGGAGCCGGCGGCGCTGCTGGGGCGCGGACCCAGTGCCCGCTCCGGCCACCCTTCTTCTCCATGAGCTCGACGCCGACGATCGTCATGCCCTTCTCGTACCGCTTCAGCATGTCGTAGACGGTGAGGCACGCCGCGGACACCGCGGTGAGCGCCTCCATCTCGACGCCGGTCCGATCCACCGTGCGCACCGTCGCGGTCACCGCGACGCCGCGCGCGCCCGGCTCGGCGGTCACGTCCACGGCGGAGAGGGCGATGGGGTGGCAGAGGGGGACGATGTCGGGCGTCTTCTTCGCGGCCAGGATGCCGGCGAGCCGGGCGGCGGCGAGCACGTCCCCCTTCTCGACCTCGCCGCGCCGGATCCGCTGGACGGTCGCGGGGGACATGGTGACGAAGCCGCGCGCGACGGCGACGCGCTCCGTCTTCGGCTTCTCGCCGACGTCGATCATCTTCATCTAGCGTGCTCGCTGGGCGGAACGCCGCCCGTCAGTCCCACTTCTCGGTCACGTGCTCGCCGAGCCAGCGCTCGGCGTCGATGGCGGCCTGGCAGCCGGAGCCGGCCGCGGAGATCGCCTGGCGATAGCTCGGATCGGACACGTCGCCCGCCGCGAACACGCCGGGGACGCTGGTCTGGGTCGAGCCCGCGTCCACCGTGAGGTAGCCCACGTCGTTCATCGCGAGCTGGCCGCGGAAGACCTTCGTGTTGGGCTCGTGGCCGATCCCCATGAAGACGCCCTGGAGCGGCAGCACCCGGAGGGAGCCGTCCTTCGAGCTCTTCAGGCGCACGCCGGTGACCGCCTTCCCGTCGCCGAGGATCTCGTCCACCGTGGCGTTCAGGACGATCTCGATCTTGGGGTTCTTGCGGGCCCGATCCTGCATGATCTTGGAGGCGCGGAGCTCGTCGCGGCGGTGGATGACGTGGACCTTCGAGGCGTACTTCGTGAGGAAGACCGCCTCCTCCATCGCGGTGTCGCCGCCGCCCACCACCGCCACCTCGACCCCGCGGAAGAAGAAGCCGTCGCAGGTCGCGCACGCCGACACGCCGCGCCCCTGGTAGACCTTCTCCGACCCGATCCCGAGCCACTTGGCGGACGCGCCCGTCGCGACGATCACCGCGTCGGCGGTGAAGAGGTCGTCGTCGCGCCAGAGCTGGAAGGGGCGCCGCGAGAGGTCCACCCGGGTGATCTCCGAGGCCTCGAAGCGCGTCCCGAAGCGCTCCGCCTGCTTCTTCATCCGCTCCATCAGCTCGGGGCCGAGGACGCCCTCGGGGAAGCCGGGGTAGTTCTCGACCTCGCTCGTGATGGTGAGCTGCCCGCCCGGCTGGAACCCCTCGAACAGGAGCGGGTTCAGGTTCGCGCGGGCGGCGTACAGGGCGGCTGTGTAGCCGGCGGGACCGCTCCCGATGATGACGAGCCTCTCGTGCTGGGCCATGCGATCTCCTCGGCGCGCTGCGGAAGAACCGGAAAAGAGTCCTTTTCTATTCGTTCGGAGCCGGCGTGTCATCGGGAAGGTTCGGCGCGCCGCTCGCTCTCCCGGGCGCGTCCGCAGCGCAGGAATCCCTTCGCGCGCCGGTGGTTCTCAAGAGGGGCGGCGCGATCTTCGCGCTCGCCCTATTCCATTGACGTGTCCGCCATTTTGGCGGACCCTCTGCCGGTTTTTCCGCACCCGCCGTCCTTCCCTGGAGCGTCATGTCCATTCGTCCCCTCGTCCTCGGCCTCGCCCTCGCGCTGGCCGCCTGCCAGTCGCCGCGGTCCACCCCGCCGGGCTCGCAGGGCCAGCAGCAGCTCGCCCCCCAGGCGCCCGTCGCCAAGATCGGCGGGCAGACCATCACCGCCGCGCAGCTCGACGACGTCGTGAAGAAGGACCTGAAGCAGCTCGAGCAGCAGTACCAGGAGCAGATCTACGAGCTGAAGCGCCGCGCCCTCGAGCAGATGGTCCAGAAGCAGGTGTTCGAGGCGAAGGCGAAGGCGGCCGGCGTCTCGGTGGACGCGCTCATCGACCGCGAGGTCGTCCAGAAGCTCCCCGAGCCGGACGACGCCGAGGTCAAGGCGCTCTACGACGGCGCGGTCGCGCAGGGGCAGAAGCTCCCGCCGCTCGAGCAGGTGAAGCCGAGCATCGTCCGCTTCATCAAGGGGCAAAAGGGCCAGGAGGTCCTCGCGAAGTACTACGAGGGCCTGAAGAAGGAGATGGGCGTCGAGGTGCTGCTCCCCGCGTACGTGCCGCCGAAGGTCGAGGTGGCGGCCACCGGTCCGTCGAAGGGACCGGCGGACGCGCCCGTGACCATCGTCGAGTTCTCCGACTTCCAGTGCCCGTACTGCGTGCGCGCCGAGCCGACCGTGAAGGAGGTCGTCGCGGCCTACCCGGGCAAGATCCGGCTCGTCTACCGCGACTACCCGCTCCCGAGCCACACGCTCGCGCCGAAGGCCGCCGAGGCCGCGCACTGCGCGGAGGACCAGGGCAAGTACTGGGAGATGCACGACCGCCTCTTCGCGGCGGCCGGCAAGCTCGAGGTGGACGATCTCAAGGGGTACGCGAAGGAGCTCGGCCTCGACACCGCCAAGTTCACCGCCTGCCTCGACTCGGGCCAGAAGGCGGCGCTCGTCGCCTCCAACAAGAAGGCGGGCGACGACGCCGGCGTGAACGGCACCCCCGCGTTCTTCATCAACGGCCGCCTGGTCTCGGGCGCGCAGCCCGCCGAGGCGTTCAAGCAGGTCATCGACGCCGAGCTGGGCGCGAAGAAGTAGCGGCGGTGGCGCGCGCGGCGGCCGGGCCCTAGATCGAGGGCCGGCCGCCGTCGTCGTTCCGGGCGGCGCTTCACCCGCGGGGGACAGGAGCCGAGAGATGGGTGGATACGGGCAGGGCGAGCGGGCGTCGCTGGGCGAGCGCCGCCGGACGCGGCAGCTCCGGCTGGGCAGCGTGCTCATCGGCGGCGGCGCCCCGATCGCGGTGCAGTCCATGACCACCACCCAGACCGCCGACGCCGCGGCGACGCTCGCGCAGATCCGCGCCCTCGCCGAGGCGGGCGCCGACGTGGTCCGCCTCGCGGTGCCGGACGAGGACGCGGCCGCGGCGCTCCCCGCGATCGTGCGCGGGGCGCCGGTGCCGCTCGTCGCCGACATCCACTTCGACTACCGGCTCGCCCTCGCCGCGCTCACCGCGGGGATCCACGGCATCCGGCTCAACCCCGGGAACATCGGCTCGCAGGAGCGCGTCCGCGAGGTGGTGAAGGCCGCCCGTGAGCGCAGCGTCCCGATCCGGATCGGCGTGAACGCGGGCTCCCTCGAGAAGGACATCGTGGAGAAGCACGGCTGGCCCACCGCCGAGGGGATGGTGGAGAGCGCCGCGCGCCACATCCGGTTCCTCGAGGACGAGGGGTACCGCGAGATCAAGGTCTCGCTGAAGGCGCACGACATCGCCATGACGGTGCGGGCGAACCGGCTCTTCTCCGAGCGGTTCGACTACCCCCTCCACCTCGGCGTCACCGAGGCCGGCACGCTCCTCGCCGGCACCGTGAAGAGCGCCGCCGGCCTCGGGATCCTGCTCGCCGACGGCATCGGGGACACGATCCGGATCTCGCTCACCGCCGATCCCGTCGAGGAGGTCCGCGTCGCCCGGATGCTCCTCACGTCGATGGGGCTCAAGTTCGGCGGCGCGACCCTCACCTCGTGCCCGACCTGCGGTCGCTGCTCGGTGGCGATGATCCCCATCGCCGAGCGCGTCGAGCGGCGCCTCGCGAACGTGAAGGGCGACGTCCAGGTGGCGGTGATGGGGTGCGAGGTGAACGGCCCCGGCGAGGCCGCCGCGGCCGACGTCGGCGTCGCCTACGGCCACGGCGGCGTCGGGCTCCTCTTCCGCGAGGGCAAGATCGTGAAGCGGATGAAGGCGGAGGAGCTCGAGGAGGCCGTGGTGTCCGAGGCCATCCGGATCGCCGCCGAGCGATCGGCGAAGTAGCCGCCGGCGCCGGCGGCCCGCGCCGTCGCGGCGCGAGGCGCCCGCCGCCCGGTCCCGGCGAGCGGACGCGTGACGCGCGCCCGGAGCATTCCATTGTATAACTCCGGGCACCATGCACGTGGTCCGCTACAGCCAGGCCTTCATCCCGACGCTCAAGGAGGCACCTGCCGACGCGCAGGTCGCCAGCCACAAGCTCCTCGTCCGCGCCGGCTTCATCCGGCAGCTCGGGGCCGGGATCTACGACTACCTCCCGCTCGCGAAGCGCGCGCTCAACAAGATCGAGGCGATCATCCGCGAGGAGATGGACGCCATCGGCGGCCAGGAGTTCTTCCTCCCCGCCCTCCACCCGGCCGAGATCTGGAAGGAGTCGGGGCGCTGGGAGGTGATGGGCGAGAACATGTTCCGCCTGAAGGACCGCAAGGGCGGCGACTACGGCCTCGGCATGACGCACGAGGAGATCTTCACGGCCATCGCCCGCGCCGAGCTCCGCAGCTACCGCCAGCTCCCGCAGGTCTGGTACCAGATCCAGACGAAGTTCCGCGACGAGCCCCGCCCGAAGTCCGGCCTCCTGCGCGTCCGTCAGTTCACCATGAAGGACGCGTACTCCCTCGACGTGGACCGGGCCGGCCTCGACCTCCGCTACGAGGACGAGCGGCGCGCGTACGAGCGGATCTTCACGCGCTGCGGGCTCGACTTCGTGGCGGTCCAGGCTCACTCCGGCTCCATGGGCGGGAGCGAGTCGTCCGAGTTCATGGTGAAGACCGACGCCGGCGAGGATCTCGTCGCCGCGTGCCCGCGGTGCCGGTACGCCGCGAACACCGAGACGGCCACGGCCCGCGTCGCCCCCGAGGCGGACGGCCCCGGGCTCGCCGAGCCGGAGAAGTTCGCGACGCCCGGCGTCCTCACGATCGACGCGCTCGAGGCGGCGCCGCACTCCGTCCCCGCGCGGCGCCAGCTCAAGACCCTCATCTACGTCGCCGACGAAGAGCTGGTCGTCGCCGTGGTGCGCGGCGACCAGGAGCTGAACGAGGCGAAGCTCCAGACCGCCACCGGCGCGGCGGTGGTCCGGCCGGCGCACCCCGAGGAGATCCCGCCGCTCATGGGCGCGCACGCGGGCTCCCTCGGCGCGGTCCGGTTCACGAAGGCGAAGGTGTTCGTCGATCGGTCCCTCGCCGAGCGGCGGGACATGGTGACCGGCGCGAACGAGGACGGGTTCCACCTCCGCGGCGTGGACGTGAAGCGCGACCTCCTCGCCCACGGGGCGGTGCTCGCCGAGCTCCGCACGGTGAAGGCGGGCGAGGGCTGCCCGCGCTGCGACGGCACCCTCGAGGTCTTCAAGGCGCTCGAGATCGGCCACATCTTCAAGCTCGGCACCAAGTACTCGGAGTCGCTCGGGGCGACGGTGCTCGACGCGGAAGGCAAGCAGGTGCCGATCGTGATGGGGAGCTACGGCATCGGCGTCGAGCGGATCCTCGCCGCGGCGATCGAGCTGCACCACGACGACAACGGGATCGTCTGGCCGCTCTCCATCGCGCCGTTCCAGGCGACGGTGCTCACCCTCGGCCCCGAGCCGGAGCTCCGGAAGGCGGCCGAGGAGGTCGTCGCCGGGCTCGCGCGCGAGGGCGTGGACGTCCTGTTCGACGACCGCGACGAGCGCGCCGGCGTGAAGTTCAAGGACGCGGACCTCGTCGGGATCCCGATCCGGATCGCGGTGGGCAAGAAGGGGCTCGCGAAGGGACAGGTCGAGTGGAAGCTCCGCGCGGGCGGCGCGGTCGAGCTCGTGCCCGTCGCCGAGGCGGCGCGGAAGGCGGCGGCCCTGGTCGCCGCGAGCGTGAAGCCCGGGCCGGGCGAGCGGGCGTAGGACGGGTGCGGCCGGCGGCATCGCCGCCGGCGGAGGCGGAGATGCGCGCGAAGCTGTCGGTCGGGGCGGAGGGCGAGATCGTGCTGCCCCCGCGGGAGGCGGAGCAGCTCGGGCTCGCGGGCGGCGGCCAGGCGGATCTCCTCTCCGCGCCCAACGCCTTCGCGCTCGTCACCCCCGCCCGCGGCGACGCCCCCGGCGCGTGGTTCGCCGGCTCGCTCGCCGCGCTCACCGTCCCCGAGGTGGTCCAGTTCGTCTTCACCACGCTGAAGACCGGCGTGCTGCTCCTCTCGTTCGGCCGGGAGGAGGACCGGGCCGCGCCCGCCGAGCGCCCCGAGCTGCTCCGCCGGAAGAGCGTCTACTTCCGCGACGGGCAGGTGGTGTTCGCGTCGTCGTCGGATCCCGCCGACCGCCTCGGCGAGGTGCTCGTCCGGGCGGGCCTCATCGGCCCCGAGGACCTGGAGCGCTGCTCGCCCTTCGTGCGGGGCGGGCGCCCCCTCGGGCAGGTCCTGGTGGACGAGGGGCTCCTCACGTCCGCCCAGCTCTACGAGGGGATCGCGCTCCAGGTGAAGGAGATCCTGCTCGACGCCTTCGTCGAGACCACCGGCACGTTCGCGTTCCTCGAGGGGCCGCACGACGAGACGAACGCGGTGAAGCTCCCGGTGCGGATGCGCGACCTCCTGCTCGAGGGGATGAAGCGGGTCGAGGAGGCGGAGCGGCTCGGGGCGGAGCTGGGCGGCCGCGACGTGGTGCTCTCCCGCACCGCCGCCGGCGCCAGCGCGCCGGGGGCGCTCGAGGCGCGGCTCGTCGAGGCGGTGGACGGCCGGCGCGCGCTCCCGGAGGCGGCCCACCGCGCGGGGATCGGGCTGCTCGACGCGCTCCGCGCCGCGACCGCCCTCGTGGGCGCCGGCGTCCTCGCCGCCGCGCCCGCGCCGCAGCCCGCGGAGGAGGAGATCGCGGTCGAGGTCGAGGTCGAGGTCCCGGCCGCCTCCGGCCGCCGCCGCGCCGCGGGGCCGTTCGAGCTCTACCGGCGGATCCTGAAGCGGGTGTACGACCGGCTCGCGACGGCGCAGCCCGACGCCCGGGCGCGGCTGAACGGCTACTTCGACCGGCTGCCGGCGAAGCAGCGGCCGATCTTCGAGGGCGTGCGGGTGGACGAGGACGGCGAGGTGGACGTCGCGCAGATCCTCGTGAACGTCTCGGCGAGCGGCGCGTACCGGGGCGCCGCGGCGAAGGCCCGCTCCCTCGAGGCGCTCGAGGACCTGCTCGCGTTCGCGCTCTTCGAGGTGAAGAACTGCCTGCCGAAGCCGGAGGCCGACGCGCTCCTGCGCGAGGTCGGCCGGATGCAGGCCGGGAAGGCGTGAGGATCGGGCCGAAGGCCGCACCTTCGGGCCTCGGGATCGCGACGCCGGTGCGGTGTGACGGCTCGCGCCGAGCGCCGCGTGACGGGGAGGGAGAGAGCATGACGCCGAACGAACGCATCTGTGCCGCGCTGGACTTCCCCTCGCTCGCCGCCGCCGAGCCGTTCGCGCGCCGGATCGCGCCGCACGTCGGGCTCCTCAAGGTGGGGCTCGAGCTCTTCGTCGCCGAGGGGCCGTCGGTCGTGAAGGCGGTCGCAGCCCTGGGCCGGCCGGTGTTCCTCGACCTCAAGCTGCACGACATCCCGAACACGGTCGAGGGGGCGGCGCGCAGCGCGGCCGCCAGCGGGGCGTCGCTGCTCACCGTCCACGCCTCCGGCGGCGCGGAGATGGTGCGCGCGGCGGTGAGGGGCGCCGCGGGGAAGGTGCGGATCCTCGCGGTCACGGTGCTCACGAGCCTCGACGGCGCCGCCCTGGACGCCATCGGCCTCGCCGGCCCGCCGGAGACGGCCGTCGTGCGGCTCGCGCGCCTCGCGGTCGGCGCGGGCGCGGGCGGCCTCGTCTGCTCGCCGCACGAGGTCCGCGCGGTGCGGGCCGCCGTCGGCCCGGGGCCGCTGCTGGTCGTCCCCGGCGTCCGCCCGGCGGGCGCCGCCGCCGGCGATCAGGCCCGGGTCGCGACGCCCGCGGAGGCGGTCCGCGCCGGCGCCGACGTGATCGTGGTCGGCCGGCCGCTCCGCGACGCCGCGGATCCCGTCCAGGCCGCGCGCGACCTCGCCGCCGGGATCTGATGGCGCCACCCGCTTGCGTCGAGCGTCGCGAGACAAACGAAGCCGTCACGAGCGAGGGCAGACGGCGAGCGAGCTGCGCAGGCGTGCTTGCCGGCGCTGACCCTCCATCACATCGTCCCGGCCCCGCCCCCGCTCTGCGAGGTGTTTCAAGCTGAGGGATCGCGGGATGCGAGCGCGGCTGCACGGCAAGCGTGGGGCTGGCTCGAGAAGGAGGTGGAGGCCGAGGCGCCGCCCGGGGGCGCGAACCGAAGGGACAAGATCCGCCTGGCAGCCGGCGGTGTTCTTTCGTCGCCCGCCTTTGGTGTTACCCTACTGGCTCTGGTAGCGCCCCTTTATGAGTGCCTCGATAACGTTGCTGGTCGTTGCGCTTGCGAGTCAGCTTGTCATTCGGACTGCGGCCGCAATTACTGTTTGTCGGCATTCTAGGTACTCTTTCTGGGCCGCATATCTGGATGCGTGGCGAGATGCAGGGTTTCCGTTGATGTCTCCTCGTATGTGGATGATTGTAATCGGGTTTGGGTGTGGAGCCCTGGCGATGGTGATGATGATGGCCGGGTATTGATGTGAACGAGTTCGGCGGCTCTGGCGGCCGCGGCGTTACGCATCTCTAGCGTTTGTCATGATTGCCGGGGCGTCGAACGCGCTCCGCCTTGGCCGACGACCGTGCAGTATCCACTGCAGGGAGCCCGTCTGGCGCGGGCGGCCGGTGAGCGGAGCATGGCCTCGCGCCGGTCCGGTTGCCAGGCGATGTCCAGCATCTTCACCGGGGTCGCCACCCAGTACCACGCGGACGCCGCTGGACAACAACACCAGATCGCCGCCGCCGCCGCCGCGGTCTCCAAGTACAAGGACCACCTGCCGCTCCACCGCCTCTCCGGAATCTACGAGCGGAGCGGGGTTGCGCTGAAGGCTTCTACCCTTGGCGACTGGGTGGCGGCGGGGACGGACGGGCTCGGACCGATTGCGCCAGGGCGATCTGGCGGAAGGCGCTCGACTCTCACCTGCTCCAGAGCGACGCTGGGCTTGATCCGGCGCTCTCGAGCGGTCGAGGCAACAGCCCGGCCGAAGACCTACCGCCCGGCGCGCCGGAGCAGCACGTAGAGGGCGCCCGCGCCGCCGTCCGTCGGGCGCGCGGTCGCGAACGCGAGGACGTGGCGCGCGAACCGGGCGGTGGCGAGCCAGGTCCGGAGCGCGTCCTTGAGGATCGGGAGCTGATCCTTCGAGTGAAGACCGCGCCCGTGGACGAGGAGCACGCAGCGCTTCCCCGCCTGCCGGGAGGCGCGCAGGAAGGCGTCCACCGCCCCCTTCGCCTCCTCGCGCGTCATGCCGTGCAGATCGATGTGGCCCTGCACCGCGAAGTCGCCGCGCCGGAGCTTGCGCAGGATCGCGCTGTCCAGCCCCGCCACCCGCCCCTCGATGAACTCGTCCGAGTCGGAGAGGTCGAACGGCGCGTCCCCCGAGACGAGCGCGCGGAGCGCGTCGATGGCCTCGAGATCAGGGTGGTAGAAGGCCGCGCCGGGTCCGGGCGGGGGCGGCGGCGGCGCGGTCTCGACGCCGCGCTCGACCCTGCGGACGCCGGCCGTGGCGCTCGCCCAGAGCTCGTCCTCCGTCTGCTCCCGCGGCGGCGCGGGCAAGGGAGCGGGAAGGGGAGGTGGCCGCGCAGCCGGCGGCGCCGGCTGCTCCTTCGCGAGCGCCTTCAGCTTCTCGAAGGGGTTGTTGAAGGGCTTCCTTCCCACGGAGCGACTATAACGGCGCTCGGCGTGGACATCGAGATCGAGTGCCCTTACTGCGGCGAGCTGGTCACCATCTTCGTCGACCCCAGCGGCGGAGAGTCGCAGACCTACGTCGAGGACTGCCCGGCGTGCTGTCGCCCATGGACGATCCACGCGGTCGAGGAGGAGCCCGGCGGCTTCGCGGTGGGCGTGGCGCGCCAGGACGAGTGAAGGTCCCGGCCTGCGGGGCCTCGGGCCTCCGGCGTCGGGCCGTGAAGGGAGCTCCGGCCGTGGCGAGCCGAGCGAGGCCGAGCAGCGAACGCACGTGGACCGGGCAGCGCAGGCTCACGCCGGCCGGCGCTCGAGCCCTCGTCAGGCCGCCGAGTCCGGGGCGGCCCGCGCGGCGCGCCGGTTCCAGCGGATCGACGACCAGAGCGACAGGCCGATGAACGCGGCGCCGACGAGGCCGGTGACCGCCTCCGGCACCTCCACGACCGTGTTGAGGAGCATGAGCCCGGCGAGGGCCCCGATGGCGTAGAACGCGCCGTGCTCGAGGAAGCGGTACGAGGCGAGGGTGCCGTGCTCGACCATCACCATCGTGAGGCTCCGCACGAAGATCGCCCCGATCCCGAGGCCGAGGGCGATCACGAACGGGTTGGTGGTGAGGGCGAAGGCGCCGATCACGCCGTCGAAGCTGAAGCTCGCGTCGAGCACCTCGAGGTAGAGGAAGCTCGCGGCGCCGGCGCGGTGGACGGCCCCGAGGGTCACCTCGTCCACCTCCATCGCGGCGGCGATCCCGTCCACCGCGATGAAGGTCACGATTCCGAAGAGGCCGGCGACGAGGAAGGCCTCGGACTCGGCGGGCGGGACCGCGCGAGAGAAGCCGTAGAGCACGAGGAGCACGAGGCCGAGCTCGGCCGACTCGACCTTCCCGACGCGCGCGAGGAGCTGCTCGAGCCCGCGCAGCCAGTGGACGTCCTTGTCGGAGTCGAAGAAGTACCGGAGCGACACCATGCCCAGGAACGAACCGCCGAACGCGCCGAGCAGGGCATGGGCGCTCGTGAGGAGCCGCGCGTACTCCCGCGGCTGCACGGCCGCGAGCCGGAGCGCGTCCCAGGGGGCGATCCGGGCGACCACGCTCACCACCAGGACCGGGAAGACGAGCCGCATCCCGAACACCGCGATCGCGATGCCCCAGGTGAGGAAGCGGTGGCGCCACACCGGGGTCATGTCCTTCAGCACCGTCGCGTTCACCACGGCGTTGTCGAAGGAGAGGGAGACCTCGAGGACCCCGAGGACCGCGGTGATGAAGACGGTGCTCGCGGCGCCCGCCGCGGTGCCGGTGGAGTACAGGCCCACCCCGCCCGCGACGAGCAGGCCGACGAAGGTGAGGGCGAACGAGCCCCTGAAGTAGGAGAGGGTGGCGGGACGTGGGGTGGTCATGGTGTGCGGACGCGCGGGCGCGCGCGGCGGATTATCGGAGGTCGCGGCCCGTCCTGCAACGCGCGGGGGCGACGCGACGGCGCCGCACCACGGCGGCTGCGCTCCGGCGACCCGGACGAACGGGCGCGGGGCGAGCGGCGGTGCGGGGGGCCGCAGTGTGCGCTGGCCGGTGATCGTGTACCCGCTCGGCGACGGGATCGCGGGTCTCGCGATGATCGGGGCGGGGCCGCCCTCCGTCGCGGGTGGAGTCCACCCATTGTAGAATCTCCGGATACCTCGCCGGCGCGGCCGGCGTCACCGGGAGCAGGCATGTCGATCGTCTCCATCCGGAACGTGTCGAAGGACTACATGCTCGGCAAGACGGTCGTCCCGGCGCTCCGCGGCGTGTCGCTCGAGATCGAGAAGGGCGAGTTCCTCTCCCTCGCCGGCCCGTCGGGGAGCGGCAAGACCACGCTCCTCAACCTGGTCGGCTGCGTGGACACGCCCACCGCCGGGACGGTGGTGGTGGACGGCCGGGACACCTCCCGGCTCTCCGAGCGCGCCCTCACGGAGCTGCGCCTGCGGACGATCGGCTTCATCTTCCAGAGCTTCAACCTCGTCCAGGTGCTCTCGGTCTTCCAGAACGTCGAGTTCCCCCTCCTCCTCCAGGGCGGGCTCGGCCGGCGGGAGCGGCGGGACCGGGTGCTCGCGCTGCTCGACGCGGTCGGCATCGGCAGCCACGCGCGCCACCGCCCGAGCGAGCTCTCGGGCGGGCAGCGCCAGCGCGTGGCGGTGGCCAGGGCGCTCGTCACGCGTCCGGCGCTGGTCCTCGCCGACGAGCCGACCGCCAACCTCGACTCGAAGACCGGGGCGAACCTCATCGACCTCATGAAGGAGATGAACCGCCGCGACGGCACGACGTTCGTCTTCTCGACCCACGATCCCAAGGTGATGAGCCACGCGAGCGCCATCGTGCGGATCGCCGACGGGCAGCTCGTCGGGCGCGAGGCGGTGGGCGGCGACGCGGCCGCGGCGGAGGGGCGCTAGTGTCCGCGCGGACCGACGCGCTCCGGGTGCTGCTCCGGATCGCCTTCCGGAACCTGGCCGCGGCCCGGGTCCGGACCGCCATCATCGGCGCGATCGTCCTCGGCGGTGCGTTCCTCGTGGTGCTCGGGTCGTCGCTCATGGACTCGATCGACCGCGGCATGCGCACCTCGATCCAGGGGAGCCTCGGCGGCCAGCTCCAGGTCTACTCCGCGGCGTCGAAGGATCCGCTCGAGCTCTACGGCGGCCTCCGCGGCGAGCCGCAGCTCGAGCCCATCGAGGACTTCTCCAGGGTGAAGGAGGTCCTCTCCAGGGTCCCCAACGTGAAGGCGGTCGTGCCGATGGGCATCGATCAGGCGATGGTGGCGACCGGGAACGTGATCGACGTCGCGCTCGAGCGGCTCCGGGCCGACGTGCGGCGGCTCGAGGAGGGGGACCGCTCCCCGGAGGCGCTCCGCGGCTACGAGGCGCGAAAGGCCCACGTCCGGCGGCTGGTCGGGCTCCTGCGGGACGAGCTCGGCCAGGCGCTGGCGATCGTGGATCTGGAGGGGCGGGAGGCGGAGGAGCGCCGCCGCGAGTGGGCAGATCTCACGAACGCCGCGAGCGACGGCTTCTGGGCCGGGTTCGACGGCGACCGCTACGGCCACCTCGAGCTCCTCGAGAACCGGATCGCCCGGCTCTCCATGGACGGGAGCTTCACCTTCATCCGCTACGTCGGCACCGACCCCGACGCGTTCTTCCGGGCCTTCGAGCTCGCCCAGGTCGCCAAGGGCGAGATGATCCCGAAGGGCCACCGCGGGATCCTCGTGGGGAAGCAGTACGCGGAGGAGTGGCTGAAGCTCAAGAACGCGCGCCGCCTCGACCTCATCAAGGACGCGCGCGACCGGCGCGGCCGCCGGCTCGCCGACGCCAAGGACGAGGAGCTGCAGCGCTGGGTGAGGGAGAACCAGCGCGGCACCAAGGACATCCTGCAGCAGCTCGATCCCCTCCAGGCGGAGGAGGCGGCGCGCCGGCTCCGGGCGGCGCTCGGGTCCGAGGCGGCGGGGGAGGACCTCCCGGCCCTCCTCGCCCGGCTGTTCCGCGTGGACGACGCGAACTTCGACGCGCGTTACCGGATCTTCTACGACCAGCTCGCCCCGCTCCTCCGCCTGTACCTCATCGACGTGGGCGACACGATCACCATCAAGGCGCCCGCGAAGAGCGGCTACTTCAACTCGGTGAACGTGAAGGTCTACGGCTTCATCCAGTTCCGGCAGATCGAGCGGTCGGGCATCGCCGGCATGACGAGCGTGCTCGACCTGCTCTCGTTCCGCGATCTGTACGGGTACATGACGAAGGAGCGGGCGGCCGAGATCGCGCGGCTCAAGGGCGCGGTGGGCGCGAAGGAGCTGGCGCGCGAGGACGCCGAGGCGGCGCTCTTCGGCGGCGGCGGCCCGCTCGAGGGTCGGGCGGCGACGGCGCGCATCGACGAGCGCTCGCTCCTCGAGGGCGCCCGGGCGCCCGGGCCGGCCCAGGATCCGGCCGCGCGGACCTACACGCAGGAGGAGCTCGATCGCGGCGTCGCGCTCAACGCGGCGCTCGTGCTCCACGATCCCGCGAAGCTCGAGGCGACGCGCCGCGACGTCCAGGCGGCCGCGGACCGGGCCGGGCTCGGCCTCCGGGTCGTGGACTGGCACGCCGCCTCGGGCGTGGTCGGCCAGTTCGTGACCACCCTGCGGATCGTGCTGTACGTCTCGCTCCTGGTCTTCTTCGGGGTGGCGCTCGTCATCGTCAACAACGCCATGGTGATGGCCACGCTCCAGCGCGTGACGGAGATCGGGACGATGCGCGCCATCGGCGCGCAGCGCCGGTTCGTGCTGGTGATGCTCCTCGTCGAGACCGCGACCGTCGGCCTCGCGTTCGGCCTCGCCGGCGCCGCGCTCGGCGGCGCCGCGGTGTGGCTGGTGCGGGCGGCGGGCGGGATCCCCGCCACGAACGACATGCTGAACTTCCTCTTCGCCGGGCCGGCGCTCCGGCCCGTCCTGGGCGGCGCGAGCGTGGTCGTCTCGCTCGTCATCGTGGTGGTGGTGAGCGTCCTCTCCGGCCTCTACCCGGCGCTCCTCGCGATGCGCGTCACGCCCGTCGAGGCGATGGCGACGGAGGACTAGCGTGCTCCCGATCGATCTCCTGATGGCGAGCCGCAACCTCACCCGCCACGCGCGGCGCAACCTCTTCCTCGCGGGCGCGCTCGCGACCGTCACCTCGCTCCTCGTGCTCCTCGCGAGCCTCACCGCCGGCATCGAGCACGCGATGATGGAGTCCGCGACCACGCTCCTCACCGGCCACGTCAACGTGGGCGGCTTCTTCAAGGTCACCTCGGGGAGCGCCGCGCCGCTCGTGTCGGAGTACCCGCGCGTCCTCGCGGCGGTGCGGGGCGCGGTCCCCGACGTGGACTACATCGCGGTGCGCGGGCGCGGCTGGGCGAAGGCGGTGTCCGAGACCGCCTCGATGGACCTCATCATCGGCGGGGTGGACGTGACGCAGGAGCCGGGCTTCGCGAAGGTGATCGTCCCGCTCGAGGGGCGGCTCGCCGACCTGGCCCAGCCCGGGACGGTCCTGCTCTTCCAGGGGCAGGCGGAGCGGCTCCAGGTCCGGGTCGGGGACGTCCTGACCCTCTCGGCGCCGACCGCGCGCGGCGTGAACAACACCGCCGACGTGCGGGTCGCGGTCGTCGCGCGGAACGTCGGCCTCCTCTCCGCGTTCAGCGCCTTCATCCAGGGCGACTCGCTGCGCCAGCTCTACGGGCTCGCCTCGAGCACCACCGGCGCGCTGCAGCTCTACCTCCGCCGCCCCGAGGAGGCGAAGGCGATCGCCGCGCGGCTGCGGGCCACCCTCTCCGGCGCCGGCTGGCGGGTGATGGACCCCGATCCGCAGCCCTACTGGATCAAGCTCATGCAGAAGGTGCCGAGCGAGGACTGGACCGGCCAGAAGCTGGACGTCACCACCTGGGAGGACGAGATGGGCCAGTTCAGGCAGTTCATCTTCGGGGTCCGCGCCCTGACCTGGCTCCTCGTCGTCGTCCTCATGGCGGTGGTGATCATCGGCATCCTGAACACGCTGCTCATCGCCATCCGCGAGCGGACCCGCGAGATCGGCACGCTCCGCGCCATCGGGATGCAGCGGCGGAAGGTGCTCTGGCTGTTCGTGCTCGAGACGCTGCTGCTCGGCCTCGCCGGCACCGGCGCGGGCGCCCTCCTCGCCGCCGGCGTGGCCGGCCTCGTGAACCTCGTCGGGATCGCGATCCCCGAGAGCATGCAGATCTTCGTGATGCAGGAGCGGCTCCGGTTCCTGCTCGAGCCCGGGGCCATCGCGGTCCACGTCGCGATCCTCACCGGGGTGACGGTCCTCGCCTCGCTCCTCCCCGCCTTCCGCGCCGCGCGCCTGCGGCCGGTCACCGCCATGCACCACATCGGGTGAATCCGCCATGCGCCTCGTGCTCGCCGCCCTCTCCCTCGCCGCCGCGCTCGCCGCGCCGGCCGCTCGCGCCCTCGGGCCGGACGAGCTCGCGAAGGTCGTCCGGGTGCTGGACGATCGCCAGCGCAACTCGGGCGACTGGAAGGCGCTCTGCTACATGGAGGCGAAGGAGAAGGGGAAGACCGACGTCGTCTACGAGCTCGTCGTGTACCGGCGCGACGCGGACGACAAGCAGATGTTCCTCTTCACCAAGCCGAAGTCCGAGGCGGGGAAGGGCTACCTGCGGGTCGAGAAGAACCTCTGGAGCTACGACCCGTCCACCGGCCGGTGGGAGCGGCGGACGGAGCGCGAGCGGATCGGCGGCACCGACATGCGCCGCGACGACGTCTCCGAGCCGCGCTTCGCCGAGGACTACACCGCGACGTGGGAGGGGGACGAGAAGCTCGGCGTCTACGACGTCCACCGGATCCGGCTCGACGTGAAGCCGGGCGTGGACGTCTCCTTCCCCGTCCGCCGCCTCTGGGTGGACCGGGCGAGCCTCAACATCCTGAAGCGGCAGGATCTCGCGCTCTCCGGCCGGCTCATGCGCACGAGCTACTACCCGCGCTGGCGGAAGATCTACTCCGAGTCGAAGCGGGGCGAGGTCTGGTACCCGGAGGAGATCCGGGTGTTCGACGAGATCGAGAAGGGGAACTCGACCCTCGTCCTCATCCGCGAGATCGACCTGCGCGCGCTCGCGGCGAACATCTTCACGAAGGCCTGGCTCGAGTCGAAGAGCCGCTAGCGCCTGGAGATCGGAGATGACCCGCTCGCCTCGCCTCCTCGCCGCGGCGCTCCTCGCGGCCGCCCTGGGCGCCGCCGGCCCCGCCGTCGCGCAGGACCGCCCGAGCGAGGAGGAGCTGTTCGGCCCGGCGCCGCCGCCCGCGCAGCCCGCCGCGCCCTCGGCCCCGGCGCCGGCCGGGGAGCAGGCCCCGCCGGGCCCGCCCGCGCCCTCCGACGCGCGCGAGGCCGAGATGTTCGGCTCGAGCGGCTCCCCGAACGCGGTGCCGCCGCCGCCCGAGCGCATCGTCGAGCGCGCCCGCGCCCAGGAGAACCCCCTGGTGATCGGCGGCCAGCTCTACCTCCGCGCGCTGGCCACGGCGCAGCAGGGCGTCCCCGCCTCGCAGTGGTTCTTCTCCTCGCCGAACCTCCTCGACGTGTACCTGGACGCGCGCCCGAACGATCGCGTCCGCGGCTTCGCCCTCGAGCGGGTGAGCTACGACCCGACGCTCGTCGCGGACACGAGCACCCTCGGGCAGCCGGTCATCCCGGTGCCGGGGGTGAGCGCGACGCCGCGACAGAACCCGCGCGGCGTGCTCGACCAGCTCTGGGTGAACTTCGATCTCGGCCGGCGCGTCTTCGTCACGGCCGGGAAGCAGCACGTCAAGTGGGGCGTGGGGAAGTTCTGGAACCCGACGGACTACCTGCACCCGGTGAAGCGCGATCCGCTCGCGGTGTTCGACCCGCGCGCGGGCGCGACGATGGTGAAGGTGCACGTCCCGTGGGAGAAGCGGGGCTGGAACCTCTACGGCGTGGCGCTCCTCGAGGACGTGGCCGGGCAGCCCCAGGCGGTCGATCGGGTGGGGCGGGTGGCGAGCGGCGGGCGCGCCGAGGTCGTCTTCGGCCTCGCGGAGCTGGGGGTGGACGCGCTCGTGCAGGACGGGCGCCGGCCGCGCTTCGGCGCCGACGTCTCGGCGGGCGTCTGGGACCTCGACCTGTACGCCGAGGCGGCGCTGCGGACCGGCGTCGACGGGTCGCGCTGGGTGGCGGGGCCGAGCTCCGCCGCGGACGTCTTCGGCTACGTGCGCCGCGATCCGGAGGGGTTCGTGCCGCAGGTCACCGTCGGCGGGACCTGGTCCTGGAAGTACTCCGACGAGGACGCGGCGACGTTCGGCGCGGAGTACTTCTACAACGACGCCGGCTACGACGGCCCCGCCGTCTACCCGTTCCTCCTCGCCGGAGCGCCGCTCGTGGACGTGACCGATCCCGCCGCGCCGAAGGTCTCGCAGCGGGCGCCGGGCGCGTTCACGCCCTACTACCTCGGTCGCCACTACGCCGGCGCCTACGCCTCGCTCCCCAGCCCGGGGAGCTGGAACGATCACACGTTCACGCTCTCCGTGCTCGGGAACCTCTCCGACCGGAGCTTCATCGCCCGGCTCGATCACGCCGTCCTCGCGCTCACCTACCTGCGCGTCGAGTCCTTCGTCGCGGGCCACCTCGGCCGGAGGGGCGGCGAGTTCCGGTTCGCCTTCGACCTGCCGCCCGGGGCGGCGCAGGCGCTCGGCGTCGCGCCCGACCCGCGGCTCGGCAAGGCGCCGGTGATCGACCTCGGGGTGGCGCTCCGGGTGAGCCTATGACGATGACGCTCGCCGCCGCGGCGCCGTGAACGACGACCAGGAAGGGCACCCTGAGCGCCGGCTCACCGCCCTAGCGCGACCGGCGCGCCGATGTCCGGCGCGACCCGCTGGGGCGGGCGCGGGACTTCCCCCGTGCGCGCTTCCCGGCGCCCCCGACGCGCGCGCGGCTCGAGCGGGCACCGGCCGTCCTGGACGGGGAGCGGGTTGCCTTCTTCGGTGGGACCTTCACCCCCGACCGGCGCGCCTTGGAGAGGCCGATGGCGATGGCCTGCTTCCGGCTCTTCACGGGGTGCTTGCCGCGCTTCGCGTGCTCCATCTCCTCGCGGACGAACTCGCCCGCCTGGGTGGTGGCCGCCTTCCCCTCTTTCCGGGCGCGGCGCGCGCGCCGCAGCGTGGTCTTTTCGGGCATTCCCTCAAGGTAGGCGCTCGCCGCGCGGGAGGCGCTCCGGGGCGCCCTGGCGGACCGCGGCGGCGTCCCGCGCGGCCGCGCGGGCGCACGGTCGCCGGGCGTCCCACCGGCGGCGCGGCGCGCGTCCCCATCTGACGGCGGTCGGCGCGAACCGGCGGCGCAAGGACAGGCTCCACCGGCGAGGAGGGACGACGATGGCCGAGATCGGGATCCGCAAGGCGACGGGCTGGACCTTCGAGGAGGCGCTGGAGCGACTCCCCGCGCTGCTCGCGTCGGAGGGCTTCGGCGTGCTCACGCAGATCGACGTGCAGGCGACGCTCAAGCAGAAGCTGGGGGTGGACTTCCGGCGCTACCGCATCCTCGGCGCGTGCAACCCGACCCTCGCCCACCAGGCGATCTCGGCGGTGCTCGAGATCGGGGCGCTCCTGCCCTGCAACGTGGTGGTGTACGAGGGCGACGACCGGAAGGCGCACCTCGTCGCGGTCGATCCGATGCAGACCATCGCCGCCGCGCAGCCCTCGCTCGCGCCCATCGCGCAGGAGGTCCGGCAGCGGCTGTCCCGCGTGCTCGACCGCGCCGGGTGACGCCACATGGGGCGCGGCCGCTGGTCGGCCGTACCCCGCCCGGTCGTGGCGTTCGCCGCGGGTGCGGCCAGGGTGTCGCCGCCGTCGCCGCCGTTCGCCGCGGGTGCGGCCAGCGTCTAGCCCCGGACGTCCACTGTCCGAGTCGGGCCTGCCGTGGTCGCGGGACTCCGACTCGCGCCCCTCCGTTGCCATGTTCGACCCGCTCAATTTCCTGGGGGTCGCATGCGCAACATTTCGCGCTTCGATTGGGTTTCTCGTTCGCCGTTCCGTCCGCTCGTCGTCCTCGCCTGCCTCGCCGCGCTGATCGCCTGCGGCGGCGGAGGCGGCGGAGGCGGGTCCACGCTTCAAACGCAGCTCACGCTGGGCGCCGACCCGAGCCTGCCCAAGGGGGGCTCGAGCCAGCTCAGCGCGATCGCGAGCCGCTCCGACGGCGCCAGCTGGGACTGCACCGCTGACGCCGCGTGGACCTCGAGCGATCCGTCCATCGCCTCCGTGCAGGGCGGGCTCGTCAACGCCGCGGGAGAGGGCACCGCGACGGTGTCCGCCACCTGTGGCGACGCGAGCGCCTCCGTCCAGGTGACCGTCCTCGCCGCGCAGCTCGTGCTCGTGGACGTCGCCCCCATCGACCCGTCGGTCCAGGTCGGCGGCACGGTGCCCCTCATCGCGAACGGCACCCTCAGCGACGACTCCCTGGTCGACGTCACCGAAATCGTGACCTGGACGTCCTCGGCGCCGCTCGTGGCGAGCGTCTCGGCGCAGGGCCTCGTGACCGCGATCTCCGAGGGGACCGCCACCATCACGGCGACCGATCCGGTGACGGGCCTCCAGGGCGCCACCGTCGTCACGGTCCTCCCGACGAACGTCCCGATGCAGATCGCCTACCTGGCGCTGAGCCGCGGCTCCATTCAGGGCGGCGGGATCGTGACCGGCACCGTCGTCCTGATCCGCCCCACCGCGGAGCCGATCGACGTCGCGCTCGCCACGTCCGATCCGGTCGCGACCGTCCCGGCCTCGGTGACCGTGCCGCCCGGCGCCGATCGCGTGTCGTTCCAGATCGCCACGACCACGCCGCCCCGGCGCAAGGTCCGGGTCGCGATCCAGGCGACGTACGACGGCATGACCAAGAAGGCGAACCTGAACGTCCGCCGTTGAGGGGGAGCGCCGGAAGCGAAGGGCCCCGGCCGCACGTCCGCGACCGGGGCCCGGGGTGCCGCGAGCCGGTGCAGCGGGGGGCCCCGCCGGTCGAGCGCCGCGGCTCGACACCGGCGGGGCGCGCCGCCTAGAACAGGAACTGATCGCCCTGCGCGCGGAGCGCGGTGATCGCGGCGAGGTTCACGATCGACTGCACCGAGCAGCCCATCTGCAGGACGTTCACCGGCTTGTGCATGCCGAGGAGCACCGGCCCGATCACCTCGGCGCCGCCGAGGCGCTCGAGGAGCTGGTAGGCGATGTTCGCGGAGTCGAGGTTCGGGAAGATGAAGACGTTCGCGTCCTCCTTGAGGTTGGAGAACGGGAACTCCGCGTTGCGGACGTCGGTGCTGGTGGCGATGTCCACCTGGATCTCGCCGTCCACCTCGAGGTCGGGCCGGCGCTGCCGGATGAGCTCGGTCGCCTCCCGCATCTTCCGCGGGCTGTCGCCGCCCGCCGAGCCGAACGTGGAGTAGCTCAGCATCGCGATCCGCGGCGTCACCTCGAAGTAGCGGGCGAGGTCGCTCGTGGTCGCCGCGATCTCGGCGAGCTCGTCGGCGTCGGGGTCGATGGTGACGGTGCAGTCGGCGAAGAACTTGAAGTCGTGCTTCGTCACCACGATGTAGACGCCGCCGGCCCGGCGGCCGGTGCGGGTCTTGATGATCTCGAGCGGCGCGCGGATCGCCTCGGCGTAACCCGTGGTGAGGCCGGTGACGAAGCCGTCCACCGCGCCCTCCTTGAGCATGAGGGACCCGAAGTAGTTGCGGGTCCGCACGCGCTTGCGGGCCTCCTCGAGGTTGATGCCGTGGCGCTGGCGCATCTCCCAGAACCAGGAGACGTACCGGCTGAACTCCGGGCTCTGCTGCGGATCGACGATGGTCACGCCGTCGAGCTCGTCGAGGCGCTGCTCGGCGATGGACCGCCGGATCTCGTCCACCGGGCCGAGGAGCACGGGCTCGCAGATCGCCTCCTCGCGGAGGATCTCGGCGGCCTGCTGGATCTTCGGGTGGTGGCCCTCGGGGAAGACGATCTTCGCGAGCTTCTTCTTCGCCTTGGTGAAGATCGAGCCCATCACCTGGTGCGAGCGGCTCTGCATCTTCCGGAGCCGGTCCCGGTACTCGCCCATCTCGAGCTTCACGCGGGCGACGCCGCCGTCGATGGCGGCCTGGGCGACCGCCGGGGCGACCGCGAGGAGCACCCGCGGATCGAGCGGCTTCGGGATGATGTACTCGCGGCCGAAGCGGAACTTCTCGCCGGCGTAGGCGCGGGACACGGAGTCCGGCACGTCCTCCTTGGCGAGGGCGGCCAGCGCGCGCGCCGCCGCCATCTTCATCTCCTCGGTGATCTGCTTGGCGCGGACGTCGAGGGCGCCGCGGAAGATGTACGGGAACCCGAGGACGTTGTTCACCTGGTTCGGGTAGTCGGAGCGCCCGGTCGCCATGATGACGTCCTCGCGCGCCTCCTTCGCCTCGGGGTAGCTGATCTCGGGATCGGGGTTGGCGAGGGCGAACACGATCGGGTCCTTCGCCATCGACTTGATCATGTCCTGCGTGAACATGCCCTTCACGGAGCAGCCGAGGAGCACGTCGGCGCCCTTCGCCGCCTCGGCGAGCGTGCGCGCCTTGGTGTCGGCGGCGAACTCGGCCTTGAACTCGTTCATGCCCTCGGCGCGTCCCTTGTAGATGACGCCCTTGGTGTCGCACATCGTGACGTTCTCGCGCTTCACGCCGAGCGCGAGGTAGAACTTGGTGCACGCGGTGGCCGAGGCGCCGGCGCCGGAGACCACGACCTTCACCTGGTCGATCCGCTTCCCCGCGAGCTCGAGCGCGTTGAGGAGCGCCGCGCCGGAGATGATCGCGGTCCCGTGCTGGTCGTCGTGGAAGACCGGGATCTGCATCTCCTTCTTGAGCCGCGACTCGATGACGAAGCACTCGGGGGCCTTGATGTCCTCGAGGTTGATCCCGCCGAACGTCGGCTCGAGCGCCTTCACCACCGTGCAGAACTTGTCGATGTCCTTCGCGTCCACGTTGATGTCGAAGACGTCGACGTCGGCGAACTTCTTGAAGAGGACGCCCTTGCCCTCCATCACCGGCTTGCCGGCGGCGGGGCCGATGTCGCCGAGGCCGAGCACGGCGGTCCCGTTCGACACGACGGCGACGAGGTTCCCGCGCGCCGTGTAGAGGTACGACGCGTCCGGATCCTTCTCGATCTCGAGGCAGGGCTCGGCGACGCCGGGGCTGTACGCGAGGGCGAGATCGCGGGCCGTCGCGCAGGGCTTCGTGGGGACGACCTCGATCTTCCCCTTGCGGCCGGACGAGTGGTACGCGAGCGCGTCCTCGCGGCGGATCTTCTTCTTCGGGACGGGCGACGAGGGCGGGTTCTGGGGCGGCGTGAAGTCGGTCGACATGCTTCTCCTCGCGGTGGATTTGGAACCTTCGCGGGCGTGTGAAATGCGCAGGAAACACCCGTGTTTTTCCGGTGTCAAGGGAATCGGGATTGGGAGGCATGTCTTTTGCAATTCGGCCCGGACGGCGAGGAGGACGCGCGCCCGCTCCATGCCGCAGCGCGTCTCGCCGGACCCTCGCCCCACCTGATTCCAGGCCCTTGCGCTCGGCTGCACGTCACCCGCCCCGGCCCGGGTGCGTCGGGGTCGCCGCGCCCCGGTGCGCAGCGCCCGACGCATGCCGGTGCCCTGCCGGTGACCCCGGGGGAAGACTGGACGTGAACGGGGGGCGCGCCCGCGCGTGTGCGGATCCACCCGGAGACTTCTCCCGCTCGCGCCGCGGCTCCTTCTTCCCTGGATGACTCCGGCGGCAGGGCGGGCGTGGGCGGGGTTGCTCCTCGCGTTCGGGGTGGTCGCGGCGGCCGCGCGCCCGGCGCGTGCTGCGGCGGCGACCGCGATCGCCCTCGAGAACGCCCTCCCGGGCGACACGGGCTGGAAGCTCGCGCACCCGGCGGCGGACGGCCAGCTCGAGGCGTACCTCGACGAGGCGAGCGTCGCGCGGGGCGAGGCGGTGCACGTGCACGCACGCGCCGACGTCCCGGGGACGCTCGCCTGGACGCTCTACCGGATGGGCCATTACGGCGGCGCCGAGGGGCGCCGCGTGGCGAGTGGGGGGCCGGTCCCGGTCGGGCCGCAGCCCACGCCCGCGGCGGCGCCGGGCACCGGGCTGGTCGAGTGCCGCTGGCCGGTCACGTTCACGGTGCAGACGGATCCGGCCTGGACGAGCGGCGTGTACCTCTTCGTGCTCACGCGCGACGACGGCCTGCAGCGGCACGCCATCTTCGTCCTGCGCGACGACGCCCGCCGGGGCGCCGGGGTGTTCCAGGCGTCCTTCACCACCTACCAGGCGTACAACCGCTGGGGCGGCCGCAGCTCGTACTCCGGCTTCGCGCCGGAGATCTCCTATGACCGGCCCTTCGCGGAGGGCGACGGCGCGGGCCAGTACTTCCGGTTCGAGCACGACTTCGTCCGGTGGGCGGAGTCCCGCGGGTACGACCTCGTCTACGTCACGGATCTCGACATGGATCGCGACGCCGGGCTCCTCTCCGGCCAGCGCCTGTTCCTCTCGGTGGGCCACGACGAGTACTGGACCCGCGCCGCCCGCGAGCACCTCGAGGCGGCGCTCGCCGCCGGCGTGAACGCCGCCTTTTTGTCGTCCAACGCGGTGTACTGGCACATCCGCCTCGAGCCGTCGCGCGCCGATCCCTCCCGGCCCCGCCGCACCCAGGTCTGCTACAAGACGCTGTTCGCCTCGGACCCGATGGTCGGCACGCCCCTCGTGACGGTGCAGTTCCGCGATCCGCAGCTCGCCTGGCCGGAGAACGCCCTCGTCGGCGTCATGTACTCGGGGTGGAACGAGGCGGAGGCGCCGCCGGCGAGCTGGATCGTGCGGAGCGCCGGGCACTGGGTGTACGAGGGGACCGGGGTGAAGGACGGGGACGCGATCCCGGGGATCGTCGGCTACGAGGTCGACCGGGTCGCCGACAACGGCCAGACGCCGCCCGGGCTCGTGGTGCTGGCCCGGTCGCCGTACCCGCTCGCGGACGGGACCCTCGGGACCCACGAGGCCGCCGTCCACGTGCGCCCCTCCGGCGCCTTCGTCTTCGCCACCGGCTCGAACGACTTCTCGTGGGGGCTGTCGCGGCCGGGCGTCGCCGACGCGAGGGTGCAGCGGATGATGGAGAACGTGCTCCGCCGCGCCGGGCTCGAGCCCTCGACGGCGTCGGACCCGACGGTGCAGCAGCCCCCGCCCGATCAGGCGCCGGGCGGTGGCGCGTCGGTCGCGACGTCGGCGCGCGGGGGCTGCGCGAGCGGCGGGGAGGGCGCGTGCGCCGCGATCGCGCTGCTCGCCGGGGTCGAGGCGGTGCTCCGGGCCCGTCGGCGGGCAGCGGGGAGTCGGGACGGGCAGGGGTGAGGGCCTCGCGCCTGGGGCGGAGCGGAGACGCGATCGCGGCCTCTATCTAGACGGCGGCCCGGCCGATCACGGGCGCTCGGCCGCGCGCAGCCCCAGGGCCGGGTTCCGCTCCAGCTCCTCGACGGTGCGCGGCCAGTCCTGCCTGAGGAGGCGCGCGAGCGAGCGGTCCGACAGGATCTGCCCGCCGGTCTGGCACCGCGGGCAGTAGTTCACCTCGTTCTCGGCGCGGACGATCCGCTGCACCGCCGTCCCGCACACCGGGCAAGGCGCCCGGTGCCGCCCGTGGACCGCCATCTCCGGGCGGAACGCGGTGACGCCCTCCGGGAAGCCCTCGCCCGCCTCGGCGCGGAGCCGCTCCGTCCACTCGACGAGCACCGCCCGCGTGGCCTCGTGGAGCCGCGCGAGCTCCTCGTCGTCGAGGCGCGAGGTGAGCTTCACCGGCGAGAGCCGCGCGCGGTGGAGGATCTCGTCCGAGTAGGCGTTCCCGATCCCGGCGAAGAGCGCGGGGTCGGTGAGGGCGCGCTTCAGGGTGTGGTTCTCGCGCCGGAGCGCGGCGGCGAAGGCGGCGCGATCGGCGGCGAGCGGCTCCAGGCCGCCCGGATCGAGCGCGGCGAGCGCGGCCTCGCCGCGGACCAGGTGGAGCGCCGCGCGCCGCTTCGACCCCGCCTCGGTGAGGACGAGCGTACCCGCCGGGAAGTCGAAGGCGGCGAGGCCGGCCCGGCCCGGGAGCCTGGCCCCGCGCTCCCGCCAGTGGAGCCGGCCCGCGATCATCAAATGGAGGCAGAGGAAGAGGTCGCCCTCGAGTCCCAGGACGAGCCGCTTCCCGAGCCGCCGGACCGCGACGACCCGCCGCCCCGCCGCCTCCGCGATGGGGGGCTCCGCGGAGCGGAGCACGAACGGGCTGCCGAGGCGGACCCGCTCGAGCGGCTGGCCGAGCGTGCGCGCGGCGATCGCCTCGCGGTAGACCTCGAGGTCGGGGAGCTCGGGCACGCAAGAATCCTAGCGGGCCGGCCGCGCCGGCGCCGGCCGGATCTGGTAATCAGGCGGGCATGTCCGTGCTCCCCGCGGCGGGCCGCCGCCGGTCCTCCCTCCGCCGTGACCGCGCGGTGACGCGGCTCGGCCACTATCACAAATCGTGAAATACTACATCCCCATCGCCGCCGTCGGCTACGTCCTCGTGCTGGCGCTGCTCCTCGTCGCGCTGCCGGTGCAGGCGCTCCTGCTCGCGGTCACCGCGCCGTTCGACCGGAACCGCGTGGTGGCGGGGCGGTTCCTCCGGATCGTCGGCGTGCTCATCGCGAAGACCTTCCCGCCGTGGCGCCTCAGGGTCGAGGGGCGCTGGCCGGGGAAGGGGCCCTACGTGGTGGTGGCGAACCACCAGTCGATGCTCGACATCCTGCTGCTCTCGCACATCCCGAAGGAGATGAAGTGGGTGGCGAAGGAGGAGCTGTTCCGGACCCCCTGGGTCGGGTGGATGCTGCGGATGACCGGGGACATCGCGGTGCGCCGCGGCGATCCGGAGAGCGGCGGCGAGGCGCTCGCGAAGGCGAAGGCGTACCTCTCGCGGGGCATGAGCGTGATGATGTTCCCGGAGGGCACCCGCTCGACGAAGGGCACGATGCTGCCCTTCAAGTCGGGGGCGTTCCGGCTCGCGATCGACGCCGGCGTGCCGGTGCTGCCGATCGCGGTCTCCGGCACCGCGCACGGGCTCCCGAAGGGAGGCCCGTGGGTGCGCCCGTGCCGGGGGACGGCGCGGATCCTCGAGCCGGTGGCGCTCGAGGGTGCCCGCCCCGAGGACACGGCGAAGCTCAGGGACGCCGTCCGCGAGCGGATCGCCGCGGCGCTGCCGACCCTGCCGCCGCGCTGAGAGCTCGTCGAAGAATTCGACGAGCTCTCAGGCCGGCCCGCGTGAGCGGGGCGGCGGGTGGGGTGAAGCGCCCGAATTCACTTCGGGCGCGAGGGGCGGGCGACGGCCCGCCCCTCCTGGATGGTCAAGGCCCGTCGATTGTTCGACGGGCCTTGAGCGCCCTCGTCGGTGGGACCGGCTCACGGCGTGGGGGGCGGCTCCGCCGGGAGGTGGCCGACGTCGACCGGCGCCCGGCGGCCGGCGATGGCGCGCCATTGCTCGGCGGTGTCGGTGATGAGCCGCGCGCCGCGCTTGAAGGTCGCGTACGACCAGGCCCACTGGGCGAGGACCGCCACGCGGTTGCGGAACCCGATCAGGAAGAAGATGTGGACGAGCAGCCAGGCGAGCCACGCGGGGAACCCGGCGAACTGGAGCCGGCCGATGCGGGCCACCGCCGCGGCGCGCCCGATCGTCGCGAGCGAGCCCTTGTCCCGGTAGCGGAACGGGAGCGGCCGTCGCCCGGCGAGGGCGCGCAGGACGTTCCGCGCGGCGTGCCGCCCTTCCTGGATCGCCGCCGGCGCGACGCCGGGGACGGGAGCGCCGTCGCTCGCGACCGCGGCGAGGTCGCCGGCGACGGCGATCTCGGGGTGGCCGGGAACGGTGAGATCGGGGAGGACCTTCACGCGCCCCGCGCGATCGAGGGGCGCACCCAGCGTCCGCGCGAGCGGCGAGGCGGCGACCCCTGCGCCCCACAGGACCGTGCGCGCGGGGAGCCGCTGGCCCGCGACGGTGACGCCGGACGCGTCGATCCCGGTCACCCGGGCGCCGGTCCGGACCTCCACCCCGATCCGCTCGAGCTGCCGCCGCGCGGCCGCCTGGAGCCGGGGCGGGTAGGTGGGCAGCACGGCGGGGAGCCCCTCGAGCAGGATCACCCGCGCGCTCTCCGGGTCGAAGTGGCGGAAGTCCGCGGCGAGGGTGTGGCGCGCGATCTCCGCGATCGCCCCCGCGAGCTCGACGCCGGTCGGGCCGGCGCCGACCACGACGAAGGTGAGCAGCGCGCCCCGCGCCACGGGATCCCGCTCGCGCTCGGCCCGCTCGAAGGCGAGCAGGATGCGGCGCCGGATCTCCAGGGCGTCCTCGACGGTCTTGAGGCCGGGCGCGAGGGGCGCCCAGTCGTCGTCGTGGCCGAAGTAGGAGTGCGTCGCCCCGGCGGCGAGGACGAGGAAGTCGTAGGGGAGCGCCCCGTCCGCGAGCCGGAGGCGACGCGCGTCCGGCTCGACGGCGAGCACCTCGCCGAGGACGACCTCGGCGTTCGCCTGGTGGCGGAGCACGTGGCGGATCGGGGCCGAGATGTCGGCGGGGTTCAGGGCGGCGGTCGCGACCTGGTAGAGGAGCGGCTGGAAGAGGTGGTGGTTGCGGCGGTCCACCAGGAGGACCCGCACCGGCGCCCCCGCGAGGGCGCGCGCCGCCTGGAGCCCGGCGAACCCGCCGCCGACGATGACCACGCGCGGCGCGGCGTCCCCGGGGCGCGCCGCGACGCGCCTGCGCTCCGCCCGCCGCGCGAGCGCCGTC
>NZ_JALCZA010000025.1 GCF_022690765.1 Anaeromyxobacter oryzisoli | reverse complement strand
TGCTCGCGCCGGGCGAGCAGGGCCTGGCGGTCCTCCGCGGCGAGGACCTGCACCTCGCCCGCCCGCCGCTCGACGGCGGCGAGCGCCTCCGCCTCCGCCGAGGCCCGCGCGTGCGCGGCCTGGGAGAGCCGCGAGTAGATCGCGGTGCCGGTCACGCGCTCGAGGATCGACGCGCGCTCGTCGGCGCTCGCCCGGAGGAAGTTCGTGAACTCGAACTGCGGGAGGACCACCGCGCGCCGGAACTCGTCGAAGGTGAACCCGACCTTCTGCTCGTTCAGCCGGGCCGCGGCGCCCCGCTCCGCGAGCACCTCGCCGCCGTCGAGGGCGGCGACGGTCATCACCTGTTGCTGGAGCGCGCCCTCGAGCTTGTTGCGCGCGCGGCGGACGCGCCAGGTGGCGCGGTAGCGGCCGCCGTCCGTCCCCTCGTAGTCCACCTCCGCCATCGCCGCCGTGGCGCCCCGGGAGACGAGCCCGCGGACGTCGTTCGCGTCGAGCCGCTCGCCGTCCTCGGACCAGCCGACGAGCACCCCGGCGCCGCGGTCCTTGAGGCGGGGCGTCCGCCCGTAGAGCGCGAGGCAGAGCGCGTCGAGGAGGGTGGACTTCCCGGCGCCGGTCGGGCCGGAGATCGAGAAGAGGCCGGCGCCGTCGATGGGCGGCCGGTCGAGGGGGAGCTGGAACGGACCGTAGAGGCTCGCCAGGCTCTCGCCGCGGATGGCGAGGATCCTCACGGTGCCTCCCGCCGCACCTGGTCGAGCAGCTCGTGGAAGAGCGCGAGCAGGGCGTCCGGGAGCGGGTCCTGGTGCTCGCGCTCCCACTTGCGCCGGAGCACCTCCTCCGGATCGAGGTCCGCCAGGGCGCGGGTCTCGACGTCCGCGAGCGCCCGCCCGGTGCCGGTGAGGGCGGTCGCGATCCGCACGAGGCGGGCCTCCTTGCCGTCCGTCGCGGCCTCGAGCCGGGCGCGGAGCGACGGCTCGGGCCGATCCAGGCGGACCTTCACCTCGAGGAGCGGCCGCGCCTCGTCCGGCCCGTCGCCGCGGGCCGGGAGCGCCGCGATCGCGGCGAGCACCTCGTCGAGCGGCGCCGGCTCCCGGCCGGCCGGGACCGAGGTGAGGGGGACGGGCCGGGGAGCGGGGAGCGTCCGGCAGGCGGAGAGCGCGTCGCCCTCGAGCTCGACCAGCACCACCCCGTGCGCGTAGGCCCGCTCGTCGAAGGAGAGCGGCAGGACCGAGCCGGCGTAGCGGACCGCCTCGCGCCCGCCCACCGGCTGCGCGAGGTGGAGGTGCCCGAGGGCGACGTAGGCGAGGTCGTCCGGGAAGACGTCGGCGGGGATCGCGGCCTCCTTGCCGATGACGAGCTTCCGCTCGGAGAGCTCGGAGACGGTCCCTCCCACCGCATAGAGGTGACCGGTCGCGAGGAGGGCCTGGCCGGGGCGGCGGCGGGCCCGGGCGCGCTCGACCGCGGCGGCGTAGAGGGCGCGCACCGCCGCGACGGGATCCTCCGCGGCGCCCGGCCCGAGGTCGGCGAGCCGGAGGAAGGGGACCGCCGCGATCCAGGCGGCGGTGGCACCCGTCGCGTCCTCGAGTGGGATGACGAGCGGATCGAGGTCGGGCGCGCCGCCCTCGCGCCGGACCGCGCCGACCACGTGGAGCCGCCCGAGGGCGCGGAGCAGCGGGTCCGCCACCTCGAGGCGCGCGGGCGAGTCGTGGTTCCCGGCGACGACCACGATCTTCAGCCGCGGGATGGTCCGCCAGGCCTCGGCGAGGAACCGGTACCACTGCTCGAGCGCCGAGGTGGGCGGGTTGGCGCCGTCGAAGACGTCGCCCGCGACGAGGAGGACGTCCACGCGCTCGCGGGCGAGGGTCTCGAGGAGCCAAGCGAGGAAGATCGCGTGCTCGGGGCCGCGCTCGACGCCGTGGAGCGTGTGGCCGAGGTGCCAGTCGGCGGTGTGGAGGAGGCGGAGGGACATCGGGACGAACAGAGGATACCCGGGGGTCGGACATGCCCTCGCCGGCCGCCCGCGACACGACGTGAGCATCGTGTGCGAGGGCCCTATCCCGGCGTCCTCACCAGGTCGGGGGGAAAGCCATACAAGAGGGGCTCTCGTTTCCGTGGGGAGTCCGGATGTCCAGGTCGCTTGCCGCCACCTTCGCGCAGCAGCTGAGAGCGGCGAGGCAGGCGCGCGGGTGGACCCAGGCGGAGCTCGCCGAGCGCGTCGGGATCGCCGTCGAGGTGTGCGGGCGGCTGGAGCGTGGCGGCGTCCTCCCCCGCGCCGACACGCTGGTCCGGCTCTCCGAGTCGCTCGGCGTCCGGACGGACACGCTCCTCGGGCTCGGGACGGAGCGGGCCGCCGACGCGGCCGAGCGCGCCGCCGCGCGAGAGCCGGAGGCGGACTACGCGGGACGGCCGGAGCTCCGGCGGCTCATGCGCCGCCTCAAGGCCGAGTCGCCTCGGACGGTGCGCATCCTCGGGGCCCTGATCTCCTCCCTCCGCGCCGGCAAGCGTTGACGGCGACGAGGCCCGTGGCCGGGGCTTCGCCCCTCGCCTCGGCGCGGCTTCGTTGACTTCGTGAGGACGTCGAAGTAGGGTTCAAGGACACGACGCGAGCGTCGGTGTGTGAGCACGCGAGGTCCTCGAGGGCGCCGATGCCGCCCACCCGAGCTCGCTCTCGAGCGGCGGCCATGCCGATGCGCCGCCGTGGTGGATTTGGCGAGAAGGCCGGGTACCCCCCGACCCGGACGGACCGCCGGGGGCCGGCGCCAGCTCGGTGCCGGCCCCCTCTATTTTCAAGCGGGTGGTGAGCCGGGCGCGCACGGTGCGCGAGCGGCCCATCGTCTCCTCGTGCTCATCGGTGTTCCGCGCTCGGCGTGGTACCGTCGGCGAAGCGTGCGCCAGCGCTCGCGATCCGACCGATGCGCCCGTCCAGCTCGCCGTCCCGTCGCGCCGAGAAGACCTCCGCCGAGCGCGGCCCGCGGGTGCCCGGCGACGAGGCGGCCGACGCGGGCGTCTTCGATCGCCCGCCCGCGCACCTCGCGCGCCGGATCGATCTCCTCTGGTCCGCCTCGGGCGACGGCGCGCCGGGTGGCCCGAGGGGTGCCACGACGTTGCACGACTTCTTCCCCGACGCCGGCGTGCACCTCGTCTTCCGGCGCTCGCCGGAGGGGTGCCGCGCCGTCCTCCTCGGCCCGGCCACGGAGCGGGCCACCATCGAGCGCGCCACGGGCGCCGAGTACCTCGGGATCCGGTTCCTGGCCGGTCAGGCGCCCCGGCTCGCGGACGTCCGCTCCTCGGACCTGACCGACGGGCTCGTCGAGGTCACCCGGCTCGGCGGCGTTCCGGTGGAGGAGGTGGCGGATCGACTGAGCGCGCTGCCCGACGTCGGCTCGCGGCGGCGCGCGCTCGCGGAGCTGGCAGGTGGGCAGGACCGTTCGCTCGTCGAGGACGTCCACTGCCGGCGCGGCGCGCTCCTGCTCGAGGCGCGGCGCGGGCAGCTCCGCGTGGACCAGCTCGCGGCCGAGCTCGGTCTCCACGCCCGGACCCTGGAGCGCCGCTTCAGGGACCAGCTCGGCATGACGCCGAAGCGGCTGATCCGGCTGGTCCGGCTGCGGCACGTCCTCGGGGCGCTGCGCTCCGGCGCGTTCGGGACGCTCGCCGAGCTCGCCCTCGCCTGCGGCTACGCGGACCAGCCGCACCTGATCCGCGACTTCAAGGCGTTGACCGCGCGCCTGCCACGGGACGAGGACGCGTGCCGCAGCCGCCTCCTCGCGCGCGCCGAGACCCGGGTCATCCACCGGCACCATTCCTAGCCTCGCTTCGCCGGCCGCTCCCGCGAGCCTGTCGCGTTCTCACAAGACGCGCGGGACAGGGAGGGGCTAGGAAGCGGGCCGCCAGGAGGACGACATGGACACGGAGCGCTCTGCACCGATGGGAACGGCGGCGAGGACGAAGACGACGGCGATGGACGGGGCGGGCGACTCCCGCCTGGTCGTGGTGCAGACGCGACGAGGGCCGGTGGAGTGCGCGATCCGCGGCGAGGGGCCCACCGTGCTCTCCCTCCACGGCGCCCTGGGGGGCTGGGATCAGGGGCTGCTGCTCGCGCGCACCGTGGGCGATCCCGCGTTCCGGTACGTCGCGCCGTCGCGTCCGGGGTACCTCGGGACGGCCCTGTCCCTGGCCCGGACGCCGGCGGAGCAGGGCGCGCTCTACCGCGATCTGCTCGACGCGCTCGGCATCGAGCGCGCCGCGGTGATGGCCGTCTCCGGCGGCGGCCCGTCCGCGCTCGCGTTCGCGCTCGATCACCCCGATCGCTGCTGGGGGGTGGTGATGGTGTCGTCGGTGTGCCGGCGCGTCGAGGCCCGGCTGCCCCTGGGCTGGTACGTCATGCGGCTCATGGCCCGCTGCGGTCCGCTCGTCGCGGCGATGCGGCGGCGAGCGGAGCGCGATCCGGAGGAGGCGGCCCGCCGCTCGATCCCGGATCCCGAGCTGCGCGCGCGCACGCTTCGCAACCCGGAGGTCGGGCCGCTGCTGCGCGAGCTGCAGTCCTCCACGCTGGAGCGGATGGCGCTCCGGCTGCCGGGCACGGAGAACGACGTCGCCGTGACCCGGAGCGAGCTCTCCTTCCCGCTGGAGCGGCTCGCGGCGCCGCTCCTCGTGGTGCACGGCACGTCCGACGAGGCCGCGCCGTTCGAGCAGGCGGAGGAGATGGCCGCCCGGGTCCCCCGCGCCGAGCTGCTCGCCCTCGAGGGCGGACGGCACGTCGCCATCTTCACGCACCGGGAGCAGGCCCGTGCGCGCGTCGCGCGGTTCCTCGGCGCTCACGCGCCCGGCGCGCGCGCCTCCGACGGCGACCCCAACTCGCTTCGGAGTCCGGGCACTCGAAAGAGCGTCGTACAATGACCTCCTCGTCACGGAGGCGCTGACGGCGATGTCGTGATGGACGCGCCGTGGCAGATCGTGATCGAGGATCTCCGACGGCCCACGAGCAGTGGCCCGTCTTCCTCGTGCGGTGTTTTCTGGTCGATTGCGATGCCGGGTATCCCACGTCAATCCGAAGCTTCCGCACGCTTCTCTTCCCACGGCCCAGCGATCGGACTCCTGGCTGCCGCTCTCTTCGGGGCGAGCACGCCCGTCGCGAAGCTCCTCGTGCCCGGTTCGGGCCCACTGATGCACGCGTGTCCGCGGCGCTCCTCACCGGCGCTCTCGGGTACGGAGCCAGTCTCGTACTCTTCCTCCTCGCCGTTCGCGCCATCGGCGCGGCGCGGCAGGCGGCCTACTTCGCGACGGCGCCCTTCATCGGCGCCCTGCTGGCGGTCCCGCTCCTGGGCGAGCGCCCGCCTGCCGCTCACCTCTTCGCGGGCGCCGTCATGGCCCTCGGAATCATCGTCGTCGTCCGCGCGCGCCACGCGCACCCGCACGTCCACGAGCCGCTCGTGCACGAGCACGCCCATGTGCACGACGCGCATCACGTGCACGCGCACGACGCATCGGTCACGGAGCCGCATTCGCACGCGCACAGGCACGAGCGGCTCGAGCACGACCATTCGCACCTGCCGGACATCCACCACCGCCACGACCACTGAGCCGCGCGCCGCAGCAACACAGCGCAGCTATCGCGGTCAGCCCACCTTCCGGAACTGCCCGTCCGGCCGCCCCTTCCCGACGCACTGCTGGCAGTACGCGTAGAGCGCGTCGTACACGATCCGCTCGGCCGCGTTGATCTCGTGGTCGTCCCTGAAGCCGAGGTGGCGGAACCCTTCGGCGATCGCCTCGAGGCCCCAGCTCTCCGGCTGGTCCCAGAGCGTGTTGTCCGTGTCGGCGCCGTTCACGATCTTGGCCATCAGCACGAGGGCGGGGTCCCTCTCCAGGAGGCCGAACTTCCGGCAGAACGCGTCGAAGGAGCACTCCTTCCCGCGGTGGTTCAGCTCCGCCCCAGCGGCATCGTAGGGCGTCGCCCCCTCGCGACTCGCGACCTGCATGACCTGATCGGCAGGAACGAACAGGAACTCGGCATCCGGGTCCACGAACCTCCGGATGAGCCAAGGGCACGCGACGCGATCGACCTTCACGCCGGAGCGGGTGATCCATTTCATGATGCGCCCTCGTCGGGGCCGGTCGCCGCGCGGGCGACAGAACGTCCCCATTTTCACATAACGACCGCCGGCCGAAGCGGTCGGGTCCGTCGCTCGGCGTTCAGCGCCTCGACGCGCCGCGATGGAGCGCGTACAGGTCGTCGAACAGGGCCGCGCCGCGCTCGAGGCGCGCCTCGTCGTCCGGGTGCGCGGCCGCGATCCCGGCGACCACCTGGCCCACCCCCGGCGCCTCCTCGCGGCCGTACTTCGCGTCCTTCACGTCGACGTCGTGCACGATCTCGGCGATCGCGCGGAGCGCGGGGTCGTCGATCCCGAACCGCTCGAGGAGGACCTCGAAGGTGCAGAGCTCGCCATCGTGCGTGAACTCCGCGTCGAACATGTCGAACCGGAGCTCGCCCTGCTGCGGCCGGTATCCCTTCGCCGGCACGAACTTGAACCGTGCCTGCGGGTCGATGTGCTTCCGGATGAGCCAGGCGCTCGCCATCCGATCGACCTTGATCCCGGACCGGGTGACCCAGGTCCGCCCCCGGTACTCCTCCCGGCGGAGCGCGGGCTTCGGCGGCTCGCGCGGCTCGATGGGTTTCATGCGCCCCTCCATCGCGGACACGACGCCCTCGGCGATCTCACGCCCAGGCGCCCCGAAGAAGTCGATCGCCTCGAGCTCCGACAGCCGCTGCCTGAGCCGAGCGATCTGGTTCGCCACCTCGTTCCGGCGGTTCTCGGGAGGAGACCCCCGCCTGGGGAGCGACCCGGCGACCCTGCGCGCCTCTTCCGCGAGGGTCCGGTAGTCCGCCTCCCTCGCGGACTGGAACAGCGCGAGCACCTGGTCGTCCGACAAGCCGTCGACGAACTGCGCCTCGACGATCGACGCGTCGCCGCCCCCCTTTACCACCTCGCGCAGGACCCACTGGAAGTCCTCCTGGGTCTCGTCGTTCCGCGGCAGCGCGTAGACCGAGTTCTTGATGGCCACCGCCCCGACGCGCTGGAGGTGCCTGCCGACCTTCACGCGCAGGTAGGCGGGCCGTGGCGGGATCTGATGAATCAGCAAGAGCCAGCGGGTCTTCGCGGCTCCCGCGCTCGCGTCCTGAGGTCGCATTGACCTGTCCCGGATATAACAACTGCATCTCGAGATTCAATGGTCCGCGGTCGGGCGAGGCGCCTCCCGATCACGACGACTCCGCGGCGACAATCACCACCGGCCCTCGAGGTATCCCGGCCGCCCTCTCGATCGGAGGCCCGCCGCCCCGCACCTCGGGATGGCCCCCGCGCGGACGGTGTGTTGAATCCGTCAGGTACAGTTGTTACATCGCGAGTGACTCGGATCACGATGTCTCCCGAGCGTGTCGGTGCCCGCGCCGACGCCCGACGGGGCGAGGAGGTGCCATGGCGAACGAATCACCCCACGCGGCGGGGACCGCGCCTGCGTTCGCGGGGAACCACGAGCCGCGTCCGCTGCCGTTCGACCCCGCGAAGCTGCCGGGCCTCTCCGAGCGCCTCCTCCGCTCCCACTGGGAGAACAACTACTGCGGCGCGGTCAAGGCGCTGAACGCCATCGAGCAGCGGCTCGCCTCGATGCTCGAGGACGCCGAGCTGCCGCCCTACGTCTACGGTGACATCAAACGCGAGGAGCTGCTGCGAACCGGGTCCGTCCGCTTGCACGAGCTCTACTTCGGCAACCTCGGCGGCGACGGCGCCGCGGGCGAGACGATGGACCGGATCCTCGCGCGGGCCTTCGGTTCGTTCTCGCGCTGGGAGGCCGAGTTCCGCCGGACCGCCAATGCGCTGGCCGGCGGCTCGGGATGGGCCATCCTCGCCGTCACCTCGCGGGGGGAGCTCCACAACTACTGGGCCTGGGATCACACGAGCGGTGCTCCGGAGAGCCACCCCCTGCTCGTGCTCGACATGTACGAGCACGCCTATCACCTCGACTACGGCGCCGCCGCCGCCCGCTACGTGGACGCGTTCATGCGGAACGTCGACTGGGACCAGGTCCGGCAGCGGCTCTTGGAGGCCACCGCGCCACGGCAGGGCGATCACGAGACATGGGAAACGACATGGAATCCAGGGTGACGGTGACATGGGGGATGGTCGCGCTGGCGGGAGCGACCGTTGCCCTCCTCGGCGTTGCGCGCGCGGACGAAGACGAGAGGGACGAGGAGCCCGCGGGCACGGGGGCGCTGATGCAGGCACTCCCGAACTCGAAGGTGACGCTGGCCGCCGGGATCGGGCAGGCGGCCAAGGCGGCTCCGGACGTGCCCGGCCTCGACACCGCGGCCATCGAGCAGCTCACGGGCGCGAAGGGGCAGATCGACCGGAAGGAAGGCGTGTTCAAGGTCTCCGTCCCGCGGAGCGACCTCCAGCCGACCGTGGCGGGCATGAAGCTCCCCACATCCATGGGGCTCACCGCCTGGGCCGCGTTCGAGCCGTCGCACGGGCACACCATGGTGATGGGGGACATCGTGCTCACGGAGGACCAGGTGAACCCCGTGATGAGCGCGGCGCTCGACGCGGGCCTCGAGGTGACCGCGCTGCACAACCACTTCTTCTGGGAGACGCCGCGCGTGATGTTCATGCACATCGGCGGCACAGGCGACCAGCGCGCGCTCGCGGGGGCCGTCGGGAAGGTGTTCGCGAAGCTGAAGGAGACGGCCGGCGGGAAGGGCGAGACCCCATCGGTTCAGATCGACCCCGCGCAATCTTCGCTCGACACCGCGAAGATTGCGGCGATCCTCGGCGCCGAGGGCAAGGCCAACCAGGGCGTCTACAAGGTCGAGATCGGCCGCACGATCCGCATGCACGGGACGAAGGTCGGCAACTCCATGGGCGTGAACACCTGGGCCGCCTTCGCCGGGTCGGACGAGCGAGCGGTCGTCGACGGCGACTTCGCCATGCTCGAGAGCGAGCTGCAGGGAGTGCTGAAGGCGCTCCGCGGCGCCAGGATCGACATCGTCGCGATCCACCAGCACATGACCGGTGAGGAGCCGCGGATGATGTTCCTGCACTACTGGGGCGTCGGGCCTGCTCAGGACCTCGCCCGGGGGCTGCGCGCCGCGCTCGACCGCACGTCCACGCAAGTCGGGACGAGGTGAGCAGCGCGCTTGCACGACCGCCTCCAGTCGCGCGCGGAAGCACCGCCCGAGGCCGAGCGCGTCTCGTGGCGCGAGCTCTTCTGGTACTTCCTCAAGCTCGGGTGGCTCGCGTTCGGCGGGCCGGTCGGCCAGATCGGCCTCATGCACCTCCAGATGGTGGAGCGGCAGAGGTGGATCGGCGAGGACGAGTTCATCCGCGCGCTCAACTTCTGCCACCTGCTCCCCGGCCCGGAGGCGCTCCAGCTCGCCATCTACGTCGGCTACAAGAAGGGCGGCTACCGCGGCGGGATCCTCGCGGGCGTGCTCTTCATCCTGCCCGGCTACATCACCCTGTCCGCCCTCGCGTGGATCTACGTTCATTACGGGAAGACGCCCCAGGTGCTCGGGGTGCTCTGGGGGTTCCGTCCGGTCGGGCTCGCCCTCCTCCTCGCCGCGCTGGTCCGGATCTCGCGCGCCGCGCTGAAGGGCGTCTTCCCGGTCGTCCTCGCGATCGCGGCCTTCGTCTCGTTCTACTTCCTGAAGCTCCCGTTCCTGCTGGTGCTGTTCGCCTGCGGGCTCCTCTTCATCGCGTGGCGGCGAGTCGGCCCCTGGGCGCGGGCCGCGGCGACGACCGCCGCGTTCCTCGCCGCGGCTCGCGCGGACGCCGCCGAGTCCGCGGCGAGGCGCGCGTTCGACATCTCGGTGTTCTTCTTCAAGGTCGGGCTCTTCTCCTTCGGCGGCGCTTACGCCGTCCTGCCGTACATCCGCGAGGGTGCGGTCGCGACCCACGGGTGGATCAGCGACCGGCAGATGATCGACGCGCTGGCGCTGGGCGAGACCACGCCCGGGCCGCTCATCTCGATCGGCATCTTCGTCGGCTTCCTCGCCGGGCACGGCGCCCGGATCCCGTGGACCGGCGCCACGCTCTCCACGGTCTGGCTGTTCCTGCCGTCCTTCCTCTTCGTCCTCCCGGCGGCCCGCTACATGAACTGGCTCACCTCGAGACCCGGCCTGAAGGAGTTCCTGAAGGGCGTCACCTCGGGCGTCGTCGGGCTCATCTTCTCCATCTCGATCCCGCTCGCGAAGATCGCGTTCATGCCGCGCGGCGCGATCGATTGGATCACCGTCGTGCTCGGCCTGGCGGCGTTCGTGGCGATGACCTTCTGGAAGTGGCGCCTCAACGTCGTCGCGGTCGTCCTCGGGGGAGGCGTGCTCGGCCTCCTTCGCGCCTTCGCCCCCGGCCCGTTCGGAGGTCCACTGGGATGAGCTGCGCCGCGGCCTTCCTGGCGGTTCCAGGTGACGGCGAGCCGCCGAGGGATCATCGCCTCACGCGGGAGGTGAGCCGGGCGCGCCCGCGTCGGGGAGCACGATCCGGAAGAGGCTCCCCCGGCCCTCCGCGCTCTGGACCTCGATCCGCCCGCCGGTCGCCCCGACGACCGAGCGCGCGATGGCGAGGCCGAGCCCGGCGCCGCCGGTCCGCCGGGATCGGTCCGCGTCTACCCGGTAGAAGCGCTCGAAGATCCGCTCCAGGTGCGCCGCGGCGATCCCCGGGCCGGTGTCCTCGACCTCGACGGCGGGCTCGCCCGAGGCGAGGACCCGGGCCCGGACGCGGATGATCCCGCCCGGCGGCGTGTACTGGATGGCGTTGTCGAGGAGGTTCACGATCGCCTGGCGCACCAGCGCGGGAGCGCACCGCGCCCGGACCGCGACCGGGAGCTCCGTCGTGAGCACCTGCCCCTTCTCCTCCGCGAGGACGCGCAGGTGGTCCACCGCGCCCGTCGCGAGCGCGTCGAGGTCCACCGCCTCCCGGGCGGCGGCGACCCGCCCGGAGTCGGCCCGCGTGAGGAGCAGCAGGCTCTCGACGAGCCCGGTCAGCCGCTCCACCTCCTCCAGCATGCTGCCGACGACCTCGCGGTAGGCCGCCGGCTCGCGCGGCTCCTGGAGCGCCACCTCGCCCACGCTCCGCAGGGCGGTGAGCGGCGTCCGCAGCTCGTGCGACGCGTCCGCGGTGAAGCGGCGGAGCCGCTCGAACGCGTCGTGCAGGCGCGCCAGCGTGTCGTTGAAGACCCCGGCGAGCTGGCCGAACTCGTCGCGCGGATCCTCGACGGGCAGCCTCGCGTCGAGCGACTCGGCGGTGATGCGCCGAGCGTGCTCGGCCATCGCGCCGACCGGCGCCAGGACGCGGCCCGCGAGGAGGTACCCGGCGCCCATCGCGAACAGCGCCGCGCAGGGGACCCCGAGGGCGAGGACGAGCCCGAGCCGGTCCAGGGCGGCGCGGGTGAGCGCCTCGTCGGCCGCGACCGCGATCCGGACGCCGTCCCAAGAGCGCGCCTCGACCCGGTACCACGGGCCGCGCGGCGAGGACCAGCTCGCCGGCGCCGCCCTCGTCGCGGCCCGGTCGAGCCCGAGCCGGGTCCAGCCGGCCGTCCGGTAGAGGACGCGCTCGCCGCGGGTGACCTCGAAGAGCTCGACCCCGGCGCGGGTCTCGACCTCCGCGAGGTCGTAGTCGGCCTGCCGGTAGGTCCGCTCGATGGTCGCGAGATCCCGGTCCAGCCGCTCGTCCAGATCGCGGAGGAGCTGGCCGCGCACGAGGAGGTAGACCGCGCCCGAGAAGGCGCAGACGAGGAGCGTGAGGACCCCCGCGTGCCAGAGCGCGAGGCGGGCCCGGACGCTGCGCGGCCGGAGCGTCATCCGGGCTCCGCCCCCAGCAGGAAGCCGACGCCGCGGATCGTGTGGACGAGCTTCGCCGGGAAGGGATCGTCCACCTTCCGGCGCAGGCGCGCGACCGTCACGTCGATCACGTTGTCGAGCGGCGTGGCGCGCGCGGTGACCTTCCAGACGTCGCGCGCCAGCATCTCGCGGGAGACGACGCGCCCGCGGTGACGGAGCAGGTACTCGAGCAGCTCGAACTCCTTCGCGGTGAGCTCGAGCGCCCGCTCGCCGCGGGCGGCGGACCGCTTCACGGGATCGAGCTCCAGGTCCTCGTGCCGCAGCCGCGACGCGGGGTCGAGCCGGCCGCGCCGGAGCAGGGCGCGGAGTCGCGCGAGCAGCTCGGGGAAGGCGAAGGGCTTCACGAGGTAGTCGTCCGCGCCGGCGTCGAGGCCCGAGACCCGATCCTCGACGCTGTCCCGGGCCGTGAGGATGAGCACCGGCGTGTGGAGGCCGCGCGCGCGGAGCGCGGCGAGGATCTCGAGTCCGCCGCGGTTCGGGAGCATGAGGTCGAGCAGCACCACGTCGAACGGCTCGCTCGAGACGAGGAAGAAGCCCTCCTCCCCGGTCGGCGCGACGCGGGCCTCGAACCCCTCCGCGGCGAGCCCCGCGGCGAGGGCCCGCGCCACCTTCGCCTCGTCCTCCACGATCAGGATCCTGGCGCGCGCTTCCCCGGCCACGCCGGGAGATATAGCGCCGCGGCGGCGAGCGGATCCTGACGACGCCGTCAGGGAGTCTTCAGGAGCGCCGGGGGCGCCGGCGCGCCATCCTGCGCTCGCACGGGGAGCGGATCGCCCCGACCGGAGGAACCGATGACCAGGCACTCGAAGACGCTCGCCGCGCTGGTGGCCGGGCTCGCGCTCATGGGCGCGGCGCCGGCGCGGGGCGCGGACCGGACATGGGACTTCCAGGGCGACGCGGTGGGCTCGCCGCCCGCCAGCTTCTCCTTCGGTCGGACGGGCGGTGGCCCCCCCGGCAGGTGGGTCGTCGTGACCGACCCGACCGCCCCGGCCGGCGACCACGTGCTCGCCCAGGTCGACGACGACGGCACCGATTACCGCTTCCCGGTGGCGGTCGCCGACGCGCCGGCGCCGAAGGACGTGCGCGCCGAGGTCCGTTGCAGGCCCGTCTCCGGGAAGGTGGATCAGGCCTGCGGGGTGGTCGTCCGCTACCGCGATGCCGACAACTACTACGTGGCCCGGGCCAATGCCCGCGAGGACAACGTGAACCTGTACCGCGTGGTGAACGGCCGACGCCGGCAGATCGCGGGCTGGAGCGGACGGGTCGCCTCGGGGACGTGGCACGCCCTCGCCCTCGAGGCGCGCGGCGATCGACTCCGGGTGATCTGGGAGGGGAAGCCGATCATCGACGCCACCGACGACACGTTCCGCGAGGCCGGGAAGGTGGGCGTCTGGACCAAGGCCGACTCGGTCACCTCCTTCGACGCCCTCACCGTGACCACGCTTCGCTAGGCTTTGCTTCGCATCTCGATCACCAAGAGCTCACCCATGAAGGCTCTCGCGCTGCTGCTCTCGCTGCTCGCGCTCGCCGCTCCGGTGGCCGGCGCGCAGGCGCCCACCTCCACCGGAGCCGCCACCGGCGCGCGAGCCGCGTCCCCCTCCGCACCCGCGACCCCGACGCCCTCCAGGGACTTCCCGAAGGGCACCGCGACGCCGTCCGTGGAGTGCGGGGCCTGCCACCAGGCCATCTACCGCGAGTACGCGGAGGGGTTCGGGAGCGACATGCGCTACCCGGCGTGAAGCTGCGCACGATGGGTGACCGGACGCTCACGATGCCCGCCGGCACCTCCGTCGCGGCGAGCGCCCACGCGGTGGCCGGGACGGATCCGTGGCCCGCCCACGCCCGGGAGGCCGAGGAGGAGGGGAGGAGGTGCAACGTCTGCCACTTCCCGCAGCCCTTCGCGATCCCCGAGCGCTCCAGCGCCGAGATCGTGAAGCCGCAGCCGCGGCCGGAGGCCCAGGCCGAGGGCATCACCTGCGCCTCCTGCCACCTCACGCCCGAGGGGAAGATCAGGGGCCCGCACCAGGTGAGCGCGCCGCACGAGACCGTGGCCGACCCGCGGATGTCGAGCTCGGAGATGTGCGCGTTCTGCCACGCGAAGGGCAAGCGGGTCCCCGGCGAGCAGACCCAGACCTACTACGAGTGGCGCGACGACTTCGCCGGCCCGGGCCTCGGCCGGCAGCAGTGCCAGGACTGCCACATGCCGCGGACCCAGCGGAAGACCGTCGAGGACGCCGACAGCCCGGTGCGGGCCGTCGCCCGTCACCTCTGGACCGGCGGTCACTCCGGCCAGCGGCTCGGGAGCGCGCTCTCCCTCGTCCTGCTCCAGCCGCAGCCGAAGCGCGCGAACGTGGAGCTGCACCTCATCAACGTCGGCGCCGGGCACTCGGTGCCGACCGGCTCGAATCGCCGCGCCATCCATCTCCAGACCCGGGTCGTCGATCGGGCGGGGAAGGTCGTCACGACGCGCGAGTGGATGTTCGCGCCCTGGTACGGGGCGCGCCCCGACGACCGCGCCTTCGTGAAGGCGGACGCGCAGCTCCCCGACCGGATCGCCGCGACGCAGGCGGACGAGCAGGGGCCGCACGAGGCGCCCATCCGGGCGGGCGAGGAGCGGGTCCTCACGTGGCAGCCGAGGCTCCGCGACGGGAGCTACACCGTCGAGGCGAGCCTCGTCTACGATCTGAACCGGTATAACGATCGCTCGTTCAAGGGGGACCAGCGGGAGATCTCACGCTTCACCTTGCCTCTCACCGTGCAGGCGAGCCGCTGAGGATCCGCGTGAGGACGACACCTGGAGCCTCGCGGCGCCTGGCCGCCGCCGTCGGCTTTCTCCTGGCGCTCGGGGTCGCCGCCTGGCCCCTCGCGGCGAGCGCCTATCGCCCCTTCAACTCGACGGACGCAGCCGTCGCGGCGAAGGGAGAGGTGGAGATCGAGGCCGGGCCCGGGTACCTGGTCGAGGGCCCGGACCGGACGCTGGTCGCGCCGAGCCTCGTCCTGAACTGGGGGTTCACGGATCGCTGGGAGGCGGTGCTGGAGGGGCGCCACTTCGTCAAGCTGGGCAGCAACATCGAGGAGCCGCGGCTGCGCGTCGAGGACACCGCCCTCTCTCTGAAGGGAGTCCTGCGCGAGGGGAGCCTCCAGGAGAAGAGGGGGCCGAGCGTCGCGACCGAGCTGAGCGCCCTCCTCCCGACCATCAACGGAGGGCCCGGCGTCGGCGCGGAGTGGGCGGTGATCGTGTCGCAGCGCTGGCCGGATCTCACCGTCCACGTGAACGGCGCCGCGGCGTGGACCCGGGCCCACGAGCCCGGCGTGTTCGGCGGGGTCATCCTCGAAGGGCACGACGCCTGGACGGTTCGACCGGTGGCGGAGGTCTTCGTGGAGCACGAGCGCGACCTGCCCACGACGGTCTCCGGCCTCCTCGGCGCGATCTGGCGCGTGTCCGACCGGCTCGCGCTCGACGCGGCCGTCCGGCGGGCCCGCGCGGGCGGCACGGACACGACCGAGCTGAGGGTCGGCTTGACGTGGGGCTTCAGCGTGGGGTTCCCGAGATGATCCGACGACGGATGGCGTTCCTGGTCCTGGCGCTCCTCGCGGCGTCCACCGCCGTGAGCTGCCGGAGCCGCGCGCGAGAGGTGGTCGTGTACCTGTCGATCGACCAGGTCTTCACGGAGCCGATCCTGCGCGACTTCGAGCGCCGGAGCGGGGTGAAGGTCCGCGCGGTGTTCGACACCGAGGAGACGAAGAGCACCGGCGTCCTGAACCGGATCGTCGCGGAGGCGGCGAACCCGCAGGCCGACGTGTTCTGGTCGGGTGATCCCGTCCGCCCGCTCCTCCTGGTGAAGCGCGGGCTCGTGCGGCCGTACGCCTCGCCGAACGCCGCGGCCGTGCCGCCCGGGTTCAAGGCCGCCGACGGGAGCTGGACGGGCGGCGCCGCGCGGGCGCGCCTCCTCCTCGTGAACACGAATCGCGTGAAGCCGGACGAGCGGCCCCGCTCGATCCGCGAGCTCGCGAGCCCGCGGTGGAGGGGGCAGACCGCCATCGCGAACCCGCTCTTCGGGACGACCACGATGCACGTCGCCGCGCTCGCGAACGCGTGGGGCGAGGACGCCCTGAAGGCATTCCTCGTCCAGCTCAAGGCGAACGGGTGCCGGATCGCGAGCTCGAACGGCGAGGTGAAGCGGCTCGTCGCGTCCGGCGAGGTGGCGTTCGGGCTCGCCGACACCGATGACGCGGCGGAGGCGCTCCGGGAGGGCGCGCCCGTCGAGGTGGTCTACCCCGACCAGGACGGGATGGGGACGTTGCTCATGCCCACCGTGGTCGTGCCGCTCAGGGGGCCGCATCCGGAGGAGGCGCGCCGCCTCGTCGACCATCTCCTCTCGACGGCGGCCGAGCAGGAGCTCGTCGACGCCGCCTCGCACATCCCGCTGCGCGCCGACGTCAACCCACCGCTCGGCGGCAAGCGGGCGAGCGAGCTCAGGGCAATGCCGGTGGACTACTCCAGGGTCGCGGACACGATGGAGCGGCTCCAGCCATGGCTCCGGGAATGGGCTGGGTTGTGACGATGAGGCTCCGGCGCAGGGAGGAGCCGCTGCTCCTCGCCGTGGCCGGCGGCGTCCTGGTCGGGCTGGTGCTCGTGCCGCTCGTGTCCCTCGGCGGCCAGCTCGCGCGGGGCGAGGCGCTCGTCCACGCCGCGCGAACGCTGTCTGCCCCGCGAACGTGGTCCCTGCTGCTCGCGTCGCTGGGGATCGCCGCGGCAGTGACCGTCGCGGCGCTCGCGATCGGTTTGCCGCTCGGCGTCCTGCTCGGCCGGACGGACGTGCCGCTCCGGAGGCTCGCCCTCTGGCTCCACGCCTTCCCGCTGTCCTTGCCGCCGTTCCTGATCGCCCTGGGCTGGTTCCACCTCCTCGGCCGCGGCGGGCTCGCCGGCTCCGCGCTCGGCGCGCGCCTCCTGTTCTCCCCGACGGGCGTCGTCCTCGTCCTCGCGCTCGCGCTCGCGCCGGTGGTCACCTCCCTCGTGGTCGTGGGGCTCCGAGCCGTCGACCCGTCGCTCGAGGAGGCGGCGCTGCTCGTCGCCGGCCCATGGCGCGTCTCGGTGCGGATCCTCCTTCCGCTCGTCCGTCCCGCCGTCGCCCTCGCCGCCCTGGTCGTCTTCTCGCTCGCCCTCTCCGAGCTCGGCGTCCCCATGTTCCTCCGGGTCGGCGTCTATCCCGCCATGGTGTTCTCCCGGCTCGGCGGGGTCGACTACGCGCCGGGCGAGGCGTTCGCCCTGGCGCTGCCGCTGTTCGTGGTCGCGGTGGGGCTGCTCGTCTTCGAGCGGCGCGCGGCGGGCCGGCGCGCGTTCGGGGTGCTCGGCCTCCGCAGCCGCGAGGTGCCCGACCTGCGCCTCGGACGCTGGCGCCCGGCCGCGACCGCCTTCGCCGCGGCCGCCGCGCTCCTGCCGCTCCTCCCCCTCGCGGCGCTCGCGATCCGCGCCGGGCGGGGCCGCGGGTTCTCGGAGCTGCCGAGGTGGATCGGGGCGAGCGCGTGGAACAGCCTGCTCGACGCGTTCCTCGCCGGGACGCTCATCCTGCTGCTCGCCGTCGTCATCGGCCACGCCGCGGCGCGTCGCCGGCGCGGCGGCTTGGGGCTGGACGCGCTGGCCGTCCTCGCCTTCGTGACGCCCGCGACCGTGCTGGGGGTGGCCCTCGTCGCCACCTGGAACCGCCCCTCCCTCCAGGCGGTGTACGGGACGAGTGCGATCGTCGTCCTGGCGCTCGCGGCGCGGTACGGCGCGGTGGGCCTCCGCGCGGCGGCGGTGGCGTTCTCGCAAGGGTCGGACCATTACGAGGAGGCGGCGGCGATAGGCGGCGCGCGCTTCCTGCGCCGCCTCGGCCGCGTCCTCGTGCCGATCCACGCGCGCGGGCTCGGCGCCGCGTGGCTGCTCGGGATCGTGTTCTGCCTCCGCGACCTCGAGACCGCCGTGCTCCTCTACCCGGCCGGGGAGGAGCCGCTGACCGTCCGGATCTTCACCCTCGAGGCGAACGGCCCCGAGGGCGTGGTCGCGGCGCTGTCGTGCGTGCAGGTCGCGATGACGGCCGCGGTCCTCGCGCTCGGCGCCGCGCTCCTGCTCCGGGGGAGGCGATGAGCGCGGCCATCCAGCTCGACGGCGTGAGCGTGACCCGCGACGGGAGAGCGGTGCTCGCCGACGTCTCGCTGCGCGCCGCACCGGGCGAGACGCTCTCCGTCCTCGGGAGCTCGGGATCCGGGAAGACCACGCTCCTGCGGGTGGTCGCGGGCTTCCTCGCGCCGAGCTCGGGCACCGTGCGCGTGGGCGAGGTGGTGGCCGCCGACAGCGGTCGGAGCCTGCTCCCGCCGGAGGAGCGCGGGATCGCGATGGTGTTCCAGGACCTCGCCCTCTGGCCGCACCTCACCGTCCACGGCAACCTCGCGTTCGGCCTGGAGGCGAGGAGGGTGCCGCGCGCGGAGCGCGACGCGCGCATCGCGTCGATCCTCCGCCGGGTCGGGCTCGCCGGGAAGGAGCGCCGTCACCCCGGCGAGCTCTCCGGCGGCGAGCGCCAGCGCGTCGCGATCGCGCGGGCGCTCGTGGTCGAGCCGCGCGCCGTGCTCCTCGACGAGCCGCTGTCGAACCTCGATGTCGGCCTGAAGCAGGAGCTGCTCGGGCTGTTCCGGGAGCTCCTGGGCGAGCGCGGGGCCACCGCGCTCTACGTGACCCACGATCCGCGCGAGGCGCGGGCGCTCGGCGAACGCACCGCCGTCCTCGACGCGGGCCGGGTGGTCCACGTCGGGTCCCTCGACGCGCTGCGCGCCCGCTCGGACCTCCCCGTCGCGCGCGACCTCCTGGACGCGCTCGATCGATGAGGCCGCGCGGCCGGATCGCGCGCGGCTGCGACGCGGCCGGTCCGTTCGCGGTATGAAGGCGCGATGCCCGACGCTCTCCCGGACGCCGCCCCCGTCGCCCCCGCCGCCGTCACCCGCTACGCCATCGCGGTGAACGCCATCGCCGCCGACATCGCCGCCGAGCTGGATGCAGGGCGGCTCTCCGGCGACGCCGCCTGGACCGCCGCGGAGGAGGCCCTGGCGCGCCATCGTCGCGCCGGCCCCCAGCGGTGGGTCTTCGACGGGATCGCGCCGCTGGTCGCGTCGGCGAACGTCCTCGACGCCCTGGACCGGCGCGGTGACGGGTCGCGGGAGTGGCTCCAGGGCAGCGTCGCGTTCGCCTCCGCCGCGGTGGTCCGGTACGACGTTTTCCGGCGGCTCATGGAGCTGCGAAAGTTGGTCGAGTAGGCCAGACGGCGTTGGGCGCCGTCGCCCCTCGGATGCCCCGGAGCGGCGCGCGCGCTATCCTCCACGCGAGCGGAGCGGCGTGCCCGCCGCCCGCGCCACGCCGAACCGGAAGTAGGTCGGGTCGAGCTCCGCGGCGAACGCGCGGCGGCCGAGGCGGCGCGCGGCGAGCGCGGCGGTGAAGAGGCCGCCGAAGGGCTCCCACACCACCTCGCCCGGGTCCGTCGAGGCCTGGATGATCCGCTCCAGGAGGTCGAGCGGCTTCTGGTTCAGGTGGACCGCCCGGCCGCCCGGAGCGCGGACGCGCTCGGGGCCGGCGACCGGGGCGCGATCCCAGACGTTCGTGACGCCGAACGGGCAGCGGAACCTCGCCCGCATCGCCGCCCACGCCTCGGCCGTCGCCGGCGCGCCGTCGAGGGCGAAGTAGGGGCGCCCCTCGGGCCGGCCGTGCGCGTTCGCGTGCGCCGCGAGCCGGGCCATCGCCTCGGGCGGCGGGAAGTACCAGAGGTGCGACTGGTCGAGGTACTTGCGGACCGCCGCGTCCTTCACCCCGCACGCGGCGTTCGCCTCGCGGAGCGGGAGCCCGGTGCGCCGCCACTCGGAGAGGAGCCACGCCTTGAGCGGCGCGCCGTCCGGCGCCACCGGCGCGCGGACGTACTGCACGCAGACCTCGGTGACCACCGGGAAGCGGCGGATCGAGCCGGTGTTCACGTTCCCCGCCACGTGGCCGCGCCCCTTGTTCCAGACGTTGCACGCGACGTAGCGCCAGCCGTGGCGCTCGAGCACCGGGTGCGCCGCGGCCCAGCCGATCTCCGAGTTCCAGAACCAGAGGGTGGTCGCCGGGGTCGCCGCGCGCGCCCAGGCCGCCGCGTGCGGCTCGTACCAGGCCGGGACGTCGAGGTGATCGGAGGTGTCGCCGTCGAAGCCGAGCACGCCGTACGCACCGTCCGAGACGATCGCCGCCGGCGCGGGCCACGAGGCGTAGAGGTCGAGGGCGTCGCCGTGGTGCAGCGAGACGAGGTCGTCCTCCCAGCGCCGCGCGCGCGGCCGGCCCCGCAGGACCACCGGCTTCGCCCGCCCCACGGTGCTCGGCGCGGGGCGGCGGGCGCGGAGCGCCGGTCTGCGGGAGGCGGGGCGTCGGGGGCGCGGCATCCGGGGATCGAGCGTTACCTGGGGTGTCTGACATGCGCCCGCTCATGCCGCCGGGCAAGTCCCGCCCTCTGTACGTAAATCGAAGGTGTCGCCAGAGTGCGGTGGTCCACACGGATCGTGGTCACGTCGAGCGCGACCGCGATGTCGAGGTGCAGTGACTGTCGCTCTCGACGCCCCCGTGGCTTCGGATTGGCGGGAGCCACTTCGGCCGTGGCCACTTCGAGGTGACGCCCCCGAAAGGCGGATCTGTGCCAATTAGCCGCACCGGACGACACCGAATGACGCAATCCTGGATAGCGCCGACTGTCAGACCCGCGTGCAATCTTCTGGACGATGTGCAACGTCGGCTCCAGCCCGCTCGTCACCTCCGCCGCGCCGCCGTCGGAGGCGCTCGCGCGCGCGGCGTGGCAGCTCGAGCCGCCGATGCCGCACGAGCGGCCGCACGTGCTCCGCGAGGAGGCGGCGCTGCTGGTGGACGGGCTCCTCGCCCGGGTGGCGCGGGGGCGAGGCGCGCTGGACATCGCGCTCGGCGAGGGGCTCCTGGCCCTGGCGCAGGGGGACCGGACGCTGCGGCTCGGGTACTCGGGGATCGCCGACTACGCCCGCGAGCGGCTCGGGATCGCTGGCCGTACCGCGCAGGTGATGGTCCAGCTCGCGCGGGCGCTGCGCGAGCGACCGCGGCTCCGAGAGGCGGTGCGCTCGGGTGAGGTGAGCGCGCGCAAGGCGACGATCATCCTCCGGGTGGCGCGGGGCGACGCGGAGGCGGTGTGGGTCGAGCGGGCGCGGAGCGCGACGGCGCGGGCGCTCGAGGTGGCGGTCCGGGCGGCCGACCGGAAGCGCGCGGAGAGCGCGAACGGTACGGGCGTTGCGATTACCGCGAGTGGTGCGAGTGGTGCGATTGATGCGGCAGGCGGCGTGGAGCTCGAGGAGGAGCGTTTCGACCGGGTGGACCTCCTTCTCGGACCGGAGACGCGGGCCCGGCTCGACGAGGCCCTTGCCCTGGCGGGGAAGCTCCTCAAGGCGACCTCGCCGCGGTGGCAGCGGCTCGAGGTGATCTGCCAGGAGTACCTCGGCGCGCACCCGGTGGACGCGGACGAGGAGGCGGAGGAGCGGAGCGCCGAGGAGTCGCGGGCGGAGTGGCTCGACGCCGCGCGGGAGGCGCTCGAGGAGGAGACGGCGTGCTGGGCGGCGCTCGACAAGGTCGAGCCGGTGGCGGCCCCATTGCTCGGCGCCGTGACGGACGGCGCCGGCCTGGATGACGCCGCCCTGGAGGACGCGGCTTTGAACGACACGGACGGCGCGCCTGGCTGGGATCCCGCGGAGCGGCTCGACGACCAGCTCCGTCAGCTTGCGTCGATGCGCGAGCGCTGGGACGAACTGGTCGGCCACCTCACCATGCTGGTCCTGAATGTCGGGCTCTGGCGCGACATGGGCTTCGCCACCTTCGGCCACTACTGCGCCGAGCGGTTGGGCATGGCGGAGCGGACCGTGGCGCAGCGAGCCGCGTTGGAGCGCCGGCTCTATGCGCTCCCGACGCTCCGGCAGGCGCTCCGGGAGGGGAGGGTCAGCTACGAGCAGGCGCGGCTCGTCGCCCGCGCCGCGGGAGCGAGCACGGACGAGGATACCGTCCAGGCGCTGATCGCCCACGCCGAGGCCTCGACCTGCATCGCGTTCCGGCGTGAGCTCGAGGACGAGCTCGCCGCTCGGGCAGATTTCGAGGCGCGGGCCGCGGCGCAGATGTGTGCGCCGTCGAGGCGGACCGACGACTCCGCGGAGGAGCCCGCGCAGATGTGTGCGGCGTCAGGGAGGACCGACGACTTCGGGGCGAAGGCAACGCAGATGTGTGCGCCGTCGGATCGGACCGACGATTCCGGGGCGGCGACGGGCACCCCGAACAAGCCAACGGACCCCTTCCCCGCGCAGATGTGTGCGCGCGCCTGGCTGATCCTCCGCGTGCCGCGCCGGGTGGCCCTCCTCATCGACGCCTCCCTCCGCGCGGCTCGGGCCGCCGCAGGGCACTGGCTCACGCCGGAGGAGTGTGTCGTCCTCATCGCGGAGCACTTCATCGAGACGTGGACCGAGTTTGTGAAGCACCAGGAGCGCTCGCGACCGGCGCGGCAGCGAAAGGTCCTCGCGCGCGATCGGGGCCGGTGCCAGGTCCCCGGGTGCAGCCGTCCCGCCGCGCACGTGCACCATGTGTGCTTCCGCTCCCACGGGGGCGACGACTCCGAGGAGAACGGGATCGCCCTCTGCGCCGCGCACCATCTGCACGCCATCCACCGTGGGTGGATCCGGGTCCGCGGACGGGCGCCGGACGCGCTCCGATGGGAGCTCGGGCTGGGTCCCGATGGCAAAGCGCTGGCCGTGCTCGGGCCGGACGCCTGACCACCGGATCAATCACGTGTCACGTGACGGTCGGGGAGGACAGGCGCGCTTGCTTGTGTAGACGTCGAAGTTCTTCCCGAGATGGAGCGGCGCGCGCCGGGGTAGACCCGCACCCGAACCCGCACGCCAACCCGTCATCCCTGCCCGTGCCCGTGCCCGTGCGCCCATGCCCAGGTCCCGTGGCCCGGCCCCACGTGCCCGGAACACAGGGCCAACGGGACACGGGAACGCGGTGACGGGCCACGAAGAAGCCGGGTTCGGGTTCGCGTTCGGGTTCGCGTTCGGGTTCGCGAAGAACGGACACAGCCAAGCCGCGCCCCTCGAACGGGACGGGCGGGCGATCACTCGGGGCGCACCCATCGGCCGGCGGAGAGGATCCCCCCGCCGAGCCGATGGATCGCGCGGCGACCGCGCTACTTCCCGCCGCCCCGAGGCGGCTGCTCGGCGCCGCCGCCGGCGCCGGTCCCGCCGCCGGCGCCGGTCCCACCGCCGGTCTCGCCGCCGGACGGCGCAGCACCGGATGGCGCAGCACCGGACGGCGCGGCGCCGGAGGGCGCCTCCGTCGTGCCCTTCTCAGCCTTGGGCGCCGCCTTCTTCTTGTGGGTGCGGGCGCGGCGGTGCTTCTTCGTCTTCTTCTTCGTCGTAGTGGTCGTCGTCTTCTCGCCTTCCGTGGTGGTCGCGCCGGGCGCCGCGGTGCCGCCGGGGGTGCTGGGCTCGGTGCCGGTCGTCCCGGTCTCACCGGCCGTCCCGGTCCCACCCCCCATCGTCCCGCCACCGCTCGTCCCCGTCTGGCTTCCCGAGGGAGCGCCCTTGTCGCTGCTCGAGCTGCCGTCGGACGGTTGCTGCGTCGATCCGGCGCTGCCGGACGACCCGCTCGTCTGGGCGGACACGCTCGTGACCAGCATCGCGCCGGCGATGATCGCTGCAAGCCTCTTCACCATGTGCTCCCCTCCTCCGATGGCCCGCGCGTACGCGGGCCGGTTCGTCACCGGGAGTCGCGGGAGGGAGCCGGCCGGGGGCCGGACCCTTCGCCGCTGCCCGGAACGCACGTCGCCGTTCACGTCGGCTGGTGCGCCGGACGAAAAGCTGCGCACGTTCGCGGAAGTCACAGCGGGCGGCGAGGCGCCGGCCTCACGGCCGAGCGAGCGCGCGCTGCGCTCCGAGGAGCGGCGCGGTGCCTCCGGGGCCGCGGGCGGCGCGGGGGGCGACGGGGCGGTCCACGGCGCGTCGACGCGGGCGGGATGGCCCGATCTCGATCAGCTCCGGGACGGACGAAAGAGGCCGGCCCCGCGGAGCGGAGCCGGCCCGGTGGTGCTTCGACGGCGGGCGCGCGCTACTTCGCGGCCGCCTTCGGCTGGTCCTTCACCACCTCGAGGTCGAGGTCGATCGTCACCTCGTCGCCCACCGCCGGCCCGGCCTCGACGAGCTTGTTCCAGGTGAGGCCGAAGGCCTGCCGGTTGATCCGGGTCTTCGCCGAGAAGCCGCGGCGGGTCTCGCCGTACATGCCCTTCACCTCGGCCGAGGGCACGACGTCCAGGGTCACCGGCTTCGTGACGCCGTGCATGCTGAGGTCGCCGGTGACCTTGAGCGCGCCCCGGCCGGCCCGGGCGACCTTCGTGGACCGGAACGTGATGGTCGGGTACTTCGCGACGTCGAAGAAGTCCGGCGACTTGAGGTGCGCGTCGCGGTCGGCGACGCGGGTGTCGAGGCTGTTCACGTCGATGGTCGCCTCGACGGTGGACTTCGTGACGTCGGCGTCGTCGAGCTTCACGATCCCGGAGAACGTGCGGAACTCGCCCCGCACCGTCGAGATGACGAGGTGCTTCACCGCGAAGCCCGCGGTGGAGTGCGACGGGTCGAGGTTCCAGGCCGCGGGGGCGGCGAGCGCGAGGGCGGGGAGGGCGGCGGCGAGGACGGCGATGAGCTTCTTCATGGTCGGTGATCCTTCCTGGCTGGAGCTGCGGTGAGGGGCGACTACGCGGCGACGGCGGCGGCCGCCTTCACGGCCTCGAGCTCGATGGTGATCTCGACCTTCTCGCCCACCAGCACGCCGCCCGTCTCGAGCGCGGCGTTCCAGACGAGGCCGAAGTCGCGGCGGTCGAGGGCGGCCTTGGCGGAGAAGCCGGCGCGCTGGTTGCCCCAGGGATCCTTGCCGGTGCCGGCGAACTCGGCGTCGAGCACGACCTCGCGGGTGACGCCGTGGAGCGTGAGGTCGCCGGTCACCCGGTAGCCGTCGCCGGCCTTCTCGATCTTCCGCGAGCGGTAGGTCAGCTCCGGGTACTTCGCGACGTCGAGGAAGTCGGGGGACTTGAGGTGCGTGTCGCGGTCGGCGACCTGCGTGTCGATGGAGGCCGCGTCGACCTTCACCTCGACGCTCGAGCGGGTGAGGTCCGCCTCGTCGAGCTGGATGGCGCCCGACCACTTCGCGAACCGCCCATGGACCTTGGAGATGACCATGTGGCGGACCCAGAAGTGGATGGCGGAGTGGCTGACGTCGATGTTCCAGGTATTGGTGGTGGCCATTGGATTTCCCTTCGTGTGTGGCGTGGCGCCCGGTGCGGTGCGTGACGCGGTGTTCGTGGCTGACGGGGGGAACTTGCGCGTGTTGCGGTCATGGCGCAATGTGACGATGAGCACTTCACCGTTCCAAGGGTGCAACGATGGACCTGAACCTCCTCACCACCTTCGAGGCCGTCGCCCGGACCTCGAGCTTCTCGGCGGCGGCGAAGGAGCTGCGGCTCCCCAAGTCCTCGGTCAGCCGCGGCATCGCGCGGCTCGAGGCCGACCTCGGGGTCCAGCTCGTCTTCCGCACCACGCGCCGGGTGTCGCTCTCGGCGGCCGGCACCGCGCTCTACGACCGGCTCTCGCCCCTGCTCCGGTCCGTGAAGGCCGCGCTCGGCGAGATGCCCGAGCGCGAGGAGCTGCCCTCGGGCGAGCTGCGGGTCACCGCGCCGGTGGATCTCGGCGTGCTCTTCCTCGCCGAGGCCGTCGCCCGCTACACCGCCCGGTACCCGTCCGTCTCGGTGGACCTGCACCTCACCGGCCGCGTCGTGGACCTCGTGGGCGAAGGGTTCGACGTCGCGATCCGGGCCGCCGCGAAGCTCGAGGACTCGACGCTGCTCGTGCGCCGGGTCGCGCCGATCGTGAACCAGGTGTACGCCTCGCCGCTGTACCTCGCGCGGCGCGGGACGCCGCGCTCGGAGGCGGACCTGGCCGGGCACGAGTGGGTGGTGTTCCGTCCCGGCCCGCAGCGGCTCCGGGTGACGGCGCCGCACGCCGGCGAGGGCGTCGTGCCCCGCGGCCGGATCGTCTGCGACGACGTCCTCTTCGCGCGCGACGCGGTGCGGGCCGGGGCCGGGCTGGGGCTGCTGCCCGGGTTCATGGTCGAGGCGGACGTGGTGGCGGGTCGGCTGGTGCGGGTGGTCCCGCGTTACGAGAGCCGCTCGGGGTGGCTGCACCTGGTGATGCCCGCCGCACGCCACATCCCCCGGAAGGTGACCGCCTTCCGCGACCTCGTCCTCGAGCTGCTCCGGACGCGCGTCGGCGCGATGCCCCAGCCCTGATCGGGTCCGGCTCGCCACGGGGCACGCCGCGAGGAGGACTCATGCGGGCCGGTTGTGCCTGGCGAGCGGAGGTGGCACGGTCGCCGGGCGCGGTCGTCGTCGCAGGGGCCGCACGACCGCGAGGGAGTGCGCGGATGGTCTTCGACGACAGGGAGCACGCCGGGCGCCTGCTCGCCGCCCGGCTCCAGCACCTCCGCGCGGAGCGCCCGGCCGTGCTGGGGCTCACGCGTGGTGGGGTCCCGGTGGCGCGCGAGGTCGCCCGCGCGCTCGGGGCGCCGCTCGACGTGGTGATCGCGTTGAAGCTCGGGGTGCCCGGCTCCCCGGAGCTCGCGGTCGGCGCGATCGCGGAGGACGGCGCCCTGTTCGTGGACCGCGCCCTCGCGGAGGAGACGGGCGTGGGCGAGGAGGAGCTCGCGGAGCTGGTGGCGCGCGCCGCGCCGGAGCTCGCTCGCCGCATCCGCGCGTACCGGGCCGGGGCGGCCCCGCCGCCGCTCGGCGGGAGCACCGCGATCCTCGTGGACGACGGCGTGTCGACCGGCGCCACCGCCCGCGCCGCGGCGCTCGCGGCGCGACGGCGGGGAGCGGGCCGGCTGGTCCTCGCCGCGCCGGTGATCGCGGCGGTGAGCGAGGAGGCGCTGCGCGGCGACTTCGACGAGGTGGTGGCGATCGAGCGGCCGCCGGACTTCCTCGCAGTGAGCTGGTGGTACCGGCGGTTCGAGCCCGTCTCGGACGTCGAGGCGCTCGGTTGCCTCGGCGCCGGCGAGGCCCCCGCCGCGGGCGCGAGCTGAACCGGCCCGTCCGGGAGCGCTGATCCCTTCCTCCTCCGGTCACTGCGCAGTGGGTGCGCTTCCTCCTGCGCCCGTGCGCAAGAAGCGCCGCTCCCGGGAGGGCGCGGGAGCGTGATCTGCGCGAGCCGTCGCGAGGATCCGCGCGCATCGGCCTGACGGAACGTGCGATGCACACGGTCTTGCTGAGCGCAGTGCGCTGATGGTTTCACCGCGCGCTGGTCGCGAGCGCGGCCCGGGCGCGGGGCCCCCGACGAGGGGGCGAGCGGCGTGCCGGTGGGCCCCGGTCGAGAGGGCGGGCAGGGGCGAGGTGAACCGGGGTCCGATCGGCGGGAGGTGCGTCATGACATTCCGGAACCGGAGCGAGGCGGGGCGGCAGCTCGCACGTCGCCTCATGCACCTGGCGGACGCCAAGCCGGTGGTGCTCGCGGTGGGGTGTGGCGGGTTCCCCGTCGCCGTCGAGATCGCCGAGGTGCTCGGGGCCGAGCTGGACGTGCTCGGCGCCGCGGAGCTCATGCCGCTCGAGGGCTCGGAGCCGTCCCTCGGCGCGGTGGCCGAGGGCGGGGCCTGCGTGATCGAGCCCCGCGCCGCAGCGCGGCTCGGGCTCGGGCCGGAGCAGTTCGAGCACCTGCTCGCTCGTCGCCGAGCCGAGGCGGAGGAGCACGGCGCCTCCTGCCGCGGCGGCCGGCCGCCCACCGACCTCGCGGGGCGCATCGTGATCGTCGCCGCCGACGGCGTGGACGGCGGAATCGCCCCGCGCGCGGTGCTGAGCGCGGCCCGCTCCGCACGGCCCGAGTGGCTCGTCCTCGCGACGCCCATCGCCGACGCGAAGCACCTCCCGGCGCTCCGCGCCGCGGTGGACGAGCTGGTGGTGCTCGACCTGCCGCCGGAGTTCATCGCGGTCGGGTACTGGTACTCGCAGGCGCTCCGCCCCTCCGAGGGCGAGATCGCCGCGGCGCTCGGCGCCCGCGGCCGCCCGGCGCCGGCCGGGACCTTCGGGCCGCCGCCCCGCGCGTCGCACTCCACGCTCGCCGTCCACGGATCGTGACGGGATGGAGCGCGCCGGCGAGGACGCGATCAGGAGGGCGATCGCCCGGCTCGTCCCGGGCGGCCGGCTGGTCTCGGTCCGGCCGCTCGCCCCCGACTCCGGCGCCGGCGTCGCGCACAAGGAGCTCGGGTACGGCCGGCCGGTGCGGATCGAGGTGCAGGAGCCGGACGGGGGGCGGCGGACGTTCGTGCTCCGCACCGCGCTCCCGGATCCGTTCGGCCACGATCGCCGGGCGGACCGCTGGGCGGAGCTGCTCCTCTCGTTCGACACCTGGGGCGCGATCCCGGACCACGTGCGCGCCGTGGACGTCGGGGCGATCGGCCCCGACGGCCTCGTGTCGCTGCGAGAGGTCGGGGAGGCGTACCTCGTCACGACCTTCGCGGAGGGGACCCTATACGCGGAGGACCTCCGCCGCGTCGCGCGGGACGGCGTCGCCACGCAGGGGGACCTGGCGAGATGCGAGGCGCTGGCGGGCTGGCTCGCGCGGCTCCACCGCGAGCCGCGATCGGACGCGGTGGCGTGGCGGCGCGCGGTCCGCGACCTCCTCGGCTCGGGGGAGGGGATCTTCGGGATCGTGGACGCGTACCCCTCGGACGTGCCCGGCGCCGCGCCCGCTCGCCTCGCGGCGATCGAGCGCCGTTGCCTGGAGTGGCGCTGGAGGCTCCGCGATCGCGGCGACCGCCTCCGCCGCGTCCACGGGGACTTCCACCCCTTCAACATCGTGTTCGGGGGGGGCGTCCGGTTCACGCTCCTCGACGCGAGCCGCGGCTGCCTCGGCGACCCGGCCGACGATCTGGCCGCGCTCGCCGTGAACTTCCCGTTCTTCGCGGTCCAGGCGCCCGGCAGCTGGCCGCGCGGGTTCGGGCCGCTCTGGTCGCTGCTCTTCTCCAGCTACCTCCAGGCCGGCGGGGGCGAGGAGGTGCTCGAGGATCTCGCGCCCTTCCTCGCGTGGCGCGCCCTCGTGGTGTGCTGCCCGCGCTTCTATCCCGGCCTGGGCGGCCCGGCCCGCGACGCGCTGCTCGGCCTCGCCGAGCGCGCCCTCGACGCCGAGACCTTCGACCCCGCGCTGGCGGAGGCGGCGCTCCGGTGACCTCCGGGGCCGTGGTGTGGGTGACCGGGCTGCCCGCGTCGGGCAAGTCCACCCTGGCGGCGCGCCTCGCGGCGAGGCTGCGGGCGGAGCGCGTCCCCTGCGCCGTGCTCGACGGCGACGAGGTGCGCGCCGCCCTCGACCTCCCCGCGGGCCGAGGCGAGGCGGAGCGGGACCGCTTCTACGCGGCGCTCGGCCGGCTCGCGGCGCTGCTGGCCGGGCAGGGGCTCGTCACGGTCGTGCCGGCGACCGCGCCGCGCCGGGCGCACCGCGACGCCGCCCGCGCGATCGCGCCGCGCTTCCTCGAGGTGCTCGTCGCGACGCCTCCCCGCACGTGCGCGCTGCGGGATCCGAAGGGGCTCTACGCCGCCGCCCGGCGCGGCGAGGCGCCGGAGCTCCCGGGGACGGGGACGCCCTACGAGCCGCCCCTCGCGCCGGAGGTGGTCGCGGCCGACGGCGAGGACTCGTTGGCGCTCGACGCCATCCTGGCGCGGCTCCGGGACGAGCAGCCTCGCGATCACGGTGAGTGATGATGCTTTCGCGCCGGCTCCTCGGGTCGCGCCTCCGCGCCGGGCGCGCGGCCCCGCTCCGCCTCGCCTGTGGTGAGGGCCGCCCGCTCCTCGGCGCCGAGGGTGGGGAGGTGCCGGACGAACACGACGAGCGCCCAGATGTCGCGCTCGGAGTGGGTCGGGAGCCAGCCCGGCATGCCGCTCATCCGCACGCCGTGGGCGATCACCTCGAACAGCTCGCCGTCCGCCGCCCGCTGGGTCTCCGGGCGCGCGAGCTCCGGTGGGCGCGGGTTCAGGCCCTTCGCCGCGTCCCCGGGCGCGACGCCCGGGGCGCCGTGGCAGAAGAGGCAATCCTCCCGGAAGTGCGCGAGCGCGATCCGGAGCGTCTCCGGCCCGGGCGCGAGCGGGTTCCGCGCCGTGGCGGGCGCTCGCCGCTCGAGCGAGCGCGCCACGAGGGTGTCCCCGACGAGCGCTTCGAGCGTCCCCGGCGGTCGGGTCGCCGACATGTCGAAGGAGCCGGACCACAGGTAGATGGCGGCGGCGAACGGGACGAGCAGGACGCCGAGGACGACGCCGACGAGGATCTTGATCACGAGGCCGCTCCGGTCGTGGCCGAGCCCGAGGCCCTGACGAGGACTCTCACCTCCGCTGCTCCGTCTCCGGACGGGGCCGGGCGGGCGCGGGGCGGCCGGGGGGCGGGGGGGGGGCCCCCGCCCGCCCGCCCCCCGGCGTGCGAACCGGAGCCGGCCGCGCGGGCCTGAACGCGGGCGCGGTCCCGCCGCGAGGGGCGCGCTGTGCCTCGGCAGGCGTGGGCACGGGGACGATCCGGACCTCGGGCACCGGCCTCGGCGTCACGCGGCCCACCTCGGCGCGCGGGGGCCCGCCGAACGGAGGCGCGGGCATCGGGCGCGCGGGCACGGGGCGTCCGGGCACGGGGCGTCCGGGCACCGGACGCGCGGGCGGTGCAGGGCGCGTGCGGCGAACGAAGGTCGGGGCGCGCGCCGGCGGGAACGCCGCCCGGTGAGCGGGGACGCCGACGAAGCGGGCCTCCGGCACGAAGATCCAGATGGCCGGATCCCCGAAGAGCGGGTCCATCCACCAGTCCGCGCTCCCCGGCCAGAGCGGGGCCCATCCGACCACCCCGTCCCCGAACCGCCACGCGACCCACGCCGGCGCCCACTCGAGCCCCGGGATCCAGACCCAGCCCAGCGCCGGATCGAGCACCCATCGACCGTAGTGGTAGGTGGCCCACCCCCACGGCTCGTCGGTGACCCAGAGCCAACCTTCGTCGGTCCACACCCACTCGCCGTACAGGTACGGGCGCCAGCCGGGACCGACCTGCAAGGGGCGCCAGACGCGACCGTACGGGGAGAGGGTGCGCCACTCGCCCCCGGCGATCGAGCGCTCGAACGTCTCGCGCGTCACGACCGGCGCGGGCGCGTCCGCGCGAGGGATCGCCGGAGCGAGCCCGAGCGACCCGACGACGGCGAGGACCACGGGGAGCAGCGTGCGCGGCGTCATGGCTTCCTCCTCGAGGATTGCTGCGGTCGCCCTCGCCCCCGACCTCGCCTCGCCCACCGTGAAGGATTCGCGTCAGTGTGCGTGGCCGAGCAGCCCGAGCGCGAGCCAGAGCGCCACCGCGAGGCCGGCGATCCCGACCCCGAGCCGCAACCTCGCGCGCCGCCGCTGCGCGGGGGCGGCGACGCGGCCCGCCGCCGCGAACCCCTCCCACGCGAGGAGGCCCGACGCGATGCCCAGGAACGCGACGATCCCGACGAAGAGCGCGAGCGCGAGGCCGGACACGAGGACATCGTCTCACCGGCCGCCCGCGCCGGCGACGGCTCGCCGGGGCGGGCCGAAGGAGTGACCTCAGACTCGGGTTTCGCTCATTCCGGTCGGGGAATCACCTCTGACTCGAAAGGCGAGTCAGAGCTTGTAGCCGAACCGGCGGAGGAGCTGCTTGCGGTCCTGGACGTCCTGCTCGGTCTCGACGCCGAGCGGCACGCCGCCGTCCACCACGCCGACGATCCCGCGCCCCGCGGCGGTCGCCGCGACGAGGATCTCCACCGGGTTCGCCGTCGCACAGAAGATCGCGCACACCTCGGGCACGAGCTTCAGGGCGTTCAGCACGCTCACGGGGAAGCCCTCGCGCAGCAGGACGACGAAGCAATGGCCGGCGCCGATCGCCTGCGCGTTCCGGGTGGCGAGCTCGGTGAGGGCCTGGTCGTTCCCCGAGCGCCGGACGAGGCGCGGCCCGGACGACTCGCAGAACGCGATCCCGAAGCGGAGCGCCGGCGAGCTCGCGGCGAGCGCCTCGTGGAGGTCCTCGACCGTCTTGATGAAGTGCGACTGGCCGACGATCACGTTCACGTCGTCGGGCTTGTCGATGCGGACGGCGGCGATCTCCATCGGGGCTCCCTCCCCTCCGCGCGGTCCGGCGCGGCGCGCGGATGGACGCGACGTTAACGCCGACGCGGCGCGCGGCGGTGGGCAGCCCGGGGTACCACCTCCGGCCGAGGTGCACAGCGAGGCACCCCGGCCGGATCCATCCATCGTGGTGATCCCCGCTCGCGTCGAACCACGAGGCGAGCGGGGATCGCCGCGTCACCCGGCGGTCAGCGCGTCCACCCGCTCCATCGCGTGCATGAGCTCCGCGGAAGGCGCGTGCCCCCGCGACGCATGCTTCAGCAATCGGCGGGTGCGGTCGATCGCCTGCGCGAGCGGGAGGTTTTCGATGCTGGCGCTGCCGCTGCGCTGGAGTAACGCCTCTGCGTCCCGGAGCCGCTTCTTGAGATCGCCGATGTCACCGTTCACGCCCGACTCTCCTTTCGTGAGCGCCCGCTCGTCGTGCGGGCGCCCGGGAGGCCGCGCGGAGACCGATATCGCCCCCGCTCCACCCCGACGGCGGCACTCCCCAGCGTAACCGCGATCGTCGCGCGGCGCCCGGAGAACCAGGCGGCAGAGCGGGCGTGGAGGAAAGAGAAAGGAATATGGGCATCCCGCTCGACAGCGGTCGCTTAAACGGCTATACCATACGGTCGCTTCGCTACGAGGCGATACCGAGGCGGCATTTCTGCCGCGCTCCGGCACACAGAGAAACGAGTTCAGAATCAATGGCGAGCGGCACGGTGAAGTGGTTCAACGACGCGAAGGGCTTCGGGTTCATCACGCAGGACGGCGGTGGTGAGGATGTGTTCTGCCACCACACCGCGATCCAGGCCGAGGGGTTCCGCAGCCTCGCCGAGGGGCAGAAGGTCGAGTTCGAGGTCGTCCGCGGCCCGAAGGGCCTGCAGGCGGCGAACGTCCGCGCGATCTGATCGCCTCGCGATCGTGAAGTGACCGGAGCCTGGCCCGCGAGGGTCGGGCTCCAGTCGTCTCCGGGGTCGCCCTCGCGCGTGCGACCGGCGTGCAGTCGCGAAACTCTGCACGCCGTTGCGGTCCTCTCCACCGCCGCCCTGCGCGGCAACCCCGTGGATCGACTGGGCGTCGCCTGGGGGGCGCCCGTGCTCCGCTGCGAAACTCGACGATCGACGGCGCTCCGCCGCCCGTGCCCGGTGCGCCGCACCGCTCGCCCCGCCCCCTTCAACCCTGCGAAATGGCCGGCCTTCACCGTTCGCGAACGACGGCCGGGAGGATCTGGCGCGCCGCTTGCCATCGGGATGCTTGGCGGAGCGCTCGAGCAGCGACCCACCGCGCCGCCGGAAGGAGCACGCCATGATGTTCGCGTTCGCGCTGGCCCTCGTCGGAGCCGCCGTCCTCTCGATGTTCGAGCTCGCCGCCTTCCGGTAGTCGCCGGATCGCCGATCTCGCTCCCGGAGGATGCGATGGAACACGAGCTCCTCTCCATCTATCCCGCCAAGCTGATGGAGTACTGCCTGGCCATCGGGTACCTCCTCCTCTTCGTCCCGTTCTGGCGCTACGTGCAGGGCGGGCGGCGCGCGGCCACCGCGGTCGTGCGGGCCGCGGCGCCCGCCCGCGCGGCCGTCGCCCCTGCGGTCGCCGTCGTCCCCGCCGGCGCGATCGCCCTGTCGCGGCCGGCGGGGGCGGGCTGGTTCCACGTCCCGCCGGGCGTGCACCTCCACCCCGGGCACACCTGGGCGAGGCTCGAGCCGGACGGCCTCGTCGCGGTGGGGCTCGACGACTTCGCCCACAAGCTCGTCGGCCCGGCGTCGATCGGGCTCCCGCCCCCGGGGAGCCAGGTCGCCCAGGGCGAGCCCGCCATCGAGCTCCGCGACGAGGAACGCGACGTCCCGCTCCTCTCGCCCGTGGACGGGACCGTCGTGGCGGTGAACCCTCGCGCGCGGACCAACGGCGACGCGCTCGACGACCCGTACGGCGCCGGCTGGCTCTTCAAGGTGAAGGCGCCGCGGCTCGCCGCGAACCTCCGCCAGCTCCACGCGGACGCGCCGGCCCGGCGGCTGCTCGAGGACGCCGAGGAGCTCCTCGCGCGCCGCCTGAGCCCGGAGCTGGGGCAGGTGCTGCAGGACGGCGGCACGCCCGTGCGCGGCCTCGCCCGCGCCCTCGCCGGCGATCGCTGGGACGCCTTCGCGCGGGAGTGCTTCCTCACGTAGTCGTCGAGCGGCGGGGGACCGGGCCGGCCGGCGCGACGTCAGCCCGCCCGGGCCGCGGGCGCGCCGTCGCGCGGCGCGCGTGGAGGCTCGGCCAGCAGCTCCGCGCCGTGGAAGAAGGCGACGCTGCTCTGGAGCGACCGCGACTGGGCGGCCAGCTCCTCCGCCGTCGCCGAGAGCTCCTCCGCGGACGCGGCGTTCTGCTGGGTGACGCGATCGAGCTGCTGGATCGCGCGGCCGAGCTGCTCGGTCCCGGTGCTCTGCTGGCGCGTGGCGGCGGTGATCTCGCCGACCAGCGTCGCGGTGTGCTGGATGTCCGGCACGATCCTCTCCAGGACCGCGCCCGCGCGCTCGGCGAGCTGGACGCTCGTCCTGGAGAGATCGCCGATCTCCTTCGAGGCGACCTGGCTGCGCTCGGCGAGCTTCCTCACCTCCGCCGCGACCACCGCGAACCCGCGCCCGTGCTGGCCCGCGCGCGCCGCCTCGATGCTGGCGTTCAGGGCGAGCAGGTTCGTCTGGTAGGCGATCTCGTCGATGATGGTGATCCGCTCGGCGATCGCGCGCATCGCCGCCGCGGTCTCCGCGACCACCCGGCCGCCCTCGCGGGCGTCGTCGGCGGTCCGGGTCGCGATCCGCTCCGTCTGCCCGGCGTTCTCCGCGGTCTGCCGGATCGTGCTCGTCATCTCCTCGATCGAGGTGGACGCCTCCTCCGACGAGGAGGCCTGCTCGGCGGCGCCCTGGCTCATCTGGACGGTGCTCGACGCCATCGCCTGGCTCGCGACTGAGACCGCGTCCGCGGCCGTCTTCACCTCGCCGACCACGACGCGGAGCCGCTCCACCGTCTCGTCGAGGGACTGGTTCACGAGGGCCACCTCGTCCGCGCCGTCGGTGTCGACCTCGATCCCGATGTCGCCGTCCGCGACGCGCGCGAGGCTCCCGCGCAGCCTCTCCACGCCCCCGAGCACGATGGCGCGGAAGAGCAGCAGGATCAGGGCGGCGACGAGCACGAGGGCCCCGACCCCGAGGCCGCTCACGAGCATCCGCGAGCGGCGGATGCCCGCCTCGATGGCGGCGGTGCGCAGGCCGAGCCGCACCGAGCCGCGCACCTCGTCGCCCTGCTTCACGTCGGCCGAGAACGCCATGATCCCCGCCTTGTCCTTCGGCTCCTCGTAGGCGTGGGTGAGGGGGTTGCCGGCCTGGTCGAGCACCACGACGTAGGCGGCGTCGGGGTCCTTGCCGATCTCCTTCGCGTAGGTCTCGAGGTAGTCGAAGTTGTAGGAGAGGATCGGGTCGAGGGAGATGCTGGCGACGAGGCGCGCGAGGTTCTCGCCCTTGCTCGAGAGCTGCTGCTCGAAGACGGAGCGCTCGCTCGCGGAGATCATCCCGATCACCGCCGCGAAGACGAGGGCGAGCACGAGGATCACCCCCGCGGTCACCTTCGTCCCGAGTCGCCACCTCCGCATCAGCTTTCGCATGGGACCTCCTCGGCGTCGTCGACGTCGCCGGCGCTCGCTCGCCCTAGAGCGCTCCGACCGTGCGCGCCGCCTCGCGGAGCGCGTCGTAGTCCTTGTCGCTCACCGGCGCGAACACCGTGAGCTTCGCGGCCTGGAGCACCGGATCGCCCGGCCGCAGCGCGAGGAGCGCCGCGCGCACGGTCTCGCGATCCGCGGCACGGAGGCGCGGCGTCGAGAACAGCGGCCAGTTGGGGTACGAGTCGGTGTAGGCGAGGACCTTGATCTGCCCGAGGTCGATCTTCCCCTTCATCTTCTCGAGGTCGTCCTCCCGGATCCCGCCCGCGTCGGCGGCCCGGTTGAAGACGGCCATCGTCACGTTGTCGTGCTTCTTCGCGAACGGGAGCAGCACGAAGTCGCGCTTCAGGTCGAGCCCCTGCTTCTTCAGGAGGAGCGCCTGCGAGATGTAGCCGCCGAGCGAGTCGGCGTCGACGAAGATGAGCCGCTTCCCCCGGAGCGCGGCGACGCTGGAGAAGCCGCTGTCCTTCCGGACGATGATCACGCCGCGGAACTTCGTGCCGCCCTTCTTCTCCGCCCCGAGGCCGAGCGGCACGAGGTCGCGCTCCTTCTTGAGCTGCGCGTAGACGAGCGGGTTCGCGAACGCGAGGTCGAGCTCGCCGTCCCGCACCTGCTTCTGGAACGTGTCGAAGTCCCTGGCGATGACGAGCGTGACCTTCCGGCCGGTCGCGCGGCCGAGGTGGTCGGCGAGCGGCCGGAACATGACGTTGAGCTCCGTGGCGGAGAGGCGGGGCAGCACGCCGAGCTTGATCTCCTGGGCGCCTGCGGGGGCGGCGGCTCCGAGGAGCAGCAGCACCAGCGCGGCGAGGATCCTCTTCACGGCCATCGCGACACTCCTTGCTTGGATGGAAGGCCTCGAAGGTTGTGGCACGTGCGGGCGCCACGATGCGCTGCGCGCGATCAATCGCTCTAGTTCACCCGCGCCAGGATTGATCTGCGACCCGCGGTCTATCGTCTCACGGGGCCGCCGGCACCCGCCGGGGGGCGCGCCGGTCCGGCGCGGCGGTATTCCCTCGCCACGGCACGGGTTTCCGCATCGTCAAACCCGATTCGGTGAACCGGATCACGGCATTGACGGTAGGTAAACGACGACATGGGCCCGATAGACACACATCGACGCGCGCGCGAGGGCGGTCCTACGCTTCGACTCGTCAAAGCCGTGCGTGCAGCGGAAGGAGAGGGACCGCATGTTCACGAGGCGCGACTTCCTGAAGTGGACCGGCCGGTCCGCGGCGGCGCTGGGGCTCTCGGAGCTCGGCCTCTCCCGGCTGAACCAGGCCCTCGCGGCGGAGTCCTCGCCGCCGCTCATCTGGCTGCACGGGTCGAGCTGCTCGGGGTGCTCCATCGCCGCCCTGAACGCGGTGACGCCCACGACCTTCGGCGACCTCGTCGTGAACCACGTCTCGACGAAGTACGACAGCCTCGTCATGGCGGCCGGCGCGGAGCTCGCGATCCGGACGATGGACGACGCGGCGCGGGCGAACCAGGGGAGGTTCATCCTCGTCGTCGAGGGCGGCGTCCCCACCGCCGCGGGCGGGCGCTACTGCGTCATCGGCGAGCGCGGCGGCGTGCCGATCACCCTGCTCGACGCGGTGAACGACCTCGGCCCGCGGGCCGCCCGCGTCATCGCGCTCGGCACCTGCGCGTCGTACAAGGGCGTCGCGGGGGCGGGCGCGAACCCCACCGGCGTTCGCCCGCTCGGCGACGTCCTCGCCGGGAGGCTCGCGCGGCCCGTGATCAACGTCCCGGGCTGCCCCGCGCCGCCGGAGCAGCTCTTCCAGGTCGTCATCGGGGTGCTCGCCGGGGGCGCGTACAAGCTCGACGCCGACGGCCGGCCCGCCACCTGCTTCCCGCACACCGTCCACTTCACCTGCCCGCGCAAGCACCTCCCGAAGGCGACGGCGTTCGGCGAGCCCGGGTGCCTGCTCGACCTCGGCTGCCGCGGGAAGGTGACCACCGCGATGTGCCCGCGGCACAAGTGGAACAACGGCCGGAACTGGTGCGCGGCCGCCGGTCACCCCTGCATCGGCTGCGCGATGCCGGACTTTCCGGTGTCGCCGCTGACGCCGACCGGCAGCTACACCTAGCGCGACGAGGGTCACGACCATGTCGAAGCGGATCACGGTTGCGCCGGTGACGCGGGTCGAGGGGCACCTCAGCCTGCAGGTGGACGTCAGCGACACGGGGAGGGTGATCGCCGCGTGGGCGTCCGGCACGATGTTCCGCGGCTTCGAGAGCATCATGCTCGGCCGCGATCCCCGGGACGCGATCCACCTCACGCAGCGGATCTGCGGGGTCTGCCCCATCCCCCACGCGCGCACCGCGGTCGAGGCGGTCGAGCGGGCGTTCGGGGTGGAGGTCTCGGGGAACGCCGTGCTCCTGCGCAACCTCGTGCAGGGGGCGGGGCTCGTCTCCGACCACCTCCTCCACTTCTACCACCTCGCGCTCCTCGACTACGTGCACGGACCGTCGATGCCGCCGTTCACGCCGGCGTTCGCCGTGGACCAGCGCTTCTCCCAGGCGGACGCCGACGTCTTCGCCGACCACTACGTCGTCGCCCTCGAGATGCGGAAGATGGCCCAGGAGATGGGCGCGCTCTTCGCGGGGAAGCTGCCGCACGTCATGACCTACGCGCCCGGCGGGGTCACGCAGCAGCCGACCGCCGAGAACGTGGCCGAGTTCGGGCGGTACCTCGACGAGCTCATCCCCTTCGTCGAGGACGTCTACATCCCCGACGTGATGCGCGTCGCGCAGGTCTACCCGGAGTACTTCGAGATCGGCGGAGGCCCGCCGAGCCTGCTCTCCTTCGGCGCCTTCCCGGACGGCGCCGGCGGCCAGCTCTTCGAGGCGGGGAAGTACACGGGGCGCGGCCGCTCCCCGGTGGCGGACCGCGGCGCGGAGCGGCACGTCTTCCCCCTCACGGGCGCGGACGTCGCCGCGATCGGCGAGTCGGTGAAGCACTCCTACTACGGCGGCGGGCAGGGCCGGGCCGGGCGCGCGGGCGCGGCGCCGAGCCTGGACAAGCCCGGCGCGTACTCCTGGGTGAAGGCGCCGCGGCTCGACGGCCAGGTCTACCAGGTCGGCCCGCTCGCCCGGATGGTGATCAGCGGCAACTACCGCGGCGGCCTGTCGGTGATGGATCGGCTCCTCGCGAAGGCGTACGAGACCGAGAAGGTCGCCGTCGCGATGCGGGAGTGGCTCGGCGGGCTCGCGCTCGACGGGAGCGGCTACCGGCCGGTGACGGCGATGCCGACCTCGGGGAGCGGCTACGCCCTCTCGGAGGCGCCGCGCGGGGCGCTCGCGCACTGGGTCGAGTACGCCGGCGGCAAGGTCACGGGCTACCGCATCATCACCCCCACCTCCTGGAACGCCTCGCCACGCGACGATCGCGAGGCGCCGGGCCCCATCGAGCAGGCCCTGGTCGGCGTGCAGATCGCCGACCGGAGCCAGCCCGTCGAGCTCTACCGGGTGATCCACTCCTTCGATCCGTGCATGGGCTGCGCCGTGCACGTCACGGTCGTCTGACTTCGCGGAACGCGCGAGCTTCTCCGGAGGTAGCCATGTCCAAGCAGCCGAACGCAGGTCTCTCCAGGCGGGCCTTCCTCAGCGGCGCGGGCGGCGCGATGGCGGCGGGGTCGGTCGCCGCGGCGCTCGGGGCGCCGGCGCGGGCCCAGGCGGTGACGCCGCCCGCTGGCGCGTGGCCGATCCCGGTGCTGAACCCGGACGCCGTCCGTGACGCCGGCTACTTCGGCTACTGGACGAACGACCCGTACCGGAGCACCAACTACGGCTGCGCCTACGGCGTCGCGGGGGCGCTCCTCGGCGAGATCAAGCGCGGCCTCGGCCCGGGCTCGCCCTGGGAGATGCTGCCGCTCGAGATGTTCAAGTGGGGCAAGACCGGCTGCGTCGAGACGGGGACGCTCTGCGGCGCGCTCGCCGGCGCCCTGCCGATCTTCGCCCTCGCCTCCCCCGCCTACGAGGTCGAGATGGGCGGGGACCTCCTGCGCTGGTACCAGGAGGCGGCGCTGCCCTCGCGCGAGATGGACTACCTCGACCCGAAGCGCCGCTATCCGAACCAGGCGCAGAGCGTGTCCGCCTCGCCCCTCTGTCACGTCTCGGTGTCGAGCTGGTGCAAGGCCTCCGGCAAGCTGTCGTCGTCCACCGACCGGAAGACCCGCTGCGGGAAGATCACCGGCGACGTGGGGAAGATGGCGGCGATCATCCTGAACCGGCTGGTGCCCGGGCAGCGGTACGTGCCGATCTACGGACCGCCGCCCGAGCTCTACGCCGAGTGCGTCCACTGCCACATCGATCCGCCGCCGCCGCCCACGCCCGACCAGGTCCGGCTCACGAACAGCCTCGGCGTCACGAACTGCGTGACCTGCCACCCGGACTCGAACCCGGTGATGGGCAAGCGCTAGCGGCGCCCGCCGTCCCGGCGGGGAGCACGCCCCCGCGAGGGGTGGCCCCCAGCGCGGCCGTCCGCCATCCCGGGCGAGGCGGCCGCGCTCGTGCTTCCCGGCGCGTGTTCGTGGCGGCACGCTCGCCGGCTCATCGGATCTTCGGGGGCGGGGCACCCACGGCTCGGTGCCCGGCGGCAGGCCGCACGCGGAATCTCGCGGATCGTCGCGGGTCGTCCGCTGGCCGGCCTCTCGCATCGGATCGCCCCATGGACCTCGAGCCGCTCTACCGGCAGATCGTCGAAGGCAGTCCGGACGCGATCATCTTGGGGGATCGCGAGGGGATCATCCGGCTGTGGAACGCGGGCGCCCGGTCGATCTTCGGCTTCACCGCCGAGGAGGCGATCGGCCGCTCGATGGAGCTCATCATCCCGGAGCGCCTGCGGGCGCGCCACTGGGCCGGCTACTCGCGGACGATGGAGACGGGCGTCTCGCGGTACGGGGCGGGGGACCTGCTCGCCGTCCCCGCGACGACGAAGGACGGCCGGACGATCTCCATCGAGTTCACCATCCAGATGCTGAAGGGGCCCGCCGGCGAGATCCTCGGCCCCGTCGCGATCATCCGCGAGGTGACGAAGCGTTACCTGCGGGAGAAGGAGCTCACCCGGCGCCTCAGGGAGCTCGAGGGGACCGGGCCCGGCCCCTCCAGCTCGTAGAGCCGGATCCCGCTCCGGCGCGCCGCCCAGAGCCCGGCGCCGACCTGGACGAAGTCCTTCGCGAGCCGGGCGCGGTACCAGGCGCCCGAGCGGAGGTGCATGATCGTGTCGGTCTTCTCGAGATCCAGGATCGCGACGTCGGCCCGGGTGACGGCCTCGAGGTAGAGCAGCCCGCGGCACATCGCGCCGATGTTGGCGAGGGCGCGCTCGGCGGCGGCGGCGTCGAGGTACTGGAGCACGCTGTGGCAGATCACCAGATCGAAGCGCTCGCGCGCCCGCCACCGGGAGATGTCGCGCCGCTCGTGCCCGTAGCGCGCGCACGCGTACGGCGACACGTCGATCGAGCGGTAGCGCACGCCGGGCCGGTGGCGCCGGAACCAGCCGCGCCAGATCCCGGTCCCGGCCCCGACGTCGAGGACCGAGGCGAGCTCCACGCCGAGCCAGGCGCCGAGGCCGTAGACGCCGCTCGCGAGCCGCGCGATCTCACGCGGCGAGTGGGTGCGGCCGGCCCCCTCGTAGTAGCGGCGGAAGTAGGCGGCGTCGAAGCGGCACGGCGGCGGCATGCGGGGGGCCGAGCGTACACCCGGCGCGGCGGGCGTGGCGCGCGCGCGATCGCCATGTTCGGTGCCGCGCCGGTTTTCGGGTAGGCTCCCGCCCCTCACTCCAACCCCACCTCGAGCGCCATGCCCCAGTACGTGATGTCGATGCTCCGCGTGAGCAAGGTCGTCCCGCCCAAGCGGCAGATCATCAAGGACATCTCCCTCTCCTTCTTCCAGGGCGCCAAGATCGGCCTCCTCGGCCTGAACGGCGCCGGCAAGTCCACCGTGCTGCGGATCATGGCCGGCGTGGACGAGGAGTTCGAGGGGGAGCTGCAGCGCCAGGCGGGCATCCGGATCGGCTACCTGCCCCAGGAGCCGAAGCTCGAGGGGCGCCGGACCGTCCGCGAGGAGGTCGAGTCGGCGATGGGCGAGGTGGCGGACGCCCAGCGCCGGCTCGAGGCGGTCTACGCCGCGTACGCCGAGCCCGACGCCGACATGGAGAAGCTCGCGGAGGAGCAGGCCCGGCTCGAGGCGATCATCGCGAACGCCGGGGCGGACACCGGCACCGCGCTCGAGATCGCCGCCGACGCCCTGCGCCTCCCGCCCTGGGACGCGGTGATCGAGCACCTCTCGGGCGGCGAGAAGCGCCGCGTCGCGCTCTGCAAGCTCCTCCTCTCCAAGCCGGACATGCTGCTGCTCGACGAGCCGACGAACCACCTCGACGCGGAGTCGGTCGAGTGGCTCGAGCAGTTCCTCACCCGCTTCCCCGGCACGGTCGTCGCGGTCACCCACGACCGCTACTTCCTCGACAACGCCGCCGAGTGGATCCTCGAGCTCGACCGCGGCCGCGGGATCCCGTGGAAGGGGAACTACTCGTCCTGGCTCGACCAGAAGGAGCAGCGGCTCGAGCTCGAGGCGAAGCAGGAGAGCGCCCGCGTCAAGGCGATGAAGCTCGAGCTCGAGTGGGTCCGCCAGAGCCCGAAGGCCCGTCAGGCGAAGAGCAAGGCGCGCCTCTCCCGGTTCGAGGAGCTGTCCTCGGTCGAGTACCAGCGGCGGAACGAGACGCGGGAGATCTTCATCCCGGTCGCGGAGCGGCTCGGGGACCAGGTGATCAGGTTCGAGGGCGTCAGCAAGGGCTTCGGCGACCGGCTCCTGATCGACGACCTCTCGTTCATCGTCCCGCCGGGCGCCATCGTCGGCGTCATCGGCCCGAACGGCGCCGGCAAGTCCACCCTCTTCAAGCTCATCACGGGCGACGAGCGGCCCGACGCCGGCGAGGTCACCGTCGGCAAGTCGGTGAAGCTCGCCTTCGTGGACCAGAGCCGCGAGAACCTCTCGAGCGAGAAGACCGTGTTCGACGAGATCTCCGGCGGCCGCGACCAGATCCAGGTCGGACGGTTCGAGATGCCGAGCCGGGCGTACATCGGCCGGTTCAACTTCAAGGGGACCGACCAGCAGAAGGTGGTCGGGACGCTCTCCGGCGGCGAGCGCGGCCGGCTCCACCTCGCGAAGACCCTGATGACGGGCGGCAACGTGCTGCTCCTCGACGAGCCCTCGAACGACCTCGACGTCGAGACCCTCCGCGCCCTGGAGGACGCGCTCCTCGAGTACGCCGGGAGCGTGCTGGTGATCTCGCACGACCGCTGGTTCCTCGACCGGATCGCCACGCACATCCTCGCGGCCGAGGGCGACTCGCGCTGGACCTTCTTCACGGGCAACTACCAGGAGTACGAGGCGGACAAGCGGCGGCGGCTCGGGGAGGAGGGGGCGAAGCCCCGGCGCATCCGGTACAAGCCGATCAGCCGCCGCTGACGGTCGCCGCGCGGGCGGGCGACTGCCCGGGCGGTCGGGCGATCCGCCCGCGGCGGGGCGGCGGGCCCCGGGGCGATCCGGGCGCGGACCGCTTGCGCCCTCGCCCGCCGAAGTGCGAGTGTAGGTGTCCCGCCCCGGCGCTCCCCGCGGCGGCCACACGCACGCCATGAACATCCTCGTCCTCAACTGCGGCAGCGCGTCGACCAAGTTCGCGGTCGTCCACTCCTCCAACGGCCACGAGCACATCTCCGGCATCGTCCAGGTCAGCCCCGCGGCCGAGGCGACCCTCGAGTACACGCTCGAGGGGCGCCGGGAGGCGCGGGCGCTCCGGGGGGTGCGCGGCGACGACCGGGACGGCGCGCTCCACGCCGTCTTCGACCTGCTCCACGAGGAGGGGCTCGCCGATCGGCTCCTGGGGATCGGCCACCGCGTGGTGCACGGCGGCGCGAAGTTCTCCGGCTCGATGTTCATCACGCCCGAGGTGGTCGCGAAGATCCGCGAGTGCATCCCCCTCGGCCCCCTCCACAACCCGTCCAACGTCCGCGGCATCGAGCTCGCGCAGGAGCGCTTCCCAAAGCTGCCGCAGGTCGCGGTCTTCGACACGGCCTTCCACCAGACGATGCCGCCGCGCGCGTACCTCTACGCGGTGCCGTACGAGTGGTTCGAGAAGTACGAGGTGCGGCGGTACGGGTTCCACGGGATCAGCCACCAGTACGTCTCGCAGCAGGCCGTGAAGCAGCTCGGCCTCGACCCGGACGACCACGCCATCGTCACGGCGCACCTCGGCAACGGCTGCTCCCTCGCCGCGGTCCGCAACGGCGTGAGCATGGACACCACCATGGGCCTCACCCCGGTGGACGGCGTGGTGATGGACACCCGCAGCGGCGCGATCGACCCGTCGATCGTCGCGCACATGAAGAAGGCCCTCGGGTGCAGCGCCGACGAGGTGCTCGAGCACCTCAACCGCGACTCCGGGCTGCTCGGCGTCTCCGGCCTCTCGAAGGACATGCTCACGCTGCAGGACGCGGCGAAGGCGGGGCACGAGCGCGCCGCGCTCGCCATCGACAAGTTCTGCTACTCCGTCGCCAAGAACGTGGCGGGCATGATCGTGTCGCTCGGCCGGGTGGACGCCCTCGTCTTCACCGGCGGCATCGGCCAGAACGCCGTCCGGGTGCGCGCGCAGATCGTGGGGCTGCTCGGCTTCGCCGGCTTCGCCCTCGACGCGCGGGCGAACGAGGCGCATGGGAAGCCGCTCGGGGGCCGGATCACGCGCTCGACGAGCCCGATGGCCGCGGTGATCCCGACCAACGAGGAGCTCCAGATCGCCGTGGAGACGGCCGAGATCGTCGCCCGCGACTGCGGCGGCGCGGCGCGCTGGGTCAACGAGGCGGGGCTGGCCACCGCGAGCTAGGACCGCTCCGCCCCCTCGAACACGTCGAGGACGTAGTCGTGCGCCGCGAGGGCGCGCGGCTCCATCGTCCCGGCGTGGACGCGCGCGACGAGCTCGGGGCGGGAGAGGTCGAAGATCGCGTCGAGGAGCGGGCCGCGCTCCGCCGCCCCCGCCTGCCCGATCACGAACAGGACCCGGGCGCTGTGCTGGACGTACCGGGGCGAGAGGAGCTGGCGCCGGAGCAGCTCCATGATGACCGGGGCCTTCGCGCGGTCGAAGCGGCCGGGCTCTCCGCGGCGGTCGAGCTCGGCGAAGAACGCCGCCGTCCACTCGTCGTGGTAGGCCCAGACCTTCTCGAACAGCTCGCGGGTGAAGCGCGTCCCGGCGGCGATCGGCTCGGCGGGGGCGCCGAGCACGACGCCGTCCTCGGTGAGGGCCTGGCGCAGGAGGTGGCCGTCCCGCGTGATCGCGGCCTGGTGATGGACCAGGGCCCAGAGCCAGGACACGTTGATCCGGTAGGTGGCGAGGTCGTTCATGAAGCGGAGCTTCAGCTCGTAGTCGTCGATCGCCGCCGCGAAGTTGCCGTTCAGGATCTGGAAGCCGTAGTTCGCCGCCATGTAGAAGGCGTGCTGGACGTGCTCGATGGTGACGTCCCCCTTCGGCACGCCGTAGATCGCCTCCCAGCGCTCGGGGGTGAGGAGCTTCTCCGGCGCGTCGAGCGACTCCCGCACGAGGACGGCGGGGGTGATCCGCCCCTTCGCGTCGAGGAGCGCGCGCGCCTCGAACAGCCTCCGCTCCTCGTCGGCGAGGCCGCTCGCCACCGTCGGCACCGGCCTCCCCTTCACGTCCGCGGTGGCCCGCGGCGCGTCCACCATCGCCTGGAGCGCCTCGAGCCCGGCGCGGAGCGGCGCGTTGCCGGCGGCGACGTACTCCGCCTCCGGGCTCGCCACCCAGCTCTGCCGGTAGGCGTCGTGGAGGCGCCCCTTCACCCGGCCGGCGAGGATCTCCTCGAGCGTGGGCCGCGCCCCGGCGGGCAGCGGCGCGTCGGGGACGAACATGAGGCCGAGCAGCCGCTCCCGCAGCTTGTCGATGACCATCGCGCGGAGCGCGAGCGGGTTGTAGCGCGCGCGGCCGTAGGGATCGCCCGGCTGGTAGATCATCACCGCCGCCATCCCGCCGATGGGCGCCGCGTTCTCGAGCGCGCCGTCCTTCATGCCGGCCATCAGCATGACGAGGGCGTTGTAGCGCTGGTAGGCGATCATCCCCGGGGTGGCCATCCCGATCGTCTGCGGGTCCGGGAAGACGCCGCGCGGATCGTCCTTCCACATCTCGATGAGGCTCCCGAGGTAGTCCCACCGCCCCACGTTCGTGCCGAGCAGCCGGCGCCGCAGCACCCACGCGATGGCGGGCAGGGCGCGGCCGGCGTTCCCCTCCTCGTAGAGCATCTTGATCTTGAGGGTGCCGGCCGGGACCCCGACGATCGCCTCGAGGCGCGAGAGGAGCCGCTCGACGACGAGGGCCTCGCGCGGGGTCTGGAGCTTGGGGACGTAGAAGTAGACGCCGGTGCCGGCGCGGGCGAGGGCGTCGAGGTCGTTCAGCGTCCAGAGGACGGTGACGACGACGAGCCCCGGGGCGGGCGTGCCGTCCACGGTCACGTGGTCGTACAGGACGTGGAGGCTCGGCGGCCGCGCGAGCCGCGTCGGCCACCGCGCCGGCGGCTGGTCGATCCGGTAGGCGCGCGTCTTCCCCTTCTTCACGACCTCGTACGGCTTGCCGGCCCAGCGCCCCTCGAAGATGTCCTTCGCGTTGCGGAGCGCCGCGAAGATCCCCACCGGCTGGTTCGCGGGCGTGCCGTCGGGCTGGAAGTGCGGCGGCGAGGCGTCCTCGAAGTCCGGCATGTTCATGGGCGCGGGGCTGTTCAGCGCGTTGAACGCCATGTCGAGCGGGGACCACGGCCCGGTGAGCTCGAGGCCGGGGTTCCGCGACGGGTGGACGTCGGCGGGGATGGGCACCTCGTCGTTGAGGCGCCAGCGCAGGGGCGTGTCGCGCCCCAGGAAGTTGTCGATCATCCCCTGGACGATCTCGCGGAAGGTCCGGGGCGTCCCCGTCACCGGATCCTCGAACGCCTCGTCCCACCGCGGCCAGGCGTACTTCTCGCGGACGGGCGCGGAGGACTCGAGCAGCGCCCGGCGGGCGCCGAGCACCGCGGCGATCTCGGGGCGCAGCTCGCGGGTGAGCGTGGCGATCGTCTCGTCCACGTCCACCTCGCGGCCGTTCACCTGCTTCTTCCCGAACAGCTCGGGGAACTGCTGGAGGACGTCCTGGCGGATCATCGGCGCTCCTCGGGCGACCCCGCGCGCACGCACGCGCGCGGGAGAAGGGAGCGCTACTCCCCGGCGGGCCGGGCGGCATGGACCAGGAAGGTCGCCCGGAACGGCCCGCCACGGGCGGGCGGGCGGTCCCGACCGGGGGACGCCGCCGCGCCGCCGCGGGGGACCGCCGGATCAGCGCCGGGCGCGCTGCTGCGCCTGGATCGCGGTGAGGGCGATCGTGAAGACGATGTCCTCGACGAGGCAGCCGCGGGAGAGGTCGTTCACGGGCTTCGCGAGCCCCTGCAGCATCGGCCCGATGCTCACCACGTTGGCGCTCCGCTGGACCGCCTTGTAGGTGACGTTGCCGGTGTTGAGGTCGGGGAACACGAACACGGTGGCGCGCCCGGCGACGTCGGACTTCGGCGCCTTCTGGCGGCCCACCTCCGGCACGATCGCCGCGTCGTACTGCAGCGGGCCGTCCACGGCGAGCTCCGGCCGCGCCGCGCGCGCGCGCTCGGTCGCTCGCTTCACCTTCTCGACGTCCTGGCCGCCGCCGCTCGTGCCCGTCGAGTACGACAGCATCGCGACGCGCGGCTCGATCCCGAACGCCTTCGCCGAGTCGGCGCTCTGGATCGCGATGTCGGCGAGCTGCTCGGCCGTGGGGTTCGGGTTCACCGCGCAGTCCCCGAAGACGAGCACCTGCTCGGGCAGGCACATGAAGAAGACGCTCGACACGAGGTCGCAGCCGGGGACCGTCTTGATGAGCTGCAGCGCGGGGCGGATCGTGTGCGCCGTGGTGTGGACCGCCCCCGAGACGAGGCCGTCCGCCTCGTCGAGGGCCATCATCATGGTGCCCACCATGATCGAGTCGCCGAGCTCGGCGGCCGCCTGCTCGGGGGTCATCCCCTTGGCCTTGCGCCGCTCGACGAGCGGCTGCACGTAGCGGGGGGCGAGCCGGGCCGGGTCGAGGAGCTCGAGCGACGCGGGGAGGGTGACGCCCTGCTTCCGCGCGACCTCGCGGATCTCGTCCTCGGCCCCGAGGAGCACGCAGCGGGCGATCCCGCGCTCCGCCACGGTCGCGGCCGCCGCGACGGTCCGGGGCTCCGCGCCCTCGGGCAGCACGATGCGCCGGTTCGCGGCGCGGGCCGCCTCGACCAGGCGGTGCCGGAAGGCGGGGGGCGACAGGCGCCGGACGCTCCGCGGCCGCGCGAACGCCCGGGTCCACTCCGCGTCCACCCGGTCCGCGACGGCGTTCATCACGAGCTCGGCGCGCTCGGCGTCGTCGGCCGCCATCCGCGGGTCCATCGCCGCGACCGCGCTCGCGGCGGGGTAGCTGTCCTGGTCCACCGCGAGGAGCGGGAGGCCGGTCCGGAGCGCGGCCTGGCAGAGGTCGAGCACGCGCGGGTCGGGCTCGAGGCCGCCGGTGAGCAGGATCCCGGCGAGCGGGGTGCCGCCGAGGACCGCGAGCGAGGCGGCGAGGAGGACGTCGCTCCGGTCGCCGGGCGTGATGACGAGCGCGCCGGGGACGAAGGCGCGCAGCGCGTTCGGCACGGTCATCGCGCAGACGGCGACCCGGCGGATCCGGCGGCGGTCGGCGTCGCCCGCGTGCAGCACCCGCGCGCCGAGGGCCCGGGCGAGGTCCTTCACCCGCGGGGCCGCGAGCTCCGCGCGCCAGGGGACCACCGCCACCGGCCGGAGGTGCTCGGCCTCGAGGGCGGCGCGGTAGGCGGCGAGGACGTCCTCGCCGACGTCCCCGGCGGCGGCGTCGAGCCCGGGGCGCCGCGCCTCCGCGGCGGCCCCGCCGGCGACGACGCGGTTGAGGATGCAGCTGGCGCGCCCCTGCGGGACGCCGGCGCCGTGGGCCGCGATCGCGACGGCGCTCGCCAGCTCCGCCGGCGTCTCGCCGCGCGGCGAGGCGACGAGGACGAGCTCGGCGTCGAGCGCCTTCAGCATGAGCGCGTTCACGCGCGTGGCGTAGACGGAGCCCGGCTCCGGGGCGAGCCCCTCGACGACGAGGACGTCCGCGCCCTGCGCGGCGCGGCTGCAGAGCGCCACGATCTGCTCGAGGAGGGTCTGGTCGTCGCCCGCGGCGAGGAGCTCCTCGGCGACGGCGCGCGCGAGGGGCGCGGGCGGGCGGAGGTTCGCGCCGTGGGCGAGGAGCGCCGCCGAGCGGTCCTCGCCGCGCGCGGCGACGGGCTTGGCGAAGGCGACGCGGATCCCTTCGCGGTCGAGGGCGCGGACGAGGCCGAGGCACGCGCTGGTGAGGCCCACCTGGCGACCGGCGGGCGCGACGAGGAGGGTGTGGGGCATGGGCGAGGTCTCCCGGGAGCGGGGTTCAGGCGGCCGCGGTGCTCTTCTCGGCGCTGGAGACGCTCTCGGCGGTGTCGAGGGCGATCATGAGCTCCTCGTTGGTCGGGATGACCGCCGCCATGGGGCTCGTGGTCCGCGTGATGCGGCCGCGCTGGGCGCGGCCGTGCGTGGCGTTCACGTGCGGGTCGAGGGCGAACCCGGCGAACCCGAGGAGGTCCACGATGCGGGCGCGCACCTGGACCGCGTTCTCGCCGATGCCGCCGGTGAAGACGAGGGCGTCCACCCGGCCGAGCGAGACCATCATCTTGGCCGCCGCCTTCGCGACGGAGTAGCAGAACAGTTCGATGGCGAGCGCCGCGCGCACGTGCCCCTGCTCCGCCGCCTCCTGGAGCGTGCGCATGTCGTTGCTGAGCCCGGAGATGCCGAGGAGGCCGGAGCGCTTGTTGAGCGCGTCCATCACCTGGTCGGCCGAGCAGCCCAGCGCCTTCTTCATGTGCGCGATGATCGACGGGTCGATGGAGCCGCTCCGCGTGCCCATCACCACGCCGTCGAGCGGCGTGAGGCCCATGGTGGTGTCCTGGCTCTCGCCGTCGCGGACCGCGGCGAGGGAGCAGCCGTTGCCGAGGTGCGCCGTGACGATGGCGTGGTCGTCCGGGTCGAGGCCGAGCTGCTTCACGGCCTGCTGCGAGACGTAGCGGTGGCTCGTGCCGTGGAACCCGTACCGCCGCACCTCGTACTTCTCGAACCACTCGTACGGCACCGCGTAGAGGTACGCGCGCGGCGGCATCGTCTGGTGGAAGGCCGTGTCGAAGACCGCGACCTGGGGCAGCGTCGGGAAGAGCTCCTGGGCGATGGCGATGCCGAGGAGGTTCGGCGGGTTGTGGAGGGGGCCGAGGGGGATGCACTCGCGGATCTTCGCGATCACCTCCGGCGTGATCGGGATCGAGCCGGAGAACCGGGCGCCGCCGTGCACCACGCGGTGCCCGACGCCGGCGATCTTGTCCACGAGCCCGAGCTCGTCGAGCAGCTCGCCGACCTCGCGCAGCGCGGCGTCGTGCTCCGCGTGGTGGAGGACCTTCGAGTGCTTCTGGCCGGCGTGCTTCCAGTCGAGGGAAGCGTTCGGGGACCCGAGCCGCTGGGCGATCCCGGAGAGGAGCTCCTCGCCGGAGGAGGAGTCGATGACCGCGAACTTCGCCGAGGAGCTGCCGCAGTTGAGGACGAGGATGTTCATCGTTGCTCCGCGCCTGTCACGTCCAGAGGCAAGAGAAGCGGTCGGTCAGTGCGTCCCGAGAAGCAGGGACGCGGCGATCAGCCAACTGCAGGTGTCCTGGGGCCGTGGGCCTCGCAACTACACGATGGCCTCGGTGCCTTCATCGCTCGCACATCGCGCCCGTGTCGCGCAAGGGGCAATCGTGCCAAACCGCCGCAGAATCGCGTTCTTGACGATCGAAGTCCGCATCCTGGGGACTGGTGCGCGCACTGCATGCGTGACCACGCGACGCGTCGTGAACGAGCGCGTTCGCGGCGCTAACCGCTGAATTCTCCGGGAAACGGCGACGAGGCTTCGAAGCGACTGGGGCCGGCGCCGCAGGCTCTGCGCGCAAGAGGTGCGTGTGCGTCTTGCGCGGCCTGCGGACCGTTCTGGCACCCGCCAAGGCGTGTCTTCGAGAAGGCGCGCCGTCCCCGGGCGAACGCGCGGTCGGATCACGGGAGGACGTCTTCGAGGAGCTCCGCCGCGCTTGCAGGAGCGCCGCTCCCTTCTTCACCCCTCGTCGCGCGCGACCTTCCGGTGGAGCCGCTCGCCGTCCTTCCCCTCGTCGTCGTCGGACTTCACGATGCGTGTCATGCCGAGCTCCGCGGCGGAGCGCACGTGCGTGCCGCCGCACGCCTGCGCGTCGAAGCCGAGCGCCCGCCCCGAGGTGTGGCTGGCGCGCCGCCCGGCGGTTGACTACTGGATCGGGGTCATGACCCGACCCCTCGACACGTCGCGCCAGCACACGCTGCCGCTCGGCTCGGATCCCGCGCTCCGCCGGCGGTTCATGGTGATGGACGTGCCGCTCCAGGGGAACCTCCGCTTCGGGCTCCTCCTCGAGGTGCTCGACAAGCTCGCGGAGGAGACGGCGCTCGACTACGTGCGCCGGCACCACCCGGCGGCGCGGGTGGTGACCGCGGCCATCGACAACGTCATCGTGCGCGCCGCCGCCGACGTGACGCGCGATCTCGTCTTCCTCGCGCGGATCAACTACGTCGGCCGGACCTCGATGGAGGTGGGGATCCGCATCGAGCAGGCGGGCGCCCCGCCGGTGCACGTCGCGTCCTGCTACTTCACGATGGTGGCGCGCTCCATCCACGAGGAGCGGAGCCTGCCCGTCCCGCCGCTCGAGGTGGTGGACGAGCGCGAGCGGCACCGGGCCGAGAAGGCCATCCACAAGCGCGAGGTCCTGCGGATCGCCGAGGCCGCCGCGCACGAGCCGCCGACGCGCGAGGAGTTCGACGAGCTCGCCGCGCTGCACGAGGCGCAGCAGGCGCCGGACTTCGAGGGGAAGCTCGCGCGGAACTTCGTGACGGACTCGTGGGAGCGGATGTACCCCGAGCAGGAGAACGTCCCGCGGAAGATCTTCGGCGGGTACCTGATCCGCCGCGCGTACGAGCTGTGCTCGATCTCGGCGTACCGCATCGCCCCCGACCGCCCGATCATCGCCGCGGTGAACCGGATCAACTTCTTCCACCCGGTGCGGCTCGGGGACATGCTCCACTACACGAGCCGGATCGTCTACTCCGGCCACTGCGCGGTCTCGGTCCAGGCGAGCATCGAGCGCATCAGCCGCGACCGGACCGCGAAGGCGCTGTCCAACTCCTGCCTGTTCACCTTCGTGAACGTGGACGACGCGCTCGTGCCGCAGCCGGTCCCGGTGATCCACCCGACCACCTTCGCGGAGGACGCGCGCTACCTCGACGCGGTCCGCAAGAACCGCGCGCTCGGCGTCCACCCGCTCACCGGGGTCGTCCTCGCGTGACGACGGGCACGGGCGCTCCTCGAGCTCGACGCGAGCGGTGAGCACCCGCGGCCCGGCGCCGGCGCGGTCCCGCCACCCCGGTCGTCGATCGTCACCGCGTCGCGGACGGCTCTACGCCCGATCCATGAGCTCCTTCACGCCCGCGGCGTGGGCGCAGTGGGCGGAGCAGTAGAACGCGCCCTTCGCCTCGACGCCGTGCCCGATGACGTGACAGCCGCAGTGCTCGCAGTGCGGCGCGAGCGCCTGGATGGCGCACTCGAAGCTGTCGAACACGTGGTGCGACCCCGCGGCGACGACCTCGAACGCCTTGTCGTACTGGTTCCCGCACACCTCGCAGCTTCCGGTCATGTGAGCCTCCCGTGCCGAGGGTAGCGGCCGCGGGCGCGGCCGGCGCCGGCTCAGGCGTGGTCACCCGCTCGCCCGGCCCGCCCGGGCGCCCGCCCCCCCCGCGATCGGCGGGCCCCCCGGGGCGCCGGCGCTCGATCGGCGCCGATCAGTGCAGCGCGCCCACCGCGTGCGCGTGCGCGTGCAGGACGTGGGCGGCGATGTCGGCGACGCCCACGCCGCGCGTGACCTGCGCGAACACCACCGGGCCGTCCCCGCGCATCCGCGCCGCGTCGCGGGCCATCACGTCGAGGTCGGCGCCGACGGCCTGGGCGAGGTCGGTCTTGTTCACCACCAGGAGATCCGCCTGCGTGATGCCCGGCCCGCCCTTGCGCGGCACCTTGTCGCCGCCGGCGACGTCGATGACGTAGATCGTGTAGTCGGCGAGCTCGCGGCTGAAGTGCGCGGCGAGGTTGTCCCCGCCCGACTCGCAGAAGAGGATCTCGGGGTGGTGCGCCGCGGTGAGCTCCTCGAGGGCGAGGAGGTTCGCGGTGATGTCCTCGCGGATCGCGGCGTGCGGGCACCCGCCCGTCTCGACGGCGCGGATCCGCTCGGGCGGCAGGGCCTGGTTGCGGACGAGGAACTCGGCGTCCTCGCGGGTGAAGATGTCGTTCGTCACCACCGCGAGCGAGCGCGTGTCGCGCAGCGCCTGGCAGAGCGCGAGGACGAGGGCGGTCTTGCCGCTCCCGACGGGCCCGCCGACGCCGACGGTGAAGGCGCGCCGCGAGAGCGCGTCGCGCCGGCGCGCGCCGTCGCGGTCGCGGTCGTGGAAGGAGCCCGGGCCGGGGGCGTGATCGGGGCTGTGATCGTGGCCGTGCTCGTTGCCGTGATCGTTGCCGGAGTGGAGCGAGAGTCCGTTCATGGTCAGCTCTGGAAGAGCCTCGAGTAGAGGCGGTCCTGGTGGGACTGCACGAGGTCGAGGAGCGGGGAGGAGGCGGCGGCCTCCTCGGGCGAGCGCCCGGCGGTGGCGGCGCGGACCGCCTCGGCGACGGCGCTGGCGCGGAGCAGGGTGGCCTGCGCCTCGAGCGGTCCGACGAGCCCGAGCCGCACCCCCGCCGAGACGATCCCGCGCGCGACCCAGTAGAGGTGGAGCCGGGCGGCGTCCTCCTCGGCGACGCCGAGCCGGCCCAGGAGCGCCCCGCACGCCGGGGCGAGGTGGCCCGCGAGCCCGTCGCGGCGCACCTCGTCCTCGAGGGCCTCGGCCGCGGGGCCGAAGGCGCGCGCCGCCCGGAGCAGCGCCCGGCCCTGGGCGCGGCTCGCCCGGTTGGCGACGTGCCCGGGGATCGCGGCGTCGCAGCGGGCGTCGAGCTCGGCGAGCCGCTCCGGCGCGCGCAGCGCCGCCACGACGAACGGGAGCGCGAGCGTCCCCGCCTGCCAGAGCGCCTCCTCGACCAGGCGGTCCAGCCCCGCGGCGCCGCGGCACCGCCCGAGCTGCACCGCCGCCTCGAGCCCGCCGGAGTGCGCGAAGCCGCCGGTGGGGAGGGCCGAGTCGGCGAGCTGCCAGAGGGACCACGGGGTCACGGTCGTCGCCTCGATGCAGCGGGCGTCAAAACAGGAAGTAGCGCTGGGCGAGGGGGAGGCGGGCGGCGGGCTCGCAGCGGAGCAGCACGCCGTCGGCGCGGACCTCGTAGGTCTCCGGGTCCACCTCCATCTTCGGCAGCGCGTCGTTGAGCTTCATGTCCCGCTTGCCGAGGTGCCGGCACCCGTGCACCGCGACGAGCCGCTTCGAGAGGCCGTATCCGTGCACCGCGCCGTCCTCGAGGGCGGCGCGCGACACGAACGCGACGCTGGTCGCCCCGACGGCGCGGCCGAACGCCCCGAACATCGGGCGCGCCAGGACCGGCTCCGGGGTCGGGATGGAGGCGTTGGGATCGCCCATCTGCGCCCAGGCGATGAGCCCGCCCTTCAGCACGAGCTCCGGCTTCGCCCCGAAGAGCGCGGGGCGCCAGAGCACCAGGTCGGCGAGCTTGCCCGGCTCGACCGAGCCGATCTCGTCGGCCATGCCGTGGGCGATGGCCGGGTTGATGGTGTACTTCGCGAGGTAGCGCCGGATGCGGACGTTGTCGTTGTCGCCGCGCTCCTCCGGGAGCCGCCCGCGCTGGCGCTTCATCTTGTCGGCGGTCTGCCAGGTGCGCGTGATCACCTCGCCGACACGCCCCATCGCCTGTGCGTCCGAGCTCATCATCGAGATCGCGCCGAGGTCGTGCAGGACGTCCTCGGCCGCGATGGTCTCGCCGCGGATCCGGCTCTCCGCGAAGGCGAGGTCCTCCGGGAGCGAGGGATCGAGGTGGTGGCAGACCATGAGCATGTCGAGGTGCTCGTCGACGGTGTTCACGGTGAAGGGGCGCGTCGGGTTGGTCGAGGAGGGGAGGACGTTCGGCTCGCCGCACACCCGGATGATGTCCGGCGCGTGTCCGCCGCCCGCCCCCTCGGTGTGGAAGGTGTGGATGGTGCGGCCGGCGAAGGCCGCGATGGAGTGCTCGGCGCAGCCGGCCTCGTTGAGGGTGTCGGTGTGGATCGCGACCTGCACGTCGAGCTGATCGGCAATCCGCAGGCAGGTGTCGATGGCCGCCGGGGTGGTCCCCCAGTCCTCGTGGAGCTTCAGCCCCATCGCCCCGGCGCGGAGCTGCTCGGCGAGCCCCTCCGGCGAGGCGCTGTTCCCCTTGCCGAGCAGCCCCACGTTCACCGGCAGGGCGTCGGCGGCCTGGAGCATGAGCGCGACGTGCCGCGCGCCGGGCGTGCAGGTCGTCGCGTTCGTCCCCGTGGCCGGGCCGGTGCCGCCGCCGACCATCGTCGTGACGCCGCTCGAGATCGCCTCGTACGCCTGCTGCGGGGAGATGAAGTGGACGTGCGTGTCGATGCCGCCCGCGGTGAGGACGAGCCCCTCGCCCGCGACGCACTCCGTGCCGGGCCCGATCACCATCCCCGGGGTCACGCCCGCCATCGCGTCGGGGTTGCCCGCCTTGCCGAGGGCGACGATCCGGCCGCCCCGGATCCCCACGTCCGCCTTGGTGACGCCGACGTGGTCGAGCACGAGCGCGTTCGTGATGACGAGGTCGAGCACCTCGCCGGCCGGCGCGCCGGCGGCCTGCCCCATGCCGTCGCGCAGGACCTTGCCCCCGCCGAACACGCACTCGTCGCCGTACACCGTGAGGTCGCGCTCGACCTCCAGCACGAGCGCGGTGTCGCCGAGCCGGACCCGGTCGCCCGTGGTCGGGCCGTACACCTGCGCGTACTGCCGCCGGTCCATCCGCCGCGTCATCGCTCCTCCTCCTCGTGCGCGAAGCCCCGCGCCTTCGCCGCGGCGACGACCGCGGTGCGGCCCTCCTCCGTGACCGGCCCGGTCGCGAGGGCGTTCCCGCCCTTCACGATCCGGCGCCCCGCGATCTCCACGAGCGCCACCGTGCGCGTCTCTCCGGGCTCGAAGCGGACCGCCATGCCCGCCGGCACGTCGAGGCGGCGGCCGTAGGCGCGGGCGCGGTCGAAGCGCAGGAGCGGGTTCGCCTCCGCGAAGTGGTAGTGGCTCCCGACCTGCACCGGCCGGTCGGCGAGGTTCGTGACGGAGAGCGTGATCGCCTCCCGCCCCGCGTTCAGCACGAGCTCGCCCGGCGCGGGCAGCACCTCGCCCGGGATCGCCTCCTCGGGATCGGCGGGGGGGAGCTCCGGGAACGCCGAGAGGGGCGGGACGGGCAGGAAGGACCCGTAGAGCGCGAGGGCGAGGTCGCCGTGTTCGGCCGCGATGGGGTGGTGGACCGTGACGAGCTTCGTGCCGTCGGGGAAGGTCGCCTCCACCTGCACCTCCGTGACGAGCTCGGGGACGCCGGCGAGGACCTGCCGCCGGCCGAGCATCCGCCGGCCGACGTCCATGAGCTCGGCGACCCGCCGGCCGTCGCGGGCGAGCTCGAGGAGCTGGGTGGCGACCAGGGCGATCGCCTCGGGATGGTTGAGCCGGACCCCGCGCGCGAGCCGCTTCTGCGCGAGGAACCCGGCCTGGTGGAGGGTGAGCTTGTCGAGCTCTCTGGGGCTGAGGTGCATCGGGTCTCCGATCTCAGGGGATGCGGGCGAAGGGATCCGCGCCGGCGACCGCCTCGACGAACGCGAGGCGCCGGCGGACGAAGGCGAGGCCGGCCTCGGCGCTCCGGCTCGCGACGCGCAGCAGGACGCCGTCCGCGAGCGGGCTCGCCGCGGCCAGGACCGGCGCGTCGCCGTCGGCCGGCGCGGCGGCGAGGGCGTCGCGCAGGGCCGCGGCGTGCGGCGCGACGGCGGGGCCGAGCGCGACGACGGTCGCGAGGAAGTCCACGCCCTCGAGGCGGCGGGGCACGGGCGGGCCCTCGCCGGGCACGAGCCGGAGCGCGTCGGCCAGCACCGTCCGGCCGGCGATCGCGATCTCGACCCGCGCGCGGTAGGCGTCGAAGGCCCAGCGCTCGCCCCGCGCGACGCGGCCCGCCACCAGCGCGTCGAGCCAGAGGAGGCTCGCGCCGGGGGCGAGGGCGAACCGCTGGTCCTGGTGGAAGCGCGCGCCGGCGAAGCAGCTCACCGGCTGCGGGAGCACCGCGAGCACGCCGTTCGAGGCGATCCGGGCGGTGAGCCGCTGGGACGAGACCGCGCCGCGCGAGCGGTAGACCTTCGTCCCCGCCTGCGTGGAGAGGAGGGCGGTCGAGCCCGCCCCCACCGCGACGTCGAGCGACACGTCGTCCCCCGCGACGAGGCCGCCGCCGTGGCTCGCCTGGACGACCCAGGCGCAGCGGCCGCGCGGGGAGGGCGAGAGGAGCTGGAGCGGGCTCGCCGCGGCGCACGCCACGAGCGCGCTCGCGCCGTCCACCTGCGCCGTCTCGATCCGCCCCGCCCCGGCGCGGAGCCCGGATTCCGGGCGCCGCTGCTCGATGAGCGGGCAGCGCCGCGCCGGCGTCGCGCCGATCGGCTCGGAGATCGTGCAATCCATCTGGCGGGCATCCGGTCGTGCAGAAGGCGGGCCATCGCGAGCTGCCGCGCGGCCGGGCCGGCTCGCACGAGAACCGCGCAGGGCGCACCGGGCCGATCGTCTGGCCGGCGGTGCGCTCGGCGGTCAGAACGCGGCGGCGAGGCCGACGGAGCCGGCGACCGTCCCGTCCTTGCTCGTCGTCGCGACGGCGAGCCGGTTGAAGTCCTTCACGCCGTCGCCGAAGCGGTAATAGGTGGCCGAGGCGGAGAGGCTCCACTTCCCCACCCCCGCGTCGCTCGCGAACGCGAGCGGCACGCTCGCCGCGAGGCCGGCGGACGCGAAGCCGAACGACTCGCTCGCGCCCGCCGCGTACGGCGCGACGCCGTCCGCGTCCTTCGCGTAGAAGCCGTCGAAGCCGAGCCCGACGGCGACGGGGACCGAGAGCCGCACCGGGTAGGCGCTGCCCGCCGCGAGTGTGTAGCCGGGCGCGACGCCGAGCTCGAGGTACTGGCCCTTCCTCGTCCCGGTGCCGGCGGTGTTGTGGACGGGCACGATGAGCTTCGCGGACGGCGAGATCGAGAAGCCGCCCGGGGTCCCCCAGCGCGGTCCGTCGTCGTAGCCGACCTTCAGCTCCACGTACTGGAAGTTCCGGAAGGCGTCGCTCGGGCTGACGATCGACCAGTAGGAGAGGGTCGAGGTGACGCCGCCCGCGAACGCGGCCGACACGCCGGCGTAGCTGTCGAACTCGTACCAGGCGCGCGTCGAGCTGCCCGGCGCGGCGAAGCGGTCGTCGCCGTGGAGGCTCGCCCAGAGGCCGCCGAAGGCCGACAGCTTCTCGAGGAGGCCGGTCCCCTCGTGCAGGGCGAGCCCGACCTCGACGTCCGGCTGGGCGATGCCGCCCCGGGCCTCGAGCACGCGGCCGCGCGACACGTAGGCGGTGGTGTAGGCGGCGCTCACGCGCGTCGAGAGGCGGCGCGGGGCGGCGGCCGGCTCGTCGGCGCGGCCCGCCTGCGGCGCGAGCAGGGCGGCGATCAGCAGCGCTCCGGAGAAGATCCTGTTCGTCACGGGATGTCCTTTCCTTACTGTTGGTGTACCAAGCGATGTCGTCCGACGGGGCCAGCCAAGCAAGCGGGGTGCCGCGAGCGATCCCCGCGCCGGTGCGCGGCGGGCGAGCCGCGCGCCCGCTCCCGGAGCACGCCGATGCGCCCTCTCCGGGCAGCGCCCGCCGCGCGCGCGGTCCGGGCGACGCGCCCGCGCACCGACGGAACCGGCGCCGGAGGCGGCCCGGCGCGCGCGCATCGGGGCCCCG
>NZ_JALCZA010000024.1 GCF_022690765.1 Anaeromyxobacter oryzisoli | reverse complement strand
CTCGACGTGAACGCCGTGGCCGGAACGGGGTCGGGCGGGCGCGTCACCAAGGACGACCTCGCCCGGGCCCGGCGCGAGCGCGCGGGCGAGGGTCCCTCGCGGCCGGCCGAGGTCGGGCCGCCGCAGCCGCCGGCTCCGGGGATCGCCGCCACCCCCCGCCCCGCGCCCTCGGCTGCGCGGGCCGCCGTGCCCGCCGCCGGCGCGGAGGAGCGGCTCCCGCTCCGGGGTCTCCGCAAGCGGATCGCCGAGAACATGGCGCGCTCGAAGCGGACCGCCGCGCACTTCACGTTCGTGGAGCAGGCGGACGTGACCGAGCTGGTCCGGGTGAAGGAGCGGATCGCCCGGGCCGCGCGCGAGGAGGGGGTGAAGGTCACGTACCTCCCGTTCGTCGTGAAGGCGGTGGTCGCGGCGCTCCGCAAGCACCCGCGGCTGAACGCGGCGCTCGACGAGGAGCGGCAGGAGCTGGTGCTGAAGCGCTGGTACGACATCGGCATCGCGTCGGCGACGGACGCGGGCCTGGTGGTCCCGGTGATCCGCGGCGCCGACCGCCGCTCCCTCCTCGAGCTCGCCCGGGACGTCGAGCGGCTCGCCGGCGACGCGAGGGCAGGGCGGTCGCGGCCGGAGGACATGGGCCGCTCGACCTTCACGATCACCAGCCTGGGCGCCCTCGGCGGGCTGTTCGCGACCCCGGTCCTGAACTACCCGGAGGTCGGGATCCTCGGGATCCACCGGATCCGACTGACGCCGCTGGTGAGGGACGGTCGGATCGAGGCCCGCCAGGTGATGCACGTCTCGGTCACGAGCGACCACCGGGTCGTGGACGGGCACGAGGCGGCGGCGTTCGCGTACGAGGTGATCCGCCTGCTCGAGGATCCGGACCTGCTCTTCATGCAGCTCGCGTAACATCTCGAGGGTGATCGACAGCCACTGCCACCTCGACGCGCGGGCGTTCGACGGCGATCGCGACGCGGTGCTCGCCCGCGCCCGGGCCGCCGGGGTGACGGAGCTGGTCGTCCCGGCGGTGGGACCGGACGGCTGGGCGGCGCTCCGCGACCTCTGCCGGGCGACCCCGGGGCTGCACTTCGGCCTCGGGATCCACCCGCAGCTCCTCCCGGAGGTGCCGGCGCGCGACGACGACCGGCACCTCGCCGACCTCGACGCGGCGCTCGCGCGGGGCGGGGCGGTGGCGGTGGGCGAGTGCGGCCTCGACGGGGCGAGCGCGGCCGCGGGCGCGCCCCTGGACCGCCAGGTGGCGGTGCTCCGTGGCCACCTCGCCGTCGCCCGCCGCCACCGGCTGCCGGTGATCCTGCACTGCCTCCGCGCGCACGACGCGCTCCTCGCGCTCCTCGAGGAGGAGGCCCTCCCCGCCGGCGGGGTGCTGCACAGCTGGTCCGGCAGCGCCGAGCAGGTCCGCGCCTTCCTCCCGGCGGGCCTCCACTTCGCGTTCGCGGGGCCGGTCACCTTCGAGCGCGCGCGGAGGCCGCTCGCCGCGGCGCGCGCGGTCCCCCGCGAACGGCTGCTCCTCGAGACCGACGCGCCGGACCAGACCCCAGCCCCGCACCGCGGTGGGCGGAACGAGCCGGCCTACCTGCCGCTCGTCGCCGCCGGCGTCGCCGCCGCGCTCGGGATCCCGGCGGAAGAGGTCGGCGCGATCACCGCCCGGAACGCCCGCGCCCTCTTCCGGCTGCCGGTCGCGCCCGCGGGGGAGGGAGCGGCGCCGGGAGTCGGGTAGACTCCGCCGCGCGATGACCACCGCGCGCCGCCTCCCCGCTAACCTCGATCGCACCGCCCGGCTGCTCGGGCTGGAGGCCATGGATCGCCTCGCGGCGGCCCACGTGGTGGTGCTCGGGATCGGGGGCGTCGGGTCGTTCACCGCCGAGGCGCTCGCCCGGGCCGGCGTCGGGCGGCTCACGCTGGTGGACGGCGAGCGCGTCGAGCCGTCCAACGCGAACCGGCAGCTCCACGCGCTCGACGGCGCGTTCGGGAGCGCCAAGGCGGAGGTGATGGCGGCGCGGCTCGCCCGCGTGAACCCGGCCGCCCGCGTCGAGGGCGTGGTCGCCCGCTACTCCGCCGCCACGGCGGAGCGGCTCGTGCCGGAGGGCGTGTCGTTCGTGGTGGACGCGATGGACACCGTCGTCGCCAAGCTCCACATCATCGCCCGCTGCCTGGAGAGGGGGACGCCGATCGTCACCGTGCTCGGGGCCGCGCGACGGATCGATCCGACCGCGGTCCAGGTGACGGACCTGTGCGAGACGCACACCGACCAGCTCGGGAAGGACGTCCGCAAGTACCTGCGGCGGCGGCACGGGATCCCGGCCACCCGGCCGACGGGGGTGATCGCGGTCTGGTCCGTCGAGACGCCGCTCCCGACCCTCGCGCTCCCCGGGGACGAGGACGGGATCCCCGGCGTGCGCGCGGTCGAGCCCGGCGCCCGCCGCCGCGAGCCGAAGTGCTACGGGAGCGCCGCGTTCGCGACCGGCGCCTTCGGCCTCGCCGCGGCCGCCGCGGTCGTGCAGCGGCTCTGCGGGATCGCGCCGCGGACGCAGCGGGTCCTCTCCGAGCCCGAGCGGAGGCGGCGGAAGAAGAAGTAGCCCTCCGTGGACTCCTCCCTGCGCTGCTCGCCCTTCGACTCCGGCGCGCAGCGCGCGCCTACGCTCAGGGCGAACGGAGCTTCGAATCGCCTGCGCTGCTCGGCCGTCGTGTGCCCCCGCTCGGCGACGGCATCGTGTGCCTCACGACGCTCAACGCGAGCGGGCGGGGCCGTCACATCCGGTGGCAGCTCGTGCAGAGGTCCGGGCGGCCGCGCACCGCGTGCCCGCGGTCGGTCGAGGCGCCGTCGTGGCACGTCGTGCAGGCGACGCGCCCCTCCACGAGGATCACGTCCGGCGGGAGGGCGCTCTCGGGTGCGAGCCTCGGATCCCGGGCCGCCGCCTCGGCGTACGACACGTCCACCGGGTGGTTCGCGTTGGCCTGGTGGGTGGCGCGCACCTCGAAGCCGATCTCCGACCCGACCGAGCCGTCGTGGCAGGCGACGCACGCCCGCGTCGGGGTCCGCGCGCGGTCGGCGAAGCGGAGCTCGCAGACGGTGAGCTGCACCGGCCCGTCGAGTGGATCGTTCCGCGTCCCCCATCCGATGGCGGCGATGACCGCCGCCGTGCACGCCGCGCCCACCCCCATCCACGCCGTTCGCCTCATGCGGCCCCCGTCCCCCGCGGCCCCCACGCGGCGCCGTCACCCAAAAAGCTCGCGACGCGCGAAACGGCGGGGAAGTGCCGGGAAGTACCGCCCCTCCCGGATGCGCCAGCTCGCGCGCCGTGGCGTCAGGCGGACCGCTACACTCGTCCGCTGCGAGGAGCGCGGCGCGAGGGGAGGTCGCCACCAGCCCGCGCGCCGCGGCGTCCGGCCGATTATGAGGACGTGACCTGGAGGGGAGCGCCCATGGGCACCCAGACCTTCGACGCAGTGGTGATCGGGGCCGGCCCCGGCGGTTACGTCGCCGCCATCCGCCTCGCCCAGCTCGGCCAGAAGACCGCGCTCGTGGACCGCGAGGAGCTCGGCGGCGTCTGCATCAACTGGGGATGCATCCCCTCGAAGGCCCTCATCGCCGCGGCGAACCTCGTCGAGGACGCGAAGCGCGCCTCGAACCGCGGGATCTTCGTGGAGGCGCCCCGCGTGGACCTCGCGAAGCTCCGCGAGTTCAAGGACGCCGTCGTGAAGAAGATGGTCGGCGGCATCGGGTTCCTCGAGAAGGGGAACACCGTCTCGGTCGTGAAGGGCGACGCCGTCTTCGTCGCGCCGGGCGCGGTCGAGGTGACGGGGGCCGGCGGCGAGAAGACCCGGCTCGAGGCGAAGGCCTTCATCGTCGCGACGGGGGCGCACCCCATCGAGCTCCCGGGCTTCACCTTCGGTCCGGACGTGTGGAGCGCGCGGGAGGCGGTGGACGTCCCCGAGCTCCCGGCGCGGCTCGTCTGCATCGGCGGGGGCGTGATCGGGATGGAGCTCGGGACGGTCTACGCCAAGCTCGGCGCGCAGGTGACCTTCCTCGAGGCGCTCCCCCAGATCCTCACCGGGATCGATCCGGAGGCGGTGCGGCTGGTCCAGAAGGGGATCCGGCAGCGCGGCGGCGCGATCCACGTGAACGCGAAGGCGAAGGGGTACGAGCGGCGGGGCGACGCCCTCGTCGTGAAGGCGGAGGTGGAGGGCAAGGAGCTCGAGCTCCCCTGCGAGCGGATCCTCTGCGCCGTCGGCTTCCGGCCGGCGCCGCAGGCGCTCGGGGTCGAGGCGGTGGGCGTGAGGCTCACCGCGCGCGGCTTCGTCGAGGTGAACGAGCAGTACCGCACGAGCGTCCCGTCGATCTTCGCCATCGGAGACGTGGCGGGGCCGCCGCTCCTCGCGCACAAGGCCTCGAAGGAGGGCGAGATCGCGGCCGAGGCGATCGCCGGCATGAAGTCGGCGCGGGACTGGGTGGCGCTCCCGGCGGCGATCTTCACGGATCCCGAGATCGCCACGGTCGGCCTCTCCGAGGACGAGGCCCGGCGGGCGGGCTACGATCCGATCGTCGGCAAGTTCGCCTTCGGCGCCCTCGGCCGCGCGGTCGCCATCGACCACGCGGAGGGGTTCGTGAAGGTGATCGGGGACCGCGCGTCGAAGCTCCTCCTCGGCGTCACGATCTGCGGGCCGGAGGCCTCCGATCTCATCGCGGAGGCGGCGCTGGCGCTCGAGATGGGGGCGTACCTCGAGGACGTCGCGCTCACCATCCACGCCCACCCGACGCTGCCCGAGGCGTTCATGGAGGCGTGCAAGGCGGCGCTCGGGGAGGCCATCCACATGCTGAACCGGCCGGAGCGGCCGCGGAAGGCGGACACGGGGGCGACGGCGCGCGCATGACCTCCACCTCCGCTCCCCGCACGCTGCGCACGTACCGGCTCGGCCGGGTCGAGTACGCCGACGGCCTCGCCCTGATGCGGCTCGCCGGCGACGCGGTCCGCGCGGGCGCGCCGCCCGGCACCGACTTCTTGTTCCTCCTCGAGCACCCGCCGGTGCTGACCCTCGGCCGCAACGCGGCGGCCCGGAACATCCTCGCCGCGCCCGCGTGGCTCGAGCGGCAGGGCTTCGAGATCCACGAGACCGATCGCGGGGGGGACGTGACCTACCACGGCCCCGGCCAGATCGTCGGCTACCCGGTCCTGGATCTCTCCGATCGCCCCGACGTCCGCGGGTACGTGAGCGCGCTCGAGCAGGCGATGATCGACACCTGCGCCGACTTCGGCGTCGAGGCGGGCCGCCACCCGGAGCACCGCGGCTGCTGGGTGGGCCACCGGAAGCTCGGCGCGGTCGGCGTGCACCTGTCGCGGTGGATCACCTCGCACGGCCTCGCCTTCAACGCGCGCACCGACCTCTCGCACTTCCAGGCGATCGTGCCGTGCGGGATCGCCGACCCGCGCCTGGGGGTGACCAGCCTCGCGGCCGAGCTCGGGGCGCGAGGCCGGCCGGTGCCGGAGACGGCGGCCGTCGAGGGCCGGCTGGCGGTGCACCTCGCGGCCGCGCTCGGGCGCGCGCGCACCGACGCCGGGCCGGATCTCCGGACGGTGTCGGTGGTGCCGATGACCGGGGACGGGCGCGTGCTGCTGCTCCGGCGGAGCGCGGAGCGGGGCGGCTTCTGGCAGCCGGTCACGGGACGGATCGAGCCGGGCGAGACGGCGGAGCAGGCCGCCCGCCGGGAGCTGCGGGAGGAGACGGGCGCCGAGCTCCGCGTGGTCGCCCTCGGCTACCGGCACGGGTTCGGGCTCGAGCCGGGCGTCAACCGCGTCCGGCCCGGGACGGTGGTGATCGCCGAGGAGACCGCGTTCGCGGCGCGGCTCCCGCTGGGGTTCGTGCCGAGGCTCTCTGACGAGCACACCGCGCACGCGACGGTGACGGTGGACGAGGCCCTCGAGCGGCTAAGGTTCGCGGGGCTGCGCCGCGCCGTGCGCCTCGCCGCCGCCAGGCTGGCGCTCCTGACGCCTGCGGCGTGACCGCTGCGACCGGGCGCCGCCGTCACGCGGGCGCTCCCCATCGGGCCAGGCAGGTGGGCGGGCGGGGCCCCGTGCCGCCGGCGGCGGCCTCGATGCCTCCCGGCCGGGCAGGCGCCCGTGGCGCGGGGCCGAGATCCGGGTATCATCCCGCATCTCGGCCCTTTCCCTCAACCTACCGGACCCCCTCGCATGATCAGCGTAGAGAAGATCGGCGGCACCTCGATGTCTCGCTTCGACGAGGTGCTGAAGAACATCATGCTCCGCGACCCGAAGAACATCTACGGGCGCGTCTACGTCGTCTCGGCCTACTCCGGCGTCACGAACCAGCTCCTCGAGCACAAGAAGACGGGCGAGCCCGGCGTGTACGCGCGCTTCGCGGGGGGCGGCGACTACGCGACCGCGCTCGAGGCGCTCACGCGGAGGCTGAAGAGCATCAACGCGGAGCTCCAGCCCGTCGGGCTCGATCTCGCCGTCGCCGACGGCTTCATCGAGAAGCGGATGCACGAGCTGCACGGCTACCTCGACTCGATGCGCCACGTCCTCGCGAGCGGCTACGTCCGCCGGGAGAGCGTCCTGCTCGCCGCGCGCGAGATGCTCGCCGCGGTGGGCGAGGCGCACAGCGCGTTCAACAGCGTGGAGATCCTGAAGGGTAAGGGCGTGAAGGCGCTCCTCCTCGACCTCTCCGGCTTCGACGACGACGACCCGCTCACCATCGACGAGCGCATCCACAAGTCCTTCCAGGGCGTGGACGTGTCGTCCCAGGTGGTGGTCGTCACCGGGTACACGAAGGGCGTCGAGGGGATCATGCGGGAGTTCGACCGCGGGTACTCGGAGGTCACCTTCAGCAAGGTCGCGGTCGAGCTCAAGGCGGACGAGGCGGTCATCCACAAGGAGTTCCACCTCTCGTCGGCCGATCCCGAGCTGGTCGGCGCCAAGAACGCGGTGGTGGTCGGGCGGACCAACTTCGACGTCGCGGATCAGCTCGCCGACGTCGGGATGGAGGCGATCCACCCGAAGGCCTCCAAGCCCATGGAGCTCGCCGGGATCGCGATCCGCCTCAAGAACACCTTCGAGCCGAACCACCCGGGCACGCTCATCACCAAGGACTACGTCGGGACCAAGGCGCGCATCGAGGTGATCGCCGGCTCGCCGAAGGTCACCGCCCTCGAGATCCACGATCCGTCGATGGTCGGCACCGTCGGGTTCGACCTCGGGGTGATGGAGATCTTCAAGCGGCACGGCGTCTCGTACATCCTCAAGGCGACCAACGCGAACTCGATCACCCACGTGATCTGGGACAAGGCCGTGCGCTCCGCTTTCCTCGAGGAGCTCGAGAACCAGTACGAGCTCGTGTCCGCGGTGCCGTCGGCCATCGTCTGCGTGATCGGGACGAACATCGCCTTCCCGGGCGTCCTCGCCCGCGCCGCCCAGGCGCTCGCGGCGGAGAAGATCAACGTGAACGCCTTCTCCCAGTCCCTGCGCCAGACGAACATGCAGTTCGTGATCAACCGCGACGACTACAAGAAGGCCGTCGCCGCGCTGAACGACGCCCTCTGCCTCCACTCGCTGTAGTCGCGTCGCTGGCAGCCCTGCGGCGGCCCCGGCGGCCGGCCCGGCTCTTGCTGGGCCGGCCGTCATGCCACATCGCCTGGCGCTCGCCGTGCTGCTCGCCGCGTGCCTGTCGTCCGTCGCGAGGCCGCAGCTCGAGCGCCCGGCCGCTCGCCCGGCGTGTGCGCCGGCCGGCTTCGGAGTCCCGCCGCGCCACTGGCTCGGCTGCGCGACGGACGCTGGTCCGCGGCGCGACCTCGCCGCCGACGAGCGGCTGGTGCTCGGGCTGCCCATCGATCCGAACACGGCGGGAGAGCGCGAGCTGGCGTTCGTGCCGGGGCTCGGTCGCGGGCTGGCGGCCGAGATCGTCGCGGATCGGGGTCGAGACGGTCCGTTCCGCGAGGTAGACGATCTGCTGCGCGTTCGCGGCATCGGGCCGCGACGACTCGCCCGGGCCCGGGAGGCCCTCGCGATCGCTCCCGAACCGTAGCGACTGCAGCGGCGCTGGGGTACGCTGCGCGCCGACTGGAGGGTCGATCGTTGGTCATCCGTTGCGAACGCTGCTCGACGCTCTACGAGCTCGACGAGGCGCTCCTCGCGCCCGAGGGCTCGCCGGTCCAGTGCACGCGCTGCCAGCACGTCTTCACGGCCCATCGGCCGGCTACGGGCGAGCAGGCGCGTGCGGAAGCGCCCGCCGCCCCGCCCGCCAAGACGCCCGCGGCGCCTGCCCCATCCGCCTCCGCCGAGCGTGCTCCCGGAGCAGTGCCAACCGACGCGCCCGGGGGCGAGCCCGCGCGCTCGCCCGCGGCGGCGCCTCCTCCTGCGGCGCCGGCTCCGGAAGCGGCGCCTGAACAGCCGCGACCCTCCGCCACACCGGCGTCCGCAGGCGCCGAGGGCACGCCCGCCGCAGGGTCAGCGCCCGCCGCAGCCGCTCCCGCGCCTGCCGGCGCGCCTTCGGTCGCGACCCCTGGCGCGGCCGCGCCGTATCCCCACACGTCCACGCCGGAGGGGCGCCCCGCGGGGCGGAGCGGGCCCGCCGTGTACCGGCCCGCGCCCGGGCAGGCCCTCATCCAGCGTGGCCCGCTGCTGCGGCGCGACACCATCGGCACGTTCGAGTCGCGTCTTCGCTGGAAGTCGCGTCTCCGCTGGCTCGTGCCCGCCGGCGTGCTCGCGCTCGCCGCGCTCGCCGCGGCTGCCTGGCTCTACCTCTCGAATCACAAGAGCCCCGAGGCCGAGCAGCTCCAGACCGAGGGGCTCGCGCTCCTCGCACTCGACGACGCGGCGAGCCTCGACGCGGCCGCGCAGCGCCTCGACGAGGCGAACCGGGTCGCGCGCCGCGGCCGGCCCGCGGTCGCGGATCGCGCGCTGGCGCAGGTGCTCAGGGCGGCGACGCTCGCGGAGGAGAGCGAGACGCTGTCGGCCCGGGCGAGCGCGAGGTCCGCCGAGCGTGACCGGCTCCGGCGCGACATGCCTCCGGGGTGGGAAGCGGCGGAGAAGGCCGCGGCCAGCGAGGTGGACGCCCTCGGCGCCGACGCCCGCGCGCGCGCGGAGAAGGCCCGGGCGCTCCGCGAGGAGGCGCTCGCCGCCCTGACGCCGCTCGAGGGGGCGCCGGGAGCGACGGGAGCGCAGGTGCCGCGCGCCCTCGCGTGCTATCACGCCCTCGGGGGCGACCCCGCCCTCGTGCGCCGCTACGTGGACGCCGCGCGGGCGGCGGCGCCCGACGACGCGTGGGCGGGGCTCGCGGAGGCGACGCTCGAGCTCCGGTCGAAGGAGCGGGCCAGCCGCGAGCGGGGCGCCGCCGCGCTCGCCGCGATCGCGGCGCGCCATCCGGAGGTGCTGCGCGCGCGCTACCTGCTCGCCCGGACCCAGGCCGACCTGGGGCGACGGGCGGAGGCGCTCGCGACGCTCGACGGCGTCCTCGCCGCGAACCCGCACCACGAGGGCGCCATCAGCCTCCGCGCCGAGCTCTCTCGCCCGCCGTCTGCCCCGGCTCCCCGGCCGGGCGCGGCCCCGACCCCGGCCCCCGCAGCGGGGCCCGTCGCCTCACCGACCGCTTCCCCCGCAGCGGGGGCTGCCGCGGGGCCCGACGCGGGCGGCGCAGCGAACGCCGCTCCGCCCACGGAGGGGAACGGCGCCGCCCTCCCGCGGAAGCCGGTTGCCCAGCCCGTGATCGTCTCTCCCTCCGGACCGCCAGCCCCCGCCGTGAAGGTGCCGCCTCCTCCGACGTCCGCCGGCGCCCCGCGCGCGGCGCCGCCGCACCGGGCCCTCACCCCGGCCGCGGCGCCGGTCCCTGCGCCGCGGCCCGTCGCCCCGCCGCCGCCCCCGCCGCCGCCCGCACCCGAGGTGGACGGCGGGTAGCGCCCCAGCGGGCTCGCCGGGATGGCGCGGCGGTTGCTGCGCCGGCCGGTGATGGAGCTCGTCCTCTGGATCGCGATCGGCCTCGTCGCCTACAGCTTCGCGGGCTACCCGCTCGTGCTCGCAGTGTGGGACGGCGCGCGCGGAGTGCTCTCCGGGGTGCGCTTCCTCTCCGGCGGTCCCGACCGGAGGCGACCCGTCCAGGCGCAGGCGTGGCCGCGCGTGTCGCTCGTCTTCGCCGCGTTCGACGAGGAGGCGTGCATCCGCGCGAAGATCGAGAACTGCCTCGCGCTCGACTACCCCGCCGACCGGCTCGAGATCGTGGTCGGCTGCGACGGCTGCGGGGATCGCACCGCGGAGCTCGCCCGCGCCGCCGGAGGAGGGCGGGTCACAGTCCACGAGCTGTCGCCGCGGGCCGGCAAGGCGAGCGTCCTCTCGCGCCTCGTGCCCGCCGCGTCCGGGGACGTGATCGTGCTCACCGACGCGAACGTGCTGCTCGAGCGCGGCGCCCTCCGCGCCCTGGCGCGGCGCTTCCGCGACCCCGCGGTGGGCGCCGTCGTCGGGCGGCTCCGCCTCTACAACCCGACCCGGCGCGCGTTCGAGGAGAGCGCCTACTGGAAGTACGAGACGGCGATCAAGTACTGGGAGGGGAGGCACGGGTGCGTCGTCGGCGCGAACGGCGGCCTCTACGCGATCCGCCGGCTCCTCTTCGCGCCCATCCCGCCGGACACCATCACCGACGACTTCGTGATCGCGGCCCGCATCGCGGCGCGCGGCTGGCGCGTGCCGTACGAGGCGGGGGCGGTCGCGCACGAGGAGACCACCGAGGACGCGGGGCGCGAGTTCGTCCGCCGGGCCCGGATCGGCGCCGGGAACTGGCAGGCGCTCGCGCGCGTCCCGGCGCTGCTCGACCCGCGCACGGGGTTCCTCTTCTTCGCCTTCGTCTCGCACAAGCTCCTCCGCTGGGCGACGCCCTTCCTGCTCGCCGCCGCCCTCCTCGCGAACGGCGCCCTCGCCGGCCGCCCGGGCGCCTGGGGATACCGGGCGCTGCTCGTCGCCCAGGCCGCGTTCTACGCGCTCGCCGTCGCCGGCTGGCGGGGGGACGTCGCGCTCGCGCGGCCGCTCCGGCGTGCCGCCTCGGTCGCGCACTACTTCGTCGCGATGAACGCCGCGCTCGCGGTCGGGTTCTGGCGGTTCGTGCGCGGGACCCAGGCCGCGGCGTGGCGGCGGACCGACCGGAGCGCCCGGCCGGGGGTCGGGGCGGCGTGAGCAAACGTCGCCGAGCGTTCCAGTAACCCGTTCGCCCTGAGCCCTTCGACTCCGCCTGGCGGCAGCTCCGCTTTTCCGGCGCGCGGAGCGCGCCGGAGTCGAAGGGTGCAGCGCAGTAGTGAACCGGGCGCGGCGCGGCGGTACATCTCCGGCGTTCGAGGTCCACGTGCCTGTTCCGGAGCTACTCGTCGTCGGGACGATCCACACGCTCGATCCCGCCCGGCCGCGCGCCGGCGCGGCGCTCCTGCGCGACGGCCGGATCGCCTGCGTCGGGACGGAGGGGAAGTGCGCGGCGCGGGCGGCGCCGGGGGCGCGCCGGATCGAGCTCGGCGGCGGGAGCGCGATCCCCGGCCTCGCCGACGCGCACGGCCACGTCCTCTGGCTCGGCCGGGCCGCCTTCGAGGTGAGCTGCGAGGGGAGCGCGAGCGCCGAGGCGTGCGCGGCGCTCGTGGCGGCGCGGGCGGCGGCGACGGCCGAAGGTCGCTGGATCGTGGGGCGCGGCTGGGATCAGCACCGCTGGCCGGGCGCCGCGTTCCCGGACGCGGCGCTCCTCTCGCGGGCCGCGCCGCGGCACCCCGCGTTCCTGACGCGCGTCGACGGTCACGCGGCCTGGGTGAACCGCCTCGCCCTCGAGGCGGCCGGGATCGCGCCCGGGACGCCGGATCCGCCGGGAGGACGGATCGGGCGCGACGCCGCGGGGCGACCGGACGGGATCCTGATCGACGCGGCCATGGACCTCGTGCGCGCGCGGCTGCCGCGCCCTGCGCCGGCGGAGCTCGAGGAGGGGCTCCTCGCCGGGCTCCGGGCCGTCGCCGCGCTCGGGCTCACCAGCGTCCACGACGCGGGGTGCGCTCCTGAGGTCCTCGACGCGTACGGGCGGCTGGCAGCGGCGGATCGGCTCCCCGTCCGGGTGTACGCGATGATCGACGGGATGGTGCCGCTCCCGGCGCTCGAGCGCGAGATGTCCCGCTGGCGCGCCGCGCCCGCGACCGGGCTCCTCGAGATCCGGGGCGTGAAGCTGTACGCCGACGGCGCGCTCGGGAGCCGCGGGGCGGCGCTCCTCGAGGACTACTCCGACGATCCGGGGAACCGCGGGCTCCTCGTCTCCACGCCGGAGGCGCTCCGCGAGAAGGTCCTGGCCTGCGTGCGCGCCGGGTTCCAGCCCGCCGTCCACGCCATCGGCGATCGGGCGGTCCGAGAGGCGTTGCTCGCGCTCCGCGCCGCCGGCTCGGCCGCGCGCGCGCTGCGGCCGCGGATCGAGCACCTCCAGGTCGTTCAGCCCGCGGACCTGCCGCTCCTCGCCGAGACCGGCGCGGTCGCGTCGGTGCAGCCCGTCCAGGCGGCGAGCGACGGCCCCTGGGCCGCGGCGCGGCTCGGCGCCGGGAGCGTCCGCCTCGCGGGGGCGTACGCGTTCCGGACCCTCGCCGACTCCGGCGCGGTGCTCGCCTTCGGCTCGGACTTCCCGGTGGAGTCGCCGGATCCGCGGGCGGGGCTCCACGCGGCGGAGACCCGGATGACCTCGGAAGGGCGGCCGTTCGCGGTAGAGCAGGCGGTCTCGCGGCTCGAGGCCCTCCGGGCGTTCACCGCGGGGGCGGCGTACGCCAGCTTCGCGGAGGGGCGCCGGGGGCGCATCGCGGCGGGCCTCGACGCGGACCTGACGCTGTTCGCCGAGGACGTGCTCGCGGTCGCGCCCGGCGCGCTCCGCCGGCTCACCGTCACCCACGCCCTCGTCGCCGGCCGAGTGGCGTACGAGCGAGGACGGTGAGCGGCGGGTCGAACCGGTGACCGGGCCGGCACCCGGGGTTCGGGTGCCGGCCCGGGCCGGGGCGGGCGGGGGCAGGGGATCGCCGCGGCCGCGTGGTGCCGGCTGCGCGCGCCGGAGGGCGGCGCGGCGCCGTCAGCGCGGCGGCGACTACGAGGCGGATGCTACCCGCGCTCGTGACGGCGTCCAGTTTTCAACGCTCGGGACGCGCGCCCCGTTTGACCCGGCCCGATACCGCCTGCTAGCTTGCCGGGCCTGAACGCATGTCCCGGCGTTACCAGCTCAAGCCCGCCGCGCCGCCCGCGCGCGCCCTGAACTACGAGGGGCTGCTCAACGAGCAGCAGATCGCCGTGGTCGAGGCGGGGGACGGTCCCATCCTCGTCATCGCCGGCGCCGGCTCCGGGAAGACCCGGACCCTCACCTGGCGCGTCGCCCGGCTCGTCGCCGAGGGCGTGCCGCCCGAGGCGATCCTCCTCCTCACCTTCACGAACAAGGCGGCGCGGGAGATGCTCCGGCGCGTCGAGGAGGTGTGCAAGGTGGACACCCGCCGCATCTCGGGCGGCACCTTCCACCACGTCGCCCACGAGGTGCTCAAGGAGCACGGGGGCGAGCTCGGATACCAGCGCGGCTACTCGATCCTGGACCGCGAGGACACCCGCGACGTGATGACCGCCGCGATCGCCGACTGCGGGCTCGCGGTGGGCGCCCGCCGGTTCCCGAAGGCCGACGTCCTCATCGACCTGGTCTCGATGGCGGTGAACACCCAGACGCCCCTCGCGGACGTCCTCGCCGACCGCCGTCCGCAGTTCGTCCCGCTCACGGACGATGTCCTCCGCGTCGCGCGCCGGTACGCCGAGCGCAAGCACCAGCTCAACGCGATGGACTTCGACGACCTACTCCTCAACTGGAAGATCCTCCTCGCGGAGCGGGAGCCGGTGCGGCGCGCCCTCGGCGACCGCTGGCGCCACGTGCTCGTGGACGAGTACCAGGACACGAACCGGCTCCAGGGCGACGTGGTGGACCTCATCGCCGCCGAGCACCGGAACCTCTGCGTCGTCGGCGACGACGCGCAGAGCATCTACTCCTTCCGCGGCGCGCACTTCGAGAACATCCTCGACTTTGAGCAGCGCTACCCCGACGCCCGGCGCTTCGACCTCACCATCAACTACCGGTCCACGCCGCAGATCCTCGCGCTCGCCAACGCGTCCATCGCCGCGAACGTCCGGCAGTTCGAGAAGGAGCTCTCGGCGGTGCGCCACGAGGGGCCGCTGCCGGCGCTCGTGCCGTGCCGCGACGTGCCGCAGCAGGCGGCGTTCGTGGCGCAGCGGGTGCTCGAGCTGCGCGACGAGGGGATCCCGCTCCCGGAGATCGCCGTCCTCTACCGCGCGCACCACCACTCGATGGAGATCCAGTTCGAGCTGGCGCGGCGCGGGATCCCCTTCGTGGTCCGCAGCGGCGTCCGATTCTTCGAGGCCGCGCACGTGAAGGACGTCCTCGCCCACCTCCGGTTCGCGCGGAACCCCGGGGACGAGCTGGCGCTGAAGCGGTGCCTCAAGATCACGCCGGGGGTCGGCACCGCCACCGCCGAGGCGGTCTGGGGCGCGTTCTCGGCCCGGCGGAGCCGCGGGCAGGGGACGGTGGACGAGCTGCTCGCGCCGGACGTCGCCTCGCAGGTCCCGGCCAAGGGGCGCGCCGGCTACGCGCGGCTCGCCCAGCTCCTCCGCAAGCTCGCCCGGAAGCCCACCAGCGACCTGCCCGGCGAGGCCATCGAGGAGGTGCTCGCGGGCGGCTACGAGGAGTACCTCCGCGCCGAGTTCCTGAACGCCGACTCGCGGGTGGAGGACGTGCAGCAGCTCGCGCAGTACGCCCGCGGCTACGAGGACACCGAGGCGTTCCTCTCCGAGATCGCGCTCCTCACCGAGATCTCCGCCGAGACCGTCTCGGAGGGCGGCGAGCCGGACGAGAAGCTGATCCTCTCGAGCGTCCACCAGGCGAAGGGGCTCGAGTGGCGCGCGGTGTTCGTGGTGTGGCTCGCCGACGGCCGCTTCCCCTCGGCGCAGGCGCTGAAGGACCTGCGCGGCGAGGAGGAGGAGCGGCGCCTGTTCTACGTCGCGTGCACCCGGGCCCGGGACGAGCTGTACCTCGTGTACCCGGTGGTCGCGGCGCCGCGCGACCGCGAGCGGGTGGTGATGAAGGCGTCCCGGTTCCTCGAGGAGCTGCCGGCGGAGCCGGAGCTGCTCGAGCGCTGGCAGCTCGACGAGCCGGGGCCCGGCGGACCCGCGCTCGGTGGTGCACCCGCCGCGCCGGCCCTGCCGCGCGACATGCGCGCGGTCCCGGCGCTGTTCGGGGCGCCGGACGACGACGAGCCCGGCGGCGGGGAATCCGGCGGCGGCGACGCGGGGCCCGGCGGCGACGTACCGTTCTAGCGACCGCGCGCGAGGGGTCGGCGCGAGCCCGGGGCGCGCCGTTCCGTGCTAAGGATCCGAGACATGGCCGCGACTCGGGAGAAGCCCATCCTCGGCATCGATCTCGGCACCACCAACGCCTGCGTCGCGCACGTCCGGACCCGCATCCCCAAGGTCGTCCCCACGGACCGCGGGAGCCTCATCCTCCCCACCGTGGTCGCGCTCTCGGAGAAGGGCGACGTGCTCGTCGGCGGCGTGGCCAAGGACCAGCTCGTCACCAACCCCAAGAACACCATCTACGGGGCGAAGCGGCTCATCGGCCGCAAGTGGAGCTCGAAGGTCGTCCAGGAGCTGCGGAACTACTACTCGTACGACATCGTCGAGGGGCCGAACGGCGAGGCGGCGGTGATGCTGGGCGGGCAGGTCCGCACGCTGCCCGAGGTGAGCGCGATGGTCCTCGCGCACCTCAAGAAGATCGCCGAGGCGTTCCTCCAGAAGCCGTGCGACGAGGCGATCATCTCGGTCCCCGCGTACTACTCGGACGCGCAGCGCCAGGCGGTCCGGGAGGCCGGCCGGCTCGCCGGGTTCGAGGTGCGCCGGATCGTGAACGAGCCCACCGCCGCCGCGCTCGCCTACGGGTTCTCGCGGAACCTGGACCAGAAGGTCCTCGTCTACGACCTCGGCGGCGGCACCTTCGACGTCTCGGTGCTCCAGCTCTCCGGCAACGTCTTCGAGGTCCTCGCCACCGGCGGCGACACATTCCTCGGCGGCGTGGACTTCGACAACCGGATCATCGACTACGTCCTCGAGGACTTCTGGCGGCAGCACAAGATCGACCTCGCCCAGTCGCCCATCGCGATGCAGCGGGTGAAGAACGGCGCCGAGGCCGCGAAGATCGACCTCTCGCTCATCCCGAACGTCGTCATCGACCTGCCGTTCATCGAGGAGCGCAAGGGGAAGCCGCTCGACGTCCGGCTGCCGCTCTCGCGCCAGCAGCTCGGCGAGCTGACCGCGGACCTGGTGGACCGCACCTTCGAGCTCTGCGACGAGGTGCTCGGCGAGAAGAACCTCCGCCCCGAGGACATCGACGAGATCATCCTCGTCGGCGGGCAGAGCCGGATGCCCCTCGTCCAGCAGAAGATCCAGGAGCACTTCGGGAAGCCCCCGCGCAAGGGCGTCCACCCCGACGAGTGCGTCGCGCTCGGGGCCGCGCTCCTCGGCGACTCCCTCGATCAGATCGACTCCGTGACCCTCGTGGACGTGCTCTCGATGCCGATCGGGATCGCTACGCCGACGAACCACTTCCGGAAGATCCTCGACAAGAACCTCACCATCCCGTCCACCAAGAGCTTCCGCCTGCCGCCGCCGCGCGAGCCCGGCCAGCCGATCGTGATCGACATCTACCAGGGCGAGTCCGACGTCCTGGTGGACGACGAGTTCCTCGGCTCGATCCGGCTCCCCGCCGCGGCGACGGGGCGGCGCATCGACTTCAAGCTCGACGAGGAGTGCCTGCTCAAGGTGAGCTTCGACGACCCCGTGAAGGGGATGACCGAGGTGGAGCTCGCGACGCGCGACACGCCGGAGGGGCTCAAGAAGGCCCTCGCGGAGGACGCGCGGAAGCGGCAGGCTGCCGGGGAGGCGAGCGCGGCCGGCGAGGAGCGGCGGGGCGGCCTCTTCGGCTGGCTGAAGCGAGGGTAGGGGCGGGCATGCGCTTCGGGTCGCGAGAGTGGATCGAGGCGGTGGTCGCGGCGGTGAACGCGCAGCCGGCGCTCGGCGCCGCCCTGGGCGGCCTCGGGCGCGACGTGGCGGTGGTGGTCGAGGCGGACCCGCCCGCCTGGCCGCGCGCCGTGGCCGCCTGGGCGGAGCACGACGGCCGCCGGATCGTCCGCTGGCGCCTGCTCGCGGACGAGGACGAGATCCTCGAGCTCGAGCCGACCTACGTGATCCGCGCGCCGTACGGGATCTTCCGGCACCTGCTCGGCGGCGCCGACGCCGTCCAGGCGGCGCTCGCGGGCCAGGTGAGGGTCGAGGGAGATCTCGAGGCGCTGGTGCGCCGGTCGCAGTACCGGAGCGTGATCGACGCCGCGCTCGCCGCGGTGCCGACCGAGCTGCCGTGAAGGAGAGGACGACGATGGCACGCCGTGGCAAGGGGATCGCGGGGGCGCTCTTCGAGACCGGGACCCGGTTCGCGTCCCGCGCGGTCGAGACGGTGATGAAGGACCCGCGCGGCCAGGAGGCCGTCGCGCGCGCCGTCGGGCTGGCGCAGCGCGGCCGGCGCCGGGTCGAGGAGCTCCAGGAGCGCGTCATGGAGGCGGCCGGCATCCCCAACCGGCAGGACTACCAGGACCTCGCGAAGCGGCTCGCCCGCATCAAGCGTAAGGCCCGCGAGCTCGCCGAGAAGGTCGACGCCGCCCGGCGTGACGGCGGCGCGCCCGGCGACGGTCCGGATCGTGATCAGACGCACTGATGCACGGGATGATTCCGTTGACACCCCCGAGGAGGGACGGCATACTCCGCCGCCTCGCAGAACCAGGGCGCCTAGCTCAGCGGTAGAGCACTGCCTTCACACGGCAGGGGTCGCAGGTTCGAACCCTGCGGCGCCCATGAAGAAAATCAGGGGGTTGGCCTCGCGGCCAGCCCCCTTTTGTTTGAGCCGGATCGCGCCGGAGCGCCCGACCGCTACCGGCGGGTGAGCGGGCCTACCTGCGAGCGAACGGAGTCGGTCTCATCCCGAGCGGAGCCGACCTCGGACGAGACGCTGCTCACCACGCGTTCGATCTCGTCCAGGCGGCTGGCGAGCAGGCCGAAGCCGGCGGCGAGCACGACCAGGAGCACGGCGGCCGCGGCGCTCTGCACATCGGTTCGCGGCAGAACTTCTGGGATCAGGTTCGCCGGAATGCTGGCGATTGCGTTTGCGGTGCTCCTCGGCGTGCTGTGGCTTCGAACGCGATGAGCACCTCGTCGATGCGAGTCTCTCGCGCGACGGCGTTCACGCGCCGAGCCCCGAGAACCAGCGGCGCGCGAGTAGGCGTCCGACCGCGTCGTGGATCCGCGCCCTCGTCGCGTGGCTGTTCTTGGTGCGTGCCGGTGCGATCCAGGCGCGTGGGGGCAGCGTATTCCGAGCGTGAAATCTGGAACGGATGCAAGCTGCCGAACTGTTTGATGCATTTCGACGTACCGTGATCGCGTGATGCTCGGGCGGCTGTGACTCGTATACTGTAAGTCACTCGACTCCAGGTTTGGGCTCGAATTCGACCTGCGCTCGACGTTGGACCTGCCCCGAATCCGATCGCGGGTGGGTCGGGGGGAAACGTGCTCACGCGCGCACTCGTGGTCGCAGCAGCCGTCTCGTGTGTGCTCGGGCTCGTCCCCGCGGGCGCGGCTGCTCAGCAGACCCCGCCCGTCCCCATCGTCCAGGTCCCGTCAGCCGGAGACTTCCTCTCGCCGCAGTGGGAGGCCCGAGCGGCCGCGGCCAAGGCTTTCTACGCGAACCACGCGGACGCCTACGACTTCCTGGTCTTCGTCCCGGTGTTCCCCGTGGGCGTCGCCGTGCAGGAACAGTCGAACTTGAAGGTGGGGGGGAGGCACTACCTCGTCCGGAACGACGTCAACGGGATCGGTACGCCGATCTCGGACCTCGGCGCGTACTTCGGAAGCGCCGGTCGGTTGAAGGCGGTCATCGAGCTCTACTCGCTCGTCCCCGGCATGAAGACCGCTACCGTCCAGGAGGCCCTCGTTACGATGGCGCATGAGGTCGGCCACCAGTGGTCGAGCACGGTGTCCTTCAGGGACCCGACGACAGGCGCCCGGGACGCATCCCTGCTGACGACGGATGGGACGCACTGGAGCTACTTCCTCGATTCCGATGGGTCCGTCATGTACGGCGCCGACTGGCTGGACGCGGGCGGGGGAAGCTTCCTGTCGCAGGGAGCCCAGCGGCGTTACTCGAACCTGGACCTGTACTTGATGGGATATCTGGCGCCGTCCGAGGTGGCGCCGTTCGTCCTGATCGACCCGGTGGCAGGACTTTCGGTCAACTCGGACACGCTCCCGCCCACGGATGGCGCGCAGGTCCAGGGGCGGGCGAGGACGATCCGCGTCGATGACGTCATCGCGGCCGAAGGGGCTCGGAGTCCAGACTGGAGGTCGGCCCAGCAGAGCTACCGTGCCGCCTTCGTGATCCTGGCGGACGCGGACCATGCCCCCACGGCAGACCAGCTCGCCTTCGTCGAGAGCGTGAGACAGCAGTGGGCCAACGCGTTCTTCTTCATGACGCGCGGGCGAGGGATCATGGAGACGCAGCTCGTCGAGCGCGGCGCCGCCCTCGCGAGCGATCCATCGCCTGCCATGGGGGTGAAGTTCCTGCTCGCCAGGCAAGGTGCGCCGGGCGAGTGGCAGGACGACGCCGGGACGGTGATCCGCGACTCAGGCGCGGCGACGGAAGCCTTGAGCGCATACGGCGCCGATCCCGCCGTGGCCGGAGCACGGTCCGCGGGCGCCAGGTTCCTTTCGACCCAGAACGCCACGGACAACGACTCCCGTGCGCGAATCCGCCTCGGTCTGAGCGCAGCGCAGGGGGCGCCGCCCGCGCTCGCCCTGAGCCCACGAAATGCCGACGGTGGGTACGGCCTCGCACCGGGTTACGAGTCCACCCCGATGGACTCCGTGCTCGCGGCGCTCGCGATCGGTGCTGGAGCCGGCACCGCCGTCGATCCGGCGCTCGTGAGCTATCTGCTCGCGGTCCAACGCGGCGACGGCGGTTGGGGAGAGCTCCCCGGGCTGGCGAGCGACGTCGAGACCACCGCCTGGGCGCTTCGCGCCTTGGCCCCATTGGCGGCGGATCCCCTCGTTCAGATCGCCGCCGCCTCGGGCATCGGGTTCCTTCGCGCCCACCAGGGGCCGGACGGGTCCTTCTCCGACGACCCGGTCTCGTCTTCGTCCTTCACCGCGGAGGCCGTCCTGGCGCTGGATGCCTGGGGGATGCTCGGGGAGAGCACGGCAGGGCAGGCCGCGCAGTACCTGCTCTCGACCCAGCTCGCGGACGGTAGCTGGGACGAATCCGTCTATGAGACGTCGGTCGTCGTGCGGGCGCTCCGAATCCTCCTGACGCCCAACCTCGCGATCGAGAACCTGACGCTCTCCCGCGCCAGCGTCGTCGACGGCGAGCCGGTGCAGGTCACGACCGTCGTGAGAAACACCGGGCGTGCCAGCGCCAGCTCCGTCCACGTCCGGGCCTACGACTCGAGCGGCGTCGCCTTCGGCGGCGATCTGGTCATCTCCGCGCTGCAGGGCGGGCAGAGCGTGTCGGCGACGCTGCTCCTGGACACCACCGGGCGCGCCGGGAGCGAGCAGGTGTTCGTGGTGGTGGACCCGGACGGCGCGATCGACGAGCTCCGCCAGGACGACAACAGGGCGTCGGGGACGCTTCACGTCGCGCCGGTCCCGCAACAGCCGGACCTGTACGTCGCCGCGGGGTCCCTGGTCGCGAATCCGCCGGCCGTGGACACGCTTCCAGCGCACGTCCAGATCGCAGCGACGATCGGCAATCTGGGAATGACGGGGGTGGGGGCGGTCCCGGTGACCGTCTATGTTCGCGATCAGGCGGTGGCGACCACCTCGGTGGCGTTGCCGCCGCGCTCGTCGCTCCCCTTGCAGCTCGATGTCCAGATCCCGGCGGGACCGTCTCCGATCGTGATCCGTCTCGGGGTCGATCCCGACCACGCGATCCTCGAGGCCGCCGAGGACAACAACACGGCCTCGATCATGCTGCCGGCGGTGCCGTCGGTCGACCTCGCGGTCGTGAACCTCGCCGCGGCTCCGTCGACGGCCGAGCAAGGGCAGACGGTCACGATCAGCTATGCCATCCGGAACACGGGGACTCTCGCCGCGTCGGGCACCACGGATGAGGTCCGGATCTCCACGCCCGACGGGAGCGTGGCCGCGCTGATCGATTCGAGCGGGCTGTCGGTACCGCCAGGCGCGACGCTGACCCGAAGCGCGAGCTGGCGCGCGGGAGTCGCGGGGGGGCTGAACGTCACCGTCAGCGCCGCGCATCCAGCGGAGCGGACCCCTGGCGACAACATCGCCCAGACGGCCATCGTCGTCACTCCCTCGACCAAGCCGAACCTCGTGGTCCGCCCCGAAGACCTCGTCGTCACTCCGGACCCCGTGCTCGAGGGAACGACCGCAGTCGCGAAGCTCACCGTGACGAACGTGGGTGGGGTTGCGGCAGGCCCGTTCCACATGGCCTTCTTCCAGGGCGACACCTCCCATCTCGTCGCGAAATCCGCCGTCCCGGGGCTGGCTCCCGGGGCGGCAGCCGTGGTGAGCGCGAGCTACGCGGTCGCGAGCGACGCCGATCTCGTCGTCCTCGCGCAGGCCGACAGCGATCTCGAGGTCGACGAGTACGACGAGAGCGACAACATGGTCGCGAGAACGATCCCGGTGCTCGGTGCCCCGGACCTGGTCCTGGAGTCGGGCGCGATCGCGCCGTCGAACGCCTTCCCGAGGCAGAACGAAGCCGTCACCGTCACGGTCACGGTTCGCAACGTGGGAGGGCAACAGGCTCGCCCGTCGACGGTCTCCCTCTACGACGGCGCTCCGGAGAGCGGCGGCGTCCTGATCGGCGCGGCAGGGTTGGCGTCCCTCGACGCGGGCACCGCGTCCGACGCATCCTTCACCTGGAAGCCGGGCACCCTGGGCTCGCACGAGCTCGTCGCGATCGTGACCGCGACGGGGACCGAGGCGCGGACGGACAACAACCGCGCCGAGAGGTCGATCGCCGTCCAGAACGTCGATCTCGCCATCTCCAACCCGTACTTCTCTCCCAACGGCGACGGGGTCAAGGACTCCACCGAGATCTCCTACCGCGCGTCCGCAAATGCGGCGGTCGTGGCGGAGGTGTATGGGCCCGATGGGGCGCTCGTCACGTCGTTGCCGTCGGCAGCAACCGGCCCTGGCTCCATCGTCTGGGACGGGCGCGATCCATCTGGCCGCGTGGTGCCGGATGCGAAGTACCGGATCGTGGTCCGCGCGTCTGTTTCCGGGGCGTTCGGTGGGGAGCTCGGGGCGCTCGACGCGGTGGTGGACGACAATCGCTCACAACTCCCCGACGCGATCGGGACGCCGCTCCTGTCGATCGAGGACCTGGATCGGTCGATGCCTCCGTCGTCGATTCAGGGGCTTCTGCGCGAGGTGTTCGCGCCGTTCCCCGGCGACCAAGGCCTCGTTCAGCTCGTGTGTATTCCCGGCCAGCCGTGCGATTTCTACCTCCAAGAAGTGGGCGCAGGGGGGCTGAAGCGGTTGACGGATGGCCATTTGCCAGAGGGGTTCATCTGGAACGTATCGGTCTCCAAGGATGGTTCGAAGCTCGCCTTTTATCTTCAAGACTGGTGGTCCAGTAATTCGCTCTGGGTGTACTCGCTGGGTGAGAGGACCTATACCCGGATTGCGACCGGCTGCGCGTCTGTCGTTGCGCCGATGTTTGCCTCCGACGGGAACAGTCTCGTCTACGCGACGAACACCTGGCCAGTCGAGATCCATGTCGTCGCGGCTGATGGCTCACAAGATCGACTGCTCGCGAATGGCCCCATCAACGACTTCAATGTCTCGCCGGACGGCACGCTCCTCTCTCTCGAGTACCAGACTGACGGAGGCGCCCTCCTGGTTCAGTCGCTCGACGGTAGCCCGGAGCGCGTGGTAGCGACGGGGTACACCCCGATTGACGGTGGGGTGTTCGGTTACCGATCAACCCCGTCGCATTCATGGGCGCCCGATGGCGCGTCTATCTACTTCATTGGCAATCTGCCGCGTCCGCGGTGGATGGATCCGTACGTTACAGGGATCTTCCGGGTTCGGTCGGCCGGCGGCGTTCCAGAAATGATCGCAAGCACCGCGGTGTACGTGGATATTTACGGCCTCACCCCATGGTACGCGGATGAACTCTCCGTGAGCCCGACGGGAGACGCGATCGCCTTCGCGTTCGACGGGAAGATCTTCGTCGAGGCGCCGAGCGGGTCGGAGCCGCGGGTCCTGGCCGATAGTTGCTTCGAGATGTCATGGGGCGGAACAAACTGCCCCGGGTATTCGTATGTAGGATTTTCGCCGCAGGGCTCGTTCATGTACGCCCTGGATTGGGGGGCATACGGACGCCGCGCCTTCACGACGCTCGCGAACCTGACGGCCAGGCTGGTCGCGACCCAAAAGCCGGGCGACTCCTTCATGACGTTCCAGGGAACCGCCGCGGACGCGAACTTCGAGCAGTTCACCTTGAGGGCTCGCCTCGCGGACAGTGGAGCGCCGTTCACGACGATCAGGTCGTCTGCTCAGCCGGTCGTCAACGACGTCTTCGCGCAGTGGGCGCCCCCTGGGAACGGCGTCTACGAAGCGGAGCTCACGGTCACCGACAAGGCCGGAAACGCTCGGGCGCGCACGGTGCGGTTCGGCTGGTCGGGTGACCCCGCGATCGCGAACATCACGCGAGCGCCCCAGTTCATCTCGCCGAACGCGGACGGAGTCCAGGACTCGACTCGCATCCGCTTCACGGTCCGGAAACCCACCACGGTGGAGGTGCAGGCCGTGTCGGCGGCGGGGGCGCTTGTTCGCAGGATCCCCGCGACCTACGTCGCCAGCGGAGACTACGCGATCGACTGGGACGGGCTGAGCGACGCCGGAACGCTGGTGCCCGATGGGACGTACACGCTCCGGATCGCCGACCAGAGCTTCCCCGTGGTGGTCGATACCACCCGGCCCAAGGTGGAGATCGCGCTCGGTGATTCGTTCGCCCCGTCGCCGGGGACGGAGTTCGGGCTTCTGGCCGTGAACGGCATTCCTCTGCTCGGCTCCATGCGCGGAGACGTCTTCCCGGACGGCTATGATGCCTTCCTCAACGTCGCGGCCCGGGCATCCGACGAGAACCTGGCGGAGTGGGACCTCAGCGAGGTGGGGAGCTCGAGCGGGCTCACCGTGGCCACGGGTAGTGACGAGGCTGCCCATCAGTTCACCGTCCCCGTCGCGTGGGCCCGGGGCAACGCTTCGCGGCTGCTCGCCCGGGATCTGGCAGGGAACGTGGCGTTCCAGGACGTCACCCCCCCAGAGCGTCTGTATGCGCTCGGCCTCGCCGCCCCAGAGGCGGACGCGCTCGATCCGTCCGCCTATCAGTACGGCCTGTCGCTCGACGGTGGTGCTCCCTACCGGAACGTCCTCGGCGCGTTCTTCGGGATCGCCACCGTGTCCATCCCGCCGGGGCAGGAGGACCTTGCCAAGGCCCAGACCGTGCAGGCGGTGTGCAGCCAGCTCGCGTCGCGCGCGCCGCTGACGGTGTTCTTCGCGAGCTCGATCGGGAGCCCGCTGGCTTCGGTCGGTCTCTCGTACAAGGCAGCCGGGACGGACGTCTGGATGGCGGGACGCGTCACACCCACCATCGACGCAGACGAGGCGGCGTTCTGGGACACCTCGACCGTGGCCAGCGTCGACGACCTCATGGTGAAGGTCCAGGCGCTCGACGTCACGGGCCGCTTCTTCGAGAGCCCGGAGTTCAGGGTGAAGTGTGGCCCGAAGCCGGTCCTCGTGGGTCGATGCATGTCCGGGAGCGCTCTCTCCGTCGGATTCAAGCCCGAGACGGTGCCCGCGGGAACCTCCTTCCGGCTGGCGCTGAAGAGCGTCTCCTCCGGACGGACCCTCGCAATCGCCCCGGCCGTTCTCGACGACGCGACCCGCCTGGTGGTCCAGGCGGACCTCCCCGGCCCGGACTGCAAGTATGACGTCGCGGTCAGCTCCGCGATGCCGGATGGTACGGTGTTCTCCCAGGACGTCGGGCGATTCGATCGGTGCGCCGCGTTCATCGTCTCCCGGGACCTGCGCCACTCACCGGCCTCCGTCGTCGTCGAGGAGACCTTCGCGACCGCGGTGCAGGACGTGGAGGTGTACGCCTCGTCGCCGGACGTGGCCGGGGGAGCGGCGCGGCTCGTAGGGCGAACCGGGCCATTTTTCGGAACGTCCGCCGCGGTTCCGATCGACGTCCAGGCGTTCGTCGCCGGCGGCTGCCCGAAGGTGACCTTCGGTCTGGTCACGGTCTTGCCGGATGGATCACGCATCGACGAGGGCTCCCGGATCGATCGCCCCTTGTGTGGCGACGTCCCGCTGCCGTGTGGCTCGCTCTTCGTCGATGCACCAACGAACGACGCAACGCCCCGGTGCGTGTCTCGGGCTCCCCTGTACTCGGCGGCGATCCACGGCGTGGTGAACGGGACGTTCACCGACCTGGCCGCGGAGCTGGTCGCGCCGACTGGAGCTCACGTCGCCGACGTGTCCGTCTCCGGGTTTGCGCCAGGCAGCACGATCGGCGGCACCGCCGCGATCTCGCTGTCCGGGCTGCTGGACGGCCCGTACTTCGTCCACGCGGTCGCGCACGACGCGACGGGCGCGAGCTACAACGCCACGTCGCCCGCGTTGACCGCCGACCGGATGCCGCCCATCGCGACGATCACGTCTCCCGTGCCAGGCGGTGCGGTCTGCCCGTCGAACGGACCCCTCACGGTGAACGGGTCGGTCTCGGACGCGCACCTGCAGTCGTACTCGGTGTGGATCCGGCCCGCTGGTGGAGGTGGAGACGCCCGCGCCTACGCAGCAAACGGCGCTCCAGGTGGAGCGCTGGCGACCTTCGATCTCGGCGGCCTCGTGCCGGGCGACTACCTGCTCGGGCTCGAAGCCCGCGACGGCGGCGGCAACGCCACGTGCCCCACGGAGGTCCCGCTCAGGATCCCTGCGGAGGCCACCCTGGCGAGCCTGGCCGCAAGTCCGCCGGCCTTCTCGCCCGACGGGGACGGCGTCTTGGACGAAACCACGGTGAGCTTCTCGGCGCGAGACGTCTCCAGCGTCGTTCTCTCGCTCGCCAGCCCGTCCGGCGCGAAGCTCCCGATCGCCGTGCTCTCGCCGCCGGCTGCCGACGAGGCGTTCAGCTGGAACGGCAAGCTGGCGGACGGCTCGCGGGCGCCCGATGGACCTTACATCCTGGACGCCGACGCTCCGGGCCTGTGCGGCGGCGCTGGGCGGGCGACCACCGCCGTGCTCGTGGACACCACGCCGCCCGTCGTGCGCATCGACGATCCCGCTCCCGCCGCGACGATCGCCACGGCTGGTGCGATCCTGGGGGCGGTCGTGGACCCGAACCTCGCAGGCTATCGGGTCTCCCTCGGCGCCGGGAGCGCGCCTGCGAGCTTCGAGGTCCTCTCGACGGGGACCGCCTCGGTGGTCGGAGCCCTCGGAGCTCTCCCGCTGAGCGGCCGACCTGCAGGTCAGTACACCGTTCGGCTGGAGGCGTGGGACACCGTCGGTCACGCTTCCGAGACGCGGACCACGTTCGAATGGGCGCCCGGGCGGCTCATCCAGGCGTTCGACGTCACCCCTGCCGCCGTTTCGCCCAACGGCGACGGCGTGAAGGACTCCGCCGTCGCGAGCGTCCTGCTCGCGAGCCCCGCGGGCCTGTCGCTCGACCTCCTCGATGCGTCGGGCGCGGTCGTCGCGCCGATGTCCAGCACCGCGGGCGCGAGCGGCGCGCAGTCCGTGCGGCTGGACGGGTTCGCGAACGTGCCGGACGGCGACTACCTGGTCAGAGCCAGCGCGTCCGCCGCCGCGTGGCAGGAGGCCGCGGTTCGCCCGCTCACGATCGATCGGATCCCGCCGACCATCGACGTCTCCACTCCCGCCGCCGGAGGCTTCGTCTCCGGGGGAACGATCATCGCGGCACGCGTGGAGGACCAGCACCTCGCGTCCTGGCGGGTGTCTCGGCTCCCCGGTGCCACGGCGCAGCCCGTCGCCAGTGGAACGAACCCCGTCGACGGCGTGCTCGGCGTCCTGGCCGGGCTCTCTGACGGGACGTACCAGGTCGAGTTCGTCGCGGAGGACGTGGCGGGAAATCACCTCGAGAAGCTGGTCGGCTTCACGTCCGACTCCACGCCTCCAGTCGTGGCGCTGACCTCGCCCGTGACCGGCTCCTTCGTCTCCTCGAGGAGCGGTCCGCTGATGGTGACCGGGAACATCGTCGAGGCCCATCTCGCGCACTGGCGGCTCGAGGCCTCTCGCGGGGCCGATGCGTGGGACCCCGTCGCGGACGGATCGACCGTCCCGGCCGCCGGCGTGCTCGCGCTCTGGGACCTGCGCAACGAGCCGAACGGGCCCGTGACGCTCCGCCTGACCGCCGTGGATCTCGCCGGGAACGAGAGCTCCAGCAGCGAGTCGATCATCATCGACAACCTCTCGCCCGCGGCCGTGATCGCCGCGCCGCGCGACGTCGCGGTGCCGACGCTCGACGACCTCACGGGAACGGTCGCGGACGAGAACCTCGTCTCGTGGACGCTCGAGCTCTCCGACGGCGTGCCCGGGACCGCCTACCGATTCGTCCCCATCGCGCACGGGACGAGCGCGGTCGCGAACGGTGTGCTCGCCTCCGTGCAGGGCCAGCTGGCGGAGGGCGCGTACACGGCTCGGCTCACGGCCGTCGACCGGGCCGGGAACGAGCAGGTGGATGAAGCCGGCTTCTTCATCGATCGGACGCCGCCGCGGGCGCCGCCTGCGCTCCAGGCGATCCTGCAGCCGAAGAACGACATCGTGCTCACCTGGCAGGCGAGTCCAGATGCCGACGTGGTCGGCTATCGCATCCTTCGCAGCCTGGGGCAGGGGGCGGCCGTCGGAGTCGGCCCATCCCTGGTCCAGGGCACGACCTGGACCGACGTCGGGCTCCGCGACGGCACCTACCAGTACACGGTCGTCGCCGTCGACGCGGCGAGCCTCGAGAGCGGCCCATCTCCCGCGGCGGTCATCGACGTCGACACGACGCCTCCGGTGGCATCGATCTACAAACCGGGGGGCGGATCGGCCGTGCACGGCTTCGTGGACGTCGTCGGTACCGCCGCCAGCGATCGGGACTTCAAGGAGTACCGGCTCGAGGTCGGGGTCGGTCCGACGCCAGCCACGTTCACGCTGGTGCGGCGGTCGGCGGCCGGCGTGAACGTCGGCGTTCTCGGAACGTACGACACGACGACCGTGGTCTCGGGCTCGACGTTGACCTTCCGCCTCGAGGCGGAGGACCTCGCCGGCAACGTCGCCGAGTCGCGCACGACCGTCGCGGTGGACAACGATCCGCCGCCGGCGCCGGTCCTGGTCTCCGCGACGGTCCAGGGAGGCGACGTCAGCCTGACGTGGCAAGCGTCGGAGGCGGCAGACGTCGCTGGATACCTGGTGTACCGGAACGGCGCCCCGGTGAGCGTTCCGGCCGGTACGGACCTCACCGATGCGCGTCCGTACGTGCTGCCGTCCGGGACCACGACGTGGATCGACAAGGGCGCGCCCGACGGGACCTTCTCTTACCAGGTGCAGGCGGTCGACACGGCCGCGAACCTGAGCGCGCTCTCGAACGCGATGGCGGTCACCGTCGAGCGGCGTGCGCCGCGAGCGACCGTCGTCAGCCCGGCGGCGCTCGGGCGCGTCACGGGGCCGTTCACCATCGTCGCCGATGCCGTGGACCAGGACGTCGCCAGCGTCCAGGTCGAGGTGAGGCCGGGTGGCGCCGGCTCCTTCACGGCCGTGGGAGCGCCGCTCACGGTTCGTCCGTACGTCGTGACGCTGGACCCGAGCACGCTCTCCTCGCCGGTGCTGGAGCTGCGTGCGCGCGCGACCGATACGTCCGGCAAGACCGACTCGGCCCCGGTCTCTACGTTCGCCTTCTTCGCGCCGGGACTCGCAGCGCCTTCGGTCGTCCCGCAGGTGGACCAGAGCTCCGTCTCCATCAGCTGGCAGGACCCGAACCCTTCCGGACGTGCCGTCGGGTTCGCCGTCCAGCGCGGGGGCGCCGTCCTGGCGCCGAGCGCGACGAGCCTCTCTGGCTCGGCCACGGCGAGCTACACGTACAGCGGCACGCCGGGTGCAGCCCTGGATGGGAACAATTACAGCTGCTGGTCGCCAGGGTACGGCACGGCTTACTGGCAGCTCACCTTCGCGAAGCCGGGCCTGGTCAGCGGCATCGACGTGTACGCAGGAGGCGGCACCTTCGACGTCCTCCTGAGCGTGCAGGGGGTGTGGGTCCCGGTCGCCACGCAGCTGCGTCAGACGGGGAGCACTCCGGTCCACGTCAGCGTCGCACCGCCCATCCTCGGCAGCGCGTTCAGGGTCAGCTTCACCTCTCCGAATCAGTGGAACAGCCTGTGCGAGGCCTCGGCCCAGTCGGTCGTGACGTCTGGCACGCCAGTCGCCGAGACCGTGAGCACGGCCGGAGATGTGACGCTCCAGTACGACGTGACCGCGTGGGGCGCGTTCGGGCAGTCCGCCACCGGGTCTGCGGTGGCGCGGATCTACGCGCCGACCCTCGCCCCCGCGACGGGGGTGGTCGGAGACGCCAGCTTCGTCGCGACGGGCGCGAACGCCACCGCGAACGCGGCCGTGACGCTCTTCCGAGCCGGCGCTCCTGCCGGAAGCGGGCAAGCGGATGCTGACGGACGGTTCACGATCACGGCGAGCCTGGCGCCAGGCGACAACGTCCTCACCGCACAGGCGACGGACGCGCTGGGGAACCGGAGCCGTCTCTCCGACCCCGTCACGGTGCGGTACGAGCCTCCGCCCGACGTCGGGATCGCGCTCTCGCTCGCGGGAGTGAGCGGATCGGACGTCTCCCTGGCGTTCTCGGTGACCGGGGACACGTCCGCGGTTGGGAGCTACCAGCTGATCCGGACCACCGCCGGGACGGATCGGATCGTGGGCACCACGTCCAGCGCGGGCGTGAGCTTCACGGACCGGAACGTGCCCAACGGGACGCACACCTACCGAGTGAAGGCGCTCAGCCCTGGGGGCATCGCCGGGTCGGTCTCGAACTCCGTCGTGGCGACCGTCGCCGTTCGGGCTCCGGTCACGCCGGTGCTCTCGATCGCGGTGCCATCGACCGGAGGGGAGCTCGACCTGTCCTGGAGCTTCCAGGGCGCCGCGCGCTTCCGGCTGGAACGCGCCACCGGCGGTGCGACTTTCGTGGCGGTCGACTCGACCGACGCGCTCGCCTTCGCCGATCACGGCGTCACCAACGGCGTGCTCTACCAGTACCGGGTCTTCGCCATCGATTCGGCTGGGAACGAGAGCCCGCCGTCCAACGTGGTGTCGGGCGTGCCCAGCGACCTCGTGGCTCCGGGCCGTCCGGTGATCCTGCAGCCGACCGTCGCCGGAAGTCCGCTCGGGACGAGCGCGCGCGCGGCCACGATCAGCGGCTTCGCCGAGCGCAACTCAACCGTCGAGCTCACCCAGAACGCGCGGTACGCCGGGTCCGCCCTCGCCGACCAGCCCATGATCCTCGCGCGACCGGTCGCGACGGCCTACGCGCCGTCGTACCGGTTCGAGATGGCAGGGAGCGGTGAGCCGCTCGCCTACGGGTACTACGACGCTCAATGGAAGACGTACATCGCCGTCGAGTGGCCGACTCAGAAGCGCGTGGTCACCCTCGCCGTGCCGGGGTGGCTCGCGGCCGGCCCGTACCTGTCGCCCGACGCGAGGCACGTCGCGTTCCTCGCCTACGACGCCGCGTACCGGACGACGGTCCAGATCGGTGACGTGGAGACCGGCGCGGTCACTCCGCTGCTCGCGGCGGATCCGGGGGGCGAGAGCTCGCTCTCGTGGTCGCCTGATTCCACTCGCGTCGCGTATCTCGCGCCGCGCCCGGCGGCCGCCATCGTCGTGACGGATCTCGCGACGGGCACGGAGAGCGTCACCGCGGTTCCGTCCGGTGGAGCCAGCCGGCTAGGCTGGATCTCCAGCGGCGCCCTCGGATTCATCGGTAACTCCGGGGCCTCGCTCGTCCGCCTCGACCTGGGAACTGGGGCACGGCAGGTCATCGCCAGCGCGCCGTACCTGGTGAGGGACTGGACCGCGACGCCTGACGGCGCGCACGTGGCTGCGCTGCTGGCGGACTACTCGTACGTCGCTCAGGTCTACCTCGTCGAGAACGGAGCCATGGACGGCCCGTACGCACGGTACGCTCACACGCCGGTGTTCGCTTCCGATGGCACCCGGCTGGCGTGCGACGCGGACGGCGAGCTGGTCGTGATCGATCTCGCGACGAGGACGGAGACGGACCTGGGCGCGCTGGGGCAGGCCTCCGAGCTCATCTGGCCCGACACCGGCCTGCACCGCTTCGCCGGATCCGGAGCGGCCCGCCTCGTCCCGGGCGGTCAGTTCCAGGTCCCAGTCCAGCTCGATTCGGGCCCGAACGTCTTCGCGGCAGTTGCGATCGACGCCAGCGGCAATCGCAGCGGGCTCTCCGAAGCCATCGAGGTCGATCTCGACACGAGCGCGCTGCCGGATGTCGCGGTGAGCGCGCTCGTCCAGCCGTCCGTCGCGGTCGCCGGGGGGCAGGTGCGGGCGCTCGTGACGGTCACCAACCGCGGGCCAGTCGCGACGCAGGGGGCGACGGTGGCGGCCACCATGAGCGCCTCGGACGGCACGCTCAGGCAGGCGACCCCGGTCGCCGTGCAGGGGCTCGCGCCGGGAGAGTCCGCGGTGCTCGTCGTCCCGCTGGACACGACCGGGCTGTCCGGCCCGCAGACGCTCGTGGTCATGGCCGATCCGTCGAACGGCGGAGGCGACGCGGATCTCACCAACAACCAAGCCCAGGTCCCGTTCGTGATCGGAGCATCCGGCTCCATCGCGATGGCGCTGGACGCCCAGCCGCTGCTCGTCCAGGCCGATGACGTCATCACGGCGCAGATCACGCTGAGCAACCCAGGGTCACCCATCAGCGGCGTCCTGAGCACGGCGCTCGTGGACCCGAGCGGAGCGCCTGCGGTCACGGCGCCGGATCAGGCGGTCACCGCAGCGGGAGCTTCGACCACCGTCGTCGTCGTCCCGTTGAGCGTCGGCCGCACGCTGGCGGGGTCGTATCGGGTCGTCGCGCAGTTCGTGGGCGGAACCCAGAAGGCTGCTTCCTCGATCGACGTGACCGTCGCGCCCAGCACGTCCATCACGATGACGGCCCTGACCGATCGGGCGAGCTACCTCACCGGCGAGGACGTGGTCATCGATTCGCTCATCTCGAATGATTCGCTGAACGCGCCCTTGGACGGCGCGACCTATCGACTTCGGCTCGAGGACTCGGGCGGCAACGTGGTCGCCTCGCCGGTGGACCGGCCCGTCCCGTACCTCTGGATGGGCGGGGAGCTCAACATGGGGACGACGGTGAGCACGCTCGGGCTCCCGCCAGGATCGTACTCGGTCTCGGCGAGCGTCGTGGCGGGAGGGGAGGTGCTGTCGCAGACGGTGAGCCGGTTCGAGATCGTCGGACGGCCGCTGCTCGTGGGCTCGATCACCGCCGCCTCACCTGGCGATCCGGCCACTCCGTTCGGTGCGCCCATCGCGATCACGCTCACCGTCGGCAACGTGGGCTCGAGGTCGAGCTCGTCCGGGGTGGCTCACCTGGTGACCGTGGACCCGATCACCGGAGCGGAGATCGGGCGCGTCGACTCGACCCTGGCGGCGATCGACCCCGCGTCGGCGGTCACCTGGGGCGCGAGCGTGTCCGGGGGCCTTCCGCTGGGAGTCTACGGCTTGTCGCTGGCAGTGGACCACGATGGGATCTCGGAGATCCTCGCCGTGGCACGCTTCAAGGTGGTGGACGGGCTCGCGCCGGCGCTGAGTGCCCAGGCCCCTTCCGAGGGTGCTTTCGTCAGGGGAGAGCTCGTGGCGCAGGTGGCCGCGAAGGATGACGCCTCCGGGACGGCGGTCGTCCGCGTGACGGCCAACGGTCAGGCGAGCGCGTTGACGCTCCAGCAGGGGAGCGTCCTCGACGGGACCTGGACGGGCGCCATTCACTTCCCCGCGGACGGCGCCTACACGCTCGTGTTCAGCGCCGCGGACGCGCAGGGGAACGACGGCCTTCTCGCACCGACGGCAGCGAACCCGGTGACGGTCCACGTCGTGAGCGACACCGTGGCGCCTCGGCTGGCGATCCAGGGGGTCACCGACGGCGCGCTGCTGAACGTGCCCGTCACGCCCACGCTAGTCGCCGAAGACGTCAACCTGGCGCGAGTGGAGGCGCAGCTCAACGGGACGACCTTCCCGTCGGGCACCACGATCGTGCTCGACGGCGATTACGTCCTCACGGCCCAGGCCACGGATCGCGCAGGGAACGCCACGACGGCGGGCGTTCGGTTCTCGGTCGATGGTACGCCGCCGGTCATCGCGGTCGGAGGCGTCTTCGACGGCGCTTACGTCCCGAGCGACATCACGCCGGCGATCGCCGTCACGGATCCACACCTCGACTCGTACTCGGTGACCCTCGATGGACGGCCGTTCTCCCCGGGTACGATCATCGGCGGCGAAGGTCCGCACGCGCTCGCGATCGACGCGCGCGACCTGGCGGGGAACGTGGCGGCACGGCCCGTCGCGTTCGTCATCGACAAGACCCCGCCGGCGGTCTCGATCGGTGGGTTCACGAACGGCGAGCTCGTGAACGGCGCCGTGAGCCCGACGGTCACCGCGACGGACTCCAACCTGCTGTCCGTGAACGCGACGTTGAACGGGGCCGCCTTCGCCTCGGGCACGCCGGTGTCGGGCGACGGTGCGTACGCCGTCTCCGTGGTCGCGCTGGACCAGGCCGGGAACAAGACGACCGCAAGCGGGAGCTTCACGATCGACACGACGCCGCCGGCGATCCGGATCGCGGGGGTGGAGGACGGCGAGCTCACGAACCAGCCCGTCTTGCCGATCGTCACCGTGAGCGATGCCAACCTCGACTACACGCGGACCGTCGAGACGCTCGACGGTGTGACGCTGCTCCCTGGGACCGTCGTGAGCGCCGAGGGCGTTCACCAGCTGGACGTGACGGCCTACGATCTCGCCGGCAACTCGACCCGGGCCACCATCCGGTTCGAGATCGACGAGACTCCTCCGTCAATCTCGGTGAACCTGGCCGACGGCGCCGAGTACGCCGATCCCGTCACGCCGACGTTCGGGGCGAGCGACGCCCACCTCGGGAGCGTGTCCGCCACGTTGAACGGGACCCCGTTCGTGAGCGGGACGACGGTGGGGGCGGAGGGCTCCTACCGGCTCACGGTGACCGCCAGGGATCTCGCCGGGAACGTCGCGGCGAAGACCGTGAGCTTCACCCTCGTCCTCGTGAAGTACGCCGTGGACAAGCACCTCGTGACCAGGCAGTCGCGCGTCCTGCTGCGACTGCCCTGTGATCCGGCGGAGGCTCGGAGGATCCAGAGCTTCCTGTCCGCCGTGCTGCCCGACGTCGAGCTGACCGCGGTGCAGGCTCTCAGCGACCTTCTCGTCCAGCTGCGGTCGGGAGTGCACGACGTGGTGGTCCTCACGGACGTGCTCGGCGCGGGTGGTTCGACGACGTGCGCCGCGGCGCTCCCCGTCCCCCCCATTCCTGCGGGCGTGCTCGCCAGCGAGGTCGAGCAGGAGCTGACGGAGGCTGCTCATCGCGGAGTCGGGATCGTGGTGCTGCGCGAGAATCAGGCTGCCTGGCCGAAGCTCGCGGAGGCCCTGGGCACGCAGTTCCGCGGGAACGAGCTGGCCGGGAACGTCACCGTGACGTCCAGCGCCGTGTCCGAGGCGATGCAGATCGCCGCGCCGGGCGGCGTTCAGCTCGAGCCGGGGGCGGCGTCGCCGATCGGATGGTTCGCTGGCTCCGGTGACGTCGCGGCGACCATACACGGGTTCGGCATGGGCGCCGCCGTCGTGATCGGCTTCGATCCATCCCAGGCCGGCCCGCCGGCGACTGTCGCGAGGCTCGTGTCCGGAGCGGTTGCATTCGTCACCTCGGAAGCGTCGCTCGCGCCGATGGCCGTCGCGGCGGTGGAGATCTCCGTCACCAACGAGGCCAGGCCGACGACGACCCGGGTGCGCGAGTCGCTGGATCCCGCGCTGCAGGTCGTGTCGATCGGCGGTGCGGGCCAGAGATTGCCGACCGGCGAGATCGAATGGTCCCTCCCGCAGGCGCAGGGGCAGAACGACCGGTTCGGCTACCTCGTGCGCCTGCCTTCGGCGGCGGGGACGTACACGACCTCGGCCGAGGTCGCCGCGGTTCGCTCGTCCGGCGTCAGCGTCTGGGGCGAGTTCCCGCTGGCGCTCGTCCTGGGGAGCGGCGCGGCGGAGCTCGCGGCGACGTCCCTGGATCTGGCCGCTGCGGTGCCGGACAAGGGAACGGACGCCGCGAACCGAGCGAAGATCCTGTCGGCCCTGGCCGGCGTCCAGGCCAACCCGGGCGCGACCGCGTCCGAGCGCGAGCAGGCCATCGCGGACCTCCTCTCGGCGATCCAGGCGGCCAGGGCGCTGCGGACCGTGGACCCCACCGCGCTGCGGCTCGCGCTCGACGCACAGCTTGCCTACTGGGAGACGCGCCCGTGAACGTGCAGTCGGTCGTGGAGGGGGAAGCGAAGGCGTGGAGCCGGGCGTCACGTAAGGTGACGGGCCTCGCGCCCTCGCTGTGCGTGCTGCTCGCCTGCCTGGTCGCGCGTGGCGCGGCGGCGGAGCCGATCGGGGCCGGCGCGAGGCTCGAGGTCACTCCCCTCGACCGTCCAGGTGCGCGGCCCGACCGGGCTCCGATCGCCGAGCGGACGCGGGCCTTCGAGAACGCGCGGGCGCTCAACCCCGCCTCGGGCGGCGGGCCGGAGCTGGCGGTCCAGCTCGAGCGTTCGCTGGCGTCGGCACGGCGAGCGCTCGGCCCCGAGCCGGGCTGGTGGCAGCGCCTGGCCCTGCCGCTGCGGCCGCCGGCTGCCGAGCGCGAGCGGCTCCAGGCAGCGCAGGCAGCGGCGCAGCAGGCCGCGGCGTTGCTCGCGAGGCAGGGTAGGGACGCCCGGGAGCATCTCCTCGCTCTCGAGCAGGTGCTCGCTCGACAGCGGGGGCGCGAGGAGGCCGCTGCGCGCGTGCGGACGGAGCGCGAACACCTGGACGCCCGCCTCGCCGCGACGGGTGGGCGCCTCGCCGCCTTGGCGGAGGATCTCGTGCTGGCGCAGGGCGGGCTCGGTCAGCGGCTGAGCCACTGCTGGCGGAGGCTCACCTGGCGTGACGCTTCGACGGAGCTTCGTCGCATCGAGGTGACGCTCCGAGGGTGGGGTGCGCTTCGGCTGCCGCCGGTCCTGAGCGCGGACCTCACCTACGTCCAGGGAGCGCTGCAGCCCGCACGCCTCCCGACGGTGGAGATCACGCCCGCGTATCTCGCGCCGGACGCCTCGGCTCCCGCGCTCGAGGACACCACCACCGGGCGCGAGGTGGAGCTCTCCGCGGACGTGATCTCGAAGGCTCGAGATCTCGAGACCGCCGAGGCCGCATACGGCTTCGTCAAGAACCAGCTGAAGCTCGACTGGTACTACGGCGCGCTCAAGGGCTCCGCGGAGACGCTGCGGGAGGCGCGCGGGAACGACGCCGACCTGTCGGCGCTCCTGGTCGCGCTGCTCCGGGCCCAGGGCACCGCCGCCAGGTTCGTGCGAGGCACCATCGAGCTGCCGCTGTGGCGGATGGCGGCCCTCATGGGCCTGCTCGCCGCCGCCGATGCGGACGCGGCCCAGGCGGCCGAGGGAACCTACGCGCTCCCGGGCGCGGCACGAGACCAGGTCCTCACCGCGCTCACCTCCGCGGGCATCCCGTTCGAGCCGGTGGTCAGCGGCGGGCAAGTGACCGCCGTCCGGTTCGTTCACACGTGGGTCGAGGCTTTCATCCCGTATGCCCGCTACCGCGGCACGGGAATGGCCGGGGCGATCCGGCAATGGGTACCGATGGATCCCGCCGTGACGGGCGCCGTGAAGAACGCGGCCTCCTCACCGTCCCTGGACGTGTGGCAGGAGGCCGGGCTGAGCGCCTCCGTGATGATGCAGGAGTATCTCGCCCAGCCGACGCCGCAGTCGCCGCTCGAGTTCGTGAGGACGCGCGTCGAGGCCTATCTGGGCTCGAGCGGGGCCGGAGTGCAGTATGCCGACGTCCTTCGGACCGTGGCGCAGCGGTCCGAGGAGATCGCGTTCATCCCCGGGTCGTTGCCGTACCGCGTCGTCTCCGTCAACGAGGAGACGGCGTTCCTGCCCGACGATTTCAAGCACCGTGTCCGCTTCGTCGCGTCGGATTCGTCAGGAGCGTTCCTGGAAACGACGCTGCCGCTGCACCAGCTCGTCGGACACCGGACGCTGTTCACGTATCGTCCCGCGACCGACGCCGACGCCGACCTGATCGCGCAAGCGGGCGGGCTCTACCAGGCTCCTGCGGCGGCCGTCGAGCTGGTGGCCGTGATCCGGGTCGACGGAGAGGAGAAGGCAGCCGCGAGGCGGGCCGTCGGGCTCGGAGCCGAGCACGCCTGGTCGATGGAGCTCCTCCTCCCGGGCGGTTCGGCGCGACGCGTCGACAACCGGATCATCGCGGGCAACCTCGTCGCGGTCGGATTCGCCGGCCCCACCAACGGTCATGCGGACGACGCGTCGCCCCTCGGCGTCGATGGGCCGGCGCCCCGGTTCCTGTACGCGCGAGCCGCTGCCTACGCCAACGCGTGGACGGAGGCTGAGGAGGAGCTCGGCCAGCTGTTGCGGGTCGTTCCCGTGCGTCCGACGGCGAACCTGGTGTTGGTCGAGAACCAGCTGGCGGTCGACGAGGTGCTCGGCGTCCGCCGCAGGGTCGCGTGGAAGGGGCTCGAGGTCGACGCCGATCATCGAAGCATGACGCCCCTCGACCTCGTGGCGGGACGAGGCAAGCAGCTCCTCCAGCTCTCCGGGTACCAGGGATCGCTCCTCGAGGCGAAGGTCCTCACCGACGGCACGGGCGAGGGCGCCGTCTCGGCCGTAACCGCCATCCAGGAGGCGCACGCCCGAGGGGTGGCGGTCCTCACGCTGGACAAGAACAACGCCTCGAGCTCGTTGCCGCTCCTCGCCACGACGCCGGAGGTGGTGCGGGACGTCCAGGACCAGCTCGCGGCGGGCCGGCAGGTGATCATCCCCTCGACGGATCTGGCGATCCAGGCGTGGACCGGCACCGGGTTCATCGCCCGGGCGCCGGGCACGGAGGAAGGCGGCTATTTCCTCTCCGGGCACCTGTCCGGTGCTCAGACGGTCGCCTCCCCGGACGCGTGGAAGGACGCCACGCTCGCCCAGCAGCTGCAGCAGCCGGACGCCCCCCCCGCGACGCCCGATACGACGCTCGTCGCTCGCATCATCAAGTTGCCCAGCACCGACCTGCAGAGCGTCGTGGTGGGCAACGAGCTGCCGCGAAACCTGGTCGTGTTCGTCACGACCAGCGCAGGCGTCGCCGTCCAGGGGGCCCAGGTGACCTTCCGGGCGATGGGGGGCGCCAAGCCGACGTTCCGCGTCCCGGGTTCGTCCTCGGAGGTCACCGGCTCCGTCACCGTCACGACGGACTCCACGGGTCGTGCGGCCGTGGCGGTCTCGCCGGACACGCTGATCGGCAACTCCTTCATCGAGCAGCCGGGATCGCCCAGCAACCAGACGGTGGGACTCAACGTCATCTCCGCCGAGACGTTGGACGCTGCCGGTACGAGGATCGTCCTCGCCGAGCCGTTCCGGGAGGTGGGGTTGCCGGACGTGCCGGCGAAGATCGTCCTGCAATCGAACACGCAGTTCAGGGTGCCGTTCCAGATGATCCTGGGCGAGGATCTCCCCGCGACCGTCACGGACCGATGGGGCAACAAGCTCGCCAACCAGCTGGTCACCTGGACGCAATCGCCCGCGACGGGGCGATTCATCCTGCCCTCGCGACGCTCGGCTTCCCACGTGGAGCAGCTCGATCCCAGCGATCCGGACCAGGTGGCGGTCCTGCAGCAGGTCACGGACGAGATGGGGACGGTGGTCGCGAACTTCATCAACGGCGGCACCAACGTCGTGACGGCGTCGTGTGGCGGAGCCTCCGCGAGCTACACCGTGGAGGGCGTCGAGTCGGACTCGTGGAGATACGTGTTCGGGTGGGTGCCTTCGGCGCGGAACAGCTTCGATGGCATCTTCGGCTCCTCGTTCCCGGAGCCGTACGTCTTCCAGGTGCTCCGGAGAAACACGGGCTCCGGTCCGGCCTGGGTCCCGCTTCGAGGTGACGAGCCGGGGATCGGTGGCGTCGCCGTGCACATGACGGTCTCCGACGGCTCCATGGTCTGGGATCGGCGGTCGGCGACCCCGTCGACGGTCGGCGCGGGCGCCACGGACGGCATCGACACGGACACGAACGTCGTCTTCTGGCCTCGCTACGAGCTGCTGGATCGTGCCGAGCAGATCACCTTCGACGCGGAGGTGACGCTCGCGGACGGGACCCGGGACTGCTGCAGCATCCCCATCACCTTCACGCCCTTCTCGTCGACGGTGCCCATCGAGACGCAGCGGGTCCTCCCCGGACGAATCTACGCGCCGACGGGGCCGAACCACTCGCTGTCCCCCGGTGACGTAGCCCTGGATTTTGGCGTCACCAACCGGGCGGCATACCCGCTCTATCTGCGGATCGTCCAGATCCCGAACTCCCCGGGCGAGGCGCTGGTCGCGACGCCGCAGCCTGGCCAGACGCCCTATCCGGAGTGGCCGGATCTGGTTCGCATCCCGGAGTACGCGCGGAGCGACCTGAGCCTCGACCTCGTCGCGGGCTCGCGGGGTGGCAAGGTCATCCTGCACGTCCTTGCGCCCGATCCCGCGATCGGCGCGACCTCGCTCGTCGAGGTGGCGACGAGCCAGATCGCCATCCCCGCGGTAGGCGCGAACATTCTCGGGCCGGACGAACTGCGCGCCAAGGTGCTCATCCCCGTCCGCAACTTCGAGTCGACGGCGACGCCGGTCACGGGGACGTCGCCGGCGACGGCCACCGCGGACCCGCTGCTGATCCCGGCCAAGCTCGACTTCGTGGCACCCGGGCCCGGGCGGTTGCTCGTCTCCCTCGGCGGGACCCTCCTCAGCGCCGCGGACGTCGGCAGGACCGACACGGGCGCGATCGCCGTGGCGGCAGTTCCGAACATGCCGCCGCCGCCCGAGATCGCGCCGAGCGGCGCGCTGCGTCTCTGGGTCTACCCGGTCGGCGTCGGCAACGAGACCGTCAAGATCCAGGTGACGCCGTCGGACGCCACCGCCGGCGAGACGAAGGAGATCCCGTTCCTGGTGGAGTACGTGGACGCGGGAGCTCTCCCCGTCGGGCACACGTTCGTGAAGGACGTGAGCACCGTCGATGGCCATTTGGTGAAGCAGTCGGAGGATCTCTCGCTGCCGGGGAGGGCCGGGGGCCTGAGGCTTCAGCGTTCGTACACGAGCCGCGGCTTCGAGGCGTCGCCGCTCGGCGCGGGATGGACGCATAGCTACCGCTCGTACGTCATCCCGGACCCGCAGACGGTCCTCGGCAACGGAAGCGGTCAGGCGTCCGGGAGCGAGTACGTCGTCGTCGGAGGGGACGGAGGAGGCCAGGCCTTCCGTTGCACGGCGGCGAGGTCATGCACTCCCCAGCGCGGGTACCACGGGACGCTCACGGTCCAGAGCGGCTCGGCGGGGGCGGGCGAGGAGGTCACCTTCACATCGAAGAGCGGGGTGGCCTACCACTACTCGGGCCTCAACACCGAGGCCTGGCCCTATCGCTATCCGCTGCGGTCGATCACCTATCCGGACGGGCAGCAGATCGATCTCGAGTACTTCGGCCCCGAGTTCGATTACGAGGTGAGCCGGGTCTTCGAGCCCGGCCACCAGCGGTATCTGGAGTTCCGGTACGCCCGTCCAGCCGGGGCGAAGCGGGCGCAGCTGGCGAGCGTGACGCTGACGCGGGCCGCCTCCCTCCCGGACCAGCCGGGCACGAGCCTCGGCGTCTGTGTCTCGTACGCGTACGATCCCGCGACGCAGAACCTGCTGAAGGCCTCGCGTCACGACGGCGACTGCGATCTCGGGCCGGTGGCTCGCAGCGAGTCGTACACGTACGTCCAGAGCGAGCTCGAGCCCCTCAAGAAGCACCTCGCCAGCTACACGGATCCGAACGGCGTCACCACGACATACGACTACTACTCGGCATCGGATCCCATGCCGGGCGAGGGACAGTTCCTGCTCATGGGAGACAAGCAGGAGCGCGTCAGGCGCGTGAACGGGCCGCAACCGGGCCGGGCGACGACGTTCACCTACAGCCTCGAGCCCGCGACGATCTCCGTCTCCGGCGCCGCGCGCCTCGCGTACGCGACGAAGGTCAAGAGCCCGCGTGCGGACGTCCCCGCGAACGCCACGACCGTCTACTGGATGGATCCGTACGGCGCGGCGAGTCAGGTCGAGCGCCCGATCGATGCGCAGCTCAGCGCCGTGTCGAAGACGGTCTGGGACTCGAACCACGAGCTGCCGGCGTCGGAGGAGGACCCGCGAGGTCGCCGGACGACGTACGCGTACGATGCGCGGGGCAACCTGATCGAGCGGCGCGTGCTCGTCCCGGTGCTTGCGGCGTCGGGGGCGGGCGGGGCGACCGTCGCGCCCGACGACGGGGTCGGAACGACGATCTCGTCGGTGGTGGAGCGATGGAGCTACGACGCGCAGTTCGGTGGCGTGACGTGTCACGTCGATCCGGCGGGGCGCGTGACCGTCACCACCTACGACTCGGGCACGACCGGTACCGGGCGCCTGCTCGGCGTGTATCGGTACGCGACGCCGCTCGCGAGCACGGTCCTCTCGGCGGGCGGGTCGTGCGACGAGCTGGCGAGCCGGGCGGGCGCCTCGGCCGCCGACGTCGTTACACGGTGGAGCTACTGCGGCGTGAACGCGGGGTGCCCCGACTCGAGCTTCGTGCGGGGCGACCTGGTCAGCACCACGGATGGAGAGGGAAACGTCTCGAGGGTGCTGGCCTACGATCGCTACGGGGACGCGACGCGAGAGCAGGTGAGCCCGGCGCCGGGATCGGTGGTCACCACGATCCTCGGGTACGACCCGCGGAGCCGGCTCGTCACCCAGACCGACAGCCTGGGGCATTCCCTGTCGCGGTCCTACGACGCGCTCGACCGTGTCGTCTACGAGAAGCGGGACAACACGAAGGGAAACTCTCCGCCGCTCGAGAAGTCGTACGCGTTCTGGCCGGGCGGTCAGCCGAGGCTCGAGACGAACGGCTTCGGGTTGTCCCGCGTGACGTCCCTCGACGGCCTCGGGCGTCCGTCGCTGGTCGTGGAGACCGGACCGGGGCTGCCGCAGGCCGGCGTCACGACGGCGTTCAGCTTCGACGAGGCCGGGAACAGGACGGACGTGATCGATCGCCGCGGGGTTCGGACCCACACCGAGTACGACTGGGCGGATCGGCCGATCCGGGTGACGGTCTCGATCGCGGATCCGACCACGTTCACGGCGCAGGGCGGCGATCCTGCGGACCTCCAGGTGAGCAGGCTCACCGCGACCTACGGTTACGACGCCGTCGGGAACAAGGTCTTCGAGACGGACCTGCACGGGCACCGGACCGATTACCAGCTCGACTCGCTGTACCGGGTGGTGGGGGTTCAGGGCCCTCCGGTCCCGGCGCGGTCCGGCATCGGGCTGGTTCGCTACACCACCAGCCGCCGCTTCGACGTGGTGGGGAACAAGACGTACGAGGCCGACGGCAACGGCAACGCGACGACGTGGACCTACGACTTCGCCGATCGGGTCGCGACGGTGGTGGACGCCGTCGGGCGGGTGGAGCGTACCGCGTACGATCGCAACGGCAACGTCCACGTCCTGGCCCAGGAAGCTCCGGAGGGGGTGGCGCACCTCACCCGCACCACCACGTACGACGGCCTGAACCGGCCGCGGACGACGACGGAGGTGGTGGCGACCCTCGCCGGCACCGTCACGTACCGGCAGCAGACGGCGTACGACGACGCCAACCACACGGTGGCGATCAGCGACCGGCGCGGGTACGTGACGACGCGGTCGCTCGACGACGTCGACCGCGTGTACCAGGAGATCGTCGACGACGGGAGCGGGCTCATCGCGAGGCCAGCCGACGGCACGGTTCCGCTCGGGCTGGTCACGCGAGCCCAGTACGACGCGGCGGGGAACCGAAGCCTGACCATCGATCCCCTCGGCCGGCAGACGCAGGAGCTTCACGACGCGCTCGGCCGAACGATCCGCCGAGAGCTCCCGATGGGCGTGTGGGAAGCGGCCCAGCTCGACGGCGAGGGGCACGTCACTGCGCGCACGGATCGACGGGGCATCGTTCGGAACACCACGTACGACGCGCTGGGCCGGCCGACGCGGGAGAACCTGATCGAGTCCATCTCGAGCGGGGGCGCGCCGCTCCGGACGCTGCTGCGGACGTACATCGACGAGCCGGGGCTGGACGGGAAGACGCAGGTCGCGGAGGTGGACGCACGCGGGGACATCACCTGGCGATACCTAGACGGCCTTCACCGCGAGGTCGAGGTCCGTGACGCGCTCGGGAAGTCGGTGCTCACGCGATGGGACGCGGTGAACCGGCGCGCCGTCACGGACCGCAAGGGGTACGTGGCGGAGTACGACCTCGACGCGGCGAACCGCCCGGTGGCGCAGCGCGACGTGCGCGACGGCGTGGTCGTGTACTCGCAGTCGACGAGCTACGACGACGGTGCGCGAACGGAGACGGCGACGGATCGCCGGGGGATCCCGCTGGTGCGGGAGCGGGACGGGATGGGGCGGATCGAGCAGGAGGTCCGCGGGTCGGGAGGGGAGGTGCGTACGGAGTCGTCGAGCTACGACGGCAACGGGAACGTGATCGCGAAGGTGGACGGGAACGGGCACAGGACGGAGTGGGAGTACGACGGGGGGAACCGGCGGACGAAGGAGACGCGGGGCGCAGGGACGACGGCCGCGGCGGCGACGACGTACACGTACGACAAGGCGGGGAACCGGCTGACCACCAAGGGGCCGCGGGGCGCCTGGGCTTTCGACCTGCGCGAGAGCTACGACGACCTGAACCGAGGGGTGAGGAGCGAGGACGCGCTGGGGAACGTGACGACGCGGGCGTTCGACGGGGCGGGGAACAAGGTCTGCGAGAAGAGGCCGCTGGGGGGCGACGCGCTCGGGGTAGACGGGGCGCGGGGGATGTCGCTCGAGGCCGTGCAGGGGGCGGCGTGCACGGGCGGGTACGTGACCCGGTGGGCGTACGAGGAGGAGTCGAAGCTCGCGTCGGTGACGGACGCGAACGGCAGCGTGTACACGTTCGTGTACGACGAGAGCCGGAACCTGCTGTCGAAGCAGGACGGGAACGGGAGCCTGACGACGTACGCGTACGACGCGCTGAACCGGCGGACGGACGAGTGGCAGCACCGGGATCGGCACGAGCGGCTGGTGACCCGCGCGGCGGTGAGCGCGGTGCACGGGGAAGACCCGGCACCGGCGGACGATCCGGCGGCGGAGCGGGGGACGCTGCACTGGAGCGGGACGTACGACGAGAACGGGAACCCGCGGACGCAGACGGACCCGCGGCTGCTGGTGACGACGTACACGTACGGGCTGCTCGACCGGCGGGAGCGGACGGAGTACCAGGCGAACGTGCCGGTGGAGCTGCCGTACACGTCGGCGATCACGGAGGAGTGGAACGGGAACGGCGCGGTGGAGCACCGGAGGGAGGAGAAGCACACCGCGGCGGGGGTGGTGACGGAGACGACGGACCGGGTGTTCGACGGGCTCGACCGGCTGAGGAGCGAGACCCGGTACGACGGGAAGGTGGTGGGGTACGAGTACGACGCGAAGGGGAACCGGACCAGGGTGACGGATCCGGACGGGGTGGAGACGTCGTACACGTACGACGCGCTCGACCGGCTCGCGACGGCGACGACGCCGGCGGGGGTGGCGAGCTACGGGTACTGGCCCGACGGGCTGGCGAAGGGGAGCAGCTATCCGAACGGCCTACGGGAGGGACGGTGCTACGACGCGGCCCGGCGGCTCACGACGATCGTCACGGCGGTAGGGGCGATCGACGAGACGTGCGGTGCGAGCGTGCCGGTGGTGAGCCGGTTTGACTATGGGTACGACGGGGACGGGAACCGGACGAGGCAGGTGGAGCAGCGGCGTGAGCCGGGAGCTTCGGCGCTCGGGCCGGAGGAGCTCACCACCTATGGTTACGACGCGCTGGATCGGCTCGTCGGCGTGCTCTACTCCGGCGGTCGAGCGGAGCTGTACCGCCTGGACGCGGTGGGGAACCGGACCGGTGAGCGGGAGCTGACCGGGGTCGTGTCGGGGAGCGATCTCACCCGGTTCGATCCGATCCCAGCCGGCGCGACGCTGACGCGAGACGTGACGGCGAGCTTCAACCGAGCGGACTGGGTGTACGCGCGGACGGACGCGGTGGACGCGACGCAGAGCGCGACGTTCGGCTACGACGCGGCGGGCAACCTGATCCTGAGGCAGAAGGGGACGCTGACGAGGCGGCTGCGTTGGTCGTCGCGGGACACGCTGACGGCGGTGGTGGACAACGGCGTGGAGGTGGGCCGGTACGACTACGACGGGGACCTGCAGCGGGTGAAGCGTAAGACCGCCCAGGAGGACGTGGAGTACGTGCTCGATGATCGGCACGTCTTGCAGGAAGCCTCCGCCTCGACTGGGCACCCTGCGTACCGGCGGTACCACTACGCACACGAGCCGCTGGCCGTGGACGACGGCGCTGGGCGGCGGTTCATCAGCACCGACGCGCTCGGGTCGGCGACGGACCTGACGAGCACGACCGGTGCCGTCGCGGCTGGCCACCGGTACGACGCATGGGGACAGTACCGGAACGGCACGGCGCCGGCGTCCTCGGAGCCGAAGCTCGGGTTCACGGGGCACCAGTTCGACCCGGAGACCGGGCTCGTGTATGCGCGGGCGAGGTATTACGACGCAGAGATCGGGGCGTTCGTCTCCAGGGATTCACTGGAAGGCACATACATCGACGCGCCCAGCTTGCATCGGTACATGTACGTCCGCAGCAATCCACTGCGGTACACGGACCCCAGTGGTCACGGCGTGCTGGAGGACATTCTCAAGTTCTTCCTAGACATCTCGGCTCCACCGTTTCCGAGTCAGTCGCCGCAGTTCCGGAAAGCAGCTGAGGCGAACCGACTAGTCCTAAAGTCTACAGACGAAGCCATCGATGGCGCTAACGAGGGTGCAGCAATTGGCGCCGGGATGGCCGTTGTCTGCACACTTGGACCAGAGGCGTGTGCCGCTCTCTTTGGCGCGGGCCTGCTGACTTCTGGCCAGCCGTCTCTCCAGGCCATCAGCTTCGGCGAGTGCGACCCGGCGAATCCGGGTGCCAGTGTCGGCGGATGCTCTGCGCAAGTAACTGCACTGACAGTCGGAGCGGGTTTGGCGGCCGGAGGAGTCGAGCCGGGAACAAGCCCGGTCAGGACAACGAGGCCGAGACCTGTTGTGACGGTGGTGGTCGAGGCCGCCACCAAACCGGAAACGAAACTCGTCAAGGCACCCGAACTGGGCAAGACAGCACCAGCACCGCAGGAGCCGGCGCCGGCTCGTCCCGCGTCGGGCAGCGTCGGGGCGGCAAGGGCAGGCGACCTGGCTGATCCCCCCGCTTCTGCGAGTGTGCGCGCCGCGACCAGCGTGGAGACAGGTGCGCGACAGGTCCTCAACTCCGCGACGGTCGAGGGATGGGAGGCGGCGGAAGAGGCATACAACGGTATACGCGCCGATACCGCAGACGTCAGCGCAATCGCTCAGAACTCGGGAATGTCCGAGGCGGAAGTGGCGCGCATCAAGGACCATGTGTTCTTCAAGGAACACGAGTTGGACCTAGGCGTGCGACAGTTCGATGCCGATCCCGATATCGTAAACGCCTGGAGCAGACTCAAGGCCGGTGACTTCGTCCAGTCCGACCTTGATCTGCTCCAGCATGAGTACTTCGAGTCAAGATTCGAGTCCCTCTTCAAGACCAACTACACGCAGGCGCATGGCGCTACACTTCGTTCGGGACGTACATGGAAACCGGAGTAGATGATGGCCTTCCACGTCATACTCACCAAGTGCTTCGAGGACCAAGATTCAGCCCGCTACCGTTTCGAGAGCGATGGTGGGGAAGCTGGAACACTTGCCATCAAGAAGTCCAGTGGCGAAGTGACGGTGGTGGAGCCCCTTCCGGGAGACGAGAAGGGTCACGTGTTCAGCAGAGCCGCCGCGAAGATACGGAAGGAGTGGAAGGCGGGGCGCCTGCCGGATGCCACGGAGTGGGCATCGTGATTCTTGTGCGACCCGTGCAGGAGGATCAGGCTTCAGGTCGTGAAAGACTATCCCCTCGACAGAGCCCGCATCGCGCAACACGAGTCCTCCTTTCGACGTGCGCGCGAGCGCGCCGGTGGTGAGCCGGGTCGACGCGAACGGAAACCGAACGCCCAACGCCCGGACTGAGAGTTCCCTGATGTTTGGGAAGGTCCAGCGCGAGGTCGGGACCTGTCCGGTCTTCAGGGAAGGCGACGGTGAACGTCAGGAGATCATCGTCGCCCTCGACTGGACGGACTACGACGCCGACGACCACTCCATGATCGTCCTCTCCATGATCACGAGCCACGGAAACCACCCGGCGAAGTCCGTCTGGCGGCCGTGATCGGGCGCGTGATCCTCCGCGCTCTCTTCGCAAAAGTCCTGATGACGGAGACGGACAGTTAGCCCCGACCGAGAGAAGTTCGGGGAAGAACGTGAAGTAGCCGCACGATCAGTGTGACCTGCCCCCCGACTCTAGACGGCTACCGGTGTGAGCCAGATTGAACTGCGAGCAAACGCCATCGGCGTCTGGTTGTCGAGCGAACTGTGCGGCCTGACCTCGTTATAGTCGACGCGGTAACACTGGTTATTGCGTTGCCGCGCCCAGTCATGGAGAACCTTAGGCGGCAAGGATTGGTTCGAACACAGGAGGTGCCCGACATGTCTGGACGTTTCGAGACGATATTCGAGCCCGGGGCAGCGGACGTGGTGGAAAGAAGAGGAATAATCGAGCCGTTGCCGCCGGGAACGTTCAAGCCATGACAGATTCCGAAATAGATACAATCAGGGTAGATGTCCCTCATTCCACCGGGGGGGGCTCGTTACTTCTTTATTCGTCGTGGCGATGACGTGAAGTGGCATCCCTGGTGGGGAGAGCTCTTCCGGTTCCTCCTGTCCTTAGAGCGGAAGCAAGCCGGAATGGACTAGGATGGCCACCCGAGTGAGGTATCTAGTCTCGCTGGTGACGAACGAAGGCGCTTCCTGGCGATCGTTCAGTCCGCTCCCCCGTCGGAGATGTCAGAACATCGCACTCTGCGGTCAGTTCCCCGTTTGATGGCTGAATGTGACCGAGACATGGATGTGCGCTACTTCGGGAGCGCAGAGGGGAAGGGCGCGTAGGCGAACCGTCCTAGCTGCCGCCGATGAACGAACACCGGACTGACGTGAACTGCGAAGGCTTGCGACCTGAGCCATTCGAGTATGTGATTCACGGTACGACCGAGGAGAAGGCCGCGACCATGGAACCCGTTGTCGGGCCGGTCACTGTTCACGGCGGTCAACCATGGCACGGCGAAACGTTCGCTAGGAGGACCGCCGAGAGAGAAGGGGGGACGCCGGGCGGCCTCGTGATTGCCTTGCCTAGAGCAGCAATGGGCTTGGAAGTCCCATGAATCCCATGCCTTACGCGCAGCGGATCGACACGGCCCATCGGCGCCGTGATCTTCTGCGCTCCGCGCGGGCCGGTGCCCGCGAGGGAGACGGCAGGCATGGAGCGATGGCACCCGAAGCATGAGGCGACGCGGCAGGAGCAGTTCATCCTCAAGCGGCTCGAGAAGAAGCGGAAGTTGTTCGGCTTCCTGCGCACTCATCGGCACGAGATCTTCGACGACAAGTTTCAGGCGGAGCTCGAGTCGATGTACCGCGGCACCGCGCGGGCAGCGAGCCAGTTCCTCCGGCCCAGCTCGGGACCCCCCGACCGAGAGTAGTTCGTGGAAGAGGATGACGTGGCTGTACCGTAAGTGGAAGGATCGGGATTCGGGAACGAATGTGGCGAGGCAGGAGTCCCCAGGCGACCCCCAATGAACGCCGCGAACAGACACGTCATCGCGACAGGCAACCTCGACCCAGGAGCGCCGGTGCGGTGGCGTGCGCGATCCGCCGGCGTCTCGCCTGGAGATCCGGTGGGGGCTGCCTGGTCGGGCGGACCGGTCGGGCTATCCGTACGCCTGAGAGCGCGCGGCGTGCTGGACGCGCATCAGCCACGTGCCGAGGGGGAAGATCACGTCGCGGACGCCGGCTCTCCAGGACTCGAGGGCGGCCTGGTAAGCCCATCCGAACTCCTCGAGCCGCTGGAGCGTCTCGATCCGCTTCCACCTTGTTCTGCACGCGACCCGTGGGTTGAGCTCTCGCCGCGGCTCGCCGGGAGCGGGGCGCGCGTAGGGCTTCTGGGCGAGGACGCGGGGTGCGCCGAGGAAGGATCGCGCGTCGGCTTCGAGCTCTGTCGCGGCGCGGTCCTCGGCTTCGCGCAGCTTCTCGCTCAAGCGCTCGGCGAAGGCGGCGTCGGTCTCGAAACCGGGAGGCCTCTCGAGCTGGAGCGTCGCCGAGGCCGGCATCCGGCCGAGCTTGCGGAAGAAGCCCGCCGGCCGCTCGGCGACGATGGGCGGGTCGATGAGGGACGGGGAGGACCAGAGCCCCGGCCACTGCTGGGCGCGGCGGACGAGGCCAGCGGCGACGGGGTTGGCGAGGACGTAGACCATCTTCTTGATGACGGCCTCGGGGCTCTCGAGGCGAACGGCGCTGCAGGTGTCGCATTCCCAGAAGCCGTCCCGCCGGCCGAGGAAGCAGTTCATCGCCGTGCGGTGAGGCCGTCGAAGTAGCGGTGGAAGTCCGGGAGCCTGGCGTGCGGGTCGGTGACGACCAGGTGGGTCCACGATGACTTCTCTCGGTCGGGGCACGCCTTCCCGTACCGCGCCAGCGCCATGCGACTCGTCACCGCCGTCGCGCTCCACGTGACCGCCATCTGGACCGACCGCCGCTACCTGGACATGACCCTGCTGAACTCGAAGGAGGTCGTTGTCGCCGACGCAGCGTGAAGTACGCGAGGAGCTTCACTGCGCGTCCGATTTACACACAACTCGGGACTTGACCTTCGTGGCGCACGGCCCGATAGGACGTTCCGTTCTATCGAGGAATCGATTCTCAGGCTGAACGAGAATGTCTATGGTTATAGGTACCACTACTGATATGCTCGTTCGGGTCAACAACAAGACCGTGCGGGGCCCTGCGTTCGTTGTCAGCGTCCCTAACGTTCACCGCGTCCTGTATGAAGAAGGAGGCAGGACCGCATCGGTTGAGATAGAGGGTGGACTAGGTCCAAATGGCGAGGTGAACTGGCTCGTCTATGCCACGACGCTCGTGGGCTGGGATCCACCACACGCGGATTTGGAGATGTCGGTTTCAAAACGCGAAGAGATTATCAGGTCGATCAGTCGGAGCCTTGAACTGTTGGGAATGCCGCATCAGGTCATCTAAACGACGTCCGCGATTCGCAACGACGGCATCGACTGACCTGCCCCCCGAAAACTGGACGAAAACGAACTTTGGAACTTCGCTTGGCTGAGTCCCTCAGAAAGGGGATCGCCGATGCGAAGTCGGCTCCACTCGATACGATTGCATTCTCTAATGGTGGAACGACGCGCGCCGCAGAGGGCCGAGCGTTCCGGCCGACGACAACGGAGCCGACCCCGATGACGAAGCGACTCGCTTTCGTAGCCTTGCTCGCCTTGACCGCATGCCCGCCCAAGTTCGCGAGCCTCCCGAAGCCCACCCAGAACCAGTACTTCGTGCTGGCGAAGGACCACGTGCGGATCGAGAAGCGCGGTCTCGGGTACACCTGGGCGGAAGGGCTGCGTGCCGGCATTTACACGCTCGCCGCCGAGGACGACTCCGGGCTCTACTTCCTCGGGGAGGGGAAGTCGGTCGTATACATGAGCAACGAGCCCGCCGATCGGTACGTCAAGACGGGTGAGATCCAGGGCGGCCAAAAGGGCGGCCTGTGGCTCCCGAAGCGCGGCGTGGACGAGGCCCCGAGGATCTGGTTCGAGGCTGCCGCGCCGACCCAGGACGGACCCGGCGCCATGTGGGCGGCGATCGGCGCGGGCGAGGTCCGGTTCATCGGCTACGGCAGCGAGAAGGACTTCGTCTCGAAGATCCAGATCATCACGAAGTGATCGCGCCTTCACGCACGGCGCGCGCGGGGGACCCGCTGGCGAGCATTTCTCCTTCGCGTCTCGCCGTAACCCCGCGGGGTCGCTCGGCCGTCGAGCCGGCGCGGCGACCTTGCGTCTGCGCCGCGCGAGGAGGTCGGGCGCCGCTCGCCGATCCCCACGATCGAGGGCCAGCGGGCGGGCGTTGCGCGCGGCGGCCGGCGCGAAGATCAGGGCGGCATGATCCCGACCGCGCTTCGCGCCGCCGTCGCCCTCGCCGTGACCTTCGCCTGCGGAGGGCCGCAGGAGGCCGGGGGCGCCGACGCCCCGAGCTGCGTCCTGGTGAAGGAGGGCTTCGGCCCGGCGGGCGAGGTCCCGATCCGGGTGGAGCGCGTCGCGACGGGGCTCGAGGTGCCCTGGGGGCTCGCGTTCCTGCCGGACGGCGACGTGCTCCTGACCGAGCGGCCGGGGCGGGTGCGGCTGCTCCGCGGCGGCAAGCTCGAGCCGGAGCCGGTCGCGCGCGTCGAGGTGGCGGAGGCGGGGGAGGGCGGGCTCCTCGGGATCGCCGCCGACCCGCGCTTCGCGGAGAACCGGCGCTTCTACATCTATTACACCGCCAGCAAGGGCGGCCGCGACGTGAACCGGCTGGTGCGGTACGTCCTCGCGCCGGACGGCCGCTCCGCGCGCGAGGACCGGATCCTGCTCGACGACGTCTCCGCCGCCCGCTTCCACGACGGCGGCCGGATCCGCTTCGGCCCCGACGGCATGCTCTACGTCGGGACGGGCGACGCGGGCGAGCCGCCGCGCGCGCAGGATCCGAGGAGCCCGAACGGCAAGATCCTGCGGCTCACGACGGACGGCGCCGCGCCGGCGGACAACCCGACCCCGGGGAGCCAGGTCTTCGTGAGCGGCGTGCGGAACGTCGAGGCGTTCGACTGGCTCGACCCGCGGACGCTCGTCATCGCGGAGCACGGGCCGAGCGGCGAGCTGGGGCGCAGCGGCCACGACCGCGTGCTCGTCGGCACCGCCGGCGCGAACTTCGGCTGGCCGGACGTGTACGGATGCCAGGTGAGGCCCGGGATGCCCGCGCCCGCGCTGTCCTGGGTGGAGGCGGCGCCGCCGGGCGGCGCGAGCGTGTACCGCGGCGACGCCGTGCCGGCGTGGAAGGGGAGCGTGCTGATCGGCACGCTGGGGTCGCGCCACCTGCACCGCGTCGTGCTCGGAGCGGATCGGCGGGTCCGGAGCCACGAGGTCTACCTGGCCGGCGATCCGCCGGAGGGGCTGGGGCGGGTGCGGGAGGTCGTCCAGGGGCCGGACGGCGCGCTCTGGGTGACGACCAGCAACTGTGACGGCCGGGGGACCTGCCCGCCCGAGAAGGACATGGTGCTCCGGATCGTCGGGGCGCATTGAGGGCGCGGCGCGTCGCCTGGCGCGTTGAAGGTCTCCACGTTGCGATTCGCCCCACGGATACGGGACGATCGTCCCGGAACGCCACGAACCGTTGGGGCCCCGGACGGGACGGCCCACGCCAATCTCTCGAAAACAGGGGCGTTCCTTGCGCGGCTCCGCTCGGCACGTGCGATGCTTTCTCCCCGCACGTCCGGCGCACCAACCCAACTCGCGCCGACAGGAGACACCATCATGCGCAAGCTCGTCACCCTGCTCGCCGCGTTCGCGATCCTCGCCGTCACCTCGCCGGTTCGCGCCGAGGAGCCGGCCGCGCCGGCCGCCGCGCCCGCCGGTGAGACCGCGAAGCCGGAGGCCAAGCCCGAGGCGAAGAAGACGGTCAAGCACAAGAAGCACAAGGCTGCCGCGAAGAAGGCCGCCGCGAAGAAGGCTGCCGAGGAGCCGAAGACCGAGGAGCCGGCCGCCGTCCCCGCGAAGTAACATCGTATGACGGACCCCGGCGCCAGCGGTTCGTCCGCCGGCGCCGGGTCTTCCAGCCGGGGAGGCGGGAGAAGCCATGTCTCTCCGTACCCGGATCATCCTGCTGTTCGCCGCGACCCTCGTCTGCACGCTGGGCGTCGCGGCCTACCTCGGCGAGCAGGTCGCGAGCCGCGTGATCGAGCGCAGCCTGCGCGACCGGACCGCGGACGTCGCGAGGGCGATCGCCGAGGAGCTGGACCTCTCGCCACGCACCGACATCGAGGACGCCGCGTCGTCGCTCGAGACGCAGCTCCTCCGCCGGCGCGGCATCCGCTCCGCGGAGCTGGCGATCCGCAAGGGCAGCCAGGTCAAGGTCGCGCGCGTCACGATGGGCCAGGACGGCCCGGAGACGTCGCTCGAGACGCTCTCGTCGCGCGCGTTCGCGGTGGAGACCACCGTCACGCGGGTCGAGTTCGCCCAGGGGCGCGGCTGGCGCGTCGATCACCCGCTGCACGACAACCCCCGCCACATCTTCGGGTCCCTGCGCATCGAGTCGAACCTCTCCGAGGTCGAGGAGATCGCCGCGACCGAGCGGAACATCTTCTTCGTCGTCGCGGGCGCCGGCGCGCCGCTCGTCGCGCTCCTGTTCAGCCTCATGCTCGGGCGGATGCTGGCCCGCCCGCTGTCACAGCTCGCCGCGTCCGTGGAGCGGGTCGAGTCCGGCTCGCTCGACCTCGCCGCGGTCCCCGGGGTGGAGCGGCACGACGAGATCGGCGTCCTCGCCCGCGGCCTCGCGGCGATGCTCGCGCGCGTCCGCCGCGTGAACTCCAACCTCAAGTCGATGATCGAGGACGCGACCGCCGACCTCGCCCACAAGAACCGCGAGCTCGCGGAGGTGAACGAGCTCCTCGTCGAGGCGCGGCGCGACCTCACCTCGAAGGAGCGGCTCGCGACGCTCGGCCAGCTCTCCGGCACGATCGCGCACGAGCTCGGGAACCCGCTCAACACCATCAGCGGCCACGTCCAGCTCCTCGCCCGCGACCCGGCCTGCCCGGAGGCGCTCCGCCCCGGGCTCCAGGCGCTTGAGGGCGAGGTGAAGCGGATGACCGGCATCATCCGCCGCTTCCTCGACTCCGCGCGCGCGCTCACGCCGGAGCCGGAGCCGGTGGACGTCGCCGGCCTCCTCGACGACGTGCTCGGCCTGTCGGTGCCCATCGGCGTCCGCTCGCGGATCGAGCTGGTGCGCGACGTCCCGGAGGATCTCGGCGAGGTCCGGCTCGATCCGAGCCTCGTCCGGCACGTCCTCTCGAACCTGGTCTCGAACGCGGTGGACGCGATGTCCGGCGCCGGGCGCCTCGCCGTGGGGGCCGTGCGGCGCAACGGGTACCTCGGCCTGTGGGTGAAGGACACCGGACCGGGGCTCGGGCCCGAGGAGCGCAAGCGGATCTTCGAGCCGTTCTACACGACGAAGCCGCGCGGGAAGGGGACGGGGCTCGGCCTCGCCATCTCGCGCGAGATCGCGAACGCGCTCAAGGGCCGGATCGAGGTGGAGAGCGAGCCGGGCGCCGGGGCCACGTTCACGCTATGGATTCCGGCGGTCGCCGAGCGCCCCGCCGCGGAGGGCCGAGATGCCACACTCACCGTACCGGGTCCTGGTCGTCGATGACGATCCCGCGAGCCGGGCGCTCCTCGCCCGGATCCTCTCGGCGCGCGGCCACGCCGTCGAGGCGCTCGCGGACGGCAAGGACGCCCTCGCCGCCCTCGAGCGCGCCCCCGCGGATCTGGTCGTCTCGGACATCCGGATGGCCGAGGTGGGCGGCTACGAGCTCACCGACGCGATGCGCGAGCGGTTCCCCGAGACGCCCATCATCCTGGTGACCGCGTTCGGCAACGTGGAGGGGGCGGTCGAGGCGATCCGGCGGGGCGCCTTCGACTACATCTCGAAGCCGTACGACGTGGACGCCATCGCGGTCGTGGTCGATCGCGCCCTCGCCCAGCGGGCGCTGGTCGTCGAGAACCGCGCCCTCCGGCGGCAGGTGCGGGACAAGTACCGGCTCGAGAACGTGGTCGGCCGGAGCGAGGCGATGCTCGGGGTCTACAAGACGGCGGCCCGCGTGGCGGCGTCGAACGCGACCGTGCTCATCCTCGGCGAGAGCGGCACCGGGAAGGAGCGGGTGGCGCGGGCCATCCACGCCGCCTCGGGCCGCGCGAGGGGCCCCTTCGTGCCGGTGGACTGCGGGGCCATCGCGGAGGGGGTGCTGGAGTCCGAGCTGTTCGGCCACGCGCGCGGCGCGTTCACGGGCGCGCAGTCGGCCCGGCGGGGCCTGTTCGAGGAGGCGAACGGCGGGACGATCTTCCTCGACGAGATCGGGGACATCGGCCCGGGGCTGCAGGCCCGGCTGCTGCGCGCGCTCCAGGAGGGGGAGATCCGGCCGGTCGGGACGAACGAGGCGGTGCCGGTGGACGTCCGGGTGGTCGCCGCGACGAACAAGGACCTCCCTCAGGCGGTGAAGGACGGGCGCTTCCGGGAGGACCTCTTCTACCGGCTCAACGTCGTCACGATCCGCATCCCGCCGCTGCGCGATCGGCGGGAGGACGTCCCGCTCCTCGCCGAGCACTTCGCCGCGAAGCTCGGCCACCCCGAGGCGGCGATCACCCCGGCGGTGCGGGACCTGCTCGTCGCCTACCCGTGGCCCGGGAACGTCCGCGAGCTGGAGAACGTGATCGCCCGTGCGCTGGCCCTGAACCCGAGCGCGATGATCGTCCCCGAGGACCTCCCGGACGCGATCCGCCGGACGACCGTCCCGGCCGTCCCGCCGCCGGGCAGCGCCGAGCGCCCGACGCTGGCGGAGCTGGAGCGGCGCTACGCGGCGCAGGTGCTGGCCGAGCACGGCGGGAACAAGACGCGGGCGGCCGAGGTGCTCGGCATCGACCGGAAGACCCTCTACCGGATCCTCGGAGAGGGGGAGAAGGACGAGGCGAAGGCGTAGGGCACGTTCACGGGCGCGCCGCGGCGCGCCGGGGCGAGGCCCGACGGGCCCGGCGGGCCCGGAGCGCGAGCGGCGCGCCGAACCAGATCCCTTGCAGCACCGCCGCGGCGCCCACCCCGAGCGCGATCGCGAGCCTGGCGTCGCGGCCGAACGCGTACGCGACGACGCCGAGCTGCGCCGACAGCGCGAGCGCGAGCGGCACGAGCGCGGCGACGACGAGCCCGCTCGCCACCCGGTGGACGCGCTCGGTCTCCTCGCCGCGCTCCACGATGCGGTGGTAGGCGGCGGGCGCGATGAGGAGGACGATCGTCACGACCGTGAGGGCGACGGCGCCGAGGTGGACGCGCTGCGCCGCCCGTGGGAGCCGGTCGAAGCCGTCGGCCAGGACCGCCGCGAGCTGGAACCCGAGCAGCGCCTGGGCGCCCGGCAGCAGCATCCGGGCCTCGGTGAGGGTGTGCGAGATCCGGGTCTGCAAGGGCGTCGGCGCCATCTCCTCGTCCTCCTCCTCCCGCCCGGCGCGACCGCCCCGTTGCCGCCGGGCGAGCCCGGTCCAGCCGTACCAGCACCCGAGCGCGAGCGCGGCGGACGCCGCGCCGAACCCCAGGCCTCCTCCGGCGCCGAGCACGGGCTGGGCCGCGACGGCGAGGTCGAGCCCGAGCCCGACGCCGAGCGGCAGGAGGGCGAGGCCGACGGCCCGGGTGGTGAGGCGGAGCAGCCGCGCCGAGTCGGAGCCGCCCTCGACGAGCCGGTGGAACGCCGCCGGGAGCACGATCAGCGCGAACGCGCAGAGCATCGTGCACAGCGCGAGGAGCTTGAGGGCCTGCGCCCAGCGCGGGAGGTCGTCGAAGCGGCGCTCGACGAACGCCCGGTACTCGAACCCGAGCAGGACCTGCGTGCCGAGCACCAGGATGCGCCCCTCGTCGAGCGCCTGCTGCACCTTCTGCGAAAGGCTCGCCACCGCCCCCTCCGCCGGAACGTTGCGCTTCGGGCCGTCCGTGCGAAAGCCCGGCGCATCGCGGCGCGGTCGATGGGGAGGCGGCCGCGCGCGGGCCTGCCCGGGCGGCGCCCCCCGGCGCGAGCCGCCCACCGGCGCGCGCGCGTCCGGGCGGGCGGGCGGATCGCCGTTTCTCGATTATGCTCACCGGCGTGCCCGCTCCTCGCCCGATCGCCGTCCTCTTCGATCTCGACGGCACCCTCGTCGACACCGTCCCGTTCATCCTCGCCGCCGTCCGGCACGCCTTCGACGGCTACGGGAGCTGCCCGAGCGACGCCCAGTGGATCGCCGGCATCGGGACGCCGCTCCGGACCCAGCTCGCCGGGTTCGCGCGGCGGGCGGAGGACGTGGACGTGCTCTTCCGGCGGTACCGGGCCTACTGGCTCGCCGAGCACGACCGGATGACGCGCTGCTTCCCGGGGGCGCTCGAGCTCGTCGCCGGGCTCGCCGCGCGCGGGCACCCGCTCGGCGTCGTGACGGCCAAGGTGGAGGAGGGCGCCTGGCGCACGCTCCGCCACACCGGGCTCGACCGGTACATGGGCGCCGTCATCGGGGCGGACAGCTGCCCGCGCGCCAAGCCCGATCCGGAGCCGGTGCGCCTCGCGCTGGCGCGTCTCGGGCGCGCGCCCGAGGAGGCGCTCATGATCGGCGACTCGCCGCACGATCTCGTCGCCGGCCGGCGCGCGGGGGTCCGCACCGTCGCGGCGCTCTGGGGGGCGTGCAGCGCGGAGGCGCTCGCGGCGGCCGAGCCGGACCACCTGGCGGCCGCCCTCGGGGAGCTGGCCGCGCTCGTCCACGCCGCGTGATGCGGCGTCCGGCCGAGGGCCGTGATAGGAGTCCTCCCTCATGCGCGTCGCCTATCTCGGCCCCCCCGGCACCTTCAGCGAGGAGGCGGTCTCCCGCTGCGACCTCGCGCGGGACGGCGAGGCCATCCCGTACCCCACCTTCGTGGACGCCTACGACGCGCTGCTCTCGCGCGCGGTGGACGCGGCGCTGCTCCCCATCGAGAACTCGATCGAGGGGGCGGTGAGCACCGTGCTCGACCTCCTCATCCAGAAGCCGGGGCCGCGGATCCGGCGCGAGGTGCTCCTCCCGGTGCGCCAGCACCTCCTCGCGCGCCCCGGGACCCGGCTCGAGGACGTCCGCCGCGTGCTCTCGCACCCGCAGCCCTTCGGCCAGTGCACGCGCTTCCTGCGCGAGCGGCTCCCGCACGCCGCGCTCGAGTCTCAGACCTCCACCGCCGAGGCCGCCCGCAAGGTCGCCGCGGGCGAGCCGGGCGCGGCCGCGATCGGCTCGCGCGCCGCGGCCGAGCGGTACGGGCTCGCCATGCTCGCGGAGGCGATCCAGGACTCGGACGAGAACGTGACCCGCTTCGTCCTCCTCGCGCCCTCCGACGAGGCCCCCACCGGCGCGGATCGGACCAGCATCGCGTTCACCCTCGACCGCGACCGGCCGGGCGGGCTCCACGAGGTCCTCGGCGAGCTCGCCCGGCGCGGGATCAACCTCTCGAAGATCGAGAGCCGTCCGACCAAGCGGACGATGGGGCACTACGTGTTCTACGTGGACTTCGAGGGGCACCGGGCCGACCCCGCGTGCGCCGACGCCCTCGCCGGCGTGCTCGGGCGCGTCCACACGCTGTACCTGCTCGGCTCCTACCCGCGCGCGGCCGCGCCGGTCTAGGCCGGGCGCCCGCCGCCGGCCGCGGCGAGGAGCGGCCCGAGCGCCCGGAGGTGCGCGGCGGTGGCGCCGCAG
>NZ_JALCZA010000023.1 GCF_022690765.1 Anaeromyxobacter oryzisoli | reverse complement strand
CGCCGCGCGGCCCGCCGGGGCGCGGACCGCGGCCGCGCGGGCCGGGGCCGGGCGCAGGCTTCGCGCCGCGCTCGTCGGCGACGCGCTGCCAGAGCGGTCGTCCGTCCGTGGAGGAGGGCGCGGGCGTGGAGGAGGGCGCGGGCAGGAGCGGCTCCACCTGCGGCTCCTCGATCCGGGAGCCGGGCGGCGGCGGCCGGACGTGGCCTTTGCGGATGACGACGGGACCCTGGGACTCGGGCTTCTTCTCTTCCGGCATGCGGGCCGTCTTATAGCAGAGCCCTCGCGTCTCGCGTAAAAGGGGCGCATGGCCGAGCGGCGCGTCGTCGTCTTCCTCTCCCACGCGGACGCCGAGGCGCTCCGGCTCGCGGGGGCCTGCGCCCTCGCCGCGGGGGCGATGGGCGACCGGGTGGACGTCTACCTGCTCGGGCCTGCGGTCCCCGCCGTCGTCGCGGCCCACGACGACGAGCGCGACGAGCCCGGCGGGCTCCTGCACCGCGCCAGAGAGGCGGGCGCCTGCCGCCTCGTCGCGTGCAGCGCCAGCGTCGTCGAGCACCGGGTCGCGCTCGCGGACGCCGAGCGGGCGCTCGACGCCGTGGTCGGCTGGCCGACCATCATCGAGTGGAGCCGGGGCGTGGTCGATCGGTACTCGTTCTAGCCCGATCGGGATCCCCTCCAGCGGCCAACCGGGGCTCCTCCCCCAGCAGCGGCAGGCGCTCGCCCGGCGGGCCGTGTGTCGTGCGCCAGTGCGGAAGATGGGCGAGGCGCCGGGCGTTTCCGGGTACGCCCATCCCTGGAGCTCTCAATGGTCGCCCTGTCACTCGATCCGCCTCCGTCTTCCCGAAACGGACGCTCGCCGCGCGCCGGCCTCCGACGCCTCGGGCTGCTCGTCGTCCTGCTGGCCGGTCTGAGCGCCGGCTTCGCCGCCGGCCGGTACACCGCGCCGGGCGGGCGCTTCCCGCTCGCGTCCTCGCGCGAGAAGGGCGCGCCCGCCGCCGCGGCCACGCCGTCCGCGGCACCCGCCGCGCCCGGTGTCGTCCCGGCTGCCGCCACCGCCCCCGCGGCGCCGGTGCCGGTGAGCGCCACGCCCGCGGCCCCCGCGGCGCGCGCCCCGGCTCCGGCGGCCCTCTCCGGCCCGCGCCGCATCGCGACCAGGCTCTCGGGCGCGCTCGAGGAGTCCATCCGGGCCGCGATGCCCGCCCAGGACCGCCCCTTCTCGGACCAGCTCACGCAGGTCGTGAACCGGCTCCTCGTCTGGGACCTGCAGGTCTCCCGTGACGGCCGCCGGGGTGACCAGATCGAGCTCGTCTACCTCCCGCCGGGGACGCTCCCGCCTGGCGCGCCGGGCGCGAACGAGCCGGTGGTGGAGGCGATCCGCTTCGCGTCGCAGAAGCTCGGGCGCACCGTCGCGGTCTACCGCTTCCAGGCGCAGGGGTCGCGCTGGCCGCACTACTACCGCGTGGACGGGAGCGAGCTCGAGGAGCGGCTCGTGACGGTGCCGGTCGCGGACTACGACCAGGTGACGTCGCTGCTGCGCGACGGCCGGCGTCACAAGGGCGTGGACTTCCGCACGCCGGTCGGCACGCCGGTCTTCGCCACGTTCGACGGCGTGATCGAGCGGCGCAACTGGAACTTCGCCGGGAACGGCAACTGCCTCGACGTGAAGGACCCGGCCACGGGCCGGCACGCGATCTACCTGCACCTCGAGGTGCTGCCGAAGGACATGGTCCCGAGCCGTCGCGTGAAGAAGGGGGAGCAGATCGCGCTGTCCGGCAACAGCGGCCACTCCTTCGCCGCGCACCTGCACTACCAGATGGAGGACTCGAAGGGGACGATCCTCGACCCGTTCGCGGTCCAGCCGACCCATCGCGTCGCGCTCGACGCGGGGCAGCGCCCGGCCTTCGACACCCGTCGCACGGCCCTCGACGCGCAGCTCTCCGGGACCGTGGTCGCGTCCGGGGCGCCGGTGCCGGCCGCGACGGCCCCTGCCGCGCCGATGGCCGTCGCCGCCCCCGCGCGGTAGGCGCCGCCCGGTTCGCCCGCGCCGCGTCGCGGGCGGTCGTGCTCCCGACTCCGAACGCGCCACTCCTCGTTAGCGCCTCTCGGTTGGGTCGAGCCCGTCGCGAGGCACACGATGCCGTCGCCGAGCCGGGGCACACGACGACGGAGCAGCGCAGGCGTGCCTGGAAGGCACGTCGAGCAGCGGACGGAGGAGTCTGCCCGGCGCAGGCAGGCAGCGTGCGCCGCAGCAGGGCTCAGCCCAATCGAGCGGCGCTGTAGACGATCGGTCGAAACAAAAAGGGAGCCGCCCGAGGGCGGCTCCCTATTCATGCTTGGGTCTTCGGTGCGGCGGCCTAGACCTTCCGGCCGCCCTCCTTCGCCCACTTCTCGAGCATCTCGGTCGTGACCGACTTCGGACGCTCGATCGCGAAGGTGAGACCGCGGTCCCAGGTGATGTTCGCGAGGACGCCCAGCGCGCGGCCGACGCCGAAGAGGACCGTGTAGAAGTCCTCCTCCGTCACGCCGTAGTGCACCTGGATGACGCCCGAGTGCGCGTCGACGTTCGGCCACGGGTTCTTGGTCTTGCCGTGCTCGGTGAGCACGCCCGGCGCCACCTCGTAGATCATGTTCACGAGCTGGAACAGCGGGTCGTTCGGCAGGTGCTTCTTCGAGAACTCGTTCTGCGCCGTGAACCGCGGGTCGGTCTTGCGGAGCACCGCGTGGCCGTAGCCCGGGATCACCTGGCCGGCGTTCAGCGTGTCCCAGAGGAACTGCTTGAGCTGCTCCTTGGTCGGGACCTGGTTGTTCAGCTTCTTCATCGTCTGCTTGATCCAGCCGAGCACCTCCTGGTTCGCGAGGCCGTGCAGCGGGCCGGCGAGGCCGTTGAGGCCGGCGGAGAGCGACAGGTACGCGTCGCTGAGCGCCGAGGCGACGAGGTGCGTCGTGTGGGCCGAGACGTTCCCCGACTCGTGATCCGAGTGGAGGATGAAGTACATGCGGGCGACGTCGTCGTACGGATCGGCGATGCCCATCATGTGCGCGAAGTTGCCGCCCCAGTCGAGCTTGGGATCGGCCGGGATGAACGTGTCGCCCTTGTACTTCATCCGGTAGATGTACGCGGCGATCACGGGGAGCCGCGCGAGGATGTCCATCGAATCCTCGTACATCGGGTCCCACATGTCCGTCTTCTTCATCTGGCCGGTCGAGTACCGCTTCGCGAACTTCGACTCGCGCTGCATCGCGAGGAGGGCGGTGGAGAACATCGCCATCGGGTGCGAGTCACGCGGCATCGCGCGGAGCACGTCGAACACGTACTGCGGGACGGCAGCGCGGGCCTTCCAGTCCGCGACCACCTCCATCGTCTGGTCGATGGTCGGGATCTCGCCGGTGAGCAGGAAGTAGAAGAAGCCCTCGACGAAGGGCTGCTCCTTGCCGGGAACCTTCGGGAGCGCCGCGAACGTCTCCGGGATGGTCTTGCCGCGGAAGCGAATGCCTTCCTGGGGATCGAGGTACGAGATGTCCGTGACCAGGCAGCGCACGTCGCGCGCGCCGCCGATGGCCTGGCCGATGTTGACCTTGTCGATCACCACGTCGCCGAATTCCTTGTTCAGCTTCTGGATCCGGGGACGGAAGGCTTCGATCTTCTGCTTCAGCGTCTGCTTGAGAGTGGACTCAGCCATGTGGTCACTCCAGCCTGAGGAAGGTTGTGCTGCCGTGAGTGCGGATGTCTGCGAGGAGCCTGAATCCTACTCGCGCGGCGGCCCCACGCGCAAACGCTAACCTCCCGTATTCTTTAGTAGAGTCTCGCTGTCGATTTTCGCGTGCCGACCGCTCGTTCCTGCGCTCGCTCGCGCACGCGACCGGCCGCCACGCGACGCGGCGACACGAACGCGCGCGGGGGGCGCGGCGAGGCGCCCTGCGCGAGGCAGCGACGCCGCCAGCGGGAGCGTACCGACCCCGGATCAGACGCTGGAGCACGCGCCGGAGGGCAGCCGTCTCGCGCGCCCGGCGCGCGCGGCCGAACAGGGGCGGGGGCGACGCCCCAGCGTCACGCGTCGGCGGGGAATCGGGTTCAGCGCCGGAGGCCGGCTGCGAGCGCCGCCGCGACCTCCGCAGCCACCGCCCCCGAGGCGCGGCGCGGCTCCGCCGGCGCGGGGGCGCCGGTGGCGGAGGCCTCCGTGGCGGAGGCCTCTGCGGCGGCGGACTCCACGATCTCTGCAGGGTCCTTCGCCCCCGGCTTCTCGCCGGCGCCCGAGCGGCAGCTCCGGCACCAGGGCTGGTTCCGGATCGCGCCGTCCGCCATCTTGCGGAGCCCGAACTGCGAGAGCGGCCGCATCTTGTGGCACTTCAGGCACATGAGGGTGATGAACACCTCGTTGCCGTTCGCGTCGTAGACCGACGACTGCCGCCGGCGCGGCTTCGCCGCCCCCGGCCCCTTCTTGCTCTTCACCGGCGCAGGCTTGGCGATCTCGCCCTTCGCGATCGCAGGCGCCACCATGACCTTCACGGCCATCTCTGGAAACCTCCGCGGAGGGACGGCCCTCCGTCACGGCCTCTTCTCACGGCCTCTCTTCTCACGGCCTCTTCCTCGGCGCCGCGCCGAGGCGCGCCCGAGGAGAGCGCAGGCGAGTTGGAACAACGGCGTTGCGACCCTAGTAACTCCCTCTGACAATGGACCGCGGACCGATGGCCGGCGCGCGTCTCGGCGCGTGGGCGGTCCCGATCTCGGCGGATCGCGGCTTGCAATGAGTGAGCCTCGCGCGGCGCATCTCGGGGTTTCCGAGGGATGTCGGAAGCCGGACCGCCGCGGATCGGTGCAACGGCCGGCCAGCGGTGCCTCTTCTCGAGGCACCGGCGCCGGCGAGAGGGAGACGACGGGTGATCACTCAGCTCCTCGTGGATCTCGTGGTGCTGCTCGCGGCCGCGAAGGTGGGCGGGCTCCTCGCGGAGCGGCTCGGACAGCCGGCGGTGCTCGGGGAGCTCGGCGCCGGCATCGCGCTCGGCGCGTTCGGCCTCGCCGGCGTCCACGGGCCGGCGGCGATCGCCCATGATCCGGTGATCGAGGCCCTCGCCGAGCTCGGCGTCGTCCTGCTCCTCTTCGAGGTCGGCCTCTCCACGCGGCTGGCGGATCTGATGAAGGTCGGGGTGTCCGCGTTCCTCGTCGCGTGCATCGGGGTGGTGGTCCCGATGGCCCTCGGGTTCGGGGTCGGCGCCTGGCTCCTCCCCGGGGCGAGCCCCCTCGCGCACCTCTTCCTCGGCGCGGCGCTCTCGGCGACGAGCGTCGGCATCACCGCCCGCGTGCTGCGCGACATGGACCGGATCGCGTCGAGCGAGGGGCAGATCATCCTCGGCGCGGCGGTGATCGACGACGTCCTCGGTCTCCTCGTGCTCGCCGTGATGGTCGGGCTCGCCGGCGGGGGCGCGGGCGGGACCTCGGTCGCGACGCTCGCCGCCGTCGCCGCGAAGGCGGTCGGCTTCGTCGTCGGCGCCCTCGTCCTCGGGCGCCGCGCGGCCCCGCGGCTCTTCCGGCTCGCGGCGCTGCTCGCGGGGAAGGGCGTCCTCTTCACCCTCGCCCTGATCGTCTGCTTCGGGCTGGCCTGGGCGGCCCACGCCGCCGGCCTCGCGCCCATCGTGGGCGCCTTCGCCGCCGGCCTGATCCTCGAGGGCGTCCCGTTCGCGGAGCTCGCCGGGGAGGAGTACAGGCTGGAGGAGCGCCTCACGCCGCTCGCGGCGGTGCTGGTCCCGCTGTTCTTCGTCCGCATGGGGCTGAACGTGGATCTGCGGTCGATGGCGACCGGCTCCGCGGGCCTGGCGCTCGCGCTGGCCGTCGCCGCGATCGTGGGGAAGCAGGCGTGCGCGCTCGCGGTCGTGACGCCCGGCGCGGACCGGCTCGCGGTCGGGCTCGGGATGATCCCGCGCGGCGAGGTGGGGCTCATCTTCGCGAGCATCGGGCGGACGCTCGTCGTGAACGGGCGGCCGCTCCTCGAGGAGGGCGAGTTCGCCGCGATCGTGGCGATGGTGCTCATCACCACGGTCGTCACGCCCCCGCTCCTCCGCTGGCGGCTCGGCCGGCTCCCTGCGGGCGCGGCGTCGGGGGTGGTCCAGCCGGGCGCGCTCTGACTCGCCTTTCGGTGTTTTTCGAGCATGCACCGGAATGAGCGAAGCTCGAGTCCGATGAAGCGGGGGCAGGCTCCTCCCTGCGCTGCCCGGTGAACCCGACCAGGCCGGCGAGCGCCGTCCGGAGGCCCCCCGAGGTAGGAGGGCGATCGATCGCCCGGGCACATGCGGCCGCGCGGGCCAGATCCTACTTTCTGGGAGAGCCCCCGGATGGACGCGCCGATCCCGACTTCCGCGGCCCGTCGCGACAACGGCGCCCTCGTGCGCATGCGCCACGTGGGGAGGGGAGCCGCGCTCTCGGCGGTGGTGATCGGGGCCGCGGTGCTCGCGCGCTGGGCGCTCGGCGCGGAGGGTGCTCGCGTGGGAGGGCCCGCCTTCCAGGTGCAGCCTGCCGCGGCCGCCGGGCTCGTGGTCGCGGGGGTGGCGGCCCTGCTCGCCGGGCGTACCGGGACGGGGGCGGCGAGCGCGGCGCGTACGCTCGCGCTGCTCGCCGCCGGGCTCGGCGTCCTCGCGCTCGTGCTGCACCACGTGGGGTCCGGCCTCCTCGCGCCGGGCGGCCCGGTCGCGTCGGCCGGACCCGCCGGGCTGGGGCGCGTGGCGCCCGGGGTGGCGCTCTCGCTCCTCCTCGTCGGCGGCGCTGTCCTCGCGTTGACCGGCGGCCGCGGCGGGGCGACGGCGGGCCAGGGGCTCGCGCTCGCGGCGGCGGCCCTGCCGCTCCTCGCGCTCGTCGGCCACGCCTATGACGTCCGGCCGCTCCTCGGCCCCCCGGCGCTCTCCGCGATCCCGCTCCCCAGCGCGCTCGCGCTCTTGCTCCTCGACGTGGGCGTGCTCTTCGCGCGCCCCGGCGCAGGCTTCGTCGCGGATCTGGCGTCGCCGGGCGGCGGGGGCGCCATCGCCCGCCGCATGCTCGTCTACGCGGTGGCGTTGCCCTTCGCCGTGGGCTGGGGCGCCCTCGCCGTGGCGCCCGCCGGCCGGGAGGGCGCCAGCGCGGTGGCGGTCGTCGTCGTCGCCCTCACGGTCGTCCTGGTGCTGCTCGCGCTCCGGGACGCGCGGGCCCTCGACCGGATGGAGGCGGCGCGGGATCGCGCCCGCTCGGACCGGGAGGCCTCGCGCCGGGAGCTCGCGCGGGCCCTCGCGCGCGAGCACGAGGCGCGCGCGCACGCGGAGTCCGCGAGCCACGCCCGCGACGAGCTCCTGAACGCCCTCTCGCACGAGCTGCGGACGCCCCTCAACGCGATCCTCGGCTGGACCCGGCTGCTCGGCGACGGGGCCGGCGACGCGGAGCGGCTCGCCCGCGGCCTCGCCGTGATCGACCGCAACGGGCGGCTCCTCGCCCACCTCGTGTCGGACCTGATCGACATGTCCCGGATCTCGCGCGGCGCGATCCGGATCGAGAAGGTGGAGGTCGAGGCGGCCGCGGCCGTCGAGGCCGCCCTCGAGGTGGTGCGCCCGGCCGCCGTCGCGAAGGGGATCGCCCTCCGCTGGACCGTCGCGGGGCCGATCCCGCCGGTGCTCGGGGACGCCGCCCGCGTGCAGCAGATCGCGTGGAACCTCCTCTCCAACGCGGTGAAGTTCACGCCCGCGGGCGGGCGGGTGGACGCGCTGCTCGCGGCGGCGGGGCAGGAGGTGGCGCTCACGGTGGAGGACACCGGCGCGGGGATCCCGTCGGACTTCCTCCCCCACGTGTTCGAGCGCTTCCGCCAGGCGGACGGGTCGGACGCGCGGCGGCACGGCGGGCTCGGCCTCGGCCTCGCCCTCACGCGCGAGCTCGTGGCGCTGCACGGCGGGACGATCGAGGCGGCGAGCGCCGGGGCTGGGCGCGGCGCCACCTTCCGGGTGGTGCTGCCGCAGGCGCCGCGGCCCGCATCGGCGGCGGCGCCGCCGGCGCGGGTGGAGCGGCCGCGGCTCGGCGCCGCGCGGATCCTGGTCGTGGACGACGAGGCGGACTCGCGGGAGCTCCTCCTGCAGCTCCTGCTCTCGTGGGGCGGGCGCCCGGTGGGCGTCGCGTCCGCGCGCGAGGCGCTGGAGGCGCTCGACCTCGCGGGGCCCGAGCGTCCGGAGCTCCTCGTCTCGGACATCGCCATGCCCGGCGAGGACGGCTGCGCCCTCGTCCAGGAGCTGCGGCGGAGGGAGCGCGCCCGCGGGGACCTCCCGGTACCGGCGGTGGCGCTCACCGCCTTCGGACGTCCGGAGGACCGGCACCGCGTGCTGGCGGCGGGCTTCGACGCGCACGTGCCCAAGCCGGTGGAGCCGGACGCGCTGCGGGCGGTCCTCACCGGGCTCCTCGGGCGCGGACCCGCGGCGGCGCCGACGGTCGAGGGGCCGCCGCCGCGCGCGGAGCCGGCCGTGCGTCCGGGCGGGGGCGGCGCGGACGCGGTCGCGGCGGGCTGACGGCGCGCATCGCCCTGCGCCGGCGCTGGTCAGCGCCGGAAGTGCACGCGCTCGAGCACCTGGAGCGCGCCGACGAGCGTCACGATCGCCGCCGCGGTGATGGCCGGCTTGCCGGAGGCGCGGAACCAGGCGAGGAGCCCGGGGACGGCGAGGAGGAGCCCGAGCACGAGCCCGAGGCTCACGCCCGCGACGTTCACGTGGATCCACCCCATCACCAGGACCACCTCGAGCGCGCTCGCGACGAGGGCGAAGGCGGGGAGGGCACGGCCCTGGGCGGTGAAGAAGAGGAGCGCGGAGGCGGCGAGGGCGGCGACCGCGAGGTACACCTGGATCGTCATGCCGGCGCTTGTATGCCGGGCCGGGCGGCGTCCGCAAGCGAGCGGCCGCCGGGCGGCCCGCCGACGGCGGCCCTACTTGCGCCCCAGGATGGCCCGCAGCACGTACGGCATGATCCCGCCGTGCCGGAAGTACTCGGCCTCGATCGGCGTGTCGATCCGGACCGTCACCGGCACGTCGTCGCGCCGCCCGTCCGCGCGGTGCACGACCAGGGTCGCTCGCTGCCGCGGCCGGAGCGCGCCCGCCACGCCCGCCAGGTCGAACGTCTCGGTGCCGTCGAGGGCGAGCGTCCCGGCCGACACGCCGTCCGGGAGCTGGCAGGGGAGCACGCCCATCCCGATGAGGTTCGAGCGGTGGATCCGCTCGAAGGACCGCGCCACGACGAAGCGGACGCCGAGCAGCATCGTGCCCTTCGCCGCCCAGTCGCGCGAGGAGCCGGTGCCGTACTCCAGGCCCGCGACGACGCAGAGCGGGACCTTCTCGCGCGCGTACTCGAGCGCGGCCTCGTAGATCGAGAGCCGACGCCCCGTCGGCTGGTGCACCGTGACGCCGCCCTCCGTCCCGGGGGCCATGAGGTTCCTGATCCGGACGTTCGCGAAGGTGCCCCGCACCATCACGTGGTGGTTGCCGCGGCGCGACCCGTAGCTGTTGAAGTCGCGGACGGCCACGCCCAGCCCCTGCAGATAGGCGCCGGCGGGGGACGTCGCCTTGATGGCGCCGGCCGGGCTGATGTGGTCGGTGGTGACCGAGTCGCCGAAGATCGCCAGCGGCCGCGCGCCGACGACGTCCCGGACCTCGCCCGGCTGGAGGTCGAAGGGCGTGAAGTAGGGCGGCTCCTGGATGTACGTCGAGGCGGGGTCCCACTCGTAGACCTTCCCGCCGCGCACGGGGAGCGCGTTCCAGCGCTCGTTCAGCGAGAGGTCCGCGTAGTTGTCGCGGTACGCGGCGGGATCCGACGCCGCGGCGCGGAGCGCCTCGACCTCCGCCGCCGTGGGCCAGACGTCGCGCAGGTACACCGGCCGACCGTCCTTGCCGACGCCGAGGGGGTCGTGCTCGAGGTCCACGTCCACCCGGCCGGCGATGGCGAAGGCGACCACGAGCGGCGGGCTCATGAGGAAGTTCGCCTTCACCGACTGGTGGACCCGCGCCTCGAAGTTGCGGTTGCCGGACAGCACCGACGCGCCCACCACGTCGTGCGCGGTGACGACCTCCTCGATGCGCTCGTCGAGCGGCCCCGAGTTGCCGATGCAGGTGGTGCAGCCGTACCCGACGACCTGGAAGCCGAGCGCGTCGAGGTCCGCCTGCAGCCCCGTGCGCTCGAGGTAGCGCGAGACGACGCGCGACCCCGGGGCGAGGGACGTCTTCACGGTCGGCTTCACGGTGAGCCCCCGCGCGACCGCCTTCCGCGCGAGGAGCCCGGCCGCGAGCATCACGCTCGGGTTCGAGGTGTTCGTGCACGAGGTGATCGCCGCGATGAGCACGTCGCCGTGCCCGATCTCGACGTCGGCGTCGGCGAGGCGGCGCGCCGCCGGCTGCGCTACGTCGTCGCCCGTCGGCCGGTTGTTCATCATCTCGAACTCCGTGAGGAGGCTCGTGTCCCGTCGGCCGTCGGGCGCGCTCTCGGAGTCCTGGAGCCCCCCGCTCCGGCCGGAGGCGCCGGCCTTGCCGTCGCCGTAGCGGTAGCGGCGGCCGAGCTCCGCGGCGGGCTTGCCGAACCCGGTCGCGTCCCGGCGGGTGAGCAGGTCCGCGAAGGTGCGGCCGAGGGCCGGCAGCTCGATCCGATCCTGCGGGCGCTTCGGCCCGGCCACGGCCGGCCGGATCGAGCCGAGGTCGAGCTCGATCACCTCGCTGTAGTCCACCTCGCCCGGCCGCGGGATCCGCAACAGCCCCTGCGCCTGGTGGTAGGCGCGGAAGGCGTCCACCACCTCGCGCGCGCGGCCGGTCAGCTCGAGGTAGCGCACCGACTGCTCGTCCGGCGGGAAGAAGCCGAGGGTGGCGCCGTACTCCGGCGCCATGTTGGAGAGCGTCGCGCGCTCCGGCACGGGCAGCGTCTCCGCGCCGGCGCCGAAGTACTCGACGAACTTCCCGACGACCTTCGCCTTGCGGAGGAGCTCGGTGACGCGCAGCACGAGGTCCGTCGCGGTGACCCCCTCGCGCAGCGCGCCGGAGAGGTGGACGCCCACCACGTCCGGCGTGAGGAAGTAGGTCGGCTGCCCCAGCATCGCGGCCTCGGCCTCGATCCCGCCGACGCCCCAGCCGACGACCCCGAGCCCGTTCACCATCGGCGTGTGCGAGTCGGTCCCGACGAGGGTGTCGAAGTACGAGAGGCCGTCCTTCTCGAGGACGCCGCGCGCGAGGAACTCGAGGTTCACCTGGTGGCAGATCCCGATGCCGGGCGGGACGATGCGGAGCCGCTCGAACGCCTGCGTCCCCCACTTCAGGAACTCGTACCGCGGGAGGTTCCTGTCGAGCTCGAGGTCCATGTTCCGCTGGAGCGCGTCCGGCACCGCGAACGCGTCCACCTGGACCGAGTGGTCGATCACGAGGTCCACCGGGACGAGCGGCTCGACCGCGAGCGGGTCCTCGCCGAGCCGGGCGACCGCGGCGCGCATGGCCGCCAGGTCGACGAGGAGCGGCACGCCGGTGAAGTCCTGGAGGAGCACGCGCCCGACCACGAACGGGAGCTCGCGGGTGCGCTCCGCCCCCGGCCGCCACTGCGCGAGGGCCCGGACGTCCTCCTCGGTCACGCGCTCGCCGTCCACGTTGCGGGCGAGGGACTCGAGCACGATCCGCAGCGACACCGGCAGCCGGGAGATGGGCCCGAACCCCTTCTCCTCCAGGGCGGGCAGGGAGACGAGCCGGCCGGTCTTGCCCGGTGACGGCTCGTAGGGGGTGACGACGCCGAGCGGATCGTTCATGGTAGGCCTCCGTCCTCCGTCGGAGTTGTATCGGCGGGAGCGGACGCAGCAAGCGGCGCGACGGGTGATCCGGCGAGGGTGCAGGCCCCGCCCGCGGCACGCCAGGAGGTCGTCTTTGTCGGTCCCATCCGAGCTGTACCGGCCGTCGCTCGCGCTCCTCACGGACTTCTACGAGCTGACGATGGCGTACGCCGCCTGGAAGAGCGGCGTTGCGAGCCGCGAGGCCGCGTTCACGCTCACCTTCCGCAACAACCCCTTCCACGGCGGCTTCACGGTGGCCGCGGGGCTCGAGCACGTGGCGGACTTCGTCGAGCACCTCCGCTTCGACGAGGAGGATCTCGCCTTCCTCGCCGCGCGGCGGGGCGTGGACGGGGCGCTGCTCTTCGAGCCGGCCTTCCTCGAGGCGCTCCGGCGGCTCGAGGTGGACGTGGACGTGGACGCGGTGCCGGAGGGGACGGTCGTCTTCCCGCAGGAGCCGCTGGTCCGCGTGAGCGGCCCGGTGATCCCCTGCATGCTCCTCGAGACGGCGCTCCTCGCCGTGGTGAACTTCCAGACGCTCGTCGCCACGAAGGCCGCGCGGGTCTGCCTCGCCGCGCAGGGCGAGCCGGTCCTCGAGTTCGGCCTGCGGCGCGCGCAGGGGATCGACGGCGGCCTCTCGGCGAGCCGGGCGGCGTACATCGGGGGCTGCGCCTCCACCTCGAACACCCTCGCGGCGCGCCTCTACGGCATCCCTCCGAGCGGCACGCACGCGCACTCCTGGGTGATGCTGCACGACAGCGAGGAGGAGGCCTTCGCGGCGTACGCGCGGGCGATGCCGGCGAACGGCGTCTTCCTCGTGGACACCTACGACTCGCTCGAGGGCGTCCGCCACGCCATCCAGGCGGGCCGGTGGCTCCGCGAGAACGGCCACGAGCTGCTCGGGATCCGGCTCGACTCGGGCGACCTCGCCTGGCTCTCCATCGAGGCGCGGCGGCTGCTCGACGAGGCCGGGTTCCCGAAGGCGGTGATCTTCGCCTCGAACGAGCTGGACGAGACCATCATCCAGAGCCTGAAGGACCAGGGGGCGCGCATCGCGGCGTGGGGCGTCGGGACCCGCCTCGTCACCGGCCAGGGCGACGGCGCCCTCGGCGGCGTCTACAAGCTCGGGGCGGCGCGCGCCTCGCGCGACGCGCCGTGGCAGTACAAGGTGAAGGTCTCGGAGCAGGCGTCGAAGACGACCATCCCCGGGCTCCTCCAGGTCCGCCGCTACGCGGGCCAGCGCGGGTTCCTCGCCGACGTGATCTACGACGAGGCGCTCGGGGTGCCCGCTCCCACGGTGATGGTCGATCCGCTGGACCCGACCCGGCGTCGCGAGCTCGACCCGGGCACGCCCGGGGAGGACCTGCTCGTCCCGGTGTTCCGCCGCGGGCGGCGGGTCTACGACCCACCCCCGCTCCAGTCGATCCGGGCGCGCACGCAGGCGCAGCTCGCCGGCTTCCACCCCGGCGTGAAGCGGTTCGTGAACCCGCACCAGTTCCCCGTCGGCGTCGAGCGCGCGCTGTACGAGGTCCGCACCCGGCTCGTCCTCGAGGCGCGGCGGGCCCCGGGGTAGCGCCCGCTCAGAGCGGGCGCACCATCCGGTGCGCGTCCCAGCGCTCTCCGCTGCGGCGCGGGTAGGCGCGGAGGACGAGGCCGCGATCCTCGAAGCCGTGGGCGAGGTAGAGCGCGCGCGCGGCGACGTTGTGCGGGAAGACGTGCAGCACGACCTCCGGGGCCCCGGCCTCGCGGGCCCAGTCGAGCGCGGCGCGCAGCAACGCCGTGCCGACGCCGCGGCGGCGCTGTCCGGCGGCGACCAGCATCCCGAGCTCCGGGCGGGCCCGGCCGACCAGCGCGACGAGCCCCGCGGGCGGCGCGCCGGGCCCCTCCTCCGCGAGGAGCAGCGTCCCGTCGCCCGTCGCGAGGAGCGCCTCCCAGGTCCGGCGCACCTCCGCGCGTTCGATGGGCGCCTCGCTCGCGAGCCAGCGCCCCTCCGCGCACACGGCCTCGAACAGGTCGAGGCTCGCCTCGAGATCGGCCGTGGTGAGCCGGCGGACGCGCACGGTCACGACGGTAGCACCCGGTCCGGAGCGACCCGCAGCTCCCTGGCGGGCACCACGCCCCGGAGCAGCCGTCCGGGCGACGAGCCCGGCACGCTGTCGGTGGATGTGGCGCAGCGGCGTGCATCGGGATCGCCGGCCTCATGGCATCACGCGGACAGGACCGGGGATCTCGGGTAGGGTAGCCGGGACATGAGCACCCCGAACCCGTGGACCGTCGTCCAGGCCGCCGACTACGAGCGGCACATGGGACCGGACGGCCTCGATCAGCTCGCGCCGCTCTCGCAGCTCTTCCAGCAGGCGTACCTCGCGGCGCAGCCGGATCGACTGCTCGTGGTGGGGTGCGGCACCGGGAACGGGCTCGAGCACGTGGACCCGGCGGTCACGCAGCGCGTGGTCGGCGTGGACGTGAACCTGCAGTACCTCGGGATCGCGCGGCAGCGCTTCTTCCAGCTCGGGCCCCGGCTGGAGCTGTTCTGCAGCGAGGCGGCCGCCTGGCGCGCAGCGCCGGGGAGCTTCGACCTCATCCACGCCGCGCTGGTCTTCGAGTACCTGTACCCCGAGGTGCTCGTCCGGAAGATCGCCGAGTGGCTCGCCGGCGGCGGCGCGTGCTCGGTGGTGCTCCAGCTCCCGGGCGGCCAGGGGCCCGAGGCGCCCTCCAAGGCGCTGCGGATCATCGAGAAGGCCATGAAGCTGGTCCCGCCCGACGAGCTGATGCGGCTCTTCGAGACGTACGGGATCCCGCTCCGGCGGCAGGAGACCATTCCGCTCCGGCACGGGAGGAGCTTCTGGGCCGGGACCTTCGGGCGCGACCCGGCGCAGAAGTAGGGGCGCGGCCGGCGGGCGCGCGGCGAGGGACGGGCCGGCGAAGGGCTCGGGGCCCGGGCGCCAGGCTGTGCGAGCGCGCCCGAGCGTGAGCCCCCCGGGGCGCGGAGCGCCTCGGATCGAGGCGAGCCCGCTGTCCGCGACGTAAGCTCAGGGCCTGTGAGGAAATCTTCGGACCGAGCCAGGCGAGCGAGACGCGAGCAGCGCGAGGCGCGACGACCGAGCATAGCCATAGGCTATGTGAGGGAGGAGCAACGACGCGATGCGACGCGTATCGTTCGCCGCGGCGACGGGAGAGGGTTTCTTCACAGGCTCTCAGGGGAGGTCGAGCGCGAGGTCGCAGATGCTCTGTCCGTACTGCCGCACCGAGAACGCCGACGGCGCGATCCGCTGCGCGGCGTGCACGAGCTGGCTGGTCGATCGACCGCCCGTCCGGGAGTGGACGCGCGCCCGCGAGGGGAAGCTCATCGCGGGGGTGTGCCGGGGGCTCGCGAACCGCTTCGGCCTGCCCATCGCGGCGGTGCGGGTCGTCTTCCTGCTGTCCGCCGCGATCGGGCTCTGGGGGCTCCTCGTGTACGTCGCCCTCTGGATCGCGATGCCCCTCGAGCCGCTCCCGTCGCCGGCCGCGACGCCGCCCGACACCCGGGTGACGCGGCCGCCGGAACGAGTTTGAGGATTCAGAGCACCCCCGTGTCGCCGAGCTGCAGGCGGTCCCCCTCGACCCGCCCGAGCAGCCGCAGCAGGCCGTCGAGCAGCGTCACCGGGTGCGGTGGGCAGCCGGGGATGTACAGATCGACCGGCACCCCGGGGAGCCCGCCGTCCACGCCGTCGTGGCACGCGGGGCTCCCGGCGAACGCGCCGCCGGAGATGGCGCAGGCGCCCACCGCGATGACGAGCTTCGGCGCCGGCGTCGCCTCCCAGGTGGTCCGGAGCGCGGCGCGCATGTTCTCCGTGACCGGCCCGGTCACCACGATGCCGTCGGCGTGCCGCGGCGAGGCGACGAACTGGATCCCGAACCGGCCGAGGTCGAACTGGATGTTGCCGGTGGCGTTGAGCTCCGCCTCGCACCCGTTGCACCCGCCCGCGGAGACCTGCCGCAGCCGCAGCGAGCGGCCGAAGAGCCGCTTCATGCGCTCGTCGAGCGCGCGCGCGAGCAGCGGCGCGTCGCCGCGCACCGCGAGCTCCGGGCGCGTGCGCATCGCGAGCCGGTAGTCGCGGGTGAACCGGATCGCGCCGGCCGGGCAGGCCTCCTCGCAGGCGCCGCAGAACACGCAGGCGCCGAGGTCGAGGGCGAGCTCCGAGGTGCCCGGGCGCAGGACGGCGTCGGTCGGGCAGGCGGCGGCGCACGCGGCGCAACCGCCCGCGCAGCGTGCGGGGTCGAGGGCGGGGCGGCCGCGGAAGCGCGCCGGGAACCGCGCCGGGCCGTCCGGGTAGGCGATGGTCTGGTGACCGAGGCGGAGGCGCTCGCGGAGGATGCCGATCACAGGTCGTGCCCGCAGTAGGAGAGGTTGAAGCTCTTGTTGCAGAGCGGGAAGTCGCTGATCTGCTGCCCGCGCAGCGCGAGCTGCAGCCCCATCCAGTCGTGGAACGAGGGGTCCACCAGCTTGTACCGGGCGATCCGGCCGTCCGGCCCGGTCCGGACCGCGTGGCAGAGCTCGCCGCGCCAGCCCTCGACGAGCGAGACGACCAGCGCGTCCGGCCGCGGCGGCGGCACCGGCGCGCGCAGCGGGCCGTCCGGGAGCGCGGCGAGGGTGGCCTGGACGAAGGCCGCGGAGGCCGCCGCCTCGTCGAGCCGGACGCGCGCCCGGGCGGTGACGTCCCCGGCCTCCTGGACGGAGATCGGGATCGGCCGCGCGGCGTACGGGGCGAACGGGTGCGTCGCCCGGACGTCCACGGGGAGGCCGCTCGCGCGCGCGGCCGGGCCGACCAGGCCGAGCTGCCGCGCGAGGGGCGTGGGGACCACGCCGGTGCCGTCGGTCCGGTTCCGCACCGAGGCGGCGCGGAAGAAGACGCGCGCCGCGGCGGCCACCTGATCCCAGGCCGCGGCGAGCCGCGCGGCGAGGCGCGCCGCGGCGTCGGCGGGCAGGTCGAACCGGACGCCCCCCGGCACCACCAGCCCGCGGCCGAAGCGGTTCCCGCACAGCTCGGCGAGGGCGTTCAGGAACTGGGCCCGGAGCGCGCCGCAGGCGCTCGAGGTCGGCAGGAACCCGATGTCGGTCGCGATCCCGCCGAGGTCGCCCACGTGGTTCGCGAGCCGCTCGAGCTCGAGCGCGACGGCGCGCAGCGCGGCGGCCCGCGGCGGCGCCTCGACGCCCCCGAGCGCCTCGAGCGCCCGCGCGTGGGCGAGGGCGTTCCCGACCGCGGTGTCGCCCGCCACGGACTCGATCCGCGCCACCGTGCGCCGGTCCGGGCCGCCCTCGAGCAGCCGCTCGACGCCGCGGTGCTGGTACCCGAGGACGATCTCGAGGTGGAACACGTTCTCGCCGTGGCACTGGAACCGGAAGTGGCCGGGCTCGATGATCCCGGCGTGCACCGGCCCCACCGCCACCTCGTGCACCTCCTCGCCCTCGACCTCGAAGAACGGGTAGGCGCCGGGGATCGTCTCGAGCGGCCCGGCTCGCCCCCACGGATCCGGCCCCGGGCGGCGCGGGCGCTCGAACCGCACCGGCTTCGGCCAGGGGTGGCCCTCCGGGACGACGCCGTACTGCTCGGCGAGCTCCCGCTCGAAGAGCTGGAGCGCGGGGCACTCCGCGGCGAGCGACGGGATCGCGCGGTCCACGACCGTGGAGAGCAGCCCGACCGCGTGCTCGCCGTCGTCCGCCAGGACGGCGGTGAGGCGCACGGCCCCGTCCGGCCCGGCGTCCCCGAAGTACGCCACCACCCGGCTGCCGGCGGTGAGCGCGTCGGCGACGATCCCCTGGAACCCGTCGAGCGGGAGGAGCGGCACGTCCGCGGTCCGGACCGCCTCGCCGCTCCGCGCGCGGAGGACGCGGCCGCTCACGGGGCACCTCCCACGAGCGACGCGGCGGCCTGGAAGAGGTCGAGGAGCCGGCGCGGGACCCACACCCCGAGCAGCAGGACGAGCAGCATCAGCGCGAGCGGCGGCCCCGCCGTGAGGGCGGCGTCGCGGAACTTCGCCGGGACGGGCGCGTCGCCGGGGTCGCCCTGCACCACCCGGAGCACCGCCGCGCCCATGGCGACGAACACCGCGGCGAGGAGCACGAGGAAGAGCGCGGCCACCACGAAGCGGCGGCCGCCGAGGGCGCCGTCGAGGATGGCGAGCTCGCTGTAGAACGGCGAGAAGGGCGGCGAGCCGGTGATCGCGAGGAACCCCGCGAGGAAGGCGGCGCCCGACACCGGCAGCCGGCGCGCGGCGCCGCGGATCTGGTCCACCCGCTTCGAGCCGAAGGCGCGCTGGATGTTCCCGGCGGTGAGGAACAGCACGCTCTTGGCGAGCCCGTTGTTCACCATGTGGAAGAAGGCGCCGGCGCTCGCGGCGCCGCCGAGGCCGACGCCGAGGGCGAGGATGCCCATGTGCTCCACGCTCGAGTAGGCGAGGAGGCGCTTCACGTCGCGCTGCCCGACGATGAAGGTCACCGCCACCATCATGGAGAGCAGGCCGATGCCCACCATGCTCCTCCGGGCGAAGGGGCCCTCGCCGGCGGCGTTGCACACCTGGAGGACGCGGACGAGGGCGAGGAAGGCGATGTTCGTGACGCCGCCGGAGAGCAGCGCGCCGAGCACGCCCGGGGCCTCCCCGTACGCGTCGGGCTTCCAGGCGTGGAACGGGGCGAGCCCCATCTTCGTGCCGTAGCCGGCGAGCAGGAACACGAAGGCGGCGCGCACCCACGGCCGCGAGAGCGCGGGGCCGCCGGCCACGAGCTCGCCGACGAGCAGCGAGCGCGGCCCGCCCGGCCCCGCCGACGCGAGGGCGAGGAAGAAGGTGCCCAGCAGCGCGAGCGCGATCCCGAGCGAGCAGACCATCAGGTACTTCCAGGTGGCCTCGAGCGAGAGCGCGTCGTGCTTGAAGTAGATGAGCGGCGCGGTGGAGAGGGTGGTGAGCTCGATCACCACCCAGAGCAGGCCGAGGTGCTGGGCGAGCGAGACCGCGGTCATCGCGGCGAGGAGCACGAGGAGGCTGCCGACGAAGACCCGGTTGTCGCGCTCCGGGTGCACCGCGAGGTACCCCTGCACGTACACCGCGCAGACGAGGAACACCACGCTCACCGTGGAGAGCGCGAGCAGGCCGGGGGCGTCCACGGCGAGCCACCCGCCGAGGGTCGGGCCCGGGCGGCGGACCCAGAGGACGGTCACCCCGGCGGCGTGGAGGGCGGCGCCGGCGAGGAGCACCCGCGGGCGCAGGCGCGCCGCGGGGAGCGCGAAGGCGACCGCCGCGAGCAGGAGCGGCGCGAGGACGAGGAGGGGGAGGAGCACCGGTCAGTCCCTCAGGCTCGAGAGCCTCCGCGTGTCGAGCGACGAGAACTCGCGGTTGATCTGGAACATCACGATCCCCATCACGAAGACGGCGGCGAACAGGTCGAGCAGCACGCCCGCCTCGACCATCACCGGCATGAAGTCGCTGAGGAGCAGGCCGAAGACGAAGACCCCGTTCTCGAGGACGACGAACCCGAGCACCTGGGCGACGGCCTTGCGCCGCGTGACGACGAGGAGGAGCCCGGTCCAGACGGTGGCGAGCGCGGTCGGGACGAGCAGCGCGTGCCGCTCCGCGATGGGCAGGGGGAGCGCGCCGGAGAGGGTGAAGGCGGCGACGACGCCGATCGCGCCGGCGACCAGCGAGGGCACGAACCCGACGATGGGCTCGAGCTCGCGCGCGATCGACGCCTCGCGCATCGCCCGCAGCATCATCCCCGGGATGACGAGCCCCTTCACCACGAGCGCGCCGAGGGCGAGCGCGATCACGTGGATCGTCTGGTGCGCGCCGGTGGCGAGCAGGACGGGCAGGGGCGAGAGCAGCGCGCCCTGGAGGGCGACCGTCCGGATCGCGCCGCGCAGCCGGCTCGAGGCGAGGACGAGGAGATCCAGCACCACGACGAGGACGAAGAGGAAGCTGGTCAGGGAGGGCATCGCGTCACCGGAGCAGCAGGACGAGGGCGAACGCCGACAGCACCGTGGCCCCGACGAGGAGCTGCGGGATCCGGACGAGGCGCAGCCGGGCCACGGTGGACTCCACCGTGCCGATCGCGACGCCGAACCCGAGCATCCCGCCGAGGAACGCGAGGAGCGAGAGCGCCGGCGAGGCGATCGGGAAGCCGAGCGTGAGCCGCACCACCAGCGCCCCGAAGAGGAAGAGCTTCAGCGCGGCGCCGTACTGGACGAGCGCGAGGTCCGGGCCGGAGTGGTCGAGGACCATCACCTCGTGGATCATCGTCAGCTCGAGGTGCGTGTTCGGGTCGTCCACCGGGATGCGCGCGTTCTCGGCGAGCGCCACCCCGAGCAGCGCCACCGCGGCGAGGAGCAGCGCCGGCCCCTGCACGTGCCACGCCGCGGCGAGCTCGTCGCCGAGCATGCCGGAGAGCGAGAGGGCCCCGGAGGCGCGCGCCATCACCACGAGGCAGAGGAACAGCGCCGGCTCGGCGAAGGACGAGAAGGTGACCTCCCGCGCGGCGCCCATGCCCTCGAACGACGATCCGGTGTCGAGCGCGGCGAGCGCGGTGAAGAAGCGGGCGAGCCCGAGCAGGTAGGCGAAGAGGACGAAGTCGCCCGGGAAGGCGACGAGCGCGGGCGCGCCGCCGAAGGACATGACGAGGCCGGCCGCGATCACCGCCGCGAGCCCGATCACCGGGCCGGCGCGGAAGACCCACGTCGTGGCGACGCCGTAGACCGCCCCCTTCCCGAGGAGGCGGTGGAGGTCGAAGTAGAGCTGGAGCAGCGGCGGGCCGGTGCGGCCCGCGAACAGCGCCTTCACGCGGTTCACCACCCCGAGGAGGAGCGGCGAGAGCGCCAGGAACGCGACGAAGGAGATCGCGGCGCGGATCACGTGGGCGAGCCCCCGAGGGCGAGCCAGAGCAGGAGCGCGACCAGCCCGGAGACGAGGAGGAGCGCCTGGAGCTGGACGGAGCCGAGGAGCGGGCTCCGCGCGCGGGCGGCGAGGCGCGCCAGGAACGACGCCGCCGGGGCGACGCCGACGTCGAGCACGGTGTCGGGCACCGAGGCCTCGAAGGAGGCGCGCCGCGGGAAGATGCCCTGCGGGGGCACCACGCGCGCCCGGGGGAAGAAGGCCCAGCCGAAGCGCACCACCAGCATCTCGGCGAACGAGGACGCCGTGTACTGCATCCGCGCGGTGGGCCGCGCGTAGGCGCACCCCCAGGTCTCGGCGCGCGGCTGGGGCGCGGGGAGGCGGCGGCGCCGGAACGCCGCGAGGGCGACCACGAGCCCGACGAGCGCGGCGGCGACCCCGCTCACCCGCGTCGCGGACGCGCCCGCCTCGGCGGCGGGGCCGGCGAGGGCCTCCGCCGGCAGCCCGGACCAGTGGGCCGCCGCCCGCGCGAGCCAGGGGAGCACCGCCCCCGGCGCGAGGCCGATCACGACGCAGATCGCGGCGAGGACGAGCATGGGCGCGAGCATGGCCCCCGGGGCCTCGTGCGCGTTCGCCGCGAGGGGCGACCGCCCCTGCCCGAGGAAGATCGCGCCGAACACCTTCGCGAAGCAGGCCGCAGCGAGGCCCCCCACGAAGGCCAGCACCGGCGCGCCGAGGACGGCGAAGTGCGGGTGCGGCGCGGCGCCGACGTCGAGGGCCGTGCGCAGGGAGCCGAGGTAGACGAGCCACTCCGACGCGAACCCGTTCAGGGGCGGGAGCCCGCAGATCGCCGCGGCGCCGACCAGGAACAGCGCGGCGGTGCGGGGCATCGCCCGCGCGACGCCGCCCAGGCGATCGATCTCCCGCGTCCCCGTCGCGTGGACGACCGCGCCCGCGCCGAGGAAGAGGAGCGCCTTGAAGGTGGCGTGGTTCACGACGTGGAGGACGGCGCCGCCGATCCCGAGGAGGACCAGGGCGGGATCGCCCCGGGCGCGCCCGAGGAGGGCGAGGCCGATCCCCATCGCGATGATCCCGATGTTCTCCACCGAGTGGTACGCGAGGAGCCGCTTCACGTCGTGCTGCGCGAGCGCGAAGGCGACGCCCAGCACCGCGGACACCGCGCCGCCCGCCAGCATCACCGTCCCCCAGGCGGCGGGCGGGGCCTCGAAGAACCCGGTGACGCGTAGCAGGCCGTAGATGCCGGTCTTGAGAAGCACCCCGGACATGAGCGCGGAGACGTGCGTCGGGGCGGCGGCGTGCGCGCCGGGGAGCCAGAAGTGGAGCGGGAGCATGCCCGCCTTCAGCCCGAAGCCGCCGAGCGCGAGCAGGAAGATCGCCGCCGCCACCCCGCCGTGCGCCGGGAGGCCCGCCATCGCCCCGAAGTCGAGGGAGCCGGCGACCTGGCCGAGGAGCAGGAAGAGGGCGAAGAGGGCGAGGTTCCCGGCGTGGGCGGAGGCGAGGTAGACGAACCCGGCGCGCCGGACCTCCGCGTCCTCGTGCTCCGTCACGACGAGGAAGTAGCCGGAGAGCGCCATGACCTCCCATGCGGCGAGGAACAGGATCGCGTTCGCCGCGGTGACCACGAGCGCCATCGCCCCGGTGACGAGCCCATAGAAGATCTGCAGGCGGATCGCCCGCGCCCCGTGCCGCGCCTGCGGGTAGTAGGCGAGGCCGTAGATCGACCCGAGCGACGGGACGACGAGGACCGGCAGGAGGAAGAGCGCCGAGAGGCCGTCGAGCCGGAGCGAGAAGGTGCCGCCCGGCGCCGCCCAGGGGAGCGCGAGCGCGGGCGGGGTCGGCGCGCGGAGGGCGAGGACCGCGCCGGTCACGCCGACGAGCGCGCCGAGGCAGAGCGCGGCGGAGGAGAGCCGCTGGGCCCGGGCCGGCCACCTCCGCAGCGGCAGCCCGAGCAGGCCGCTCGAGGCGGTGAGGACGACGGCGGCGATGACCAGGGCCGGGATCATGGAGGGGGACCGCTGGACCGGTGAGCGGAACGGGTCGCCCGCGCAGGGTATCCCACCTGACCGTCCGCGTGCACGCCTCCGGCCGCGGCCCCGTTTGAGCAAGTGCCGAAACGGCAGTAAGGTGCCGGCCGGGAGGGCGCATGCCGATGAGGAGCCGAAGCCGCGAGCCGGGGAGGAGGTGCCTGCTGCTCAGGCCTGCGGGCGGCCCGCCGGGCTCGCGCTGGCTCTCCGGCGCCTTCGGGCTCGCGCCGTTGGTGGTGGACGGCGAGGCCGAGGCGCTCGCGGCGATCGATCGGGAGCCGCTCGCGGCGATCCTCGTCGCCCACTCGGCGGGCCCGGCCGCCGTCGCGAGCCTGGTCGCCTGGGCGGGGAAGCAGCAGCCGGACGTGCCCGTGGTCGTGCTCGGCGCCGCCGGGACGGTCCAGGAGGCCGTGGACGCCCTGCACCAGGGGGCGGACGACTACCTGGCGCCGCCCTTCGACGCGGCCACCCTGCTCGCGCGCCTCCGCCGGCTCGCCGCGCGCCCCGCGACCTCGCCGGGCGGTCCGCCCGACGGCACCGCGTTCACGGCGCTCGTCGGCTCCTCCCCGGCGATCCGCCGCGTGCTCACGGCCATCGACAAGATCTCGCGCTACAAGACCAACGTCCTCGTCCTCGGCGAGAGCGGCACCGGCAAGGAGCTCATCGCCCGGGCGCTGCACGCGCGCGGCCTCCGGCGGCAGCAGCTCTTCGTGCCGATCAACTGCGCCACGCTCGGACGCGAGCTCCTCGAGAACGAGCTCTTCGGCCACGAGAAGGGGGCCTTCACCGGCGCGAACGAGCGCAAGAAGGGGCTCTTCGAGCACGCCGACGGCGGGACGCTCTTCCTCGACGAGATCGCCGAGATGGACCCCTCCACGCAGGCGCGGCTCCTGCGCGTGCTCGAGCGGAACCAGTTCCGGCGGGTGGGCGGGACCGTGAAGGTGAAGGTGGACCTGAGCGTGATCGCGGCGACGAACCGCGATCTCGAGGAGGCGATCGCGGCGGGGAAGTTCCGCGAGGACCTGTACTACCGGCTCAAGGTCGTGACGCTCCACGTGCCGCCGCTGCGCGAGCGCAAGGAGGACATCCCGGCGCTCATCGACGCGTTCATCGCGGACTTCAACCAGCGCAACGACGGGAAGATCCGCGGGATCTCGCCGCCGGCCATGAAGCTCGTCATGGAGTACGACTGGCCCGGCAACGTCCGCGAGCTCAAGAACGCGGTGGAGAGCGCCGCGATCCTCGCCTCCGCGGAGACCATCGAGGCCGAGGGGTTCTCCGATCTCGGCCGCCGGCGCGCGGCGGCGGGCGAGGCGGTGCGGGCGGCGCCCCCGCGGCCGCTCGCGGCGGGCGGGCTGGTGTCCGTCCCCGTGGGCACCTCCCTCGCCGACGCGGAGCGCGAGCTCATCGCGGCGACGCTGGAGCGCTACCGGAACCGGCGCGACGCGGCGCGCGTCCTCGGGCTCGGCCTGCGCACGCTCTACACGAAGCTCCGGCTGTACCGGCGCGGGGGGACGGGCGGCGGGAGTGCCGGAACGGCATAGCCGTCGGGCTGAGTGCCGGATCGGCAGTCGAGCCGGACGGCGGCGCATCCTTATTAAAACGCTCGCCGAGCGCCCCGTCCCTCCTGGCCCGTTTCATGCTCAGGCCGCGCCCCCTGACCCGAATCACGCCGTGCCACGCCTCGCTCCACGCCATCCCCCGCGCCCGCGCCGGATCCCGCGCCATGCGCGAGCGGGTCGGGCGTGACCGGGCGCCGTAGACCCGGACCGAGGAGCAGATCGATGACGCAGATCGACATGGACGCCGCGCGCGGCGGCGAGGGGACGCGATGATCCTGCTCGTCGCCGCGGCCGTGGTGCTGCTGGCCGGCGCCGGGCTCGCGCTCGTGCTCCGGGACAACGTCCACCGCGGGTGGTCCTCGATCGCCGCCCAGGCGGTGGCGAGCGTCCTCGTCCTCGCGGCGGTGGTGCCGACGCTGGTCCGCGGCGGCGACCTGCGGTACCGGATCGCCTGGTCCTACCCGGTCGAGAGCATCGCGCTGCACCTCGACCCGCTCGGCGCGTTCTTCCTCGCCTGGTCGCTGCCGATGACGCTGCTCGGCACGGTCTACGCGCTCGGCTACCTGCGCCCGTACTTCCGGACCCGGAACTCCGGGGTGCAGTTCGCGCTCCTCGACGTGATCGCGCTGTCGTTCTTGATGGTCTACACGGTCGAGAGCGCGTTCGCGTTCCTCCTCGGCTGGGAGATCGCGGCGGTCTCGGCGTGGCTCCTCGTCGTCTGGGACTACCGGAACCAGAAGATCCGCTTCGCGGGCTTCAACTACCTCGTCTCGACCCACATCGGGCTCTTCTTCCTGCTCGCGGCGTTCACGCTGCTGTACAGCCAGACGGGGTCGATGGACTTCCAGTCCTTCGCGGCGTTCCTGCAGCGGCCGAGCCGGCTCCGGAGCATCGCCTACGTCCTCCTCGTCACCTCGTTCGGCCTGAAGTCCGCCTTCTTCCCCTTCCACACCTGGCTGCCGCGGGCGCACTCGGCCGCGCCCGCCCACGTCTCGGCGCTCATGTCCGGCGTGATCCACAAGGCGGGGCTCTTCGGGCTGCTCCGCTTCACGCTCCTCCTCGGCGAGCCCGAGGCGTGGATGGGGTGGGCCCTCATCGGCTTCTCCGCGCTCTCCGCGGTCGTGGGCGTGCTCTACACGACGGCGCAGCGCGACCTGAAGCGGCTCCTCGGCTACTCCTCCACCGAGAACGTGGGGATCGCGGGGATGGGGTTCGGGATCGGCACCCTCGGCCTCGCCTGGCACCAGCCGGCGCTGGTCGCGCTCGGGTTCACCGGCGGCATCCTCCACGTCCTGAACCACGCGCTCTTCAAGTGCCTCCTCTTCTACGCGGCCGGCGCCGTGTACCGCTCGACGCACTGCGTGGACCTGGAGCGGCTCGGCGGGCTCGCGCGGCGGCTGCCCTGGACCGCCGGCTTCTTCCTCCTCGGGGCCCTCGCCATCTCGGCGCTGCCGCCGTTCAACGGCTTCGTGAGCGAGCTCCTCGTCTACGCCGGCCTCTTCGACCCGTCGGTGCCGGCGGGGATCCCGCGGGCGGTGCTCGTCGCGGTCGCGGCGGTCCTCGCGTTCGTGGGCGGCGTCTCCGCGCTCGCCATGACGCGGGCCTTCGGCGTGACCTTCCTCGGCTCGCCGCGCGACGCGCGGATCCACTGCGAGGGCGAGGTCTCGCCCCTCCTGCGGATCCCCATGGCGGTGCACGCGGCGGGCGTCGTGCTCCTCGGGCTCGTGCCCGCCGTCGGGCTCGCGATCGTGGACGGCCCGGCGCGCCTCTTCCGGGCGCGCGTCCCCGCCGCCGCGCCGGACGCGGTGCTCGAGCCGGCGCGGGCCCTCGCGCCGATCGGCGGGATCGCGCTCCTCCTGCTCGCGGTCGTGGGCGCGCTCCTCCTCGTGCGCCGCCGGCTCGCCGCCGGCGCGCCGGCCCGGCGCCACGTCACCTGGGGCTGCGGGTACACGGCGCCGACCGCGCGCATCCAGTACACGGGCGCCTCGTTCTCGGCGCAGTTCGCCGACCTCTTCTACGCGGTGCTCACCGCGGACCGGCGCGAGCGGCTGCCCGAGGGGCCCTTCCCCGAGAAGGTCGGTCAACTGAGCGTCCACCACGTGGACGCGGTGGAGAAGCGGATGTTCGAGGTGATGGGGGAGGGCGAGGCGCTGGTGAATCAGCTCGCGGCGCGCCTCCCGAGGGCGCCGGGCGTGTCCATCGGCGCCGGGCTCGTGGCGCTCTCCGTGATGGTGGCGCTGCTCCTCGCCGGGGCGGGAGGGGCGCGGTGACGGCGCTCCTCGTCGCGCTGCACCTCGCGGCGCTCCTCGGCCTGCCCTTCCTGCTCGTCGGGATCGTCAACCGCACCAAGGCCCTGTGGGCGGGGCGGAAGGGGCCGCGGCTGCTGCAGGCCTTCTCCGACTTCCGGCGGCTCCTGCGCAAGCGGCCGGTCTACAGCGAGGTCACCACCGCGATCTTCCGGGTGGGGCCGCTCGTGGTGCTGGCGAGCACGATCGTCTCGGCGCTGCTGGCGCCGGTGCTCGGCCGGTTCGCCCCGATCTCGTTCCACTACGACTTCGTGGCGGTCGCCTACCTCTGGGGGCTCGGACGCATGGCGATGATGCTGGGGGCGCTCGACACCGGCAGCTCCTTCGAGGGGATGGGCGCCAGCCGGGAGGCGACGTACTCCGCGCTCGTCGAGCCGGCGCTGTTCCTCGCGCTCGGCACCCTCGCGGCCGCGACCGGCCACGCGACGTTCGCCGAGCTCGTCGGCGCCGGGGCGCGGGGCGCGGCGCCGGCGATCGTCCCGCTGGCGTGCGCCGTGGCCCTGTTCGTCGTCCTCCAGGTCGAGGCGGCGCGGGTCCCGGTGGACGACCCGACCACCCACCTCGAGCTCACCATGATCCACGAGGTGATGATCCTCGATCACAGCGGCCCGGAGCTCGCCGCGCTCCAGTACGCGAGCGCGCTCAAGATGACGATCTGCGCGGGGATCGTCGCCGCGGTCCTGAACCCGCTGAGCGCCGCCGACGGCCCGCTCCTCGTCGCGGCCGTGAACGTCGCCCTCGTCCTGGGCGTCGCCGTCGCGGTCGGCTTCGTCGAGTCGCTCGTCGCGCGCCTGCGGCTCGCGGCCGTGCCGACCTACGTCTTCGTCGCGGTCGTGTCGGGGCTCGTCGCGCTCCTCGCGACCGCCGGGTGGCAGGGGGGCGCGCGATGACCTACCTGCTCATCGCGTTCCTCGCAGCGGCGGTCGCCCCGCTGCTCATCGCCACCTGGCGGACGAGCCTCCTCGGGCTCGCGGTCCAGGGGCTCGTCATGACCGCGATCCTCGCCGGCCGGGGCCGGCCGGACACGGCGGCCGGCGCGGTGCTCCTCGCCGATCTCCTCCTCGTCCGCACCCTCTTCGTGCCGCGCTTCCTGTACGGGATCCTGCTCCGGCAGAACGCGCCGCGGCGGAGCGACGTCATCCCGGCGAACCTCCTCTCGTGGACCGTCGCGGGCGCGCTGGTGCTCGCCGCGTTCCGGTTCGCGGATCGGGCCTGCCCGGAGGGCGGCGAGCTCGAGATGCACGTCGCGGTCGCCGCCGCGGCGCTGCTGCTCTCGTTCCTGGTGCTCGCGACGCAGCGCCGCGCCTTCGGCCTGGCGGTGGGCGCGCTGCGGCTCGAGAACGCCGTGGCGCTGTTCGAGCTCGCCGGCGGCCACGAGCTGCCGCTCCCCGTGCAGCTCGGGGTGACCGGCGTGCTGATCCTCACCGTCCTCACCTTCGGCGCCTTCGTCCGCCGGCTGGGGGCGGCGCCCGTGGACGGGAGCGCGCCGGCTCCGGGGAGGGCGCCATGACGACGCCCCTCGCCGCGCCCGCCCCGGCCCCGACGCCGGCCCCCGCCCCCGGCGCGCCCGCCGCCGCGGCGAAGACCGCCCGGCCGCGGAGCGTGAAGCTGCTCCTCGCGGTCGCCGGGCTCGACGCGGTCCTCGCCTTCGTCGCGGCGTTCGCCACCCCGGCGAGCGCCGTCTTCCGGGCCGCCGGCGGGTACCTCGTCCTCGACGCCACCTCGCGCCTGTTCCTGCTCGTGGTGGGGCTCGTCTTCCTCGGCGTCGCGACCTACCTCTGGACGCGGGTCGGCCAGACGCCCGAGCTCAGCGAGCGCGTGGACCGGCTCGTCGGCTACTCCCTCGCCTTCGTCGTCGCGGCGAACCTCGCCCTCCTCTCGAACCACCTCGTCGCGACCTGGGCGCTCGTCGAGCTCACCACGCTCGCCGCGGTGCCGCTCATCCAGCACCGCGGGACGCGCGTCCGGCTCCGCGCCTCGTGGACGTACTTCCTCTTCTCCTCGATCGGCCTCGCCCTGACGCTCCTCGGGTTCGCGTGCCTGGCGCGCGGCATGGAGGCGTCCGGCGCCCCCGAGGTGACGTTCTTCCTCGACGGGCTCGCGCGCGCCGCGCGGCAGCCGAGCGAGCTGTGGCGCCGGCTGGGGCTCGTCCTGATCTTCCTCGGGCTCGGGACGAAGCTCGGGCTCGCGCCCATGTACGCCTGGCTCCCGGAGACGTACCACCGGGCGCCGCCGGCGGTGACCGCGCTCCTCGCCGCGATCCAGTTCAACGTCGCGCTCGCGCTGGTCTTCCGCGTGGTGCAGATCTACCGGGCGAGCGACCAGGGCGTGATCGGCCCCGAGCTCGTCGCGCTCGGCCTCGCCACGATGGCGGTGTCGGCGGTGGGCATCATCTCGACCCGCAACTACACGCGCCTCATCGCGTTCGCCTCGCTGAACCACGGCGGCGTGATCGCGATCGGGCTCGGCATCGGGCGGATCGCCGCGTACGGCGTGGTGCTGTACGCGGTGAGCAACGCCTTCATCAAGGCGATCCTGTTCCTCACCGCGGGCAAGATCGAGGCGCACTACGGGACCGAGGACGTCCGCGAGGTCTCGGGCCTCCTCGAGGACATGCCCTACAGCGGCCTGTTCTTCATGGTCGGGACGTTCGCGCTCCTCGGCTTCCCGCCGTTCGGGAGCTTCCTCGGCGAGCTCATCGTCATGAGCGGGCTCCTCCGCGGCGGTCACCACGGCGTGTTCGCCGCCTTCTGCGCCATCCTCACCGCGACCTTCATCGCCACCGGCCGAGCGATCTTCCCGATGATCTGGGGCGAGCCGCGCAAGCCGGTCCGGTGGGCGAGCCAGCCGCTCGCCACGATCGCCCCGAAGCTCTTCCTCCTCGCGTGCCTCGTCGCCATGGGCCTCTACCTCCCCGCCCCCGTGAACGCGCTCTTCCGGCAGGTCGCCGCCGGGCTGGGGGCCGAGTGACCACCGCCTCCACGCTCCTCGCCCCGGTGCGGGACCTCGCCGCCGGGCCGCGCGAGTTCTTCGATCGGGCCGCCGCGCGCCTCGCCGCCGGCGCCCGGCCGGTCACCTTCTACGGCCAGCCCGCGGACGATCCCGCCTCCCTCACGCTCACCCTCGTGCTCGAGGAGGAGGGGCGGCTCTCCGCCACGCGCACCGCGGTGTCGCGTGAGAAGGGCTTCCACGCCCTGACCCGGAAGTTCCCGGCGCTGCACGCCTTCGAGCGGGAGATCTTCGAGGCGCACGGGGTGAAGCCGCACGATCACCCCTGGCTCAAGCCGGTGCGGTTCTCCGGCCCGGAGCCCCGGCAGATGGACCGGTACCCCTTCTACGTCGTGGAGGGGGCGCAGGTGCACGAGGTCGCGGTCGGCCCGATCCACGCCGGCGTGATCGAGCCGGGCCACTTCCGGTTCATGTGCCTCGGCGAGGTCGTCCACCACCTCGAGATCCAGCTCGGGTACCAGCACCGCGGCGTCGAGCGCCTCCTCCTCCAGCGCGAGCCGCGGGCGCTCGCGCCGCTCGTCGAGACCATCGCCGGCGACTCGAGCGTCGCCCACGCGTGGGCGTACTGCGACGCCCTCGAGGCGCTCGCCGGGCTCCAGGCGGGCCCGGACGTCGAGGCCTCCCGGGCGCTCGGCCTCGAGCTCGAGCGGATCGCGATGCACCTCGGCGGCCTGTCCGGGATCGCGGGCGACCTCGCGTTCCTCCAGGGCGCCGCGACCTACGGCCGGCTGCGGACGACCGCCATCAACACCTCGATGCTCGTGTGCGGCAGCCGCTTCGGGCGCGGCTGGGCGCGGCCGGGCGCGCTCCGGCCGGGCGTGGACGCGGAGAAGGCCGCCGCGATCCGGGCGGCCCTCGCGCTGCTCGCGCGGGACGTCGCCATCGTGAACGAGCACCTCCTCTCGGCGCGCTCCGTCCAGCACCGCCTCCACGGCGTCGGCGTCGTGAGGCGGGAGCAGGCGCTCGAGATCGGGCTCGTGGGGCTGGCGGCGCGGGCGAGCGGCGTCGCGTGCGACGCGCGCGCGAGCCTGCCCGGGGACCTGCACGCCGCCCACCCCGTCCGCGCGCTCACGGAGCGGAGCGGCGACTGCTGGGCGCGGACGGTGCTCCGCATCCGCGAGATCGACGCGTCGATCCGGTGGCTCGGCGGGCTGCTCGACGCGCACCCCGCGCTGGCGCCGTCGGCGGCGCCGCTCGGCGCGCTCGCCCCCGACACGCTCGCGGTGGCGCTCCGCGAGGGCTGGCGCGGCGAGGTGGTCCACTGCCTGGAGACGGACGGGCAGGGCCGGCTCCGCCACTACGCGGTCCAGGATCCGTCGCTGCGGAACTGGCTGGGGCTCGCCCTCGCGGTGCGCGGCAACGAGATCTCCGACTTCCCGATCTGCAACAAGAGCTTCGACCTGTCGTACTGCGGCAACGATCTGTGATGTCGATGGCGACCCCACGCGCGCCTCGAGCTGCCGCGGCGCACGCTCGACGCGAGCGGGTGGCGCCATGAGAGGACACGGCTCCGAATGTTCGGCGCGCTGAAGGTGAGGATCTCGCAGGGCCGGCAGTACATCCCGGACCTGCGCCGCGTGACGCTGAAGGGCTTCCGGGGGCTGCCGGCGTTCCAGCCGGTCCCCTGCCCGGAGGCGTGCCACGCCTGCGTGGACGCGTGCCCGGCCGCCGCGATCTCCGTCGCGGAGCCGCCGGTCCGGCTCGACCTCGGCCGGTGCATGCTGTGCGGCGAGTGCGCGGTGGCCTGCCCCGAGGCGAAGCTCTCGTTCTCGACCGGGCACCGGCTCGCCTCGAGCCGTCGCGACGGGCTCGTCGTCGGCCCAGGGGTCGCCGCCCCGCCCGCGGTGGAAGTTTCGGCGGCGCTCGCCCGCGCCTTCGGCCGCTCGCTCCGGCTCCGCCAGGTCTCGGCGGGCGGCTGCGCCGGCTGCGAGCTCGAGCTGAACGCCACGTCGAACGTGAACTTCGACGTGGGGCGGTACGGCATCGAGTTCGTGGCCTCGCCGCGCCACGCCGACGCCCTCGTGCTGACCGGGCCGCTCACCCGCAACATGGCCGCCGCCGTCGAGCTCGCCTACGAGGCGATGCCCGAGCCGAAGTTCGTGATCGCCTGCGGCGCCTGCGCGATCTCGGGCGGGCCGTACGCCGCGTCGTCCACCCTCGACCGGACGTTCCTCCGGCGGTTCGCGCCGAGCCTCTACGTCCCGGGCTGTCCCCCGCACCCGCTCACGATCGTGAACGGGATCCTGGACCTGCTCGGGATCGACCTCCGCGGCCCAGCCCGGTAGCCTCGCGCGGGGCGGGCCCGCTAGACCGTCCCGCTAGACCGTCCGGCGGCGCGGGGTCGCGAACCCGGCGATGACGAGGAGCGCGACGGCGCCGAGGAGGCTGCCGATGAAGCCCGCCCCGTGGAAGCCGCCGGGCGGGGCGCCGGTCACCGCGCCCGCGACGAGGCCGCCGACCAGCGAGCCGGCGATGCCGAGGAGCGTCGTGAACACCAGCCCCAGGTGCTGCCTCCCGGGCACCAGCGCGCGCGCGATGAGGCCGATCACGAAGCCGAAGACGATCCACGCAACGATTCCCATGGCCTGTCCTCCGAGTCGAACGTTGGAGCGCGATCGGCTTCGGGGCCTGACCGTCCGTGTAAAGACCGACTGGCCGTGCGGGCGCGGTTCCGGCAGAATGATCAGGGAATGACCAGCCCGCGATCGCCCTTCCGCGTCCTCCTCGTAGACGACGAGCCGGTGATCCGCGCGCTCGTCCCGGCGATGCTCGAGGGCGAGGGCGTGGAGGTCCGCTGCGTCGTGAACGGCGCGCAGGCGCTCGCCGAGGCCCGTCGCTTCCGGCCCGACCTGATCCTGCTCGACATCGTGCTCCCGGGGCTCGACGGGATCTCCGCCTGCCGGCTCCTCAAGAGCGACCCCGAGCTCGGCGAGGTGCCGGTCCACATGCTCTCCTCCCGCGCGCGGAACGCCGAACACGTCGCCGCCCGGAAGGCAGGGGCGAACGGCTTCATCGAGAAGCCGTTCAAGGCCCAGCACCTCCAGGCGCTGGTGGCGTCCCTGCGCGCCCCGTGATCGGGAGATCCTGGCCGGGCCGGCCGGGCCGGCCGGGCCGGTCGCGACGGCGCGGGCGCCGAGCGCCAGCCCGCACGGCCGGCAAGGGCCCGATCTGGCTGGCCCTTCCTTGACGTCTCGTCCCCCGGTCGGGTAGCGTCCGAACCCGGCACGACGAAAGGAGTTCTCCTCCGTGCGGCTCCTGAAGGCACTCCCCGTCACCGCGCTCGCGCTCCTCGCCGGGTGTGGGCCCATCCGGTCCACCGGCGCGATCGTGGACGCCGACGTCGCGCTCGAAGCGGCGCGCGCGGCCGGCGCCGAGACCACGGCCGCGTACGAGTACTCCGCCGCCGAGGTGTACCTGCACCAGGCCCGCGAGCTGCAAGGCCGCTCGGAGTACGAGGCCAGCGCCCGGTACGCGCAGAAGGCCGGCGGGCTCGCGAAGACCGCCCGCCAGAAGTCGCTCGACGGGACGAACAAGGTCGAGGAGTCCCCGTGAACCGCGCCCGTGCCCTCCGGCTGGCCCTCGGGGTCGGCCTCACGCTCGCCTGCGCGACGGGCGGCAAGCTCCGGGAGACCGCCCACGTCATCCGGGCCGACGTCGAGAAGGCGAAGCGCTCCGGCGCGATGCGGTGCGCGCCGAAGGATCTCGCCCTCGCGGAGTCGCACGTAGACGTCGCCGAGGAGGAGATCTCGACCGGGCACGGGAGCCAGGCGAAGGAGCACCTCGCGATCGCCGAGGGCAGCGCCCGGCGCGCCCTCGAGCTCTCGAAGACCTGCGGCCCGGCCCAGGTGACCATCGCCAAGCCCGTGGTGAAGAAGGCGATCGTCATCGAGAAGACCGATCGCGACGGCGACGGCGTACCCGATCTCGACGATCGCTGCCCCGACGTGCCCGGCAAGCCCGAGTTCCAGGGCTGCCCGGACACGGACGGCGACGGCACCCCGGACGCCGACGACGCCTGCCCGAAGGACCCCGGGCCCAAGGAGACTCAGGGGTGCCCGGTGGTGAAGGACTCGGACGGCGACGGCATCCCGGACGACATCGACCGGTGCCCGCGCGACCCCGAGGACAAGGACGGCTTCCAGGACGAGGACGGGTGCCCGGACGCGGACAATGATGGGGACGGCATCGTCGATCGGCTCGACGCCTGCCCGAACGAGCCGGGGCCGCTCGAGAACCGGGGCTGCCCGATCCTCGACAGCGACGGCGACGGCGTCCCCGACGCCCAGGACCGCTGCCCGACGGTCGCGGGCTCGAAGGAGAACGGCGGCTGCCCGGACGCGGACCGCGACGGCGACGGGATCCCCGACCGCCTCGACAAGTGCCCGGATCAAGCCGGGCCGGCGCCGGACGGCTGCCCGAAGAAGTACTCGCTGGTCGTGGTGAAGAAGGAGAAGATCGAGATCAAGCAGCAGATCCACTTCGCGTACGCGAAGGCGAGGGTGCTGCCGGACTCGTTCCCGCTCCTCAACCAGGTGGCGCAGGTCATGAAGGACCTCCCGGACATGCGGGTGTCCATCGAGGGGCACACCGACGCCATCGGCCCCGAGGCGAGCAACATGCGCCTCAGCCAGCGCCGCGCGGACGCCGTGCGCGACTACCTCGTGTCGAGGGGCATCTCGGCCGACCGGCTCGAGACCGTCGGCTTCGGGCCGACCCAGCCCATCGCCTCGAACAAGACCGAGAAGGGCCGCGCGAAGAACCGGCGGACCGAGTTCCGGATCGTCGGGGCGGAGTAGTCCGTCGGTCGGGGGTTTCGGGGCCGGGAAGGTTTCGGGGGTCGAGAGGGCCGAACCCGAACCCGAACCCGTACCCGTACCCGTGAACCCGTCATCCGAACCCCGCGACCCGTCGCGGTCCCCCTGTCCCGCCCCCCGGACTCCGCCATCCGACGGAGCTCGGGGCAGGGGCCGGGGGCACGGGAAGCGGGTGAGGGGGATGGAGAGGCCGGGTTCGCGTTCGCATTCGGGGCACGAAGTTCGACCTCGAGCCCCCCGATAGCCGAAGCTTGCCTTCGCCTCACACGAGGTCGCGCGCGATCGCGCCGACGCGGGCGAGCGCCGCGTCCACCTCGTCGCTCCACTCGAGCGCGGTGCTCAGCCGCACGAAGCGCTCGTAGCGGCCGCGCGGGGAGAAGATCGGGCCGGGGGCGAGGCTGATGCCCTCGGCGAGCGCGCGTTCGTAGAGCGTGAGCGCGTTGGCCCGGCCCGGCAGCTCGAGCCAGAGCACGGTGCCGCCGGTGGGCTGCGTCATGCGCGTGCCCGGCGGGAAGTGACGCTCGACCCCGGCGGCGACCGCGTTCATGGCGCCGGCGAGGCGCCGGCGCAGCGTCCGCAGGTGCCGGTCGTAGCCGCCCGCCTCGAGGAACGCCGCGAGGGCGCGCTGCTGGAGCGTGGTCGTCGCGATGTTCTGCGAGAACTTGAGGAGCTGGACCCGCTCCTGGAACTTCCCCGCGGCGACCCAGCCCACGCGGTAGCCGGGGGCGAGCGTCTTCGAGAACGACCCGCAGAGGAGCACGAGCCCGCGCCGGTCGAACGCCTTCGCCACCTTGGGCCGGGTCGGGCCGTGGTGCAGGTCGCCGAAGGTGTCGTCCTCGATGAGCGGGACGTCCCGGCGCGCGAGCAGCTCGACCAGCTTCTCCTTGCTCGCGTCCGACATGACGCTGCCGAGCGGGTTCGAGAAGTTGGGCACCGCGATGACCGCCGCGATCCGGTGGCGCTTCAGCCCCGCCTCGAGCGCGTCGAGCCGCATCCCCTCCCGCGCGTCGCACGGGATCTCCAGCGCGCGGAGCCCGTGGGCCTCGAGCATCTGGAGGATCCCGAAGAAGGTCGGCGACTCGATCGCCACGGTGTCGCCGCGGCGCGCCACCGCGAGGAGGCAGAGGTTCAGCGCCTCCGTCGCGCCGCAGGTGACGATGAAGTCCTCGGGCGCCAGCGCGCAGCCCCACTCCACCGAGCGGCGCGCGACCTGGCGCCGGAGGGCGGGGTTCCCGGGGGGCAGGTCGTACTCGGCGCCGGCGTGCTCGGAGTCGCGCGCGGCCGCCGCGAGGAGGCGGCCGAGGCGTCGGGTCGGCAGGAACGAGAACGGCGTGTAGGCGGCGCCGAACTGGACCGCCGCGTCCTGGTGGGCGTCGGAGTAGAGTCCGGCCACGAGCGAGGACACCGACACGGGCGACGCCTCGCGCGGCGTCCGGCTCGGGCGGATCTCGGGGAGCGACGGCCGGCCCCGGACGTAATGCCCCGACTGCGGCCGCGCCCGCAGGAGCCCCTCCGCCTCGAGGTGCGCGTACGCCTGGAGCACGGTCGAGACGCTCACACCGTGCTGCACGCTCAGCTTGCGGACCGACGGGGCGCGGTCGCCGGCGCGCAGCGCGCCGGAGTCGATGGCGGCGGCGATCTGCGCCGCGAGCTGCTGGTAGAGCAGCGGACGCGACGGCCCAGGCTCGAGCGACATGGCTCCATCCGTTCTGCGACGAGTCACCGGGCGCGGCAAGGCACACCTCCGAGGCGCTTCGACCAGCACAGTACTCCGTTCGGAGAGCGACTGTGCTGGTCGCCTCCGCGCGCGGGTGGCTCTACCGCGGGTCGCGCCGGAGGGGAATCCTCATGCGCGAGGAGGTCGAGCGCGATGATCGCGACGTTGCGGAGCTGGGCGGGGCTCGGGGTGGCGGAGCGCGGTGCGCGGACGGAGCGGCGCGAGGGCGAGATCGCGCTCGGCCGCGACCAGACGCACGGCGCGCCCGTGCGCCGGGGCGGCGCCGCCGTCGAGTGCCTCGCCGGCCTGGTCTGGGTGACCTTCGAGGGCGACCCCGCCGATCACGTGCTCGCCGCCGGCGACGCGCTCGTCGTCGGGCGGAAGGGTCGGCTCGCGATGCAGGCCCTCGAGCCGTCGCGCGTCCGCGTCGTCGGGCGCGGCCAGGGGCTGGCGGCGTCGCGGCAGCGGTGACCGCGCCTCGAGGCGCGCGCCTCCCGATCCGACGAGATGTTCGAACGGACCGACACCCCGGTCGCGCGCAGGAAACTGGTCCCGGGCGATCACGAGTGGCACGCGCGGCTGCGGGTGCTCGAGATCGTCACCGGGAGCCTGGCGCGGAACGCGGAGTGGATGCAGGCGAGGGCGGAGGAGGCCACCGAGGCGCGGGAGCTCCGGCGGTCGCTCGAGAGGCTCTCGCGATAGGGGCGGCACGCCTCCGGGCCGGTTACCACGAGGGAACAGACCCTTCAGGATTGGCGCCGACGACCGCCGGACGCTGTAGGCATCGCGTGTGGTCAGCACCTCGTATCGCCGTCCCGACCCAGGCCCTCACGCCGGAGCCACCATGACGATCTCGTCTTTCGTCTATTCGCTGGCCATCGCCATCCCGCTGGCGGCCACCGCTGCGGCCGCTCAATCCGGGATGGCGACGCTGAAGAACGCCGACGGCAAGGACGTCGGCACGGCCACGTTCACGCCGGCCAAGGATGGCGTGAAGGTTCGTGTCCAGGTGGCGAGTCTTCCGCCGGGAAAGCACGGCATCCACATCCACGCCGCCGGGAAGTGTGAGCCGCCGGAGTTCACGTCAGCTGGCTCTCACTTCAACCCGTTCGGCAAGAAGCACGGCCTCCACAGCCCGGAGGGGGCGCACGCTGGCGACCTGCCGAACCTCGTGGTGGGGAAGGACGGCAAGGGCAAGGGGACGTTCGTCGCGAAGGGCGCGACCCTGGGCGAGGGGGCGGGTGCGCTGTTCGGGGCTGACGGCACCGCCCTCGTCATCCACGCGGACCCGGACGACGAGAAGACCGATCCCGTCGGCAACGCGGGCAAGCGCATCGCCTGCGGCGTCATCGAAAGGAAGTAGCGGCGATACCGCCGCCGCAGCCTCCCCTCGCCCCTGGACGAGCGGCGAGGGCCCAGCTCGCGAACGGTCGGCATGGATCGACGCCTCGACCGGCTCGTGGTCACCGGCGAGCGCGCGATCGACGCAACGGCGGAGTGGCGCAGCAGGTCGTCGGGTGCGGGTGCCAACCGTTCGCCTTGCAGCTAGACTCCGGGTCATTCCCGATCCGGAGCCGCGCATGCGCCGAGCCCACCTCCTGTTCACCCTCGGCGCGTGCCTCGCCGTGGTCGGAGCGGTTCTCCTCGTTGCGCCGGGCGAGGCCGGGGCGGAGGCGCCAACGCCGGCGTGGCGGCTCCCGACCAACGCGACCATCGGCGCGCTCGCGCGCGGCGTGTGCGAGGGCTGCGAGAACGACCGCGACGTGAAGTATTGTCGCGACTTCTCGCTCACCCGGAAGCAAGTCCGGGTCCTGCTCTCGAAGGCGCAGCCGATCACGGAGCAGCAGTTCGGGCAGGATCCGAGCTATCTGTGGGCTCCGTGCGTCGTTCGAGGAACGGCACGCTGAGAGGGGACGGAGATCCGGTTCGAGATCTCGGCGGTCCTGATCGCGACCGTCTGGCTCGAGGACGGATCGACGCAACGGCTCGCGTGCGACGACGCGTGCGAGGAAGCGGTATATCCCGGGACGAGGGTGCACCCGCGCGTCCGGTGACCGCTCACGGACCAAGGGCCGCTGCTCGGTCGTAGGCTGGTGAACCCCGATCCCCCGTCGAGGTCATGAACAAGACACGTCTCCCGCTCTCGCAGGTCTACCGCCTCCTCGAGCCGGGCCCGGTGGTGCGGGTCAGCACCGCCGGCCCGCGCGGGCCGGACGTGATGGCGATGTCCTGGTACGCCTGACGGAGTTCGAGCCGCCGCTCGTCGGGTGCGTGATCGGCGGAGCCCGTTGTCCGCGCGGCGGACGGGTGGTTCGCGAAAACTTCCTTCGGGTGGGGCGCTCGCCGTGGTGTGCGGCGGTTGCGGGGTGGCAGTACGCCCCCCTCGCCCCTACGACCATCCACGATAGCGCCTGCTGAAGCGTTGCTCGACGTATCTCGCGCCGCGTTCCGTCTCCCAGAACCGAGGTTCGCCGACATCCCATCCCATCGCGCTTAGATAGTGAAGAAGGAGTTGACGGTCGAGACGTTCACGTTTGAGCCGCCTCTGGTAGCGGGCGACGTCCTCGAACTCGAGGGGAAGGCCCTTCTCGTAGAACGTCCACTTCGGATCCTGGTTGACGAGGACCGCTCGGATTTCCTCCCTACCCGACCAGACGTTGAGGTGGTGGAGTTGCTCGCCGTCCGAGACGCTCCGGACCATGACGTGGCGGCCGGGCGTGCCGGTGGCGAGTACGTGAACGAGCGTGTACCAGCCGTCCACACTGGAGGTAAGCATCACGGTCGTGTCGGGCGCGGAGCGGGGCGCGTACAGCACGCAGATGGAGGGGATAGCGCCGCTACGCTGCACGTCCCCGAAGCGGATGCGACCGAGATCGAGCGGGCCGTCCTCCGACACGATCCCGCCGGCCTCGAGCTCGCGCTGCAGGCCCGGCGCTGCACCCGCCCAGAGCGCATCGAGCGGCGCCGAGAAGCACGACAGGAACAAGCCTCTTTCGGTCTCGTGCATGGGCGATCCCTTGTGCGGAGGACGACATGATGTGCGACTTTCGCAGGCCTGGCCAGCGAGACGCGCATGAGGTCCCGGCCGTCCGATCCGGCCGGCGCCACCGGGGCGCGATTCGCCGGCGGCGCTCTCGGCGACGATGACGTTCGCTCGGCGGTGGGAGCCGTCGCCGACCCGGCCCAGCGCCGCGTCGCGGTCGAACAGCTCGTCCGCACCCGCATCCTCGCGCTCGACGCCGAGGGGGCTGGGCTGCACCGGAGCCCGGAGTTCCGCGGCAAGCTTCGCCAACCGAGCCCTCCGGGATCTCGCTGCTGCGCAAGTTGCCAAACTCGGTGGTACGTTCACCGGTAGCGGTGGTGTTGCGACCGGACATTCAAACTCGGGTGGGGTGCGTAATGGCGTTCCCGGTGCGGGCCGTTGTCAGACGGCATATGGCGAGAACTGGTAGATTCTATGACGGCGCGCCAGCTGACCTGCCGTTGAAGGTGCTGCCGTGGAAGCAGGAGAATGTCATCGGTTGGTACCGTAATCCGTCACCGTGGGAACCGTGCGTCGTCGTCTTCACTGAGTCGGCGATCTATTCGATCGAGGACAAGGATGTCGTCCGAATTGAAGTGAACGATATACTTGGTTATGAATTTCCGAAATCGAAACAGAATGTTTCGGGTGTCCGGGTCCAGACGTCCAAGGGAGATGTGTTCGTTCGGATTGCGGGAACCAGAGGACCGGATGGCGGGATCAAGGATGCGTTCGATTTCATCATGGTGATCAAGAAGATTGCCGGTAACAATCTGCGCAGTGCGAGGTGAGCCGAACGTGGCGCGGCGGTCCGGGTCGTCCGAACTGCCAGGTTACGCCGGCTGGAGCGGAGGTCACGAGCGAGTGAGGAGAGGCATCGATGAAGCCCAACACGCAAGCGGCCTTGACGTCTGCCGGATGGCTTCCGGGGAGGGCCGTCGAGACGCGGTCGTACGAGCGCGCGCTCTTATCGGAGGGATACGCCGTTCCTGACTCGGTACGCACGTTTCTCAGGGAGTTCGGGGGACTGACGGTTCGGTTCCCGACCCCGAGGATGCCCCATGTGCAGACCGACTTCGTTCTGGACCCTGTGGCCGGTGTGAGCGCCATCTACAGGGAGCGAGTGGAAACTTATGAGGATCGGGTTGGTGCGGAGTTGACGGTGATCGGCCGGGCGGATCGAGGGCACCTGACGCTGATGATGGATCCTGCCGGGAGAGTCTTCGCAGCGTCCGACGATTATCTCGTGTCTCTCGGCTCGACCGGCGCGGAAGCTCTTGACTCGCTTCTTGGTGATGAGCCATTTCGCCTGGTGCCATGACAAAAGACCGCCCGAATAGTCGACCGAGAGTAATTACGGACTGAAGTGAAGGGACCGAGAAACGACTGGGCAACGACGGGCGCCGAGGCGGTCACGAACGTACTGATCGGAAGCCATGGGAACCGATGCACGACATTCGAGACGTCTTTGCTCGGGCAAGTCGAGTGGCGTGGACGAAGGTGGCCTTCGAGCAGGTGTTGGCGCGGCTTGCCGTTGCGGTTGGTGGCGTCGTGGACTGGGACTCTGGAGCCGGAGAAGGGTGGGGTCGGATATTGCAGGGCCGAGCAGTGGTGGCTCTGCTCTGGACAAGAGCGCCCGTCGCGGTCGTTGTACGAAAAGTGGAACCTGCTGCGAGAACGGCGCTGCCTGATACCGCTGCTGTCGTGGTCGTTCCGGAAATGGCTGACCGGTGCCTGCTTGCCGATCGCGCGGCTCTCGATGCGCTTGCGCAGCGTGCAACCTCACCAGTGGTCGATCCGGCTGGTTTTTCGGCGGATGAGCTGTGGTGGGCGACAAACTGAACCATCCATCCGTGGATATCGAATAGGCTCCGGGAAAATGTCGACTCGATCGCTTCGCGTGGTAGTCGTGGCAGTCCTGACGGCTTGCGCGACCGCAGCGGAGGCGCGCGATGGCAAGGTGGAGGCGCGCATGCCCGTACGCTGGGACGCTCACCTCCTCGAGGGACTTTCGAGCGGCCACCCGTCCGCGCCGGGGGATTTCGCTGCGGTGCTGAACGGTCCGTGGGATAGTCCGCTGGAGCTGATCGTCGACACGGCGGGGGTGCTCCAGGACGTCACCGTGCGTGACTGCGCCAGTCTGCTGGCGATCTCGAAGGAACGCGTGTGGAGCACCAGGACCGAGCCGATCGGCACGGAGCGGGCCTGGCGAGTAACGTGCGGGGCGCTTTCGAGGATGCCTCGTGCTCGTCCCTCACGCGTGAGCTACGTCTCGTTGGATGTGGAGGCGCTACTGCCTGCGCTCGCGCACCTCGACGTGACGAAGCGGCCGTCGTCCGACACCGGGTATTTCCGTGAGCTCCGTGATCGATTGGAAATCCGATGCTTCGGTGAGGACCGCTGCATCATTCGGACCCCAGGGGAACAGTTCGCAATCGACCTGCTCGCCGTCGGAGACTTCAACGGTGACGGCGTGGAAGACGTCATGGGGCAGAGCAGTGCCGGGCCCGTCGAGGGGACGGCGGTCGCCGCCCGCGGGTTCATCGTGACACGTAAGCGGCCCGGCGGGGCACTGACGCTGCTCGAGTGGTGGTGACGGCGGTTCTCTCGGCGCCGATGACGTTCGTCCCTCGCCGCGTCAGGCGTACGCCAGGAGGGACGACGCGATGCAACGGTAGTGACGTCGTCCGAAGCGCTCGCGTGTACGCGAGGAGGCGGTCCTGCACCTGGCGTCACGCCTGATGTGGCCGCAGATGAGCGGATGCGAGTGTTGGCTCGCGTGGTGTCGGACGGTCGCGCGTCCGCGTCGTCGGACGCGGCGAGAGCGCGAAGCCGTCCCGCGCTACGGCCCGCGTCGGGCCGCGTGAGCGCGCCCAGGGCTCGGCCATGAGCTAGACTCCGGGTAACCGCTCGAGACCCGGAGCCGCGCGATGTGCCGAGCCCACCTCCTCCTGTTCACCCTCGGCGCGTGCCTCGCCGGGGACGCCGCGCTCGCCAACGGCGGCGGGTACGCCTTCGGCGTCACCTTCACCGGCGCCGTGTCGCCATTCCAGGCGTCCGGGACGGAGCACGTCCGGATCGTGGACGAGAAGCTCGACGTCACGCTCCGTCGCGACGCCGCCACGGTGGTCGTGCGGTACGCGATGCAGAACGCGGCGAACGCGCCGGTGCGGGTTCGCTTCGGGTTCCCGGTCGAGGCCGTCGTCGGCGACGAGTGGGGCGGCGACGGGGGCGACGAGATCACCGATCCGGCGCAGCGTGGCGAGGCCCTGAGGGCGGCCATCCAGCAGCTCGAAGGGTACGCCGTCACCCTGGAGGGCAAACCGGTCGCGGCCCGGTTCGAGATCGAGCCGTTCGCCGGAGGGAAGATCCCCTCGTTCCCCGGCTCCGACGCCCTGAAGGGCGTGGCGGGCTGGATGGTGTCGGAGGTGACGTTCCCGGTGGGCGCGCCGGTCGCGCTCGAGATCCGCTACACGGCGCGCTACCACGGCCAGGGCACGTTCGTGAGCGACGACGTGAGCGCGAGCGCGCTCTCGTTCAGGTACCGCCTCTCGACGGGCGCCGTGTGGCACGGCTCCATCGCGAAGGGCACCGTGACCATCCGGGCCGACGGCATCGCCGCCGACGAGGTGGAGATCGAGTCACCTCGCGAGCGGTTCCGGCGCGACGGCGATCGCTGGAGGTGGACCTTCCAGGACCTCGAGCCGACCCTGGCGGACGACCTCACCATCCACGCGGTACAGGGGTACGACAGCCAATACGTCTACGATCCCGAGGCGCGGGCGCGAGGGATCAGGGGCTATCTCAGGCGGCGAGGCACGTGGGGAGAGGGGCACCAGCGGTTCGAGGCGAGGGCGAGCTCGACGCTCGCGCCGAACAGGAAGCACGGCTTCGGGGCCGAGCACCTCGCCGAGGAGGCCTCGGAGGTGCCCTGGGCGGAGGGTGCTCCGGGCGACGGCCTCGGCGAGTGGGTGGAGCTCCGGCCCACGCGCCCGGCTCCGCTGCTCGCGCTGGAGATCACCCCGGGCTTCGCGTCGGTCCCGGGGCTGTTCAAGGCGAACGGGCGCCCCTCGCGGATCGAGATCCTGCTCAACGGGGAGCACCGGTTCGTCGCGACGCTCGGCGACTCCCCGACGCCGCAGCTCGTCCCGGTCGTCGGGTACGCGAAGGCCGTCTCGAGCGTGAAGATCACGATCCTCGAGGCCCGCCCGGGCGCCCGCTACCCGGACACCTGCATCTCTCGCGTGGTGCTCTATGACAGGCTTGCGCACGAGCCCGCGCACCACGGCGCTCGCTAGCCTCGCGGCCCTGCTCTGCGCCGGGCCGGTCGAGGCGCGGGGAGCCCACGGGCCGTTGCCGATCTATTTCGAGGACGACCACGCCGGGGCGCTCGAGCTCCTCGCCGCCAGGCTCGACCTCGACCGGCCGCACGCGCTGGTGCTCGTGGACGCGCACCCCGACTCGTCCACGCCGCGAGGGCTCGAGGCGCTTCGCCAGGGGCTCCGGCGCGTGGCATCGCCGGAGGAGCGCGAGGCACGGATCCAGGGCTGGCGTCGCGAGGGGGCGGTGCAGTCGTTCGACTGGATCCACCCGCTCGTGCCGCGCCCGATCTCGCAGGTGCTCTGGGTGTGCCCCGCGCCCGCCTGCGCGGGCGACGGTTCCGACGCACCGGGGGCGCCGCTCCTTCCGCCGATGTTCACCCGGGTTCGCCTCGACGACCTGGCGACCCGGCTCCCGCCCGACCTGCCGGTCGCGGTGAGCATCGACCTCGACGCCTTCACGGGCCTCTCCGTCGCCGAACAGGCGTCGCGCTTCGCCGACGTCTGGAGCCGGGTGGTGCGGCTGCCGCGCCTGGCCGCGATCACCTTCGCCATCTCCCGCCCGTGGCTCGCGGACGACGACGAGGCGTCGCGCCTCGTCCTCCTGGCGCTTCGCGCCGGGCTCTCCCTGGCCCACGCCGGGATTCGGTTCGAGCCCTGGGGCATCGAAGGACCGGACCGATCCGAGCGTGCGAAGCTGTTCTACCGCGAGGGTCGCGAGCCGCCGCGCTTCGATCCCGGCGCCGCCTCCGCCGAGCTGCGGAGCCTGCTGCTCGCGAGCGCGGATCGACTCGACGTGCGGCTCGATCCCGCGCGCTGGCGCGAGCTGCTCGACAGGTGGCGCGCCGAGTCCGGCGCGTGGAGCGTGACGGTGTCCGGCGTCGAGGCGGACTCGGATCACGTCTTCCGGCCGCCCGCCGGCGCGCGCCCCGAGCTCCGCGTGGAGGGCGGGCCGCCGGGCAGGGTGCGCGGGGTCACCTGGCTCAGGTGGACCCCGCGTGTCTGGGCGTACAGCGTCCTCCCCGACCTGCCGAAGGGGAAGGTCTTCGCCGGGGCGGCGCCGCCGGTCGTCGAGTACGAGGCGACGGTGCTCGCCCGGACGACCTCGCCGATCCTCGGCGCGGAGATCTGGATGGCCGCGCTCCCGCGCCCGGACCGATCCGGCGTGCTGCGGGTCTCCGCCGACATCGAGACCGACGACGGCCTTGCGCACACCGCCCGCATCGAGCTCCGCCGGGGCATCGGGTCGGGGTTCCGCGCCGGGCTCTCCGAGCAGTTCGGGCTGCCGTACGTGTTCGGGGCCGGCTTCCTCCGGAGCGGTGGGCTGGGCGGGCCCGACACCGGGGTGGGGAACGACTGCGCCAACTTCCTGGTGGCCGCGTGGCGCCGGAGCGGCCTCCGGATGCCGTGGAGCAACCCCGCGCAGCTCAGGCGGCACCTCACGCGCGTCGCCGAGGGGGTGCGCGCGTCGGACCACATCGCGATCCCCGGTGACGCCGACGATCGGGGGCTCGTGGTGCACCTCGGGTCGCACGTGGCCGCGCTCTGGGAGGACCGCGCGCCTTTCGGTGTGCTCGGAGAGGAGGACCTCGTGGTCCACCACCTCGGGGACGCGCCCGACGTGATCTCGCTCGGCGCGCTCCTCCGGGGACGCGACCGGAGCACGTTCGACGTGTACCTCGGCCCATCCCGCGAGGTGGACGGGTGGATCGCCGTCGGGGGCGACCTGATGCCCGGTGCCGAGGGGCCGTCGCCCGCGGGGCTGCGCGAGCGGCTGCGGAGCGCGGACCTCGCGGTGGCCAATCTGGAGACGACCGCGGGAGACGCGGGGCGTCCGGTCGCGAAGCGCTACGTGTTCCGGATCACCTCCGCGCGCCTGAAGGACGTGCGCGACCTCGGCGTGCGCGCCGTCTCGCTCGCCAACAATCACGCGGGCGACTTCGGGCCCGAGGGCCTCCGGGGGACGGTGGCGGCGCTCGACGCGGAGGGCCTCGGGCACTTCGGCGCGGGGGCGGACGTACCGCCTGCCGTGTCCGCCTGGTACGGGCGGGTCGGCGGGGTGGACGTCGCCTTTCTCGCGGTCTCGCTCACGGACGCCGACGCGTTCCAGGCCGGGCCCGGACGAACGGGGGTCGCCGCGCTGCCGGGACACGAGCGCGAGCTCGCCGATGCCATCGCCGCCGCGAGGGCGAGAGCCCGGACCGTGATCGTCTTGCCGCACTGGGGCGTCGAAGGGTCGCCCACCGTCACGGAGGAGCAGCGCCGCCGGGCGCGCTGGCTCGTGGACCGCGGCGTCGACGCAGTGGTGGGGAGCGGGCCGCACGTGGTGCAGGGGCACGAGATGATCGCCGGCGTGCCGGTCTACTATTCGGTCGGAAACCTGTGGTTCGATGGCCCGTGGTCGCCCGCGGCGCGGATCGCCGGCATCGCCTGGCTCGGGGTGAACCGCGGCGGGCGGATCGTCGAGTCGCGGCTGGAACGCGGCGACGCGACCGCGGGAGGCGAGGCATCCCCATGAAGTCCGAAAGTCGTGCGAGCGGGGCGTCAGCGGGAGGTGCGCGTGACAATACCGATGGCGACACCCACACGCCTTGAGCTGCTGCGGCGCACGCTGCCTGCCTGCGCGGGGCAGACTACTCCCTGCGCTGCTCGCCCTTCGACTCCGGCGCGCAGCGCGCGCCTACGCTCAGGGCGAACGGAGCTTCGAATCGCCTGTGCTGCGCGGTCGTCGTGTGCCCCCCCTCGGCGACGGCATTGTGTGCCTCGCGACGTTCAACGCAAGCGGGTGGCGCCATGAGATGGAAACGATGCGATCGTCGCGCCGCCGCATGCATCGCAGTCGTCGGCGTGATTCTGCTGGCCGCGCCGGGCGGGGTCGCCGCGGAGGGGCCGATGCCGGCCTGGCGGTTCCCGGAGAACGCGACCATCGGCGCGCTCGCGCGTGGCGTGTGCAAGGGCTGCGAGAACGATCGCGACGTGAAGTATTGCCGCGACTTCTCCCTGACTCGGAGCCAGGTCCGTATCCTGCTCTCGAAGGCGCGGCCGATCACCGAGCAGCAGTTCGGGCAGGATCCGAACTACCTTTGGGCCCCGTGCGTCGTTCGAGGGGAGGCACGCTGGGACGAAACGAAGGTCCGGTTCGAGATCTCGGCGGTCCTGATCGCTACCGTCTGGTTCGATGACGCATCGACTCAACGGCTCGCGTGCGACGGTGCGTGCGAGGAAGCGGTATATCCCGGGACCAGGGTGCACCCGCGCGTCCGGTGATCGTTCACGGACCAAGGGTCGCTGCTCGGTCGTAGGCTGGTGAACCCGGAGCCCCCGTCGAGGTCGCCATGAACAAGACCCGTCTCCCGCTCTCGCAGGTCTACCGCCTCCTCGAGCCGGGCCCGGTGGTGCTGGTCAGCACCGCCGGCCCGCGCCGGCCGGACGTGATGGCGATGTCCTGGCACACCATGATGGAGTTCGAGCCGCCGCTCGTCGGGTGCGTGATCAGCGGGCGGAATCACACCTTCGACCTGCTCGTCGCGAGCGGCGAGTGCGTTCTCAACGTGCCGACGGTGGAGCTGGCGCGCCAGGTGGTCGGGTGCGGGAACGTCTCCGGGCGCCGGGTGGACAAGTTCGAGCGGTTCGGCCTGACCGCCGCGCCCGCCTCGAAGGTGGGCGCGCCGCTGGTGGCCGAGTGCTACGCGAATCTGGAGTGCCGGATCGCGGACCGGCGGCTGGCGGACGACTACAACTTCTTCGTGCTCGAGGTGGTCCAGGCCTGGATCGACCGCTCGAGGAAGCACCCGCGGATCATCCACCACCAGGGGAAGGGCGTCTTCGCGGTGGACGGCCGGATCCTGAAGCTCCCGTCCCGCAAGAAGTGACCTACTCCTCCTCCGGCAGCGCGCTCTCGGACTTCATCAGCTCGCGCATCACCACCGTCGCGTACGAGCCCTTGGGCAGCTCGAACCGGGCGAGGTAGCCGTCGCCGCCCTCGAGCGGCTCGACGGCGACCTCGACGTGGAGCCGCGCCGCGCGGCGGGTCCCCTCGGCCTCGCCGCCGCCGCGCGCGAAGTCCGCGAGCGCGATCCCCTCCTCGGCGAGGAGCCGCTCCTCGCGGGCGAGCGCCTCGCCCGCCGCGGGGCGGAGCTTGTGCCCGAACATCGGCCCGGCCGGCGAGATCTCGAAGCGCGCCACCCGCGCCGTGTCGGCGGCCGGGTCCTCGCAGGTGAAGAGCCCGCCGGTGTCGAGCTTCTTCAGGACGTCGCCCTGGAGGGCGGTGGCGAACAGCCCGTCGGCGAGCCGCGCCGCGAGCCAGCGGTTGAAGAGCTCCGACTGGTAGGCGGAGATCGAGAGCCGGCGGAGGAACCGATCGCGGACCGCGCGGCCGGTCTCCGCGGTGCGCTCGCCGCGGAGCAGCGCCCGGCCCACCGCCGCGTTGCGCCCTTCCGCGCCGAACCGCTGCGGACCGAAGAAGTTCGGCAGGCCGCGGGCGGCGAGGGCGGCGGCGCAGGCGCGGGCCGGATCGATCGCGCCCCCGCGCACCGCGAGCGCGAACCGGTTGGCGCGGACGTGGCCGGGGCGGAGCTTGTTGGCGTGGCGCGAGACCTCGAGCACGGCGAGCCCCGGGCCGGCGAGCGCGGCCGGGTCGGGATCGCGGGCGCTCGGGAAGGAGAGCCACTGGGTCGTGACGGCGTCCTTGTCCTTGAGCCCGGCGTAGCCCGCGTCGCGCTCCGGCACGCCGAGCGCGGCGGCGAGCGCGCGGACCACGTCGCGGGTGGTGCGGCCGCGCTTCTCGACGCGCAGGTAGAGGTGCGGCCCGGCGCCGGAGGGCAGGTAGGCGGGGACCTCGTCCACCCGGAAGTCCTCCGGGGAGGCGCGGAGCGCGCCGCCGGAGCCGGGCAGGTCGGCGGTGACGAGGGGGAGCGGGGTCGTCATGGGTGGGCCTCCACGAGCTGCTCGACAGCGAGGAGCCGCTCCTTCACCGCGAGGCCGAGCGCCTCGTCGTCCTGGCGGCCGAGCCGCTCGCCGGCCAGGAACAGCTCGAAGAAGAGCAGCTCACGGAGCGCCTCGAACAGGAGCCGCGCCGGATCGCCGGACGGCTCGAGGCGGGCGAGGGTCGCGTCCGGCAGGGTGGTCACGTTGGCGAGGAGGGCCCCCTCGTCGAGGGCGCCGTCGGCCGCCTTCGTCACGCGGATCCAGACCGGCGCGAGGTCCTGCCGGCCGTCGGCGAGGAGGGCGCGGACGGCGGCGAGGAAGGCGGGCCGGTCCGGGACCGGGATCGCCGCCGTGACGAGCCGCAGGAGGCCGTTCAGCTCGGCCGCGATGGTGGCGAGCCGCGCGCGCGGGTCCGCGGCGGGCGACGCGATCGCGGCCACGTGCCCGGCCTCGGCCAGGTGGTAGAGGACCTTCGTCGCGTCGAACGTGCCGAGGTGCGCGGCCGTCGCGATCTCGGCGACCGTGCGGCGCCCGTCCACGAGCGCGAGCAGCGTCTGCTCGGGCGGCTTCAGGGGCGCGGGCCGCCGCGCCTCGACGCGGCGCAGGCACGCCTGCGGCGACGGGATCCGCGCCCGGAACAGGCTCAGCTCGTCGATGCGGCGGATCCCCTCGAGGAGGAGCGCCTGGGTCGAGACCGGGAGCGGCGCGCCCGCGCGGTCGGCCGGGTCCTCGTCCATGAGGTGGAAGGTGCCCTCGGTCGAGAGGAGGATCGCGTGGAACACCGCGGTCACCTGCTCCTGGATGCACTTCCAGAGATCGCTCTCCGAGAGGACCCCCCGCTCGACGAGGAGCCGCCCCACCGGCCGCGACGCCGGCAGGCACCCGGCGACCTGGGCCTCGGTCGCGAAGCCGAGCCGCACCGCGGCCTCGCCGACCCGCTCGCCCAGCGCGCTGGAGCGAGCGGCGCGGACCTCGCCGTCCTTGAAGGCGATCGAACGCTCCACGCCCGCCGAGGCGACGGTGAGCGTGCCGGAGAGGCGCGACTGGTGCACGAAGCCGATGAAGTCGGCGATGGGGAAGCCGGCGAGGTCGCCGGCGAGGAGGCAGCGCGGCCGCGGTGCCGCGCCCCCCGCGGCCGGCGTGCGGCGGGCGACGACGAGATCGGGCGCGGAGGGCAGGAGCGCGAACCGCCCGGCGCGATCGGCGAGCGCGCGCCGGACCGCGTCCGACTGCGGCACGAGCCGGCCGTGCGCGTCGATGTCGAGGACGAGTGTCAAAGGCTAGTCGCGCTCCCAGCCGTGGTGCTGCTGCCACTCCTCCTCGTCCTCGAGCGACCGCTCGAGGGCCTCCGGCGAGAAGTCGAGCAGGTGGTGCCGCCCCTCGAAGTAGAGCGTGGGCGTGCCGCGCAGCCCGGCCGCGCGCGCCTCCGCCTGCGAGCCGCGCACCTTCGCGAGGTACTTCTGCGTGGCGAGGGCGTCGCGGAGGTCCGCCTCGTCGCCGCCCGCCTGGCGCGCCGCCTCGGCGAGGCCGTCGAGGCCGTGGTCCGTCGTCATGAAGAGCGCGTCGTGCATCGGCCAGAAGACGCCCGCGTCGCGCGCCCACTCGCCGGCCTGGGCCGCCTCGAGCGCGCCCGGGTGGCTCTCGATCGGGAACGGCTTGTAGAAGAGCTTCACGCGGTCGGCCCGCTCCCGGACGAACGCCTCGAGGGCGGGGCGGAGCTGCCGGCAGAAGGGGCAGGTGAAGTCCGAGAGCTCGACGATCGTGATCCGGGCGTCGGCGTTCCCGAGGGGCGGGCCGAAGCCGGTCGTGTCGAGCCGGGCGCGGGTGTCGAAGGAGGCGTAGTAGTCGCCGAGCACCTTCTTCAGCTCGGCGAGCCCGACGCCCGCCGCGGCCACCTGCGCCCCGAGCCGGGCCTGACGCGCGGCGTGCTTGCACGCGTGGTGGGTCCGCAGGCACTGCGAGATCGTGTGCGGGCAGCCGCAGTGGCAGAACTCGGTCCGGGCGTACTCGGCGACCACCGTCTTCTGCGCCGGGGTGAGCCCCTCGAGCGAGACGCCCGGGACGACCTCCTCGGGCGACGCGCCGGCCGGCAGCGGCGCCTCGGACGCCGGGGCGGCGGGCGGCGCGCCGGGCGCCGCGGCCGAGGACGCCGACCGGCAGGCGAGGAGCCCGCCGGCGGCGAGGGCGGCGAGGAGGGTGGAGGAGGCGATCTTCATGGCGCGCGATCCGGGGAGGGTGGGCGGACGCGGCGGATTCTAGTACGAGAGCCCGGGCGGCCTCGCCTTTTGATGGTGGCGGGCGCTGCGTGGTCTCCTTACAAGGGTGCCGGGCGTGGAGCACGTCGAGACAGCGAGGGAGCGGGGCGCGGTCCGCAAGGATCCCGGCGGGAAGCTGCGCGTCGCGCTCGTGTACCCGAACTCCTACCGGCTCGGGATGGCGAACCTCGGCCTGCACGCCGTCTACCGCCTCCTCAACGCCGACCCGCACACCGCCTGCGAGCGGGTCTTCCTGCCCGACGACGAGGGCGCGCCGCGGTCGGTCGAGTCCGGCCAGCCGCTCGGCGGGTTCGATGTCATCGCGTTCTCGCTCTCGTTCGAGGAGGACGCGCTCCACGTCCTGGAGCTCCTCGACCGCGCCGGCCTCCCGCTCCGGGCCGCGGACCGGGACGGGCGGCACCCGCTCGTCGTCGGCGGCGGCATCGCCGTGCAGATCAACCCCGAGCCGGTCGCCCCGTTCTTCGACGCGTTCCTGGTCGGGGAGGGCGAGGTGCTGGTCCCGCCGCTCCTCGCGCTCCTGCACGAGGCGGCGGCCGCCGGGACGCCCCGCCCCGCGCTCCTCCGCGCCCTCGCCGCGCTCCCGGGCGGCTACGTCCCGGGGCTGTACGACGTCGCGTACTCCGACACGCGCGATCCGCGCGGCGCGTGGGTGACCCGGTTCGAGCCCCGGGACGGCGCGCCCGCCCGCGTCCGCCGCCGCTACCTCGAGGACCTCCGGCAGGTCCCGACCTCGCGGGTGGTGGACTCGCCCGACGCGCAGTTCGGCGACCTCTTCCTCACCGAGGTCGCGCGCGGCTGCCTGTGGGGGTGCCGGTTCTGCGCGGCGGGGTTCGTCCAGCGGCCGTACCGCGAGGTGGACCTCGAGGTGCTGCGCGCCCAGGTGAAGGAGGGGCTCGCCCGCGGGCAGCGGATCGGCCTGGTCGGGCCGGACACCAGCGACTACACCGGGCTCGACCCGCTCACCTGCTTCATCGGCGAGGCGGGCGGCACGTTCAGCCCGTCCTCGCTCCGGGTGGACGCGATCACGGAGACCCTCTCGGCGCGGATGGCGGCGGGCGGAGAGCGCTCGATCACCATCGCCCCCGAGGCCGGCACCGAGCGGATGCGCCGGGTCATCAACAAGGACTTCACCGACGACCAGATCGTGCAGGCGGCGGAGCACGCGCTCTCGGCGGGGATGCACCACGTGAAGCTGTACTTCATGTGCGGCCTGCCCACCGAGACCGAGGACGACGTGCTCGGCATGGCCCGCATCGCCGTGCGGATCCGCGAGGAGGTGATGCTCCCCTGGGCCCGGAGGCGCGGGCGGATGGGGCGCATCGTGCTCTCGGTGAACCCGTTCGTCCCCAAGGCGTGGACGCCGTTCCAGTGGGTCCCCATGGCGGAGCGCGGCTGCCTCGAGGCGAAGCGGCGGGTGCTCGAGCGGGAGCTGCGGCCGCTGGGCATCGACGTGGACTTCTTCAGCCCGCGCGAGGCGTACCTCCAGGCGCTCCTCTCGCGCGGCGATCGGCGGTGCGCCGATCTGCTCGAGCTGGCCCACCGCGAGGCCGGCGGCGATCTCCGCAAGGCGCTCCGCCGCTGGGACGCCGACCCGGACTTCTTCGTGCTGCGCGAGGCCGGCGTGGACGAGGTGCTCCCCTGGGACTTCCTCGATCAGGGGCTCACGAAGCGGTTCCTCGCCCGGGAGTGGCGGCGCGGGGTGGACGCGAGGATCACGCCGAAGTGCGCGGTGGACGCCTGCCGGGCCTGCGGGCTCGCCTGCGCCGACCACCCGGAGCTCCGGCCCGCCGTGGTACGACTCGGGCCGTGACGGTCGAGGAGGCGATGGACGAGGCGCTCGCGCTCGCGCGCAGCGCCGCCGCCGCGGGCGAGGTCCCGGTCGGCGCGGTGGCGCTGTACGAGGGGCGGATCGTCGGCCGTGGCGCGAACGCCCGGGAGGCGGCGCGCGACCCGACGGCGCACGCGGAGCTGCTCGCGATCCAGGAGGCCGCCCGGACGCTCGGGCGTTGGCGGCTCTCCGGCGTGACGCTGGTCGTGACGCTCGAGCCGTGCGCCATGTGCGCCGGGGCGATGGTGCTCGCCCGCCTCGACCGGCTGGTCTACGGCGCGTCGGATCCCAAGGCCGGGTGCGTCGGCTCCCTCCAGGATCTCTCCGCCGACCCCCGCCTCAACCACCGGTTCACGGTCGAGCGGGGGCTCAAGGCCGACGAGGCCGGCGAGCTGCTCCGCGCCTTCTTCCGCGCCCGGCGCGGGGCCGGGAACGGCAACGGGGCCGGGAACGGCGATGCGACCGGGAACGGGGCGGACACTTGATGATGACGGCCGGCCCCTGTCCTTCCCACTTGGCACGCGGGGGGGAGATCGGTTAAACCCGCCCGCGGAGAGCTGGCCGAGCTGGTCGAAGGCGCCTGACTCGAAATCAGGTGTACCGGCAACGGTACCGGGGGTTCGAATCCCTCGCTCTCCGCCACTTACGAAGGACCCCGACGGCGAGCAAGGTCACGCGTCACGTGGCCGGAGCGAGCAGGGGGTGTGGGGGAGCGCAGGTTCCCCCGCGCGCAGCGAATCGGGGGAACCGAGCACTCCCCCACTTAGATGGAGAGGTGACCGAGCGGCTGAAGGTGCACGACTGGAAATCGTGTGTACCGGGAACGGTACCGTGGGTTCAAATCCCACCCTCTCCGCCAGCACTGCGCCCCCTCCACCGTTAAACAGGTGGGAGCGCACCGGCGGAATGCCGGAAGAGCCGGCCTAGAATCCTCGGGCGACGTGGGGGCCTTCGAACCCCGCCAGGCCCGGAAGGGAGCAACGGTAGATGGTCCTCCGTGCGCCCGGGGATTGTGGGCCGGCTCGTTTTCTTGCTACCTGAGCAGCCGCCCGCGCTCGCGCCGGGTCGCCCTCGCCGCCATGGCCTACCTCGTCCTCGCCCGCAAGTACCGGCCTCAGCGCTTCGCCGAGATGTCCGGCCAGGAGCACGTGGTCCGGACGCTCTCGAACGCGCTCCGGACGGGCCAGCTCGCGCACGCCTTCCTCTTCACCGGGCCCCGCGGCGTCGGGAAGACCACCACCGCGCGGCTGGTCGCGAAGGCCCTCAACTGCGAGAAGGGGCCGACCGCCGAGCCCTGCGGCGTCTGCACGCCGTGCGTCGAGATCGCCGAGGGGCGCTCCGTGGACGTGGTCGAGATCGACGCCGCCTCGAACAACGGCGTGGACAACGTCCGCGACATCATCGAGGCGGTGAAGTACCGGCCCGCCCGCGACCGCTTCAAGATCTTCGTGGTGGACGAGGTCCACATGCTCTCGCAGGGCGCCTTCAACGCCCTGCTGAAGACGCTCGAGGAGCCCCCCGCGCACGTGAAGTTCGTGCTCGCGACGACCGACGTCCACAAGGTGCCCGAGACGATCCTCTCGCGGTGCCAGCGCTTCGACTTCCGCCGCCTCACCCTCCAGCAGATCGCCGACCAGCTCGGCAAGGTCGCGCGGGAGGAGGGGATGACGCTCTCGCCGGCCGCGCTCGCCCTCGTCGCGCGCCAGGCCGAGGGCGGCATGCGCGACGCGCTCTCGCTCCTCGACCAGGTCCGCGCCGCGTGCGGCGACGCCCCCGGCGACGACCAGGTCGCGGAGGCGCTCGGGGCGGTGGACGCCGCCGCCATCTCGCGGATCGCCGGGGCGCTCGTCGGGCGCGACGGCGGCGCCGTCCTCGCGGAGATCGAGGCGCTCCACTCGAAGGGGCTGGAGGTGAAGCGGATCGCGGAGGAGCTGGTCCGGCACCTCCGGAACGTCGTCGTCGCCCGGCTCGTGCCGGACGCGCGCCTCGACCTGCCCGACGCCGAGCTCGCCGAGGTCCGCGCGCAGGCGGGGGCGGCGGATCCGGCCCAGCTCACGCGCCTCTTCGATCTCGCGCAGCGGGCCGTCGTGGACGTGAAGCTCTCCGAGCAGCCGCGCTACGCCCTCGAGGTGGCGCTGCTCGAGGCGGTGTTCCTCGCGCCGGGGGCGCAGGTGGCGGACCTCGTCGGTCGCCTCGAGGCCCTGGCCCGCGGGGCGCCGCCGGCCGGACCCGGACGGTCGTCGTCCGGGGGCAGCGGCGGCGGCGGCGCCACGCGCGCCGTCCCGCCCGTCGCGGCGCCGGCGACCCCGGCCATCCCGGCCACCCCGGCGGTGCCGGGCGGGAGCGGGTGGCGCGAGCTCTCGAGCCTCGGCGGGGCGCCGGGGGGCGCGGCGGGATCGAGCGCGAACGGGACCGCCGGCGCGAACGGCGCCGCTCACGCCCCGGCCGCCACGGCGGCCGAGCCGAGCCACCAGGATGCCGAGGGGGGGCCGGCGGGGGACCGCTGGCGCGCGGCCGTGGACGAGGTGGAGAGGTCGAGCCCCGCCGCCGGACCGGCGCTCAAGCAGGCGGTGCTGCTCTCGATGACCGACGGCGAGATCGCGATCCAGCTGCCGGAGGGGCTCTACGCCGCGACGGCCGAGCGCAAGCGCGGCGACATCGAGGCGGTCTTCGCGCGGTTCTTCGGGCGGCCGACCCGGCTCGTGGTGAAGCGCGGCGCCGCCGCGGCGCTCCCCGCGGCGGACGGCGCGCCCGAGGCGCCCGCGCCCTCGATCGCCTCCGTCGAGGCGGCGGAGCGGCTCGCCCGCACGCGGCGCGTCAAGGAGGCGGCCCGGCACCACCCGAACATCGCCGAGGCCGCCAGGATCCTCGAGGGCGAGATCGACGACATCGAGGAGCTGAAGTCGTGATGCCTCGACCGCGGACCGTCACCGTGCCCGTGACCGTTCCCGTATCCGTGCCCGCCTCCCGCGTCCCGCCTCCCGTGGCCCGTGTCTCCGTCGGATCACGGGATCGGGCCACGGGCCACGCGACCCGGTTCACGGGTCACGGAGAAGCCGGTGACGGTGACGGGCACGGATCCACGGGCGGCCGCCCACCGCTCAGCCGGGGCGCAGCCCTCGCATCCAAGGAGATCTAAATGGACATCCAGTACCTCATGCGGCAGGCCCGCAAGCTCGAGAAGGCGATGGCGGACGCGAAGGAGAAGCTCGCCGAGATCGCCGTGGACGGCGAGAGCGGCGGCGGGCTCGTGAAGGTCGCCATGAACGGTCGGTGCGAGGTGACGAAGCTCACCATCGACCCGAAGGCGGTGGACCCGAACGACAAGGCGCTCCTCGAGGACCTCGTCACGGCGGCGATCAACGCCGCGGTCGAGAAGGCGCGCGCCGCCGCCGACGACTCGATGGCGAAGGCGACCGGCGGCATCAAGCTGCCCGGGATCACCGGCTAGCGCCCGTGGCCGTCGCGGATCCCATCGCGCGGCTCGTGAAGGAGCTCGCGCGCCTGCCGGGCATCGGCGAGAAGACCGCCCAGCGGCTCGCGTTCCACATCCTCAAGGCCGGCCCCGGGTACGCCGGCGACCTCGCGAGCGCCATCGCCGGGGTGGTGCGCGACGTCCGGCTCTGCTCCACCTGCCAGACCCTCACCGACCGCGACCCGTGCGCGATCTGCGCGGATCCCGAGCGCGACGGGCGGCTCGTCTGCGTGGTCGAGAGCGTCCCGGACCTGCTCGCGGTGGAGCGGACGCACGAGTTCCGCGGCCGCTACCACGTGCTGCACGGCGCGCTCTCGCCGCTCGACGGCGTCGGGCCGTCGGAGCTCAAGATCCGCGAGCTGCTCGTCCGCCTCGAGAAGGCGCCCGCGGAGGAGATCATCATCGCGACGAACCCCGACGTCGAGGGCGAGGCGACCGCGCTCTACCTGACGAAGCTCCTCAAGCCCCTCGGCCTCAAGGTCACGCGGATCGCCCAGGGAGTACCCATGGGCGGAGATCTCGAATACGCTGATCAGGTGACGCTGGCCCGCGCCCTCGCCGGCCGCCGAGAGCTATGAACCCACCCCGATCCCCACAGCGCGTCGCGCGATCGCGGGCCGCGCGGAGTCGAGCGCCCTGGGCCATCGCCGCCGCGGCCGCGCTCCTCCTGTCCGCGGCGTGCGTCACCGGGCCGCGCCGCGGGGTCACGAGGAAGCTCGCGCCACCGCGGGACCGCGTCGCGCTGGGGCTCGAGTTCGGCCAGCCGCGCGCCGAGATCGAGCGCGCCCTCGACGCGCGCGGGATCCCGCACCACGCGGCCGGCGAGGATCCGGACGTGGTCGTCGCCGAGCGCTGCGAGGGCGCGCCGTCCCCTTCGCCGTGCCGCCTCCTCTTCGGCCCGGAGGGGCTCTACGCCGCGCAGCTCGAGGTCCCCGCCGCGGAGGAGGGCGCGCTCGTCCGCGCCGTCGCCGACGCGCTCGGGCCACCGGCACGCGGCGTCGGGGCGTCGCAGGGCGACGCGTCGGCCACGGCCGCCGCGTGGGAGCGGACGCCCTGGTCGGCCGCCGTCTCGCGCCACGCCCGCCAGGACGGGGCCACGCTGGCCGTGCTGCACCTCGAGTACGAGCCCGCGGCGCCGCCGACGGCGGCGGGCGTGCCGCTCGGGCGGCAGCGCGCGGACGTCGAGCAGCTCCTGGAGCGGCAGGGCGCGACGCTGGTCCAGCGCGACGCGGGCTCCAGCACGTACCTCGGCTGCCCCGGCGGCTCCGCGGACGCGCTGTCGTGCGTGATCCAGTTCCGGGGTAGCCGGGCCGCGGCAGTGACCGAGGTGCACCCGACGCCCTCCGACGACGACGACGCGCTCGCGTCATGGCGCGAGCTCGCAGGCCGCCTCGAGGCGGAGATCGGCCGCCCGCCGGCGCGCACCTGCCCCGACGGCGGCCCCGACCGGATCGCCGGCGATTGCACGGCGACCTGGGCAACCGCGCGGCTCGTGGTCGTCGTCGGCGCGCACCGGAACGCCGGCTCCAGGCACCGCGGTGTGATATCGGTGTACACGGGGTTCACCTATCCGCCGCTCGCGACGAGCGAGGGCGGCGACGGCGCACCCGCATCGCCTTGATCGCGCCGGTTGATCCGCCGGGCGAACCCGGGATTGAATGCCGTGCGGTTCCCTGGTATTCGGCGATGACTCGAATCGCGGAGAGCCCGAGTTCATGAATTCCGGCTTGGTGATGTACGAGGAGGAGTTCCGGCTGATCGCCGGGATCTGCGACCGGCTCACGCGCGACGCGAACGCCAAGGTCGTCTTCCTCGTCGACAAGAACGGGCAGCTCATCGCCTCCAGCGGTCAGGCCCAGAACCTCGACACGACCTCGCTCGCCTCGCTCACCGCCGGCAACGTCGCGGCGATGGGCGGGCTGGCCAAGCTCATCGGCGAGAAGGAGTTCCCGAACCAGTTCCACGAGGGCGAGAGGGAGTCGCTCCACATGAGCATCGTGGGCGGCCGCGTCGTCCTGGTCGTCATCTTCGACGCGAAGAGCTCGCTGGGGCTCGTGCGCCTGAGGGTGAAGAAGGCGGGAGAGGAGCTCGCGAAGGTGTTCGAGTCGCTCGCGCGGAAGCAGGCGGCCCCGGGCGCCGCGAGCCCCTTCGCCGAGATCACCGATGACGACATCGACAACCTCTTCAGCGAGTGAGCGATGAGCTTCATCAACTACAGCTCGCGCGAGATCAACTGCAAGATCGTCTACTACGGTCCCGGACTCTGCGGGAAGACGACGAACCTTCAGTACATCTACGCGAAGACCAACCCGGACGCGAAGGGCAAGATGATCTCCCTCGCGACCGAGACCGAGCGGACCCTCTTCTTCGACTTCCTCCCGCTCTCGCTCGGCGAGATCCGCGGGTTCAAGACCCGCTTCCACCTCTATACGGTCCCGGGGCAGGTCTTCTATGACGCCTCGCGCAAGCTCATCCTCAAGGGCGTGGACGGGGTGGTGTTCGTCGCGGACTCGCAGATCGAGCGCATGGAGGCGAACCTCGAGTCCGTCGAGAACCTGCGCGTGAACCTCTCCGAGCAGGGCTACGACCTCGCGAAGATCCCGTACGTCGTGCAGTACAACAAGCGCGATCTCCCCAACATCGCGACGGTCGAGGAGCTGCACCGCCTCATCAACCCGCGCGGCGTCCCGGAGTTCCAGGCCGTCGCGCCGACCGGCGTCGGCGTGTTCGACACGCTGAAGGCCGTCGCGAAGCTCGTCCTGAACGATCTCAGGAAGGGCGGGTAGATCGCGCTCTGGCGCGCACCCCGAGATAATGCGTCACAGGGAACGGAGCTTCAGGACCCGTCCGTTGCCCATGGTATAAGGAGCTTCCTTTTACCCGCTCAGGCCTGGGGAAATTCCGCTCCCCTGGAAGCGAGGGTGAACGTGGTGCGCTACCTCAGGCTGGCCGCTCTGGCGTCGGTCCTTCTACCTGTAGTCACGCTCGCGCAAGCCCCCGATCCGGCTCCCCTGGACGCGACGTCCGCGGCGTCCGCGCCGGCCGCCGCGGTCGCCCCCGCGCCGCCGGTCGCCGCGCCCGCCCCTGCCGGCGCCGACACCCCCGCGCCGCCCG
>NZ_JALCZA010000022.1 GCF_022690765.1 Anaeromyxobacter oryzisoli | reverse complement strand
CCGCGCCGGGTGGGCGAAGATCGCCGCGCGCCCGAGCCACCCCGCGAGGGCCGGCTCCGCGAGGCGGCCGAGGAGGGTGGCGCGCGCCGGCGGGAGCGCGGACGGCGCGCGGTCCCGCGCCGCGGCCGGAGCCGCCTCGAGCCGGTCCGCCCCCGCGATGGCCACCGGCCAGGGCAGCTCGGAGGCGACGGCCGCCAGCGCCGCCGCGTTCTTCGCCTCGTCCCACAGCCGCCCCGCGCCGAGCACGAGCGGCTCCTTCTCCCCCGGCGGGAACCGCCCCGGGTCGCGGCCGTTCGGGATCACGAGCGGCGCGGGGATCGGGCCGTGATGGCGGACCAGCGCCGCCGCCATCGCGCGGCTCGGCGCCGCCACCGCGTCCGCGGCGCGGAGCCCGGCCCGCACCGCGCGGCGGTACCGGTCCCACTCCGGCGGGGCGGCGGTCCCCTTCACCGCCTCGAACCAGGAGAGGACGCACGAGTGGCCGACCACCAGCCTGGGCGCCCGGAAGGGGAGCGCCCCGTGCGAGAAGGCGTTCAGGTGCACCACGTCCGGGCGCGTTCGGCGCTCGAGCGCGAGGAGCCACGCGCCGGCGCGCGCGACGTCGTCCCAGGGGTCGCGCATCCACTCCAGCCGGAACTCGCCCTCGGCGTGGACCAGCCCCGGGACCGCCCGGAGCGCGGCGCGCTGATCGTCGGCGAGGCGCGCGCCCTCGGTCGCCAGCACCACCTCGACGCCCCGGGCCGCGAGGGCCCGCGCGAGCTCCACCGCGTACGTGAAGACGCCGCCCACCGCGTCCGCGTGCAGGAGGACTCTCATGATCTTCCGTCACGCCTCGTAGATGCGGTCCAGCGTCGCCTGCACCTCCAGGATCGACGCGACGGACGGATCGAACCGGACGCCGGCCGCGAGCGCGCGCGTCCACGCCACGGCGGCGCGGCCGCCCCACGGATCGGGCGGGCCGGCGATCAGCTCCCGGCGGGCGCCGCGGAAGCGCTCGACGACCAGATCGTAGAACGAGCCGTTCACGTTCCGAAGGGCGGCGCCGCCCTCGGTGCCGTAGAACGCCGCCTCGATGGCGCAGTCCTGCCCCGCGTGCAGCCGCCACGAGCAGGCGAGCTGCACCGCGGTCCCGCCACGCAGCTCGAGCTGCGCCGCGGCGAAGTCCTCGACCAGCCCGTGCGCCCGCCCCCGGATCCGCTCGCCGCCCGCGCGGAGCGTGGCGGTGACGTCGTCCACCTCCGGGAAGCCGAGCACCCACAGCGCGAGGTCGACGAGGTGGATCCCGAGATCCACGACGCAGCCGCCGCCCGAGAGGCGGGCGTCCTGGGACCAGGCCTTGTCCGGACCGTACGCGTTGTGGAACACCAGGTTCACCGCGTGGACGCGCCCCAGCGCGCCGCACCGCACCAGCTCGCGCAGGCGGTCCACCCCCGCCACGTGCCGGTACGAGAGGTCCACCCCGAGGAGCCGGTCGGCGGCGCGGGCGGCCTCGACCACGCGGCGCGCCTCCGCCGCGCTGCGGGCGAGCGGCTTCTGGCAGAACACCGCCACGCCCCGCTCCAGCGCGCGGATGGCCTGGTCCGCGTGGAGCGCCGACGGCGTGGCCACGACGATCCCGTCGAGGTCGAGGTCGAGCAGCGCGTCGAGGGTGCCCTCCACGCGGCAGCCGCCCGTCGCCCCCGCGGCCTCGGCGGCGGCGGGCGCCGCGGTGTCGGCGATGGCGACCGCCTCCGCGAGCCCGCTCTCGACGATCGCCCGGAGCCGATGGCGCCCGATCCAGCCGACGCCGAGGAACCCGAGCCGCGGCCGCCGCGTGGGCTGGGAGGGGAGCGCGATCACGTCGTCAGCACGGCCTTCACGAACCCGTCGGGCCGCGCCTCCATCGCCTCGAGCGCGGCGCCGGCGCGCGCGAGGGGGAAGGCCGTGTACAGCGGCGACGGGTCGAGCCGCCCCTCCGCGACCGCGCCGGCGGCCGCGAAGATCCCGTCGCGCTGCACGCGCGGATCGCGCTCGTGGGCGTTCACGACGTCGATCCCGCGCCAGTTCCACAGCCCCATGTCCACGGTGCGGGGGCCGTCCTGGTGGTAGCCCGCGACGACGAGCCGGCCCCCCTCCCGGACGAGCGCGGACGCGAGGTCGAGCGCGGCCTGGCTCCCCACCGCCTCGATCACCACGTCGAGGAGCCCCCCCGCCAGCGCCGTCGCCCGCGCCACGTCGGCGTCGCGATCGGCGCCGGTCGCGAGGGTCTCCGCCGCGCCGTACCGCCGCGCGAGCGCGAGCGCGCTCTCCCGCCTCGACAGCGCCACCACCCGCGCCCCCGCCAGCACCGCGAGCCGGAGCGTCACCAGGCCGAGGAACCCCGCTCCGACGAGCGCGACGCGGTCGCCTGCGCGGATCGCGCTCCGGCGGAGCACGTTCGCGGCGCAGCCGAGCGCCTCGCCCGGGAACGGGCCGGCGACGGCGGCGGGGATCCGGACCAGCCGGTCGGCGGGCGCGACGTCGTACTCCGCGAACGCGGCGCCGGAGAGCAGCGCGACGCGGTCCCCGTCGGCGAACCCGGCCGCGCCGGGGCCGAGCGCCGCGACGCGCCCCCACCCCTCGTGCCCGGGCGCGCCGGGGGGGAACGGGTACCGGAACCACTCCCGCCCCTGCCAGGGGACGAGGTTCGACCCGCACACGCCGCAGCCCTCGAGCCGGACCAGCACCTCGCCCGGGCCGGGCTCCGGGCGCGCCACCTCGACGAGGTCGAGGCGCCGCGGCCCCGCGAGCACCGCCGCGCGCATGTGCGCCGCCCGGGTCATCGGCTCCCCGCCTCCGCCGGGCTCGCGACGGGGCGCGGCGCGCGGGCGGCGTCGCGCAGCCACGCGTGCAGCCGCGCGACGCCCTCGCGGACGCCCGTGCGCGGCGCCCAGCCGGCGAGGCGCCCGAGCGAGGACGGGTCCGACACGTACCAGCGCTGGTCGGCGAGCCGCCAGCCGTCGTGGAGCACGCGCGGCGCCACGCCCTCGAGCTCCGCGACGAGCTCGAGCAGCTCGAGCAGGCTCACGGTGTTCTCCGGCCCGCCGCCCACGTTGAACGCCCGACCGGCCACCTCGCGCGGCCGCTCCCGCGCGGCGAGGAACGCGTCGAGGAGATCCTCGACGAACAGCACGTCGCGGACCTGCTTGCCGTCGCCGTAGAGCGTGATGGGGCGGCGGTGCATCGCCTGGAGGAGGAAGTGCGCCACCCAGCCCTGGTCCTCCGTGCCGAGCTGGTGCGGGCCGTAGATGCAGCTCATCCGGAACACCGTGCCGGGCACGCCGTAGGTCCGGGCCCAGTCGAGCACGTACTGCTCCGCGGCGCCCTTGGAGCAGCCGTACGGTGAGTGGAAGGCGAGGCTGCGCGCCTCGGAGATCCCGCGGCGCAGCCCCGGCTCGACCGGAGCGTACCGCGAGCCGACGTCCACGAGCGACACGTCCTCGAGGGCGCCGTACACCTTGTTCGTGGAGGTGAAGAGGACGAACGGCGGCGGGTCCTCCCGCCGCGCCGCCTCGAGGACGTTCAGGGTCCCGCGCGCGTTCACCTCGAAGTCGTGCAGCGGCGTGACGAGCGACGTCGTCACCGCGACCTGCGCCGCGAGGTGGAACACGGCGGAGACGCCCCGCACCGCGCGCGCGACCGCCTCCGCGTCGCGGACGTCGGCGATCGTCGCCTCGAGGCGCTCGCCGTGGGTCGCCTGGAGCCAGGCGAGGTTCCGCTCGACGCCGGGCCGGGCGAGGCTGTCCAGCACGCGGACGCGCGCGCCGGAGGAGAGGAGCCGGTGGGCGAGGTTCGCGCCGATGAAGCCGGCGCCGCCCACCACGAGCACGCGATCGTCGGTCACAGCGAGAGCCCCCGCGACGTGAGCTCGGCGCTCGCCTCCCCCACGCGGTCGTGCGCGATCTGCCCCTCGAGCCAGCCCGCGAGCTCCTCGAGCCCCGCGTCGAAGGGCACCGCGGGCTCGTAGCCGAGCACCCGCCGCGCCTCCCCGATGTCGGCGAAGCAGTGGCGGATGTCCCCCACGCGGTACTTCTGCGTCACCTCCGGCCGGACGTCCTCGCGCCCCATCGCGTCCGCCAGCCGGCCGGCGACCTCGAGGACGGTGAAGCTCCGGCCGCTGCCGACGTTGAGCACGCGCCCGGCCGCCCCCGGCACCGTGAGCGCGAGGTGGCAGGCCGCCGCCACGTCGCGCACCGAGACGAAGTCCCGCCGCTGCAGCCCGTCCTCGTTCACGAGCGGCGGCCGGCCGTTCAGGTACCGCGCGGCGAAGATGGCGAGGACGCCGGTGTACGGGTTCGAGAGCGCCTGGCGCGTGCCGTAGACGTTGAAGAACCGGAGCGCCACCGTCGGGATGCCGTAGGCCTCGCCCACGAGCAGGCACATCCGCTCCTGGTCGAGCTTCGAGAGCGCGTAGATCGACGCGAGCGCGGGCGGCTTCGTCTCCGGCGTGGGGACGGGCTCGAGGGGCCCGCCGTCCTCGCCGAGCGGCTCCCAGCGCCGCTCGAGGAGCTGCGCGCGGGTCCGCTCCGCCGACACGAGCCGGCCGCGGGCGTCGCGGTAGAGCCCCTCCCCGTACAGGCTCATCGAGGAGGCCACCACGAGCCGCTCCACCGGCCGCTGGATGAGCGCCTGGAGGAGGACCGCCGTCCCGAGGTCGTTCACCCCGACGTAGCGGTCCACCTCGTACATGCTCTGGCCGACGCCGACCGCGGCGGCGAGGTGGACCACCGCGCCGACGCCGCGGAGCGCGCGGCGCACCACCTCGGGGTCGCGCACGTCGCCGACGAGGAGCTCCACCTCCCGATCGAGGTAGGCCGGTCGTCGCCCGCCGGGTCCGTGCACCTGGGGTGACAGGTCGTCGAGGGCCCGCACGGCGTATCCGCGCGCGAGCAGGTGATCCGCGAGGTGCGAGCCGATGAACCCCGCCCCGCCCGTGATGAGGATCCGCCGGTCGCCCATGGCTCTCCCCGGGCCGCGCGCCGCCGTATTCTCCCGGCGTGAAGGCTGGCCCTCCCCGCAAAACGTGCGAACAGGGTCGCGTCCGGGCAACGTCCGACGCGCGCCCGGCCTCCCTCGCCGATCGCCGCGCGCCGGATCGGGTTCGCTCGTCCGTACAAGTCCGGGCGGGCGAGCGGGGTGGGCTCCTGCGGGCGGTGGAGCGTGGGCCTAACTTCTCAGCGAACCCGGAGCGCACCCCGCGCATGAACGACCGACTCGACATCGCGTTCTTCGCCTCGAGCCTCGTCTCGTCGTACTGGAACGGGGCGGCGACCTACTACCGGGGGCTCGCCCGCGCGCTGCACGCGCGCGGCCACTCGATCACCTTCCACGAGCCGGACGCCTACGATCGGCACGCACACAGGGACATCCCCGATCCGCCGTACGCGCGCGTCGTGATCTGGCGCCCGGACGTGCCCGCGACGCTCGACGCGTGCCTGGAGGCGGCCCGGCGCGCGGACCTCGTGGTGAAGGCGAGCGGCGTCGGCGTGGAGGACGCGCTCCTCGAGGCCCGCGTCCTCGAGCTGCGCCGCCCGGGGAACCGGATCGCCTTCTGGGACGTCGACGCGCCGGCGACGCTCGAGCGGCTCGCGCGGGATCCCGGCGATCCCTTCCGGACGCTCGTCCCGCGCTACGACCACGTCTTCACCTACGGCGGCGGCGAGCCGGTCGTGGCCGGCTACCGGCGGCTGGGCGCGCGAGCATGCGTGCCCATCTACAACGCCCTCGATCCCGCCACGCACCACCCCGCCCCGGCCGATCCGCGCTTCGAGGCGGACCTGGCGTTCCTCGGCAACCGGCTCCCGGATCGCGAGGCGCGCGTGGAGGAGTTCTTCCTCGGGCCGGCCGCCGCGCTGCCCGGGCGCCGCTTCCTCCTCGGCGGCGCGGGCTGGGACGCCCGGGCCGTCCCGGCGAACGTCCGCCGCGCGGGGCACGTCGGCACCGCCGATCACAACGCCTGGAACTCGACCCCGCTCGCGATCCTGAACGTGTCCCGCGAGAGCATGGCCAGGAACGGCTTCTCGCCGGCCACCCGGGTGTTCGAGGCCGCCGGCGCGGGCGCCTGCCTCGTCACCGACGCGTGGGAGGGGCTGGAGCGGTTCCTCGAGCCGGGCAGGGAGGTGCTCGCGGCGCGCGACGGCGCGGAGGTCGTCGCGCACCTGGCGGCGCTCACGCCGGCCCGGGCGCGGCGGATCGGCGCCGCGGCGCGCGCGCGGGTCCTCGCCGAGCACACCTACGACCGCCGCGCGGCGGCGGTCGAGGCCGCCCTCGGCCTCGGCGGAGACGGCGCCGGGCGCGCCCCGGCGTCGGCGGAGGGGACCGCCGGATGAGCGCGCGCCTCGACCTCGTGGTCCTCGGCCTGTCGATCACGTCGTCGTGGGGCAACGGCCACGCGACGACGTACCGCGCGCTGCTGCGGGCGCTCTCCGCGGCCGGCCACCGGGTGCTCTTCCTCGAGCGCGACGTCCCCTGGTACGCGGCGCACCGGGACCTGGCCCGACCGCCGTACTGCGAGGTCGAGCTCTACGGCAGCCTCGCCGAGCTGCGCGATCGCTTCGGCGCGCGGCTCCGCGACGCCGACGTCACGGTGGTCGGCTCGTACGTGCCGGAGGGGCGCGAGGTGGCGCGGCTCGTCCTCGAGCTCGCGCGCGGCACGACCGCCTTCTACGACATCGACACGCCGGTCACCGTCGCGCGCCTCGCCCGCCGCGAGTGCGAGTACCTCGCCCCGGAGCTCGTGCCGGCGTTCGACCTGTACCTGTCGTTCACCGGCGGTCCCATGCTCCGCCGCATCGAGCGCGACCTCGGGGCGGCGGCGGCGCGGCCGCTCTACTGCAGCGCCGACCCGGAGGTGCACCGGCCCTCGCCGCGGCCGCTCCGCTGGGACCTCGGGTACGTCGGCACGTACAGCGCCGACCGGCAGCCCGCCCTCGAGCGGCTCCTGGTCGAGCCCGCCCGCGCCCGGCCGGCGGCGCGGTTCGCCGTGGCGGGGCCGCAGTACCCCGCGGGCGTCGGGTGGCCGGAGAACGTGGCGCGCCTCGAGCACCTCCCGCCCGCCGCCCACGCCGCGTTCTACGCGGCGCAGCGGTACACGCTCAACGTCACGCGCGCGGACATGGTGCGCGCCGGCTGGTCGCCCTCGGTGCGCCTGTTCGAGGCCGCCGCCTGCGCGACGCCGGTCGTCTCCGATCGGTGGCCGGGGATCGAGGCGTTCTTCGCGCCGGGCCGCGAGATCCTGCTCGCCGCCTCCACGGCGCAGGCGCTCGCGATCCTGGACGACCTGCCCGAGGACGAGCGGCGGGCGATCGCCGCCCGGGCCCGGTGGCGCGTCCTCGCGGAGCACACCCCCGACCACCGGGCCGAGGCGCTGGTCCGGTTCGTGCGGGAGGCGCGCGAGCGGGAGGCGCGCCGGCGTGCGCCAGGGCGGCGACGGGTCGCGCGCGGCGATCCCGGCCAGCGCTCGCGGCGGGGAACGGGGTGACCGGGGCGGCGGCCGCGCACCCGCCCCCCGGGCGAGCCGCGGCTGGCGACGGCCCCTCCCCCGCCCCAAGTTCGAGGAGCGGGCCTGGAGAGCGGAGCGGTCATGGGCGTCGAGCGTGTCTGTCCGGGAAGTCCGTTCCCCCTGGGAGCCACCCCCGAGGGCGAGGGCGTCAACTTCGCGGTCTACTCGCGCCACGCCGAGGCGATGGAGCTGTGCCTCTTCGCGGACGACGGCGCGGAGACGCGGGTGCGGCTGCCGGAGCGCACCGGCTACGTCTGGCACGTCTACCTCCCGGGCGTGAGGGTCGGCGCGCGGTACGGCTACCGGGCGTACGGTCCGTACGAGCCCGAGACGGGGGCGCGCTTCAACCCGTCGAAGCTCCTGCTCGACCCGTACGCGCGGGCCATCTCGGGCGAGCTCGAGCTGCGCGGTCCGGTGTACGGCTACCGGCGCGGCGCCCCCGAGGGCGACCTCGCCTACGACGACGCGGACTCCGCCGCGGCGATGCCGCGGGGCGTGGTGGTGGGGGACGCGTACGACTGGGGAGACGATCGTCCGCCCCGCACCCCCTGGCACCGCTCGATCGTCTACGAGGTCCACGTCCGCGGGTTCACGAAGCGTCACCCGGAGATCCCGCCGGAGCTGCGCGGGACGTACGCGGGGTTCGCCTCGAAGCCCGCCCTCGACCACCTCGTCCGGCTCGGCGTCACGGCGGTCGAGCTGCTCCCGGTGCACGAGTCCGCCGACGAGGCGTTCCTGGAGGAGAAGGGGCTCCGCAACTACTGGGGGTACTCGACCCTGGGCTACTTCGCGCCGGAGCAGCGGTACTGCTCGAGCGGCTCGCGCGGGGAGCAGGTGCGCGAGTTCCGCGACATGGTGAAGGCGCTGCACGGGGCCGGCATCGAGGTGATCCTCGACGTCGTCTACAACCACACCTGCGAGGGCAACCACCTCGGCCCCACCCTCTCGCTCAAGGGGCTCGACAACCGCAGCTACTACCGGCTCTCGCCCGAGTCGCCCCGGCACTACCTGGACTACACCGGGACCGGGAACTCCCTCGACACCACCAACCCCGCGGCGCTCCGGCTCGTCCTCGACTCGCTCCGGTACTGGGTGCAGGAGATGCACGTGGACGGCTTCCGCTTCGACCTGGCGGTGACGCTCGCCCGCGACCCGGAGTCGTTCGACGAGGCCTCGCGCTTCCTCGTCGCCGTGTACCAGGACCCGGTGCTCGAGCGCGTGAAGCTCATCGCCGAGCCGTGGGACCTCGGGCCGGACGGCTACAAGGTCGGCGCGTTCCCGGTGAACTGGTCGGAGTGGAATGGGAAGTACCGCGACGTGGTGCGCCGGTTCTGGAAGGGGGACGAGGACCAGACGGGCGAGATGGGCTACCGGCTCACCGGGTCGGCGGACCTGTACGAGGCGGCGGGGCGGAAGATCTTCGCGGGCGTGAACTTCGTCACCTCCCACGACGGCTTCACGCTGCGCGATCTCGTGTCCTACGACCGCAAGCACAACGAGGCGAACCTCGAGGACGACCGCGACGGCACCGACGCGAACTACTCCTGGAACTGCGGCGTCGAGGGGCCGACCGACGACCCCGCCGTGATCGCCCTCCGGGACCGGCAGATGCGGAACATGCTCGCGACGCTGCTCGTCTCGCAGGGCGTCCCGATGATCGCCGCCGGCGACGAGATGGGGAAGACGCAGGGCGGGAACAACAACGCGTACTGCCACGACGACGAGCTCTCCTGGCTCGACTGGGACCTCGACGACCGCGCCGGGGCGCTGCTCGGCTTCACGCGGCGGCTGATCCGGCTCCGCCTCTCCCAGCCGGTGCTGCAGCGGCGCCGGTTCTTCCGCGGCGCGCACCTCTCCGACTCCTCGCTCAAGGACCTCGCCTGGTTCCGGCCGGACGGGACCGAGATGACGCGCCAGGACTGGGACGAGCCCTTCGCGCGCTCCGTCGCGTTCCTCCTCGGCGGCGACACCATCGACACGCCCGACGAGCGCGGCGAGCGGATCGTCGGGGACACGCTGCTCGTCCTGATGAACGCCCACTTCGAGCCGGTCACCTACCGGCTCCCCGAGGTGGAGTGGGGCCAGGCGTGGGAGATCCTCGCCGACACCGCCGGCGCGTCGGACGCGAAGCGCGATCTCGTCGAGGCGCGCGGCACCGTGCGCGTCGAGGCGCGGTCGCTCGTGATCCTCTCGCGCCGGGCGGCGCGGTGAGCCCGCAACCTCCGCGTCGTCCGCTTTCACGGACGTGACGCCACGCCGCACCCGCTGATCAACGGCGATTCGTCGATTCGAGCGCACCAGTTCTCCGCTTTACAAGCCGCGCCTCCGTTATCTAAGATGCGTCGCATGTCCACCGCGATCGCGCAGGCGACCCCCCTGCACCCCGTGCAAGGCGCATCGGAGCTCGCCTCCGTCTGCGCGAGGCACCCCGACGTCCCCCGCCTCGTCGTGCTGAAGACCGACGTCCAGCGGCGGGGCGTCCACTACACCGACCGCGCGCTCGCGCTCCTCGATCCCGAGCGCCACTCCGTCACCGGCACGCACATCTTCGGCGCGCGCGACGGGCGGATCGCGCCGCGCCCGGAGTCGCTCCTGCTCCGGGACGGCAGCTCGATCATCACGACCCCCACCCCGCTCGAGCAGCGGCCGTACGTCGTGGACCACGTGGACGGCCGCCTCGCGCTGGTGGACGGCGGCGCGCCCATCGAGGAGGTCGAGTACTGGCCGCGCCCGGACTACTACGCGAAGCGGACCCGCTCCGGGCTGCCGATGAAGTTCGTGGTGAGCGCGCGCCCGCAGCGGCTCAACGTCTTCCCGTACCGCCACTGCCACTTCTGGAACGACGGCGAGGGCTGCCTCTTCTGCGACATCGTCCCGCAGCTCCGGAAGGGGAAGGACGACCTCGGCATCCCGGCCCGCCTCGATCCCGAGGACGTCCGCGAGACCGTCGCCGAGGCGCTGCGCGAGCCCGGCCGGTTCGTGGGGATCTGCATCACCGCCGGCTCGAACACCCGCGGCGCGCGCCCGTTCGACGCGGAGGTCGACTACTACGTCGAGATCCTCCGGGCGATCGGCGCCTCCTTCCGCACGCCGCGCTTCCCGAGCCAGCTCATCGGCACCGCCTTCGAGCCGGCGCAGCTCGAGCGGCTGCGGCGCGAGACCGGCCTCACGAGCTACACCGCCGATCTCGAGGTGCTCGACGAGCGCCTGTTCTCGTGGATCTGCCCGGGCAAGGCGCGCTGGGTGGGGTACCGCGAGTGGAAGGAGCGGCTCGTGCGCGCCGTGGACGTCTTCGGCCGCGGCCGGGTCGACACCGGCATCGTCGCCGGGGTCGAGCTGGCGCGCCCACACGGCTTCGCCACCGAGGAGGAGGGGCTGCGGCGAACGCTCGACGAGGCGGAGGAGCTCGCCTCGCGCGGCGTCAGCACGGTCTTCATCGTGTGGTCGCCGCGCCCGGGCACCGCGCTCGCGGGACAACGCAACGCGTCCCTCGACTACTACGTCGCGCTCGCGGAGGGGCTCCACGGCCTCCGCGCTCGCTACGGGCTCCCCATCGACTTCGACGACTACCGGCACTGCGGCAACCACCCGGACACCGATCTCTCGAGGCTCCTCCGACCATGACCGCCACCTCCCTCGACCCGCGGATCCCGGCGCTGCTCGCCGACGCCGCGACGGTGAAGATCCTCGCCACCAGCGATCGCTCGGGACGGCCGCACGCCACCGTAGCCCCGTCCATCCACCTCGACGACGACGGCCGCCTCGTCCACCTGGAGCGGCTCGAGAGCTCCGGCACGCAGCGGAACCTCGTCGCGAGCCTCTGGTTCGACCGCCCGGTGGCGGTCACGGTGCAGCGCGGCGCGGAGGCGTTCGAGATCGTCGGCGTCCCCGTGAAGGCGCTCGTCGCCGGGCCCGAGTTCCGCCGCCAGTACGAGGCGCTGCGGGCGCGCGCCCCCGAGGACGACCTCGCCGCGGTGTGGCTCATCGAGCCGCGCGAGGTCACCGAGCTCACCCACGACGTCCGCCGTGCCCGCCAGGAGGCGGAGCGGCCCTTCCTCACCCACCTCGATCGGCTCGCGCGCTAGCGCGAGCCAGGAGGCTCCATGACGCCACACCGAAGGAAGATCCTGCCCGCGCTGCTCGCCCTCGCCGCGCTCGCCCTCCCCGGGGCTCCCCGCGCCGAGGTGAAGGAGATCCGCATCGCGCGGCAATACGGCCTCGGGTATCTGCCGCTCCTCGTGCTCGAGGACCAGAAGCTCATCGAGCACCGCGCCGCGCAGGCCGGGCTCGGGGACGTGAAGGTCACCTGGGCGGTGCTCGGGGGCGGGGTCGCCTCGAACGACGCGCTGCTCTCCGGCAGCGTGGACTACATCGCGACCGGCGTCGCGCCGCTCGTCCTGCTGTGGGGGAGGACGGGCGGCAAGGTGAAGGGGGTCGCCGCGCTCGACTCGATCCCTGTGGTGGTGAACACGACGAACCCGGCGGTGAAGACCGTCGCGGACTTCGGCGAGAAGGACCGGATCGCCCTGCCGTCGGTGAAGGTCTCCATCCAGGCGGTGGTCCTCCAGCTCGCTGCCGAGCGGGCCTTCGGCGCGGCGGGGTGGAGCCGCCTCGACCGCCTCACCGTGGCCGTCAAGCACCCCGACGCCGCGGCCGCGCTGCTCTCCGGCCGCTCCGAGCTCACCGCGCACGTCGCGAGCCCGCCGTTCGTCGCGCAGGAGCTCGCGGATCGTCGGGTGCGGACGGTCCTCTCCTCGTACGAGCTCCTGGGGGGACCGCACACCTTCAACGTGCTCTCCTCGACCGAGGCGTTCGCGAACGCCAACCCGAGGACGTTCGCGGTCGTGTTCGCCGCCCTGCAGGACGCGGTGGCCTGGATCGCGAAGAACCCTCGCGCGGCGGCGGAGACCTACCTCCGCGTCAGCGGCTCGAAGGAGCCGCTCGCCAGCGTGCTGGCGCAGGTCCAGGACCCGGCCGTGCGGTACACGACCACCCCGGAGCGCGTCGGCGTGTTCGCGGACTTCATGGCGCGGATCGGCACGGCGCCGGCGCGCCCGAAGAGCTGGCGCGACCTCTTCTTCCCCACCGTCCACGCGCAGCCGGGGAGCTGAGATGGCGACGGCGATGACGCTCGCCGGCGCGCCGCTCCTCGATCTCGCCGGCGTGACGCTGGAGTACCGGAGCGGCGGGCGCCGCGTGGTGGCCACCGAGGGCGTCGGGTTCCAGGTCGAGGCGGGCGAGCGGGTCGCGCTCCTCGGCCCGTCCGGCTGCGGGAAGTCCACGCTCCTCAAGGCGGTCGCGGGCTTCCTCCCCCCGGCCGCGGGGCGCATCTCGCTCCACGGCCGCGCGCTCGTCTCGCCGGGGCCGGACCGGATCGTCGTGTTCCAGGGGTTCGATCAGCTCCTGCCCTGGAAGACCGTCCACGAGAACGTCGTGTTCGCCCTCCGGACCGCCCGGGGGCTCCGCCGCGCGGAGGCGGAGCGGCGCGCGCGCGATCACGTCCGCCGCGTCGGCCTCGCGCCGTTCGCGCACGCGTACCCGCACGAGCTCTCCGGCGGGATGAAGCAGCGGGTCGCCATCGCGCGCTGCCTCGCGCTTCAGCCGGAGATCGTCCTCATGGACGAGCCGTTCGGCGCGCTCGACGCGCTCACGCGCGAGCGGATGCAGGAGGAGCTCCTCGAGCTCTGGCGCGAGGCGCGCTTCACCCTGCTCTTCGTCACGCACGACATCGCCGAGGCGGTGCGGGTCGGCAGCCGGGTCATCCTCCTCTCCGCGCACCCCGGCCGCGTCCGGGCCGATCTCCGCGTCGGCGAGGGCGCGCTCGCCGGCGACGCGCATGACGCGCAGGCCCGGGTCCGCGCGCTCGTCTTCGACGCCCTCGAGGACTGGAGCATATGAGCACCGCACCGCACCTCGCCGCCGTCCCCACCGATCCCCCCGGCGTCACCGGGCCCGCGGCAGTCGCGTCGCCGTGGTCACGCCTCGCGGCGGTCGCGAACCGGACCTGGGTCCGCAAGCTCCTGCTGCTCGCGCTCCTCGCGGCGGCTTGGGAGGGGTACGCGCGGCAGCTCGCGAACCCGCTGCTCGTGCCGACCCTCTCGGACACCGTGCGCGCGCTCGTCCAGTCGGTGCGGGACGGGGAGCTCCCCGGGCGCGTGGCGATCTCGCTGAAGCTCCTGCTGATGGGGTACGCGGGCGGCGTCGGGCTCGCCGCGGTCCTCGCCTTCGCCGCCGCCGGGACGCGGATCGGCGCGGAGCTCCTCGAGCTGCTCACCGCGATGCTGAACCCGCTGCCCGCGGTGGCCCTCCTGCCCCTCGCCCTGCTCTGGTTCGGGATCGGCGCGGGGAGCATCGTCTTCGTGCTCGTGCACTCGGTCGTGTGGCCGGTCGCGCTGAACGCGCACGCCGGGTTCTCGAGCGTCTCCCCGACGCTGCGGATGGTGGGCCGGAACTACGGCCTGCGCGGGCCGCTGCTCGCGCTGCGGATCCTGGTCCCGGCGGCGTCGCCGCACCTGCTCACGGGCCTGAAGGTCGGGTGGGCGTTCGCGTGGCGGACCCTCATCGCCGCCGAGCTGGTCTTCGGCGTCAGCTCGGGCCGCGGCGGCCTGGGCTGGTTCATCTACGAGAAGAAGAGCGAGCTGGACATGCCGCAGGTGTTCGCGGGCCTCGTCACCGTGGTGTCGATCGGCCTCGCCGTCGAGCACCTCGTCTTCCGCCAGCTCGAGGCGCGGACCGTCCGCCGGTGGGGGATGCGGACGTGACGGAGGTCGAGGCACGCGCCCCGAGCCTGATCGCGAACGCAGCCGCCCAGCTTACGGACTTCAGCAGTACGGGAGGTAGGACCACGCCCAGAAGAGATCGACGGCCGACCAGTCCGACTCGACCCCCGTGATCGAGTCGCGCGCCTTCACGCGCCAGTAGTAGGAGTTGGGGGTGAACGAACCGCAGTCGTCCAGCGGCAGGTTCGTGAGCGTGACCTGGAAGTACAGGACCGGCTTGCCGAAGTAGATCGTGGGCGCGCCGGAGATCCAGCCGGAGTCGGGCGGGGAGCCGTTCAGGAGCGTCGTGAACGTCGTGTCGGACGCGAGCTGCACCCGGTACTCGACGGGATTGCCGGTCGGCGAGGCCACCGGGTACCACTGCAAGGCCGCGGCCGTCGTCGTCTGCGGCGCCTCCACCGTGACGGAGCCCGTCTTCACGATGTCGGGATGGGGCACGCCTCCCTCCGCGATCGTCGTGAACGTGGAGAGGGAGGTGCGGAGCACGTTCCGGTGCGCGTCCACGCTGCGCGCGCGCCAGACGTAGGTCGTCCCGGGAGCGAGCCCGGAGAGCGCCACCGAGTGCGTCGTGGTCAGCGCCGTGCTCCCCGTGACGTAGTTCGGCATCCCGACGCCGTACTCGACCTGGCTCGAGGCGTTCTTGGTCGTGTACCAGGCGAGGTTCGCGCTGGACGAGGTGATCCCGCTCACGCTCATCGAGCCGGTCCCCAGCAAGGGCGCGGTGTAGCTCGGCGGCACGGTCAAGGGTGGATCGCTCGGGGAGTTCGCCCAGCCGCTCGCGTGACAGTGGCCGCAGTCCGTGCCGCTCACGCCATGCGGCCCGAACGGCGACCGCCAGGCCGTCGTCATCCCTTCGTGGCCGTGGCAGAAGAAGCAGGCGCTGCCGGCGGGCGCCGGATCGACGTGCGTGGCAGCGGAGTCCATCCAGCACTGACCGTAGTCGTCGCAGGCGTACGCGTTCGTGTGGCAACCTGTGCACCGATCGTGGCGGCCGCCCGCGTGACACGCCTCGCACAGCTTCTCGGCGCCGACCCCCGCCCGGTCGATGGAGCCGGCCGGGATCGTCGTGCCGTTCACCACGGGCGCGAGCATGAAGGCGTTCCGGCTCGCGTGCCCGGCGTGGCACGTCGTGCACGGCATGGCCGGATACCCACGGTAATAGGGCGCCAGGAGCGTCCCGCCGAAGCCGGTCGGCGTGGTGGTCGGGGCGCAGGGCACGGGGCCCTTGTTCGGGTCGAAGCAGGTCCCGCGGCGCCCGCCGTGGAAGTCGCCGATCGTCGCGTCGAGCGTCTCCTCGCTCCATCCGGGCAGCACCGGCGGCGTCCACGACGTCGCCGCGTCGGAGCCCCGGTGCAGCACCTGTCCCGGCGCCCCGGCGGACGGACCGGACGGCGGGGAGTGGCAGGCGATGCAGGTCGCGTTCACGGTGCCGCTGCTCAGGAGGCCCGCGTCGCCCGTCAGGTGCGTCGCGTCGTGCGAGGCGGAGTCGTGGCAGGACCAGCAGGTGGTGGGCTCGCCGCTCGCGGGCCGCGCCTCGGAGAAGACGGGATCGTGGAGCGACGGGCCCGCCCGCGGCCCGGGCTCGAGGCCGCCCGGGTCGATCCTCGCGTGGCAGGAGGTGCAGGGGAGCGGGCCCGCGTCGCTCCATGTCACGGCCTGCGCCGGCGCGGGCGCGCCGAGCGGGAAGTGGCAGGCGACGGTGCAGCTCGTCGCCGTGGACGATCCGGCGATCCGAGCCCCCGCGGTCCTCGTCCCTCCGGGGAGGACCAGGTCCGGATCGAGCGTCACCTGCTGGACGCCGTCGCCGTGCAGCGCGGGATCGACCGGATGGCAGCTCCCGCACCCGAGCGGGCGCGGGTCGCTGGGGAACGGCGGCGACGGCGCCGACGGTCCATGGTGCGCGGCGTGCGCGCCGGTGCTCGGGGGCGCGGGATGGCAGTCCTCGCAGCGAGCCTTCATCCCCGTCTGGTGGCGGTGGCAGAAGGCGCAATCGCCGAGGTGGACGGCGTCCGCCGTCCCGTCCGCCCGCCAGCGCGAGGTGCGCGTGTGGCAGACCTGGCAGGGCCCGCTCCCGTCCCCGTTGGCGAAGCTCGCGTCTCCGGGCCGGGTCGGGCCGCCCGCCGCGGCGTAGCCGTTCCTCTTCGAGAGCCGGACGGGCCGCGGCTGCGGAGCCTCGGCGCCGGCGACCCACGGCGGCGTGATGGTCTCGCGGACGAGGTGCGTGTTCCGGGTCCCGTGCGTCGCGTGGCAGTCGCGGCAGGTGGTGGTCCACGCACCGTACGCGCGGCCGGCGGCCTCGCTGCCGTGGTCGGGGAGCGCGTGGCACGCGGTGCAGAGCGGGCTCGAGTCTTCGCGCACGAGCAGGTAGCCGTCGCCCCCGTCGGCGTTCGCGACCACCGACACCGCGGCGGAGCTCGTCGAGCGCGCCGCCGTGTCCGTCGCGCTCGCGACGAGCGTGTAGCGGCCCGGCGCGAGCTGGACGATCGCCTCGTAGACGCCGCGGTCCGCGCCGAGGACCGAGCTCGGGTTGCGCGCGAGGGAGACGGTGGACGTGGACGTGCTCGCGCCGGCGATCGACACCGACACGGAGGAGATCGCGGCGACGCCCGACGGGCTCTGGACCCGCGCCTGGATCCGGGCGCTCCGGCCGACGACGGCGCCGTCCATCGGCGAGACGATCACGACGAGCGGCGCGAGAGTTCCCGGGGTCGGGTCGCCGGCGGGCAGCGCGAGCGCCGCGGAGGCGAAGACGAACCACGCGATCGCTCCACATCTCGGAGCGATCCTTCGCAACCCCGAGCAGCGACAGGTCACCGTCATCGTCCTCGCCGGCGCGTCCCGCCAGGTTCACCTGGACTCCCTGCGGGGACGGACGACGTGACCCGAAAGGCTTGCACATTCGTCTCGTCGATCGCGACGCGGCATCTTGTCGCCGAGGGCCGCAGCCTGCGGAAGTCCGCGGCACCATGGAACGAGCGCACGGTCCGTACACCAATCGTTCATGGTGATACGAGCGCGTCGCCCGGTGTCCGCGGCTGCTCCACGCTGGGTGATGCCCTCGCAGCGTCCCTCTCGGGTTTGCGGCAAAGGAGCGCAGTGGGTGTAACGCCCCATTCGCAGCGATCAGGTGGGGGTAATCGCGCGCCTTCGGTTTGCGAAATCTCGATGATTGGCGTCCGCAGCATCGAATCGAACGCCAGAGAGTGCGCGTATTTTGCCACGCTCCGGCGGCACGCGCTTCGCACGCGGCGAGCGGCGCCGAGCCATCGCCCCCGCCTACCGCCGTGGTGCAGTCTTCCAGGAGACCAACCGTGACGAGCCTCGCGAAGATCCTTCTGCGCGCAGCAGCGCTCCTCCTCGCCCTGACGACCGCGACCGCCGCCCAGGCCGCCGAGTTCAGGGTCGCGATCATGCAGGCTCAGTCCGGCGACGCCAGGAAGTACCAGCCGCTGCTCGACTACCTCGGGAAGAAGGGGTTCCCCGCGAAGTTCGTCACCGTCCCCAACTACCAGTCCGCCACGGACCTGTTCGCCGCCGGATCGGTCGACGCGATGTTCGGCGGCTCGGGCGTCAGCTGCGCGATGATGCTGAAGGGAGCCGTCGAGCCGTTCGCCAGGTCCCTCGGCGCGAAGGGAGTGAAGAGCTACTCGGCCGTCGTCGTCGCGCCGAGGGGAAGCCCGAGGTTCGACGGGACCGCCGGGTGGTTCGCCGGCAGGCGGGTGATCTGCTCGCCGCTCGCCGCGGGGGGCGAGTTCTACTTCCGCTCGTTCGGCCCCTCGACGGCGGCCGCGGTGCTCCTCGCCGCCTCGCACGGCGCGGCCCTCGACGCCCTCGCGCGCGGCAGGGCCGACGTCGCGATCGTCAAGAACCACGTCTGGGCGAGGGAGCAGTCGAAGTACCCCCAGCTCGTCCAGGTCGGCGGCGACCATCGGCAGCACCCGGACGGCGGCCTCGTCATCTCGGCCCGGGTCGACAAGGCGGCCGCGCGACGGCTCCTCGTGCTCCTGCTCGGGCTCGCGTCCGACGGGTCGGCCGAGGCCCAGGCGGCCCGCTCCGCCCTCGACATCACCGGCTTCGCCGCCGCGACCGCGAAGGACTACGAGCCGACCATGGCGATGATCAAGGAGGCGGGCGTGACGAAGGCGTTCGACTTCCAGTTCTAGAACTCTCCGCTACGGGCCGCCCGCCGACTCGAGTCGCTCCGGCGCGGCACGGAGGACCGCATCCATGCGCTCCCGCTCCATTGCCTCGCGCTTCATCGCGACCACCCTCGCCCTCGTGGTGCTCGCGGTGGGCGGGCTGGGGCTCTTCCTGGCGAACCGCAGCGCGAGGGCCATCCACGCCTCCCTCGACTCGAAGGGGAGCGCCGTCGCGGCGCTCGTGGAGAACGTCGGGAGCGGTTACGTCGAGAACTTCGACTTCATCGCGCTCGACCGGCTGGTGGCCAACGTCAAGAAGGATCCCGACGTCGCCTTCGTCTGGGTGGCGGACGAGAAGGGCCAGCCCCTGACGAAGGACGGCGTGCCCGGCGACCTCTCCTCGATCGCGGTCTTCGAGCGGAAGCTCGAGAGCTCCCAGGGGGTCGTCGTGGGTGCGCTGCGGATCGGCTATCGCACCGACGCGATCACGAAGGGGCTGCGCGCCGACGCGGGCATCGCGTGCGTCGCGGTCCTCTTCGCCATGGCGCTCTTCGGCGCCGGGATGGTCGCGCTGATCCGCGGGATCACCGGGCCGCTCCGGTCGGCGGTGCAGGTGACCGGGAGGCTCGCCGACGGCGATCTCGGCGTGCAGGTCGAGGCGACCCGCTCCGACGAGCTGGGGCAGCTGCTCGGGAGCATGAAGGCGATGGTCGGACGGCTCCGCGACGTCGTCGTGAAGGTCCAGGGCGTCGCCGACGGCGTCGCGGCGTGGAGCCAGCAGATCGAGGGTGGCGCGCGTCAGCTGTCGGACGGGACCAGCGCGCAGGCGACCACCACGAAGGAGGTCTCCGCCGCCATCGAGGCGATGCAGGGGTCCATCCGGCAGAACGCCGAGAACGCGAACCAGACCGAGGAGATCGCGCTGCGATCCGCGGCGTCGGCGCGCGAAGGCGGCGAGGCCGTGGCAGCCGCCGTGCACGCCATGCGCCAGATCGCCGAGAAGATCGGAATCGTGGAGGAGATCGCCTACCAGACCAACCTCCTCGCGCTCAACGCCGCCATCGAGGCGGCGCGGGCGGGGGATCACGGCCGCGGCTTCGCCGTGGTCGCGTCGGAGGTGCGCAAGCTGGCGGAGCGCTCGCAGCATGCGGCGAAGGAGATCTCCAGGCTCGCCGGGTCGAGCGTCGAGGTGGCCGAGCGGAGCGGCCGGCTCATCGACGCCCTCATCCCCGGCATCCAGCGGACGGCCGAGCTGGTCCAGGAGATCACCGCGTCCTCGCGCGAGCAGTCGGCGGGCGCCGACCAGGTCGGGGGCGCCGTGCGGCAGCTGAACGAGGTGGTGCAGCAGCAGGCCGCCGCCGCCGAGGAGATGTCCTCGACGGCGACCGGGCTGGCCGAGCAGGCGGGCGAGATGAGGGCGCTGGCCGGCTTCTTCCACGTGCGGTAGTCCGCCGGCGCCTTCCGGCTCGTCACGTCGCGCGCCGACGCGGGGGCGAGCGGCTCCTCGGCCCACGATGCGCCGGGCGATCCCCTCGACGCTCGTGAGCCGACCACCGGGCGATCGGCGGCATGCGATCCGGGTGCTGCTCAGGCGCTCGCGGCGATGTCAACGTTCCGGCTGCACGAGCGGTCGGGACAGCGCGGATGGACATGACGTCGAATCGTGGAGCGGCCGTGGCTCGGCAGCCGGAGCACGTCCGGCGCAGGCGCCGGCGGGTACCGGGGAGCCTGGTGGCGGGGCGGTCACCACGACCGAGCACCCGGCCCGGAGCGGCTTCTTCATCGACAGTGGCATCACCCCCGATCGCCCGCGACGCCGCTGGAGACTCGTGCCGAGGGGGGAAGGATGAAACTGCGCTACGCATCGCCGTTGTTTCTCGCCGCTGCGGTGGTCCTGCTGACGACTGCGGTCGCCTCGCCACGCGCGAAGCACGACGCCGCGACCGAATCCAGGTTCCTCGGTGACGCCGAAGAGAACGCGAAGCAACTGATCGACCAAGGACGGAAGATCTTCCGGTTCGACACGTACGGCGACGAGGCGTTCTGGACCGACAAGCTCGGGATCCAGCAGGCGGTCGGCAGCCTCACGCCACGGGACGCGCTGGCGCTCGGGTTGAAGGTGGACGCCGAGGCGCTCTCGCCTCGCATCGTCGAGGCGATCAACGGCGGCAAGGTGAACCTCGACGATCCCGCCGTGACGCTGCAGCTGCTCGAGCAGAACGCCGTGCTGGGCGTGGTTGGCTCGTTCGAGGGGGGCAGCCTGCGCAAGGTCGGCTTCACGTGCGCGCTGTGCCACTCGACCGTGGACGATTCCGTCGCACCAGGTATCGGCAAGCGGATCGACGGCCTCGCGAACCGGGACCTGAACGTCGGCGCCATCATCGCTGCGGCGCCGGATCTGCAGCCGGTGGTCGAGCTGCTGAGGCTGGCCCCGCAGAACTCGGGTATCGGCGCGGACGACGTTCGCAAGGTGCTGGAGAGCTGGGGGCCTGGCAAGTTCGACGCCGAGCTGTTCCTCGACGGCAAGGCGTTCAATCCGAAGCAGGTCACGAACGGGGTCGTCACGGCGACGAACGTCTCCGGCGCCGTCTTGATCCCCAACGCGCAGGGCCTTTCTGGTCACAACCTGCATACGTGGACCGGCGGCTGGGGCACGGTGACGTACTGGAACGCTTTCGTGGCCGTGAACGAGCTGCACGGGATCGGGACGTTCTTCGACGAGCGGTTCGACGACGCGAACCAGTTCCCGATCGCCGCCGCGGCCAAGCTGGGGCACGTCTCGGTCGATCCCGACGAGGATCAGGTCACCAGCAAGCTGGCCGCGCTGCACTTCTACCAGCTGGCGCTGCCGGCCGTGCAGCCGCGCCCTGGCACCGACTTCGATCCGGCTGCGGCTGCCCGCGGCGGCGAGCTGTTCAGCGGCAAGGCCAATTGCAACAGCTGCCACCACAAACCGCTGTGGACGGAGCCGGGCTGGAATCAGCACTCGGCCGATGAGCTGAAGATCGACGGCTTCGAGGCCGACCGCGCGCCCGGCCGCGCGTACCGGACGATGAACCTGGCGGGGCTGTTCGTGCGCGAGCGCGGGCTGTTCATGTCGCCGCAGAACAAGGGCCGCTTCTACCACGATGGGCGGTTCAAGGAGCTCCTCGAGCTCGTCGACAGCTACAATGAACGCTTCCATCTCGGCCTGTCCGACGACGAGAAGAAGGACTTGATCGAGTACCTGAAGTCGCTGTAGCGGCCGACCCTCCGACGAGCGCGAGGCGCGCGAGGAAGGTTGGACGTACCGGCGGTCGGCGGCCGGCGCCCGGAGCACACGATCGGGCGCCGGCCCCGGGGACCGGCCTATACTCGCCCCCGCATGGACCCGAGCAAGCCCACCGTCCTGGTCGTCGACGACGAGAAGAACATCCGCCGTTCCCTCCGGATGGTGCTCGAGCCGGAGGGCTACGAGGTCGCCGAGGCGGAGAGCGGCGAGGACGCCCTGAGGTTCCTCGAGGCGGAGCCGGTGGACCTCGGCATCTTCGACATCCGCCTCCCCGGGATGGATGGCCTCACCCTGCTCTCCAGGGCGCGCGAGCTCTGGCGCGACCTCCCCGTCATCGTGATCTCCGGCCACGCCGACACCAGCGACGTGGTGGACGCCGTGAAGCGCGGCGCCGCCGACTTCTTCTCGAAGCCGGTGGACCGGGACCGGGTGCTCGTCTCGGTCCGCAACGCCCTGGCGCGGCGGACCCTGGAGGAGCGGGTCCAGGCCCTCGGCGCCCGCGAGCGGCGCTTCGCCGACGAGATGCTCGGCGAGAGCCCGGCGATGCAGCGGCTCCGAGAGGACCTCGCCAAGGTCGCCCCGACCAGCGGCCGGGTCCTCGTCACCGGCGAGTCCGGCACCGGCAAGGAACTCATCGCCGCGGAGATCCACCGGGAGTCCAAGCGCGCCGCCGGGCCGTTCGTGAAGGTGAACTGCGCGGCGATCCCCGGCGAGCTCATCGAGTCCGAGCTGTTCGGCCACGAGAAGGGGAGCTTCTCCGGCGCCGGCGCCCGCCGCCGCGGCCAGTTCGAGGTCGCCCACGGCGGCACGCTCTTCCTCGACGAGATCGGCGACATGAGCCTCTCCGCCCAGGCGAAGGTGCTCCGCGCCCTCCAGACCGGCGAGATCGTGCGGGTGGGCAGCGAGAAGGCGTTCACGGTGGACGTGCGCGTCGTCGCGGCGACGAACAAGGACCTCGAGGCGGAGGTCCGCGAGGGCACCTTCCGCGAGGACCTCTACTTCCGGCTGAACGTCGTCCCGCTCCGCGCGCCCGCCCTCCGCGAGCGGCTCGAGGACGTCCCGCTCCTCGCCGAGCGCTTCTTCCAGCTCGCCGTCCGGGAGAACGGGTTCCGGCCGAAGCCGGTGGACCCCGAGGTGTACCAGCGGCTCCGCGCGTACCGCTGGCCGGGGAACGTCCGCGAGCTGCGCAACGTGTGCGAGCGGATGGTGATCATGAGCGGCGACCGGATCACCGCCGCCGACGTGCCGGAGGGGGTCGGGCCGCGCGCCGCCCCGCCGCCCGCCGCCGCGGGCGCCGCCGACCTCTCGCGCTACGGCGAGGTGCCGCTCCGCGAGCTCCGCGACCTGGTGGAGCGCGACTACATCCTGAAGAAGCTCGAGGAGCACGACTGGAACATCACCCAGGCCGCCCAGGCCCTGGGGGTCGAGCGCACGAACCTCCACAAGAAGATCAAGCAGCACGGCCTCTCGCGGGCGGGTCGCGGCCCGGCGCAGGCGGCGGCCGGCGACGAAGACGAGGGCTGAGCCCCGGCGACCGCGGTCCGGCGCCCACGCGGCGGGCGCGGGCGGGGCGGCGCTATGATGGCCCTCCGTGCAGACCACCTCCGTCGCCGCCCCTCGCCTCGCCGCCGTCGACCTCCGCGACCCCGCCTCCGCCGACCGCATCGCCCGGCTCGGCAAGCGCTTCCCCGCCCGCCTCGACGCGATCGTGGCGGCGTGCCGGCGCGCGCCGGACCCCGATCTCGCCCTCGCCGGCGTGGAGCGCTTCGTGGACGGCGCCGGCGCGGTCCCCGACGCGCCGGACCTCCTCGACGCGCTCGCGCTGCTCGCCGGCGCGTCGTCGATGATCCCGGCCCTCCTCGCCCGCGCCCCGCACCTCCTCTGCCGCGCCGCGCGCTCGCCCTGGCTGCTCCGCCCGCGCCCCGAGGCCGACCTGCTCCGCCTCCTCGGCCGCGCCGCCCGGCGGCTCGCGCCGGACGACGTCGCCGGCTTCCACCGGCTCCTCCGCCGGCTGCGCGCGCGCGAGGTGGTCCGGATCGCGCTGCGCGATCTGCGCCGGGCGCGGGTGAAGGAGGTCACCGCCGAGCTGTCCTCGCTCGCCACCGCGTGCCTCGACGCCGCGATCCGGTTCCACGACCGGCGGCTGCGCGCGAAGCACGGCGCGCCGGAGGGGCTCGCCGGCCGCGAGCCGGGCGCCGGCTTCTGCGTCCTCGCGATGGGCAAGCTCGGGGCGCGCGAGCTGAACTTCTCGTCGGACATCGACCTCATCTACGTCTACGACCGCGACGGCCAGACCACCGGCGAGAAGCCGCTCACGCACTTCGCCTACTACGCGAAGCTCGCCGAGCTCGTCACCGAGGCCATCGCCAAGCCGACCGAGGACGGCTTCGTCTTCCGGGTGGACCTGAACCTCCGGCCGGACGGCCAGAACGGCCCCATCGTGAACAGCGTCCGGGCGGCGGAGCTCTACTACCAGTCGTTCGGCCGCTCCTGGGAGCGCAACGCGCTCGTGAAGGCGCGCCCCGCGGCGGGCGACCTCGCGGCGGGGGACGAGCTGCTCCGGCAGCTCGAGCCGTTCATCTGGCGGCGCAGCCTCGACCTCGGCGTGCTCGAGGAGATCCAGGCGATGAAGGCGCGCATCGACGCGCGCGCCGGCGCCGAGGGCAAGGAGGACCTGAAGCTCGGCAAGGGCGGCATCCGCGAGGTGGAGTTCTTCGTGTCCGCCCTCCAGCTCCTCCACGGCGGCCGCGCCGAGGGGCACGCGCTCCGGGAGCGCGCGGTGCTGCCCGCCCTCGAGCGGCTCCTCTTCGCGGGGATCGTCCCGGCGCGCGATCGCGACGAGCTCGCGGACGCGTACCTGTTCCTGCGCCGCGCCGAGAACCACGTCCAGATGGTCGAGGGGGCCCAGACCCACCGGCTGCCGCCGTCCGGCGAGCGGCTCGGCCTCGCCCGGTCGATGGGGTACGCCGACGAGGCCGCCTTCGAGGCGGCGCTCGGCGCGCACCGCGAGAACGTGACGCGGCTCTTCGCGGGGCTCCTCGGGACCGGCGCCGAGGAGGTGAAGCTCGACCCCGAGCTGGCCCTCCTCGCCGACGCCGACGTGGAGCCGGCGCGGCGCGCGGAGATCGCGGTCCGCCGCGGGTTCTTCGATCCGGACCGGGCGATCGCGGCGCTCGACGCCATGGCCCGGCGCCCCACGCCGTTCTCGCGCCTCGGGGATCCCGTCGCCGCGGTGGGGCTCCTCTCCGACGTGCTCGGCACGCCCGATCCGGACCAGGCGCTCTCGCACCTCGCCGACTTCGCCGCCGCGCTGCGGAACCCGGGCCCCTACTTCGCGATCCTCTCCGAGCGCCGCCGGGTCGCGCGGCTCCTGCTCTCGCTCTTCGGGACCTCCGACTTCCTCTCGAAGCGCTTCCTCCGGCACCCGGAGCTCATCGACACGCTGCTCCGCGAGGACCAGGTCGTCCTCGAGAAGGGACGGGACGCGTTCCAGCGCGAGGAGGCCGAGCGGCTCGCGGCCCTGCCGGAGGGGCTCGAGCCGGACGATCTCCTCGAGCGGCAGCTCGGCGAGCTGCGCCGCTACAAGAACGAGGAGATCCTCCGGATCGCGATCCACGACATCGCGGGCACGCTCGACCTCGCGCGCATCGCCGGCCAGCTCTCCGACCTCGCCGAGGTGAGCCTCCGGGCCTGCCTCGTCCTCGCGGAGGAGGAGGCGCGGCGCAAGGGCGTCCTCCCCGCCGGGCGCCTCTGCGTCCTCGGGATGGGGAAGCTCGGCGGGCGCGAGCTCGGCTACCACTCGGACCTCGACCTCGTCTTCATCTACCCGGGCGGCGCGGGCGCGCCGGGGTTCGAGCGCTACGCGCGGCTCGCCCAGCGGTTCATGTCGTTCCTCCAGATGCCCCTGCGGGAGGGCCGCCTCTACCAGATCGACACGCGGCTGCGCCCCTCCGGGAACCAGGGCGCGCTCGTCATCGGCGCCGAGGGCTTCGCCCGCTACCACGTGGGCGAGGTGCGCGGAGGCGAGGCCGGCGCGGAGGTCACGGTGCGCAGCCAGCTCTGGGAGCGGCAGGCGCTGCTGCGCGCGCGGCACGTCGCCGGCGACGAGGCGCTGTGGCGCGAGGTCCACGACCGGGTCATCGTGCCCGCGGTCTACGGCCGCCGCGAGGACCCAGCCGCCCTCGCCGCCGAGATCCGGCGGATGCGGGAGCGGATGGAGAGCCAGGTCGCGAAGGAGGCCTCGCACGGGAAGAACCCGAAGACCGGGCGCGGCGGCCTGGTGGACGTGGAGTTCGCCGCCCAGTTCCTCCAGCTCGCGCACGGCCACGATCACCCGGAGATCCGCACCGGCTCGACGCCGGAGGCGCTCCGGCGCCTCCGCGCGGCCGGCCTCCTCCGCGAGGCCGACTTCGACGCGCTCTCGCGCGGGTACGACTTCCTGCGCCGCGTCGAGCTGCGGCTCCGGATCGTGCACGACTTCACGATCGACCACCTCCCCGGGGGCGGCCCGGCCCTCGGCCAGCTGGCCCGCCGCCTCGGCTACTACGGACCCCAGCCGGGCGACCGGTTCCTGGCCGAGTACGCCCGCGTCACCGCCGCGGTCCGCGAGGCGTTCGACGCGGTCGTGCGCTGAGCCCGGGAGGCCGACCCGCGCGCGGGGAGGTGGGCGGGGTGAAGCGCGCCCGGATTCACTTCGGGCGCGGGTGCGGGGGCAGCCCGCCCCCTTCGGACAGGTCGCCCGCCCGCTCGCCGGGGTCCGCGCCCCGCCCGGTCCCCGCGCCCCCGGACGGAGCGTCTTACGTCCAGAGGATGCGCGAGGCCCGGACCGAGCCCGGCGGCGTCCCGGGGCGGGAGCGCGGGAGGCGGCTGCGGCGCCGGCTCCTCGGCGCACCGCGCGACCTGCTCGACCCGCGGACCTACCACGCCATCTCCCTGATCGCGCTCCTCGCGTGGGTGGGGCTCGGCGCCGACGGCCTCTCCTCCTCCGCCTACGGTCCGGACGAGGCCTTCCGCGCCATCGGCAGCCACCACTTCCTCGCGCTCGCGCTCGCCGCGGCGACCGCCTTCACCGTCCTCGTCATCTCCGTCGCGTACTCGCAGATCATCGCGCGGTTCCCGTTCGGCGGCGGCGGCTACGTCGTCGCCACGCGCCTCCTCGGGCCGAAGGTGGGCGTGGTCTCCGGGGCGGCGCTCCTCGTGGACTACGTGCTCACGATCTCCGTGTCCACCGCCGCGGGCGGGGACGCGATCTGGAGCTTCCTCCCGCCGGCGGCGGCCCCGTACAAGCTCGTGGTCGAGGCCGTCGCGATCGGGGGCCTCGTGATGCTGAACCTGCGCGGCGTGCGCGAGTCGGTCACGGTCCTCGCCCCGATCTTCGCCCTGTTCCTCGTGACGCACGCGTTCCTCATCTTCGGCGCGATCGGCAGCCACCTCGGAGACGTCCCCGGCGTCGCCGCCCAGATCCACCGCGAGTGGCGCACGGCGGTCGCCACCGAGGGGCACCGCCGGATCTTCGGGATCTTCCTCCTCGCCTACTCGATGGGCGCGGGCACGTACACCGGCATCGAGGCGGTGTCGAACGGGCTCCAGATCATGCGGGAGCCGAAGGTGGCGACCGCGCGCCGGACGATGACGTACATGGCGGTGTCGCTCTCCCTCACCGCCGGCGGGCTCCTCCTCGCGTACCTGCTCTTCCACGCCGTCCCGGTGGAGGGGAAGACGATGAACGCCGTCCTGCTCGAGCGGTTCGCGGGCGGATTCACGGTCGGTGGGCTCGCGATCGGGCCCGGGTTCGTCGTCGCGACGCTGGTCATCGAGGCAGCGCTCCTCCTCGTCGCCGCCCAGGCCGGCTTCCTCGACGGCCCGCGGGTGATGGCCAACATGGCGACCGACTCCTGGCTCCCGCACCGCTTCGCCGCCCTGTCCGAGCGGCTCATCACGCAGGACGGCGTCCTGCTCATGGGGATCGCGTCGCTCGTCACGCTGCTCCTCGCGCGCGGCGACATCACGCACCTCGTGACCATGTACTCGATCAACGTCTTCGTGACGTTCTCGCTGTCGCAGGCGGCGATGCTCCGCTACTGGGCCCGGCACCGGCGGCCGGGCCGCGGGCGCGGGTTCCTCGTCCACGGCCTCGCGCTCGTCCTGTGCACCGGGATCCTCGTCGGCGTCGTCTGGGAGAAGGGGCGCCAGGGCGGCTGGGTGACGATCCTCGTGACCGGGCTCGTCATCGCGCTCTGCTTCTCGATCCGGCGCCACTACCAGTCGGTGCAGGAGAACCTGCGCCGGCTCGACGAGATCATGACCTCCTTCCCCGCCCACCCCGCCGCCGACCACGCGCCGCTCGACGCGCGCCAGCCCACGGCGGTGATGCTCGTCGGCGGGTACGCGGGGCTCGGCATCCACGCGCTCCTCACGGTCCAGCGCCTCTTCCCGGGGTTCTTCCGCAACTTCATCTTCCTGTCCGTCGGCGTGATCGACTCCGCGAGGATGAAGGGCGTCGAGGAGGTCGAGGAGGTCCGCCGCCGCACCGAGGAGTCGGTCCGGCGCTACGTGGACCTCGCGCGCCGGCTCGGCCTCGCGGCGGACTGGCGCTCGTCGGTCGCGACGGAGGCCGTCACGGAGGCGGAGCGCCTCTGCAAGGAGCTGGGGCGCGAGTACCCGCGCGCCGTGTTCTTCGCGGGGAAGCTGGTGTTCCAGCGCGAGCGCTGGTTCCAGCGGCTGCTGCACAACGAGACCGCGGTGGTGCTCCAGCGCCGGTTCCAGTTCGAGGGGCTCAACATGATGGTGCTGCCGGTGCGCGTGCTCGAGGCCGCATGAGGCCCGCGCCCCCGGACCGCGCCGCTCGCGCTCCGGTGGCCACCCACCCGGCGATCCGCCCGATCACAGCCTGTGCGGGCACCGCCTGGGCGGCCCTCGTCGTCCCGGCCAGGCGACCCACATGAGCCTACCTGCACGCTTGCGGAATTCTTCCCGGGCGGGTCTCCCAAGTGACGACCGGCGCGGCAACCGGCCGCTCGCCGATCCCGGAACAAAGCCGGGCGGTCGCTCGTTCAACTCGCGCGACAGGGCAAACTCATTGACCTAGCGCAGTCGATTCGGCTAGATTCCCCGCGTTTTTCTGGGGGCCCAGCTACAAAAATCGCGTGAAATGCCGGGGCCTTTCCCCAGGTCATCGGCGGCTGTGACCCCAGCGGTCGCAGGGCATCGAGGAGTTCGAAAGATGCGGACCCGATACGTCGACATCGACGATCGCATGGAAGATCTCGCCGACCGGCTCCGGTCGGATCCGGAGCTGGCCGAGGACTTCCTCGCCCGGTACGAGCTCTCGTGGCTGTACCACGAGAACGCCCTCGAGGGCGTCGTCTACTCCAGCCAGGAGCTCGCGACGGCCCTCGACGGCGCGCCCGTCGCCGACGCCACGTTCGTGAGCTCGCTGCAGGAGATCCGCAACCACAAGGCGGCCCTCGACGTCGCCCGCGAAGAGGCGCTCGCGAAGAAGCCGAAGCTGAACCTCACGCTGGTGAAGCGCCTCTACGAGACGCTCGGGCAGGGCATCGACGGCCGGAGCGAGGCCGAGTTCCGCAAGGACATGCCGCTCCACCGTGCGTACTTCCACGACATCGCGCAGCCCGCCCGCATCCAGCCGCTCCTCCAGAAGCTGCTCGACGCCTGCGAGACGACGGACTTCAAGGGCGCGCACCCGATCCAGCAGGCGGTGCGGCTGCACCACGGGTTCATGCAGGTGTTCCCGTTCACGGAGAACTCAGGCCGCGTCGCGCGGCTCCTCGCGAACCTCATCCTGTTCCACGCGGGGTACCGGGTCCCGGTGATCGTCCACGCGACCGACCGGCAGCGCTACTACGAGTCGCTCCGCCTCCCCGAGGCGATCCTCCGCGATCTCACGATGGAGGCGCTCGACAACGGCCTCGCCCAGGCCGAGAAGCTCTTCGCCGAGCTCCCCTCCCGCCGGCGGAAGGCGGCCCGCTAGCTTCACCGGCGGCCGCGCGGCTCCTGCCGCTCCCGGCCCGGCGGGCGGCTCCAGGCCAGCCGGGCACCGCTGCGGCCAGCCGCCGCAGCGGGCGGCCGGGGAAAATTACTCTCGGTCAGGCGGGAATCGTCCGGGCGCTCCCGCTTCGGAGGGGTCGGTGCTGCCCCATCCGGGTACAAAAACGACCGTCCGGCGGGCTGCCGAGGGGCCCGTCCGGGCGCCCGCAGGCGGCCCGCCAGCACGCAAGTCGGCGATTTTCCTTGAGTTCGCCGCACGTGACCGGCTGCCATGGCCGAGCGTGGCGGGGTAGGGCTCCGCTATTGTATAGCTACGCCCCCCTATGCTCCTTGGTGCGCACGAAGGGATCGCTGGCGGAGTCTCGAAGGCGTTCGGCCGAGCCGAGGCCGACGGCGCCGACTGCCTGCAGATCTTCACGCGCAACGCTCGGGGCTGGGCCGCGAAGCCGCTCGACGACGGGGAGGTCGAGCGCTTCCGCGGCGAGGCCCGCCGGACCGGGAAGCCGGTCGCCGCCCACTCCGCCTACCTGATCAACTGCGCGACCGCGGATCGGGAGCTCCGCAAGAAGAGCTGGGACGCCCTGGCCGACGAGCTCGAGCGCTGCGAGCGCCTCGGGGTCCGCGCCCTCATCTTCCACCCCGGGAGCCACGAGGACGTGGCGGAGGGTGCGAAACAGGTGGCGGAGGCCATGGAGCGGGCGCTCGATCGGGTACCGGGGAAGGCGCGGCTCCTCGTCGAGGCCACGGCCGGCCAGGGGACGACCCTGGGGTGGCGGTTCGAGCACCTCGCCGCGATCCGGGACGCGATCCCGCGCGGGCCGCGCCGCCGCACCGGCGTGTGCATAGACACCTGCCACGTGTTCGCCGCTGGCTACGAGATCTCGACCCGGGACGGGTACGAGCGGACGTTCGACGAGCTGGATCGCGTGATCGGCCTCGCGAACGTCCAGGCGTTCCACCTCAACGACTCGAAGAACCCGCTCGGGTGCCGGGTCGATCGGCACGAGCACATCGGCGAGGGCGCCATGGGGCTCGATCCGTTCCGCCTGCTCGTGAACGACCCCCGCTTCGCGGAGACGCCGGGGTTCGTCGAGCTGGACTCGCGCCTCAAGGAGAACATCGAGGTCCTCCGCGGCCTCGTCCGCCGATGAAGTCCAGCCTGCCCATGCGTCATGCCTCCGACGAACCGCCTCGGTCGCGGTCGCGCCCGCTCGTCCGGGCCGCGCGGATGGCGCTGTACCCTCGCTTCGCCGAGGTCACCCGCACGAAGCTCGATCGCCTCCTCCAGTACGCGCGGTCGCACGAGAAGGCGCTCATCCTCACCCACGACAACCCCGACCCCGACTCCATCGCGGCGGGCGTCGCCCTCGCCTACCTCCTCGAGAAGCTCGCCGGCGTCCACGCCATCGTCGCGTACGGCGGCATCGTCGGCCGCGCCGAGAACCGCGCGCTCGTGAAGGTGCTGAAGCTCCCGGTGGTCCCGGTCTCGCGGGTGGTGTTCGACGACTACGACCTCATCTGCATGGTCGACACCCAGCCGGAGCAGGGGAACCACTCGCTCCCGGCGCGCCACTTCCCCGACGTCGTGATCGACCACCACCCGGAGCGCCCGGACTCGCACCTCGCCCCCATCGCCGACGTGGGCGGGCCCATCGGCGCCACCTCCACCGTGGTGGCCGGGTACTTCCGCGCGAGCGGGCTCGAGGTCCCGCCGCCGGTCGCCACCGCGCTCTTCTACGGGATCAAGGCCGACACCCGCGACCTCGGCCGCCAGACGACGCGCCCGGACGTGGACGCGTACCTCTGGCTCTTCCCCATGACGGACAAGGAGGCGCTCGCGGAGATCGAGCACCCGACCCTCCCGACCGACTACTTCCGGCTCTACCACACGGCGATCGAGCGGGCGGTCGTGTACGGGGACGCGGTGGTGTGCGACCTCGCCGAGATCTACGCGCCGGACATGGTGGCGGAGGTCGCGGAGCGCTTCATGTCCCTCGAGGGCATGCGCTGGTCGCTCGCGTTCGGCCGGTACGAGGACGACCTCTACTTCTCGATCCGCACGAACGACCGCCGCATGAACGCGGGGCGGCTCATCCGCGACGTCATCGAGGCGAAGGGCGGCTCGGCGGGCGGCCACGGCACCATGGCCGGCGCGCGCCTCCCGGTGAAGGGCCTGAGCGCCGCCGCGCTGAGGCGGCTCGAGGAGGAGCTCGTGAAGGACTTCCTCGACGCCTTCGGCATGAAGGGGCGCAAGGGGAAGAAGATGGTTTGAGGTCCCCGGGCCTCGTGACCCGCGGGCGTCGGGGTGCTGCCGGGGCGCGCGCGTCCTCCCGATCCCCGCGCCGGCTCGATCCTCAGGCGGTGCAGCCGTGATCTACCTCGACCACAACGCCATCACCCCGATGCGCCCGGAGGCGATCGCCGCCGTCCGCGCCGCGCTCGACGTGTTCGGCAACCCCAGCTCGGTCCACCAGGCGGGCCGGGCGGCGCGGGACCTCCTCGACGGCGCGCGGGCCCGGGTGGCGGCGGCCATCGGCGCGGCGCCGGGCGAGATCGTGTTCACGTCCGGCGCGACGGAGGCCGCGGCGCTCGCCATCCGCGGCACCCTCGCCCGCTCCCCCGCGGGGCGGCGGCGCCTGGTCGTCACCGCCGTCGAGCACCCCTGCGTCCTCTCCCTCGCCCGCGCGCTCGAGCGGGAGGGCACCCCGCTCACCGTCGTACCGGTGGACCGCCGGGGGCTCGTGGATCCGGACGCGTTCGCGGCGGCGCTCGGCCCGGACGTCGCCCTCGCCGCGACGATGCGCGCGAACAACGAGACCGGCGTGATCCTGCCCGTGCCGGAGCTCGCCCGCGCGGCCCGGGAGCGGGGCGTCCCGCTGCTCTGCGACGTGGTGCAGGCGGTGGGGAAGATCGCGGTCGACGTGCGCACGCTCGGGGCCGAGCTCGCGTTCCTCACCGGGCAGAAGTTCGGGGGCCCGCGCGGCGCCGGCGCGCTCTGGGTCGCGAACGGCTACCCCCTCGCGCCGATCTTCGGCGGCGAGCAGGAGCGGGGCCGTCGCGCGGGGACCGAGAACCTGCCCGGCATCGCCGGCCTCGCCGCCGCGCTCGAGCTCGCCGTCGGGGCTCGGCCCGCCGAGGAGCAGCGGATCGCGGCGCTGCGCGATCGGCTCGAGGAAGGGCTCCTCGCGGCGGTGCCGCGGGCGCGGGTGAACGGCGCCGGGGCGCCGCGGCTCCCCGGGACGCTCTCGATCACCCTCGAGGGCTGCGACGCCGAGGCGCTCCTCATCGCGATGGATCTCGAGGGCGTGTGCGCGAGCGCCGGGTCGGCCTGCCACTCCGGCTCGACCAGCCCCTCGGGCGTGCTCCTCGCCCTCGGCCTCTCCGAGGCCGAGGCGCGCTCCACCCTCCGGCTCAGCCTCGGCTGGACCACCACCGCCGACGAGATCGAGGCCGCGCTCCGGCTCGTTCCGCCGCTCGTCGAGCGCGTGCGGAGGGAGATCCGGTGACCCATCGTCCCGCTCGACGCGGACGGCCGTCCACCGTGCGCGTCACCGTCACCGGCCTCTCCGTGAGCCGGGTCCCGGATTCCGTGGCCCGTGGCCGCATCCCCGTGCTCCGGCGGTGAACGCACCCGTGACGGAGTCGGAGGACGGGCCACGGGAGGCGGCGAGGCGGGCACGGGTCATCGGTCACGGTGACGGATCACGGACACGGTGACCGGCCCGCGCCGGCACGCGGCCTGGCGGCCGCCTCACCCCGCCCCGAACAGCCCGCGCACGACCGCGGCGATCGCGAGCGGGGTCCCGATCGACGGGTCGTAGCGCGTCGCGATCTCCGCGGCGAGCGCCTCGGCCGTCGGGAAGCGCCAGGAGGGATCCTTCGCGAGGCAGCGGAGCACCAGCGCGTCGAGCTCGAAGGGGAGCTCGGGCCGGAGCTGGGACGGGGCGCGGAGGACGCCGCCGAGGATCTTCTGACCGACAGCGTTCACGTCGGCGCCCGGGAAGGCCGGCGCGTTGGTGAGCAGCTCGAACAGGACGGCCCCGAGCGCGAAGATGTCGCTCGCCGTCGTCGGCCGCTCGCCGCGGATCTGCTCCGGCGCGAGGTAGTGGATCTTCCCGAGCGCGCCGCCGGGCGACGCCGCGGCGCCGCCGGCGACGGCCACGCCGAAGTCGCCGAGCTTGATCTCGCCGAGGCGCGAGATGAACACGTTCGACGGCGACACGTCGCAGTGGACGAGCCGCAGGGGCGCCCCCGCCGCGTCGCGACCGGCGTGCGCGTACGCGAGCGCGGTGGCGAGCACGTGGGCGACGTACGCCGCGAAGTCCACCGGGAGCAGGATCCCGCGCGCCGCGCATTGGGCGAGGATCTGCTTCAGGTTTCGCCCGTCCACGTACTCCATCACGATGAACGGGGTGTCGCCCGCGAAGCCGGTCTCGAGCACCTCCACGATGGCCGGGTGGCGGAGCCGCCGCGTGGTCTCCGCCTCGCGCTCGAACAGCGCCACGTACGCAGCGTCGCGCGCCAGGTCGGGCTTCAGGCGCTTCACCGCCACGGTGCGCCCCGCGTCGGGGCCGGCCCGCACCACCGCGCGGTACACCTCCGCCATGCCGCCCTTCCCGATGAGGGCCTCGAGCGAGTAGCGGGAGAGGTCGTTACGCACGAGCGGTCGGGCCCCCTGGAGGCGCACCCTTGTACCACCTTCTGCCCCCTCCCCCCGAACCCCGAAGAATCGCCGCCTCGCTTGACAGCGTCCGGCCGGGGCCCTAGGATCGAATCGTAAAAAGACCGCGTACTTACGCGGACTTGAGCTCTTTCTACACGTCGATCTGCCCCCTGCCGAGCTCGTGATTGGGCCCCGCGTCGTTTGGGCCGACTTTGTCCAAAGCGGAGCGCCCGGCCACGTCCATGAGCAAGCTCCCAGCCTCGAGGGAGAAGCCTACGGACGCTGGTGCATCGGGTGCCCCACCTGTAGAAATACAGGTCCAAGCAACCGGGCCACACGGTTCACGCGGGGGGCTCTTTTTTGCCCGCCCGGCGGCGAGAAGGGGCGCGTTGACGAGCGGCGGCGGGACCACGGCAGGCGACGCGAAGCGCGCGCTCCGCTCGGAGGTCCTCGCGCGGCGCGCGCGGCTCACCCAGGCCGAGCGCGCCGAGGGATCGCACGCCATCGCCGAGCGGGTGGAGCAGGTCGCCACCCTTCGTCATGCCCGGCTGGTGGCGCTCTACGCGCCCCTCGGGACCGAGGTGGACACCGGCGAGATCGGGCGGCTGATCCTCGGCCGCGGCGGGAAGGTCGCGTACCCGCGCTCGGTGAACGGCGACCGGCGGCTCGAGTTCTGCCTCTGCGCGCCAGCGGAGCTGGTCCAGGGGCCGCTCGGCGCCCGGGAGCCGCCGCCGGACGCGCCGGCGATCGACCTGGCGGACGTGGACTGCGTGGTCGTCCCCGGCGTCGCGTTCTCGGTGGACGGGCACCGGCTCGGGCGAGGCGGCGGCTACTACGACGCGACCCTCGAGGCGATGCCGCGCGCGGCGCGCGTCGGCGTCGCGTTCGAGGTGCAGCTCGTCGCTTCCCTCCCGCGCGAGCCCCACGACGCCGCGCTCGACGCGCTGGTCACGGAGGCCCGCGCCCTCGCGTTCTCCCGAGAATCCCGTTGACGCGGGGCGGGCCCGCGGGACAGATCCGGTGACCTTGAAGATCCTCTTCCTCGGCGACGTCTTCGGAAAGCCCGGCCGGCAGGCCGTGCAGCGGCTCGTGCCGCGCCTCATCGGGCGGGAGAAGCTCGACCTCGTGATCGCGAACGCGGAGAACTCCGCCGCCGGTGCGGGCGTGACGCCCGACTCGGCGGAGGAGCTCCTCGCCGCGGAGGTGGACCTGCTCACGAGCGGGAACCACATCTGGTCGAAGCGCGAGATCGTGCCGTACCTGGAGCGGCCCGGCGCGCGGCTGCTCCGCCCCGCCAACTACCCGCGCGGCGCCCCTGGGCGCGGGCGGGGCATCGCGTCCACGCCCGACGGGCGGCGGCTCGGGGTGGTGAACCTCGAGGGGCGCGTCTTCATGAAGACGCTCGACGATCCGTTCCGCGCGGCGGAGGAGGAGATCGCCGCGCTCCGGGCGGAGGGCGTCACGGCGATCCTCGTGGACATGCACTGTGAGGCGACGAGCGAGAAGGGGGCCATGGGCTGCTTCCTCGACGGCCGTGTCTCGGCCGTGCTCGGCACCCATACCCACGTGCAGACCGCCGACGCCCGGATCCTGCCCGGCGGCACCGCCTTCGTCACCGACGTCGGCATGTGCGGCCCCCGCGACTCCGTGATCGGCGTGAGCAAGGACCTCGTCCTCGAGCGGTTCCTCACCCAGCGCCCGGTCCGGTTCGAGCCGGCCCGGCACGACGTGTGGCTGCAGGGGGCGATCGTGGAGATCGATGACGCGACCGGGCGGGCGCGCTCCATCGAGCGGGTGCAGGAGCGGCTCGAGGAGTAGCCCCGGTCGCCCTGGGCGTCGGGCCCGCGAGGCGGCCCAAAGGCGACGGCCGGACGCGACGGCCGGGTGGAGTCGGACGGCGTGCAGCGCGGGGAAGAACGGCCTGCCCCCGCGCAGAGGCAGGCCGCCCTCCGCCCTCGCCATCAGCCCACGACCAGCATCGCGTGGTTCCGCTTGCCCTTCTGGAGCATCACGAACTCGCCGTGGAGCAGGTCGGCCGTCCCGAGCGACCGCTCGGGCGCCGCGATCACCTCGCCGTTCACCAGGAAGCCCTTCCCCTGGATGCCGCGGCGGGCGTCGCCCTTCGAGGTGGCGAGCCCCGCCCGCACCAGCGCGTCGAGGACCGAGAGCCCGTCGAGCTCGCCGCGCGCGAGCCGCACGACCGGCAGCTCCGCCGAGAGGACCCGCAGCACCTCCGCGCCGGCGGCGCGGAGCTCGGTGCCGCCGAAGAGCAGCCGGCTCGCCTCGACCACGCTCCGCACCGCGGCCGCGCCGTGGACCCGCGCCGTCACGTCCTCGGCGAGGCGCCGCTGCGCGGGGCGCTTGCCGGGATCGCGCGCCTGCTCGGCGAGGAGCGCCGAGATCTCCTCGAGCGGGAGGAAGGTGAAGAACCGGAGCAGCCGCTCGACGTCGCGGTCGTCGGTGTTGAGCCAGAACTGGAAGAACTTGTACGGCGAGGTCCGGGCCGGGTCGAGCCACACCGCGCCGCCCTCGCTCTTGCCGAACTTCGTGCCCGCCGCGGTGGTGAGCAACGGGAAGGTGAGGCCGTGGACGCTCGCCCCGTCCTTGCGGGAGACGAGCTCGGCGCCGGCGGTGATGTTCCCCCACTGGTCGCTGCCGCCCATCTGCAGCTCGCAGCGCTCCGTCTTCCACAGGTGCCAGAAGTCGTAGGCCTGGATGAGCTGGTACGAGAACTCGGTGAAGGAGATGCCGGCCTCCATCCGCTGCTTCACGGAGTCCTTCCCGAGCATGTAGTTCACGGTGAAGTGCTTGCCGACGTCGCGCAGGAACGTCATCAGGCCGAGCGGCCGGAGCCAGTCGGCGTTGTTCCGCACGCGCGCCCCGTTGGCGCCCTCGAACGAGACGAAGCGCTCGAGCTGCGCGCGGATGGCGGCGACGTTCCGGTCGATCTCCTCGACCGAGAGCACCGGCCGCTCGGTGCGCTTGCCGGAGGGATCGCCCACCATCCCGGTGCCGCCCCCGACCAGCACGATGGGCGTGCCGCCGGAGCGCTGCAGCCAGGCGAGCGCCATCACCGCGAGCAGGTGGCCGACGTGCAGGGAGTCCGCGGTGGGATCGAAGCCGACGTACCCGACGAGCGGGCCCTGGGCGAGCCGTTCCGGCAGGCCGGGGGTGGAGTCGTGGATGAGGCCGCGGGCGGTGAGGTCTTCGAGGAGCGTGGACATGAGGGCCGGTAGCTTAACGGATCTCCCGGCCGAGGGAGCCGCCTCCTGCGCGAGCGGTCGGCTGCCTTCACCGCCGGGCGCGGGAAGGGGGCGCGGACTTCGGGTGCGGGCGCCGGCGCGGGGCGAGCGGCCTCTTGGCCGCTGAGGCCTTCGCAGCGGGAGCCTTCGCACCGGGCTTCGCACCAAGAGCCATCGTGGCGGGAGCCTTGGTGGCGGGAGCCTTCGTGGCGGAAGCCTTCGTGGCCGGAGCCTTCGCGGCCGGAGCCTTCGCAGCGGGACCCTTCGCGGCGGTCGGCTTCGCTGCGCGTTCTGCTGGCGCGGGCGAGGTCGGGGGCGCGGCGGCCGGCGCCGGAGCCGGCGCGGCGACGCGGTACCCCTTCCCGACCACGTACACCTCGTAGGACGCCTCCCGGGTCGCCTCCGGCCGCACCACGTGGATGGACTCGAACCGCGCCTGGACCTCCCGCTTCAGCACCGGGAAGTCGCCGCCCACGAACACCTTCGCGACGAAGGCGCCGCCGGGGAGGAGCGTCCGCTCCGCCACCGACAGCGCCATCCGCACGAGCTCGAGCGAGCGCGCCTCGTCGGTCATCTTGATGCCGATGGTCTTCGGCGCCATGTCGCTCGTGACCAGGCGGAAGCGGCCCGGGTGGAGCGCGCGGATCTTCTCGAGCGCGTCGGGCGCGAGGAGATCCACGATCGCGGTCCGGACCCAGGGCTTGCCCAGGTGCCGGACCGGCTCGAGGTCCACGCCCACCGCGACGCCCCGCTCGCCGACCGCCTCGGCCAGGATCTGGAGGAAGCCGCCAGGCGCGGCGCCGAGGTCCAGGACCGCGTCGCCGTGAGCCAGGAGCCGGTGACGGTGCAGGATCTCCTCGATCTTGAACGCGGAGCGGGCCCGCAGGCCGGCCTTCTTGGCCTTGCGGAAGTAGAAATCCTTGGGGTCGTAGGGCTTGGCCATTCCTGCTCCATTGCCGGAGCTCCCCGGCCGCGGGTATCCTGCGCCCTGGCGCAGAGCAGTCAAGCCGACATGACCCGAGACCGGATCGCCCTGCTCTGCCTCGCGCTCGCCGTCGGCGGCGCGGCGCTGGCGCTGCACGCCTCGACCCGGATCCGCTCCGAGGAGCGCACCCTGGCGGCGCTCACGGCCGAGAGCCGGGCGGCGGGTCGATCCTTCGTGGAGACGCTCCAGGGCGAGCACGCCGAGCGGCAGAAGCTCCTCTTCGAGCAGCGGCGCCGGTCCGCCCTCGCCCTCGCCGCGGCGCGGCGCGACCGGCTCCTGGGCGTGCTGCTCCTCGGCGCGTCCGCGCTCGCCGCCGGCGCACTCAAGGTGATGCACCGGCTCGCCGTCGAGGTCGCCGCGGTGGACGCCGCGGCGGCGGATCGCGGACCGCCGCGGTCTTGATGAGGACCGGTCCCGTCCGGGATCGTTGACCGGAACGGTCCTATTTCGTTGAAGATTTTTGGCGTGGGCACCTTGACTCCCCGGGCCGGGAGATCGGATAAGTCGCTCCACCCGAAGCCCAAGCGGCTCGAACGAGAGGACAACGGAACATGGCCCTGAAGATCACCGAGGAGTGCATCAACTGCGGCGCCTGCGAGCCCGAGTGCCCGAACCAGGCGATCAGCCAGGGTGACGACACCTACGTCATCGACGCCGGCAAGTGCACCGAGTGCAAGGGCCAGAACGACACGCCCGCCTGCGCTGGGGTCTGCCCGGTCGACTGCTGCCAGAAGGTGTAGTTCGCAGGACGCCGCGCGCGAGGGGCTCCGCGCCCCGGAACACGTCGCAGCGGCGAGATGTTGAGTAGACGGCGGCCCGGGGCCGCCGTCAGAGCGCCCCGCCTGGCTCGAAGCCGGTGGGGCGTTTCCATTTTATGCTCCCCCGCGTCCGAGGCAGGAGCGTCGGCCGGCCCCCCAAGTGGTCCGCCGCGGCGGACCAGAGGAGATCCACATGGCGACCGTCATCACCGAAGAGTGCATCAACTGTGGCGCCTGCGAGCCCGAGTGCCCGAACGCCGCCATCAGCCAGGGCGACGACATCTACGTGATCAACCCCGACCTCTGCACCGAGTGCGTCGGGTTCCACGAGGCCGAGGCCTGCGCCGCCGTCTGCCCGGTGGACTGCTGCGTCCCGGACCCGAAGCGGCCGGAGACCGAGGAGCAGAACTACGCGAAGCTGGCGCGGATCCACCCGGACAAGACCTTCCCGCCGCTCGCCGAGCTGCCCGCGAGCCTCTCCCGGTATCGGAAGTAGCCGGGCCGGCCCCCGGATGCCCTGGCGCCCCGCGAGCCCACGAGGCGCGCGGGGCGTTCTCGTCTAAAGGATGCAGGGATCCGGACGGCCTCTCGCGAGGCCACCGGAGAGCTGCCGGAGGGTCACGCACGATGGAAACGTTCACCGGAGGCCGGCTGGTCGCGCGGATGCTCGCGCGGGAGGGCGTCACCACCGTCTTCACCCTCCCCGGCCTGCACGTCGCGCCCATCTACGCCGGCTGCGTGGACGAGGGGATCCGGCTCGTGGACACCCGCCACGAGCAGGCGGCCGCGCACGCCGCCGACGCCTGGGCCCGCCTCACGCGCGGGGTGGGCGTCGCCGTGGTGACGGCCGGCCCCGGCGTCACCGGCGCCGTGACCGGGGTCGCGAACGCGTGGGCCGCGAGCGTGCCGCTCGTGCTCCTCGGCGGCGCGGCGCCGACGTTCAACCAGGGGCGCGGCGCGCTCCAGGAGATGCCGCAGACGCAGCTCTTCGCGGGGATCACCAAGTGGTCCGACCGCGTGCCCTCCCCCGAGCTCGTGCCGTCGTTCCTCGCGAAGGCGTTCCGGGTCGCGCGGGCCAGCCGGCCCGGGCCCGTGTTCCTCGAGCTCCCCTGGGACGTCCTCTCGAACGGCGCCGACGCGGCCCTCGCCGACGCCCAGGTCCACTACCGCACCGACGCGCGCTCCCCCGGCGATCTCGCCAAGCTGGAGGAGGCGCTCGAGCTGCTCGCCGACGCCGAGCGGCCCATCCTCCTCGGCGGCTCGTCCATCTGGTGGGACGACGCGGCCGCGCCGCTCGAGCGCCTGGCGTCGCGCACCGGGCTCCCGGTCTACCTGAACGGCATGGGGCGCGGCGCCCTCCCCCCGGACCACCCGGCGTTCTTCCAGGCCTCTCGCAAGGAGGCGCTCGCGCAGGCCGACGTGGTGCTCGACGTCGGGACGCCGCTCGACTTCCGGGTCGGCTACGGGACCGAGCCGACCTTCGCCGCCGGCGCCCGGGTGATCCAGGTGGACCTCGACGCCGCCGAGATCGGGAGGAACCGGCCCATCGACGTGGGCATCGTCGGGGACTCCCGCAGCGTGCTCGCGGCGCTCGCGGACGCCGCCGGGCTCTCCCCCGGCGCGGCGACCTGGAGCGCGCACCTCCGCGAGGTGGAGACTCGTCGCGCGGCGCGGCAGCGGGCGTTCGAGGAGAGCGACCAGCGCCCCATCCACCACTTCCGGCTCGCGAAGGCGATCGACACCGTGGCCTCGCGCGCCGGCGACGTGACGTACGTCGGGGACGGCGGCAACGTGGTCGGCGTCGCCGCGAAGGTGGTGCGCCTCCCGCGGCCGGGGCGCTGGCTCGACCCCGGCCCCCTCGGCTGCCTCGGCGTCGGGGCGCCCTTCGCGATCGCCGCGAAGCTCCTCGAGCCGGCCCGGCCGGTCTGCGTGATCCAGGGCGACGGCGCGTTCGGCCTGAACGGCATGGACTACGAGACCGCGGTCCGGTTCCGGCTGCCGATGGTCGTCGTGGTGGGCAACGACGCCGCCTGGGGGCAGATCCGGGTGCCGCAGCGCGGGCTCTACGGCGACGACCACGCCGTCGCGACGCGGCTCGAGCCCACCCGCTACGACCGGGTGGTCGAGGCGCTCGGCGGGCGAGGCGAGCACGTGGACGACCCCGCCGACCTCGTGCCCGCCCTCGAACGCGCGTTCGCCTCCGGGGCCGTGTACTGCGTGGACGTCGCCATCGATCCCGAGGCCGCCGCCGCGGCCGGCGCCGCGGGGTATGCGGTGTGAACCGATCGTTCTGAGCAGGGACCGCAAGCCCCGGTCGGTTTGAGCTTCCCCGTTCGGCCTGAGCGTAGCGGCCGCAAAGCGGGCGCGGAGTCGAAGGACCATCCCACCGTTCGGCCTGAGCTTCCCCGTTCGGCCTGAGCGTAGCGGCCGCGAAGCGGACGCGGAGTCGAAGGCCGCAGCGCCAGCCGTGTCCCCGTTCGGCCTGAGCTTCCCCGTTCGGCCTGAGCGTAGCGGCCGCGAAGCGCACGCGGAGTCGAAGGCCGCAGCGCCAGCCGTGTCCCCGTTCGGCCTGAGCTTTCCCGTTCGGCCTGAGCGTAGTGGCCGCAAAGCGGCCACGGAGTCGAAGGCCGAACCGCTCAAGGCGGGCGCGGAGTCGAAGGCCCATCCCCCCGTTCGGCCTGAGCGTAGTGGCCGCAAAGCCGCCACGGAGTCGAAGGCCGAAGCGCCAGCCGTGTCCCCGTTCGGCCTAAGCTTCCCGTTCGCCCTGAGCCCAGGCCACGGAGTCGAAGGCCGCAGCGCTCGCGACCCGCCCCCGAAGAGACGTGCGACGTGGAATCGTCCCGGGGCACCCTGACCGCTCGACCATCCGACCGGAGGTGCACATGACCCCGAAGCCGAAGCTGGACCGGAGCCGTGCAGCGATCTTGATCGTGGACGTCCAGGATCGGCTCACGCCCGCCATGCCGCCCGACGCGCTCGCCCGCCTGGTGAAGTACGCGAAGGCGCTCATCGGTGCCGGAAAGGAACTGGGCCTCCCCGTGCTCGCCACCGAGCAGTATCCGAAGGGGCTCGGCCGGACCCTCCCGGAGCTCCGCGAGCCGCTCCCCGCCGCGCCGATCGAGAAGATGCACTTCTCCTGCGGCGCCGACCCCGGCTTCGCCGCCGCGCTCGAGGCCACCGGGCGGAAGCAGGTCGTGATCGCCGGGATGGAGGCGCACGTCTGCGTCTTCCAGACCGCCCGCGACCTCGTCGCGATGGGGTACGAGGTGCACGTCTGCGCCGACGCCGTGTCCAGCCGGACCGAGGAGCACCGCCGGGTCGGCCTCGACCTGTGCCGGGAGGCCGGCGCCGTGATCACCACCGCCGAGACCGCGATCTTCGACCTGCTGCACCAGGCCGGGACCGCGGAGTTCAAGAAGGTGGCGCCGCTCGTGAAGTGAGGCCGCCCGGACTCCGTTCGCCTCCCGCGCCCGGCTTCGCGCGCCGACCGCCCCCGCGCCCGCCCGGCAGCCGGTCTTCCCCGTTGACCCCGGGGGCCCCCGATGCTACCTATCGCGTCCCCAGTACCGGGGCGTAGCGCAGCCTGGTAGCGCACTTGCTTGGGGTGCAAGTGGTCGCTGGTTCAAATCCAGTCGCCCCGACCATCTGAAGGCCGCAGACTCGCCCGGGAAACCGGAGGGCCTGCGGCCTTCGCCTTTTCCGGTTTTCGGGCCCGCGAACCAGGGGCGGGTTCGAGGGCGTCATTCGCGTCGTCCGCTCCTCGCCGTCCGCGAGGTCTCCGAGCGACTCTGTCCCCACCGGCCAGGTTGGGCCCCCTTTCCACCAGTATCACCGGGCTCCTGGACGAACCTAAGGGACCAGGGACCCTCTGTTCACAAGGGCTGGGGGTTTGTAGGCTCCCAGACGCGACCGTCGAGATCGGGAACTCTGGGTCTGGGGTCGTGTTGCTGAAGCCGCGCGCCCGCAAGCACGCGCGGCGGCGCCGCGGCCGTCACTTCTTGTAGTAGCCGACCGCGCAGACCTGATCATCGACCTTCGTCACGAGACTCACCTTCGGCTCCTGCTCGGTGCTGCCGGGGCGCTTGTACATGTAGATCACCTCAGCAATCTTCCCGGGCTCCGCGACCTTCCGGATCTCCGCGCCGAACGGCTTCCCTGCGGAGTCCTTCAGCGTCGCCTGGTCCACGCCTAGCCGCTCCGGGAGCGCTCCGTGCGCCGTGATCTTCCCGTCAGGGCCGCTGCAGAACGGATAGAGGTCTCGGTCGTTGAAGCCCTTCTTGTTGATCTTGTCGAGCGTCGCCGCTTTGTCCGCCTTCATCTCGGCGACGACCTCGTCAAGCATCGCCTTCGCCTCTTCGCGTGTGCCGTACTCGGCGCCGAGCGCGACGCTAGCCGCACCGAGCACCGCCACGGCGACTGCGATTCCGTTCCTAGAAGTCACGTGCGCTCCTCCAGTGGTGCAGGCCCCGGCGGAGACGTCCGAGGGGCACACCGCCCGGTCACGACTCGAACGCACCACGTCGCCGTGTCCCTGGGCTTGTTCGAGTACATAACTGGCGACGCAGCGCAGACCGACGTCCCGCACGTGTGGTCGTAATGGGGGAGACCCACCGGCGAGCCTGAGGCCCCTTCCACCGGGATGGATCAAGACCTCCATCTCGTGGGTGTTCGCGCGCCTACGCCGCCTCGGCGCCGACCTGGCGGCCCGTGCCGGCGTCTCGTCGGCGCCGGGCGGACGGCCACGCACGGCGCGCCGCCACACGCGCAACCGCTCCGCTGCCGCCTGGCTTCTCGATCTTCAGCTCCGCCCTCCCGCTTCCCCTTGTTCCGCAGGCGCCTGCGGGTGCGGGAGGTCGCCATGCGTTCGTGGCATCGCGCGTCGTTGCCGCTCCTGTTCGAGATCGCGCTCGCCGTGGTCGAGGTGATCGTGTCCGGAGGAAAGCGGCGCCGGGGCGATAGTTGGAGCGGGGCACCCGGTCAACGCCGCCGGGTGCCCCCTCTCGGCAGCGGGGCAGTCCCGCTTGTTCTTAGCCCACGGGCGAACAACGCTGCGCTACAGTCGTCCGTGATGTCTCCGCTTCTCGCTCTTGTTCATGCGGTCGCGTTGGCGGCCAATCCGGTCCCGGCCGGGCCGACGGATGCGTGGTGTGGCAAGGCTCCCGCGACCCCGGTGGAGGTCGACTCCGACCTCTGCTCGTTCAACGGCATGACGGTCCGCATCTCGCTGGCCTCGCCGACCGGCTGCTTCGACGAGGACGACATGACGCTCGTCTTCGAGAAGGCCGGCAAGAAGGCAGAGGTCCGGTGGCCGGGGCAGTACCCCACGAGCTGGTGGATGCTCGACCCCGTGGACCCGAAGCTGCACAAGTGGAAGATTGGGACCCTCTGCAATAGGGCGGACGCCGTCGCGGTCGACCAGGAGCGGGTTCTCTTCTTCCTCCGCAAGAACGGCAGACCGAACGCCGACCGCCTCGTGGCCGTCCTCTACGACGCGCTGAAGGCCGCGGTCCTGGACTTCGCAGATGTCGGTCCAGAGGGAGACCTTGTCGGTCGTCAGGCGCAGTCCGTGTGGTTCAGCGAGAGCGAATGGGGCCAGGTTGGAGGCATGCTGATCAGCTCCTCCGAGCGCGGGTTACCGCTCCCGGACGGCGACCGCCTTGTCGAGGCGCGGGATACTGAGAGGGATCTGAACCCGGTGACGCGGGTCTGGGTGGAGGGGGCCAAGGTTCGTGCAGAACCGGACTTCGAGAAGACGTTCCCGAGGTTCAAGAAGTTCTTCGCTGACGCGAAGGCGTTCGAGGCGGCGGCGCGGCGCAACCCGGACCCCAAGCACCTGCTCGTCCGCGAGGCCAAGACGGCCAGAGGCCGCACCTGCGTCCAGCTCTACGGGTGGGACGCCCACGACAAGTGGGCATCGCTTCCCTGGTACTGCGAGACGAAGTAGGTGGGGTGCCGGCGGGCGGGTGGTGGCAGCAGCCGGGCAGCAGATTCTCTGGTGAGCTCGGCCACGGCTTGGGACGGCTGGACCGCACCGGCCGTCCCGCCTCCGAGCGGCCTACCACGGGTTGGAACGGCTGGGTAACCGCTGCGCTGCTCTTCCGGTCGATTGGGGTGCAAGTGGTCGCTGGTTCACATCCAGTCGCACCGACCATCTGAAGGCCCCGAGGCTCCTCGCGAAGGCGACTGGCCTCGGGGCCTTCGCCTTTCTGCGAGCAGGCCGCCGGGGAGTGGAACGCCACCGACTCCGCCCTCGGCGCTCGTGGGCTTCGTCACCGGGTTCGACGTCGACGGGCCGAGGTGGCGGGCATCGTGACGAACACCCGCGGGGACGCCGCCCGGACGAAGCTCCTCGGCGGTGACGTCCGCCGGCTGCGGATTGGCGAGATCGAGGTCGACGCGGCCCATCTGCCGCACCCCGGCATCGTCATGCGCGAGGCCAAGGACGCCGACGCGACCGCGAACCCATGGCCGGAGCGAAACAAGCGGTTCGTAGCGCAGCTCGCCGCGTGGCTCCGGGCGCGGGCCTGAACGCGCGCTCCAAGGCCCCACGACGGAGAGGCTCAACGGGTAGGCTCAACGACTCACATCACGGTGTAGAGGAAGTAGAGGCCGCCGGCGATCACCGCGACGCCAGCGAAGGCCCGGAGCACGGCGATGGTGCGTGCACCGCCCTTCCAGGCCAGCCAGCGTTGGACACCCTGAGCCGAGCTGCCCGCTGCCACGATGGCCAGGGCATGCCCCAGCCCGAAGAGGCCGACGAGGAGCACGCCGTACAGGGCGTGCTCCGCCCCGGCCCGGAAGGCGAGGCCGAGGAGCGGCGCCATGAAGGCGAAGGTGCAGGGGCCGAGCGCGGCGCCGAAGAGCAGACCGAGCAGGAGCGCGCCACCGGTGCCCCGTTGGCGCGGCGTGCCGGTGGGCGCGGACCAGGTCGGCAGAGGGAGGATCCCGATCAGGTTGAGCCCCACGGCGAGGAAGACCGCGGCGAGCGCCCAGGTCCCCCCGCGCCCCACGTCGCCCACCATCCGACCAGCGGCCGCGGTGGCGGCGCCGACGGCGGCGATGGAGGCGAGGATGCCGACCGCGAAACTTCCCGCGAGCACCACCGCCCTTCGGCCGGTCGGCAGTTCATCGCCGCCGCTCATGTAGGCGACGACGAGCGGGATGCTCGAGAGGTGGCAGGGGCTCAGCGCTACCGAGAGCACCCCCCAGGCGAACGCAGCCGGGAGGGCGAGCGCCGCGGAGGCCTCGAAGGCCCGGCCGAACGCCGTGAGGAGCTCCACCATCGCGTCGCCGTCAGAATGCGATCCCGTGAGACTTCCACCGCGCGAGGATCTCCTCACGGGACATGAAGCCCTCGTGGCGGCTCCATTCCCGACCATCGGCGCCGTAGAAGATCTGCGTGGGGATCATGCGGATCCCGTATGGATGTCCGGCGTCGGGGTTCACCCAGACGTCGACGAACTCGACCTCCATGCGACCCGCGAAGTCGGTGCGCAACTGCGCGAGGATCGGCGCCATCGCCTTGCACGGGATGCACTTCCCGGCGCCGACGTCCACGAGTCGAGGCATCCGTGCACGAGTCGGCGTCGAAGACTGGCCGGCAACGGTGAAAATACAGGCGGACTGCCCTGCGGCGGAGGGCGTGCAATCGGCGGACGCCCCGGCGCCCGGATTCGTTCGCCCGCTGCCGCACCCCGGAGCGCATACGACGAGGACCGCTGCTGCGGCCCAGGGAAGGATGGTTCGGCTCGCTCTCATCTGACTGGCTCCCGACGGCGACGAAGAAGGTGGCGCGGGCGAACTGAAGACTCATCGTTTAGCACCGATAAACTGTGGCGCCAACAGGGCGCCGAAGCTCCGTGATCTCGAATGCCTTCCGCGGAGCTCGGGCAGGAGGGCGCGGTCCGAGCGCATCGCCCCGGAACAGCGGCTCGTTGACGGAAGGCAACGCCGGGCGCTTTGGGCCATCGACTCAGGGCATTACACTTCACCGGCATGCCGCCGACGAGTCAGCCACCTGGGAGCGAGCGCGACCGGCTGGGGCGAGAGGTGCGAACGCTCCTCGCGCCGCACGCACGGCGCCGCGTCTTCACGCCGGGCGCCCTCCTCTGGCGGGAGGGCGAGGAAGCGGGGATGCTGGTCGCGCTGGAGCGGGGGCGCGTCAAGGTCTACCGGGTCCTCCCGAACGGCAACGCGGTGACGCTGCTTCTCTTCGGCCCCGGCGACGTCTTCGGCTTCATGCCGTTCCTCGACGGCCGGCCCTATCCGGCTACCGCACAGGCCTTGGACGAGATCGAGGCGCTGGTCGTATCGCGCTCGGACCTCAAGGCCGCGTTCGCGCGCGATCCCCAGGTTGCCCTCGCCCTGGTCCGGCTGCTCGCGACGCGCCTGCGCGAGGCGTTCGACCGTATCGAGCGCTCCTCCGTACCCGAGGTGTTGCCGCGGGTCGCTGCCGCGCTCGCGGCGCTCCTCCCGGAGGGGCTCGCCGAGGGGCAACTGACCGTCATCGAGTTGCCGGTCCGCTCCTCGGAGTTCGCCGCGGCGATCGGCGTCGCGCCAGAGAGTCTCTCGCGAGCCATCACGAAGCTGGTCGAGGCGCGAGTGCTCCATCGCCTCGCGCCACGTCGGTTCCAGGTCCTGGACGTGAACGGGCTGCGGCAGGCGGAACTCGCGACCGCCAGCTGATCATTGCGACGCCGTTTGCCTGCACTCAACGACCTGCCGACGACCGGGGGCCTAGCTTCAGCTCCGACGGGCGCACTCTCGCGCCCCACCGCGGAGTGCCACATGATCGATCCCAAGGAATTCCTGAAGGCCGGCCAGCAGCTCCACGGCCACAAGTGCCCCGCCATGCCGCTCGGCCTCCGGGCCGGTGCCGCGGCGATGAACGCGCTCGTCGTCGCGCGCGCGAAGGACAAGGATCTGTTTGCCGTGGTGGAGCTGGGCGACGACCACTGCGCCCACTGCTTCGCCGACGGCGTCCAGATGATCACCGGCTGCACGTTCGGCAAGGGGAACATCCGCAAGGCCGGCTACGGCAAGTTCGGCGTCACGCTCGTGGACCGCGCAACCGGCCGCTCCGTCCGCGTCGTCCCGCTCGCGAAGGCGCAGCTGGGGATGAAGCAGACGAAGTTCTTCCTGGAGTACAGGATGAAGGGGGTTCCAGCGTCGAAGGTGCCCGAGGACGTCGTCGACCCGCTCATCCAGCAGGTGATGAACGCCCCCCAGGAGCAGCTCCTCTCGATCGGACCGGAGCTCAAGACCGAGGTCGAGAAGAAGACCGAGAGCTTCGGAACGACGGTCTGCGCGATCTGCGGCGAGATGGTGGTCGACGAGTACCTCCGCCCCTCCGCCGCCGGCAAGGTCTGCATCCCTTGCTCGCAGAAGGCTGTCTAGAGCGCCCATGAGCGCCGCTGGACACCTCCCCTGGGCGGGTCGCTCCTCTGGGCCGGCTATCACCGGCTCGGAAGCGGCGACGGCAAGCTCCTCGCGGATCCCCGCGCCCTCGGGACGGACTCCTGATCCTCCTCGCCGCCGGCGCCGTCACCTTCGCCTTCACGACGGTCCTCACCGTCGCCGGCGTGGGGGCCGCTTTCATCCTCATCCCGGTCTTCATCGCGCTCGGGATCGAGCTTCACGCCGCGATGGCGACGGCGTTGCTGCTCAACGCCGTCGCGCTCACCGTGGCCTCGATCCGGAACGGGCGCCGCGGCTTCATCGACTACCGGCTCGGCCTGGCCATCCTCCTCGTCGCGGCGGTGCTCTCGCCGCTCGGTGCGTGGGTGAGCCAGGGGATCGACCGGAGCACGCTCCTCGCGCTCTTCGTTCTGTTCCTGCTGTTCGCCGCCTACATGATGCTCCGGCCGTCGCCACACGCGCGCACCGAATCGCCGTCTCTCCGGCGCGCGGCGCTCTTCGGCTCCGCCGTGGGGGCGGTCGCGGGGTTCGTCGGGGGGCTCCTCGGCGTGGGTGGCGGGAACGTCATCGCCCCAGTGCTCGTCGCCTCCGGCGTCGAGCCGCGCCGCGCGTCGGCCACGACCTCGTTCGCCGTGGTCTTCGCGTCGTTGGCAGGCTTCCTGGGTCACGCTTCGCTCGCCGGCATCGATCCATCGACCGTCGGGGTGACGGCGACGGCCTCGGCCACCGGCGCGCTCGTCGGCTCCTGGCTCATGACCGACAAGCTGAAGGGGGCGCAGGTGAAGCGCCTCCTCGCCGCCGCCCTCGTGGCCGTGGCGATCAAGATCGCGTGGGGCCTGCTGGCGTAGCGCCACCCGGCTTCACTCCCGCACCGCGTCCCCCTTCGTGGGCAGAGCTTGGAATCATCGGCCATCTACGATAAGAGTCCGATAGCCAATGAGTGCCACCCCCGCTCGCCCGGTCGACCGTTTCGCAGCATGGATCGCGCTCGGCTTCGAGCTGGCCATCGTCGTCGCGGTCGCCACCTTCGGCATGCACCACGGCGTCGCCTTCGCTGCGGTGATCGGCCCGCTCGTCGAGGTGCCGGTCCTCATCGGGCTCGTGAACGTCGCGCTGCGGCTTCGCGACCGCTACTTCCCAGGGGTGACGGGCGAGCTCGCGCGGGTGGCCAACTGCGCCGTCGAGATCGACGGGCCGGCCGCCGGGAGGATGCCGTGAGCGCTGACTGGAAGTCCGAGGCGGCGCAGATCCGCTCCGCGCTCACGCGCCACGTCCTCTTCCTGTGCGTCGCCAACTCGGCTCGGAGCCAGATGGCGGAGGGGATCGCGCGCGCGCTGGCGCCGGCCGGGGTGAAGGTCTCCTCGGCAGGCTCCGCGCCTTCCCACCTCAACCCCCTGGCGGTCAGGGCGCTCGCCGAGATCGGCATCGACATCTCCGGCCAGCGGTCGAAGCACGTGGACGAGATCCCGTCCGACGACGTTGACGTGGTGGTCACGCTCTGCGCGGAGGAGGTCTGCCCCGTCTTTCTCGGAAGGGCTGTCCGCGTCCACTGGGGGCTCCCCGATCCCGCGGCGGCCGCCGGATCCGAGGAGGCGAAGCTGCAGGCCTTCCGGGACGTCCGCGACGAGCTCCGCCGTCGCCTCGCCGTCGTCTTCGCCCGCTGAACCAGGAGAGATCAATGTCCAAGGTGCAGGTCTTCGATCCCCCGATGTGCTGCTCCACCGGCGTCTGCGGCCCGCAGGTCGACCCGGCGCTGGTCCGCTTCGCCGCGGATCTCGAGTGGCTCAAGTCAAAGGGCGTCGAGGTCGAGCGGTTCAACCTCTCGCAAGGTCCGGCGGCCTTCGTGAGCAATCCCATGGTCGCGCAGGCCATGCGCGCGGGCGCCGACGCGCTCCCGATGCTCATCGTGGACGGGAAGATCGCGGCGCAGGGCCGGTATCCCGACCGTGAGGCGCTCGCGGCGCTCGTCGGCCTCGACGCCCCGGAGTCGCTCTACACGCCGGCGGCGTGCTGCCCGCCGTCGGATGCCGCGCCGGTCGGGATCGCGAAGCCCTCCTCGAAGAAGAAGTGCTGCTGAGCGCGTATGGATCTCGTCCGGATCGCGACACGCCATCTCTTCTTCACCGGCAAGGGAGGCGTCGGCAAGACGTCGGTCGCTTGCGCGACCGCAGTCGGCCTCGCGGACGCCGGGAAACGCGTCCTCCTCGTCTCGACCGACCCCGCGTCGAACCTGGACGAGGTGCTCGGGACCTCCCTCGGCACGAGGCCGACGGCGGTCGGCGGCCTGCCGGGCCTGTTCGCGCTCAACCTGGATCCGGAGGCGGCCGCCCGCGCCTACCGGGACCGCGTGATCGGGCCGTACCGGGAGCTCCTGCCGCCGGCCACCGTGAAGAGCATGGAGGAGCAGCTCTCCGGCGCCTGCACGGTCGAGATCGCCGCGTTCGACGAGTTCGCCCGGCTGCTCGGCGATCCGTCCGCCACGGCCGAATTCGACCACGTGCTCTTCGACACCGCGCCTACCGGGCACACGCTCCGGCTCCTCACCCTGCCCTCGGCCTGGACCGGGTTCGTGGAGCAGAGCGCGTTCGGCACGAGCTGCCTCGGGCCGCTCGCGGGCCTCGAGAAGGAGCGGGCGCTGTACGAGGCCACGGTGAAGGCGCTCGCGGATCCGGCGCGCACCACCATGGTGCTGGTGACGCGCCCGGAGTCGTCCGCGCTGTCGGAGGCGGCGCGGACGAGCGCGGAGCTCGAGGCGCTCGGCGTGCGGAACCAGCGCCTCGTCGTGAACGCCGTCTTCGAGGCGCGGAGCGACGATCCGCTCGCCCTTGCGCTCGAGCGGCGCGGGCGAGACGCGCTGGCGTCCATGCCCGAGGCGCTGCGCACGCTGCCTCGGACCAACCTGCCGCTCCGCGCCGGTGCCCTCCTCGGGATCGACGCGCTCCGGCGGATCGACGCGCCGGTGACGGTCGGGGACGTTCCCGCCGCAGCCCCCGCGGGAGCGCCGGGCCTCCGCCCCCTGATCGACGCGCTCGCCGCTTCGCGGCGGGGCGTCGTCCTGACGATGGGAAAGGGGGGCGTCGGGAAGACCACCCTCGCGGCGGCCATCGCGGTGGAGCTCGCCCGGCGCGGCCTGCGGGTCCACCTCAGCACGACGGATCCCGCCGCGCACGTCGCCGACGCCGTCGCTACTGCGGTCGCGGGGCTCGCGGTGAGCCGGATCGACCCGGCCGCCGAGACGCGCGCCTACACCGACGAGGTGATGGGCTCCGTCGGGCCACAGCTCGACGAGAAGGGGCGCGCGCTGCTGGCGGAGGATCTCCGCTCTCCCTGCACCGAGGAGGTCGCCGTCTTCCGGGCGTTCGCGCGCACCGTCGCGGAGGGCGAGGACGGCGTCGTCGTGCTCGACACCGCTCCGACGGGCCACACGATCCTGCTGCTCGACGCCGCCGAGTCGTATCACCGCGAGGTGCTGCGCCAGGGCAGCCGCATGCCGGAGTCCGTGAAGCAGCTCTTGCCGCGCCTCCGCGACCCGGACTTCACGCGCGTCCTGCTCGTCACCCTCCCGGAGGCGACGCCCGTTCACGAGGCCCAGGCGCTGCAGGAGGACCTCGCCCGGGCCGAGATCGCCCCGTTCGCCTGGATAGTGAATCAGAGCCTCGCGCCGGTCGTGACCCGCGATCCCGTCCTTGCGGCCCGCCGCGCCACGGAGGCGCCTTACCTCGCCGAGGTCCGCTCCCTCTCCCGCCAGCTGGCGGTGGTCGGCCTTGCCCCCGAGCCGCCCCGGGGCGCGGAGCGCCTTCTCCGACTGGTGGCGTCATCCTAGGAGCGCGCGTCTTCGCGAGGGTGCTCGTCGGCGACGACCTCTCCCTCGCCATCGAGCCGCACCTCGTCCGCCGTCGGCGGCCTCGCGATCCACCGAACGTGAGCGCGCTCCTCGCCGCCATCTCCGCCGCCGAGTCGCGGCAGCGCCGCAGTCGAGCGCTCCGGCGGGCGTGAACAGCGCTAGCGGGGGCTGACCTCTCCAGATGCGGTGCCGCCCGCGCAGCAACCCCGCCGCGCGCTCGGGCCGCACGACATCCGCCCGTGCGCCGTCATCATCGCGGCGCAGCCGAGCATCATCGTCACGGGGATGAGGGCGAGCAGCACCCACCACGTGGTCAGGGCCGCGACGACGACGATCGCAACCGCCGCCGCGAACAGCACCACCGGGAAGAACGGGAATCCGCGTCTCTGTGCATTCATCGGGTTCATCTCTCGTTCCTTGGTTTCAATGGCCCCGAGCGATCTCGAGGCGCATCGTGTTCGTCTCCTCCGTAGACGAACCGCGGACCAGGAAGGATACGGGTGCCGCTCACCGGCGGCGGTCGAGGGAGACGAGGCCGTCGACCTTGGGCGCGCAGGCGAGCTCGTTCACCTCGTCTCGCTCGAAGGTGCACGCGCTCTCCAGCGCCGTCTTCAGGGCTCGGCGCGCCCGATGGAGCCGGATCTTGGCAGCCCCGAGCGAGATCCCGAGGGCGTCCGCCATCTCGCGGTCGCTGAGCCCGCGAAGCTCGCCGAGCAGGATGACCGCGCGCTGGCTCGGCGGCAGCCCGTCGACCACCCTCATGATGCACTCTCGCATCCGCTTGCGATCGACCTCGCCGTCGATGGAGCGCTCGTCCGTCGCGTCTGCGGTGCCGATGCCGCGGAGCGAACCGGCGTCGACCTCATCGCGCTCGAGCTCGGCACGCCGTCCGGCGCTCCTCAGGCGATCGATCGCGACGTTCGTCGCGACGCGGTACAGCCACGTCAGCGCGCGGGAGTCGCCCCGGAACGTACCGATCGCACGCTGCGCCCTCTCGAAGACCTCTTGCTGGAGATCCTCGGCGTCGGTCGTGCCGACGAGGCGAGCCAGGTACCGGCGTATCCGGTCGCCGTGCTCGCGGTGGAGCTCCTCGATCCTGAGCGTCGGCGTCTCAGCGACCATGGCTTCGATCTCGATGGCGGGCCCCCACGCGAGGGCCAAGCAGATAGTTGATCAATACGCCTCGTCGGGGCAGCGCCTCAAGGCTCCGCGATACGGGTCCCGTGCGGGACATGGAGGTCCAGGGCACCTGCCGGCCGGCCGCTGGGCGCCCTTGCAGGCGGGCGCCTTCCATCACGCACTCACCGTCACGCTCCCTTGTCGACCTGTGAATTGAACGGTTAGCGAACACCGTGCGGGCGGGCGACAGGGCCTCGTGATGAGATCCGCAACCGTGCCCCGGTACGAGATCGAGTTCTACGAGGACGAGCACGGCGACGTACCGGTCCTGCGCTGGTTACGCGAGGACCTCACGCCTCGAAAGCGCCGCGCCCTGGGCACGGCGATGAACCGCGTGCTTCAGGAGCTCGGCATCGACGTCTGCGGCACGGAGTTCGGGCGGCCGCTCGGGAAAGGGCTCTTCGAGTTCCGGCTGCGCAGGGCGGATCTCGCGAAGGTCGTACCGGCGGCGGGCGGGACCGACGCCGGCGAGGCGAAGTTGCTGCTCCGCGTGTTCTGCCACGCGCACGGTAACAAGCTCATCCTGCTCGTCGGCGGGTACGACAAGGGCGCGGACACCTCCGCGAAGCGGCAGGACAGGGAGATCGCCGTCGCCCGAATGCGGCTCAAGGACTGGCAGAACCGGCAGCGGCGCAAGCCGGTTGACAGGTGATGGGCTAACGCCCATATCTGTAGGGGTGCCGAACGAGGCACCCCGGAGCCCAGATGAGCCGCAAGTTCCAGGACTTCATGCGCGAGGTGGAGACCGAGGCGCTCCGCGAAGGCCCGAGGGCCGTCGCCGAGCTCGCCGAGTTCGACGCGCACTTTCGCCTGGCCGGGCAGCTCCTGGCGCTCCGCAAGGCGCGCGGCCTCACCCAGCGGCAGCTCTCCGTGAAGGCTGGCATCCAGCAGAGCGAGATCAGTCGCATCGAGGCGGCGCACGCGAACCCGACGATGATGACGGTTTTCGCGATCGCTCGCGCCCTCGGTGCCGAGGTGCGGCTCGTGCCCGGAAAGAGGCGGTCGCCCAAGGCGAAGGCCGACCTCCGCCGGGCGGCTGCGTCTTCTGCTCGGCTCGTCCGGCGCGATCGCTGACGAGCCGCGATCGAGGTCGCCCGTAACTTGGCTGCTTTGCCTTCGACAGTTGACAAACCGGTCAGGGGCTTCGAATCGAACGAGGCGACACGCGCGAGCTGTACCGCTCGAGACTGCTCGCACGCAGCCCCCGCCTCCGTACGTTGTGTGACTGAACGTTAACGACGGCTCTCGCTGTCGCTAACTGTTCGTGACCCCCGGCCTTTACCGCGGGAGCCATGGAGACGCGAAGCAGCCGCACGTTCGGACGCCGCGTCGCCGAGGCGGATCGTCGCACTCGCATCGAAATCCCAGTCTGCGCGTCATTCCGGACGGATGCCGCTGCTCGCTATTTGAAGCATGGCCTTCCACTTACCGACGGTGTTCGTTACAATCAGTGAGATCGGAAGCCGTACCGGGGAGGGGGAACCGTGACGAAAGCCATGCGTGTCGGAGTCCGCTCGCAGGTCTTGCCGCGTCCTTTCTTCCACGTCCGGCGCAATCGTGTGAGCGCCCCTGCCTGGGCGCCACCGCCGCGCCCGCGGACGGAGCGTCGCTGCCGGCGAACGTCACCTCGCTGCCGTCGTTCGCCGGAGCTCCGACGCTCGCGTGCGGTGGCACCTCTGCCTCGCAGGTGCTCGAGCTGCGTGACGCCGCCGGGGAGGCGGTCCCGAGCGATGTGGTCGCGGAGCCAGGTTCGCCCACGACCCTCGGGTGGCGCTGGCTCGTCCCCCGCCAGCCGCTCGTCGTCGGTGCGCAGTATCGGCTCGTCTTCTCCGACCCATGCGCGTCGTCGAGCTGTACGGACGGAACGCCACCGGCCCTCGTCGAGCATGGGTTCACCGTGATCGGCGCGGTATCCCGGCCGAGCAGCCTGGCCACGGTCGCCGCCACCGAGCCCCAGCTCGGCACGGTCATGGTCGGCACCGACAGCGGCGCCTGCGTCGCACCGGTCGAGGCGGTCTCGCAGAAGCTGGCGTTCGTGCCCTCCGGCGAGGCCGTCCCTCTCCTGCCCGTGACGCGCTGGACCGTGGTCGTCGACGGGAGCGTGTGGAGCACCACCGACTATGGTGGCGTCGCCGCGGACGGGGTGGTGACCGCACGGTACGGGTCGACGCGATCGCCCGATGTCCTGTTCAGCCGTTGCGGCGACGTGGGCGTATCCGGCGACGCGGGGCTTTCGTCCGGTTCGCACGACGTCACGATCCTCGCCCGGGTTGCCGGGGACTCCGCCGACCACGTCGTCGCGCAGCTCACCGCCGAGCTCTGGTGTGACTGCATCGGGCAGCCGGACGGAACGTCGTGCGACGACCTGGACGCGTGCACCACGTCCGACCGCTGTGTCGGCGGCATTTGCGCGGGGACGCCCGTCTGCAACGCCGCTGGCGCACTGGGAGACGGAGGCACGCCGCTCGCCGAGCGCCCGGCCGCGGGCGGCGGGTGCACGAGCATGACGGCGGGCTCCTCCGGCTCGTTGCTGGGGTTCTTGCTCGGCTGCTACGCAGTCCTACGCCCGCGCCGCCGCGCGAAGCGGCTCGACCGGACGCGCCGCGGCTGACCCTCGACTCGGCGAGGTCGGCTACCTCAGCAAGGCCGGCCACCACCTGTACGCGCAGTGCACGCCGAACCAGATCTCACCGGGGTTGGTGGGAGACTGGAAGTCGAGCTCGAGCAGCGTCCCGTCCTCGCCGACGAACAGGTCGCTCGGCCTCCAGCTCTCTCCGGCGGGCGGCGTCGGCGATGGCACGTCGACGCTGCCGCAGCTCTCGCCCTCCGCGGTCAGCACCTCGAAGCGGCTCGTGAAGGAAGAGCCGTCCCCGGGTTGGACGGGCAGGACGGCGTAGCCGCGCCCGCGCCCGATGGTGGCGAGGCGGGTCGCAGGGCGGGACCCGAGCCATCCGGGCGGCGCGTCGGCGTGCGCCTCGCCGTCCTCGAACACGGCGACCCAGCTCGCGCCGTCGAAGAGCGCCACGCGGCCGTCGAGGAGGGGCGTGAGCGCCGGCCCCCGACCGTGCGCGGTCGCCTCGACCGTGAACCAGCTCGTGATCGCGCCGCCGTGCGCGTCGAGCCAGCGCGCCTGCCACGGCGAAGACGGCTCCCACGGCATCAGCCCCACGTCGAGGACGAGGACGTGCTTCGTGCCCGCGGTCTGGACGAGGTACCGGGGCGCCCCGTCGATCGGGACCGACCGCGTCAGCGACCCGGACGCGTCGATCCAGTCGAGGTACCGGGCCCCGAGCTCGATCCCCGTGAACTCCCTGCCGATGACGACGCTCCCGCCCTCCGCGCTGGGCGTGCTGCTCACCGCGAAGTGCGCGGAGTCGGCGAGCTTCAGGCCGCTCGCGTCCCAGGTACGGAGCACGACCGGCGGCGTCAGCCCGGGCTCGTGGACGAGCCCCTGATAGCCGCTGCTGGTGGGATGGAACCAGGGCGCGAGGTCCGTGACCGGTAAGAACGACACGTTCGGCAGCCAGACGTTCTCGTCCACGCCCGCTGCGCTGAAGAGCCTGAACCAGGTCGAGCCGCCCATGTTCCGGATCCCGAGCGCGACCTGTCCGGCCGGGCTCGCCGTGGCGGTGTAGCACACACCATGCGTGCCGGTCTGGAACTGCGCTACCGCGGCGGCCCCGAACGTCGGCAGGAGCTCGCTGCAGCTCCTGAACCGGCACTGCAACGTGACGCGGCGTGCCGGCGTGACGATCGCATCCAAGCTCGGCGTCGAGCGATCGGCGACGACGCAGAGGGCGCCGGACGAGCCGTCGAGCTTGACCGTACGCGCCGGACGCGGCGTGCTCTCCGGGAGCCTGGCGCTGCAACGCGCGGTGAGTCCGCCCGTGCCGGTGTCGGCGATCTTCACCTCCACGTCCGAGGTGAAGAACGCGTTGCCGGAGCCGTCGGGCAGCGTGCAGCCGTCCTGGCCGATCGAGTACGGCACGGCCTCCGCCGAGGACAGCGCGGGGTACGCGAGCGCGAGCGTCAGCGAGGCAATCCGCAGCGGCCTCATGTGAGCTCCTCCGATCTCCGACGCCCATGGTGGCTCCCCGACCGCCCGCCTTCGAGGGGGAACCTCGGAGTCCCGCTTCGCGGCGAGCGGACAGGGGGCGCGCCTGGCGGGTCGGCCCCCATGCGCGTCTGGCCCGGGCGTCAGGACGGTCTCTGCCCCGGCCGAGGGCCCGGGGCGAACACCGCGGCGAGGCGTCGGCGCAGCTCGTCGCGGACGCGCCGGAATGCTGCGAGGCGTTCAGCCTCGTCTCCCTTGCTCGGCAGCGGGGTCGGGCATCCCCCACGCGCTCACGGGAGCGCTCTAGCTTCCGCTCAGGTCCAGTGCAGCGCCATGAACGCGATCACGGCCACGATCGCGAGGGGGACGAGCGTCCTGCGATGCAGCCGCAGCACCGCGCGCGCTCTCCTGGGAGAGAGCCGACAGCGCCGGTGGAAGCCGGCGGGCTCAACGTCAGGGGCGCGGCGCATTTCCGACCTCGGGGGGGAACCGGACCGCCGCGACCCGGAAGGCGCCGAGCACGAGCAGGAGCGCCGCGATCGCCGCGAGCTCGGCGGCGTTCACCGCGTGCCGGTAGACGCCGATCATGACCTCGCGCAGGAGGAACACGACCGCGGCGTCGATGACGAACGTGAGCTTCAGCCGGTGGACCTCGAAGTAGTCCACGACGCTCTTCAGCAGCTCGATGACGACGAACATCGACAGGATGTCCGACAGGAGGAGGTCGAAGCCCTCGGCGATGCTCGGGCCCCTGTAGATGTGGGCGAGGTCCACGACGACGCGGGCGACCCCCATCATCAGCGCGATGATCGAGAGCGGGATGAGCAGCTTCACCATCCAGAGCGCGACGATCCGAAACAGCGCGGTGGCGGACGAGTCCAGGGCCGTCCCGGCCTTCGCTACGTTCCACATCTCTTTGCACCTCCGGGGTGAGCGCGCCACACGCGCCGGCGTATGAAGGCACCGGTCCGTGACGGAGGATCGGAGATCACGTGACGTTTCGTGAGAGGCCCCGATCGCGACCGGCGGCGGTACGCTTCCCCCAGGGAAGGCTCGGCGGTCCCGGTGGATCCGGTCCACCCGAGGTGAACCATGAGCGCTCGAACGGCTCGCGCGCCGCGGGCTCGGCGCGGGGCTCGTCGCGCACCTGCGAGAGACCGGCGCGCCGCTCGTCACGACCTTCTACTCCGCCGCGATCGTCGCCGACCTCGCCGGGTGCGAGCGGATCTTCTGCGTCGTGACCGACACGGACGTGAACCGGATCTGGGCGCCGCGGGATCCCGCGCGGACGCGGATCCGCTACCTCGTCCCCACGCGGCGCGCCGCGCGCCGGCTGCGCAGCTACGGCGTGCCGGAGGACCGCATCCTCTTCACGGGCTTCCCGCTGCCGGACGCGCTCGTCGGCGGCCCTTCGCTCTCCGCCCTGAAGCGGGACCTCGCGGCGCGCATCGTGCGGCTCGATCCGTCCGGGGAGTTCCGCCGCTCCATGCCGGAGGAGCTGACGCACTTCCTGGGCCCGCTCCCGCGAGACGAGGAGCGGAGCCCCACGCGGATCGTGTTCGCGGTCGGGGGCGCGGGCGCGCAGGCCGGGATCGCCGCGCCGGCGCGCTGCTCCCCTCCACGTCCACCCGGCGACCGCCGCCAGGTCGTCGCCGTGCGAGTACCGCGAGCCTTCAGGAGAGGTCCTTCTTCTTCTCCTCGAACTCCCGCTTGTCGATCTCGCCGCTCGCGTACCTCCGCTGGAGGATCTCGAGGGGGGTCTCGCGGGGCGGCCCCGGGGGGCCTGCGTACCGCGCCCGGTCTCCCAGCGCGCGAACCGCGATGATGATCGCGACGATGACGACGCCCCAGAAGAGAGCCATCCCGAGCATGCCGAGCCACCACCACCCGTACCCGCCGCCGTTCCAGACGTGCCACATGTCGGAAATCTAGGACTTCACGTCGTGCGCACCCTTGGCCGTGATGTCACGCTGAAACGGCGAGATCCCGGTGCAGCCCACGACGGTGCAACCCACGAGAGGTCACGCTGCGGGCACAGCGGCGAGCGGTCGGGCGTCGTCGAATGTCCCCACGAACACGGATCTGTCGGTTTGCAGAGGGATGGGACCCCGTCGTTGCAGAAGGATTCCCCCCCGGCTCCACATCGGCGTGACGTTCTCTACTTGCCCTTCTTCTCCGGCTTCTGTCCAGGTTTCTGCCCGGGCTTGAGC
>NZ_JALCZA010000021.1:21815-61626 GCF_022690765.1 Anaeromyxobacter oryzisoli | reverse complement strand
CGCTACCACCGCGCAGCCGCGCCCCGCCGCTGGCCAGCCGGTGCGTCCCGGCGTATCCGCGCAGCCGCCGCGTCCCGGCGTGCCCGCGGCGGGCCCGGCCCGCCCCGGGGCGCCCATGTCCGCGGCGCCGCAGCAGCCGCCCGTCGATCCGCGCACGCTCCGGCCGACCGCGACGCAGGCGGTGGTCATCTCCCGGCCGCTCATCCCGGTGCGCCGGGTGACGCCGCCCACCGGCTCGCGCACCTCGTACCCGGTCGCCCCGGGCCCGCGCGCGCTCGGCCCCGTCCGCGAGCTGAAGGTCGTCCCCGGCTCGCTCGGCCGTGACCGCGAGTTCATCGACGTCTCCCGCGACCGCAACCGGCGCCGCGGCGCCGGCCGCCCCGTCTCGGAGGAGGCCGCGAAGAGCCTGAGCGGGAAGGAGCTGCTCCAGGCCGCGATCAGCGATCGCGCCTACATCCCGATCCGCGGCAAGAAGAAGAGGCCCACGAAGAAGGGAGCCAAGACGCAGATCACCGAGAAGGCCGAGCACAAGAAGGTCATCCGGATCGAGGAGTCGATCTCGGTCTCCGAGCTTTCCCAGGCGATGGGCGTGAAGGCGGCGGACCTCATCCGCAAGCTGATGCAGGCCGGGAAGATGGCGACGATCAACCAGCAGATCGACGCCGACACCGCCACCTTCCTCGCGACCGACTTCGGCTACAGCGTCCAGAAGAAGGGCTTCGAGGTCGAGGAGTTCATCCCGGAGGTGGCGGAGGACGAGTCGAAGCTCGTCATCCGGCCGCCGGTCGTGACGGTGATGGGCCACGTCGACCACGGCAAGACGTCGCTGCTCGACGCGATCCGCCAGGCGGACGTCGCCGCGGGCGAGGCGGGCGGCATCACCCAGCACATCGGCGCCTACAGCGTCCAGACGGCGCAGGGCCCGATCACCTTCCTCGACACGCCGGGCCACGAGGCCTTCACCGCGATGCGCCAGCGCGGCGCGCAGGTGACCGACCTCGTCGTCCTCGTGGTGGCCGCGGACGACGGCGTGATGCCCCAGACGATCGAGTCGATCAAGGCCGCGAAGGCCGCGGGCGTGACGATCCTCGTCGCGATCAACAAGATCGACAAGCCGGGCGCCACGCCCGAGCGCGTGATGCAGCAGCTCACCGAGTACGAGCTCGTCCCGGAGCAGTGGGGCGGCACGACCATCATGGTGCCGGTCTCCGCGCGCACGAAGCAGGGGATCCCGGAGCTGCTCGAGTACATCGCGCTGCAGGCCGAGGTGCTCGAGCTCAAGGCGAACCCGGAGAAGCTCGCCGCGGGGCGCGTCATCGAGGCGAAGCTCGAGAAGGGGCGCGGCCCGGTCGCGACCGTGCTCGTCGAGGAGGGCACGCTCCGCGTCGGCGACGCGGTCGTCACCGGCAGCCACTACGGCCGCGTCCGCGCCATGATGAACGAGCGCGGCGACCACGTGGACGACGTGCCGCCCGGCTACCCGGTCGAGGTGCTCGGCCTCTCCGGCGTGCCCGTCGCCGGCGACGAGTTCGACGTCGTCCAGGACGAGAAGGCGGCCAAGGAGGTCGCCGAGCACCGCGCCGAGAAGGCGCGCCAGAAGGAGCTCTCGAGCGTCAAGCGCGCGACCCTCGAGGACCTCTTCGCGAAGGCGAAGAGCGGCGGCAAGGTGCTGAACGTCGTCGTGAAGGCCGACGTCCAGGGCTCGGTCGAGGCGGTGGCGCAGGCGCTCGAGAAGGCCGCGACCAAGAAGGTCGGGGTCGAGATCCTCGACGCGGGCGTCGGCGCGATCACCGAGTCCGACGTCCTCACCGCCGCGGCGGGGACGGGCGTCATCGTCGGCTTCAACACCAAGCCCGAGACGAAGGTCGAGAGCATCGCGAGCCAGCAGGGCGTGAAGATCCTGCTCTTCAACATCATCTACGAGGCCGTCGACAAGATCCGGGAGGAGATGGCCGGGCTGCTCGAGCCCATCATCAAGGAGAAGGCGCTCGGGAAGGCCGAGATCCGCCAGGTCTTCAACATCCCGCGCGTGGGCGCCATCGCCGGCTCGGCGGTCACCGAGGGCGTGGTGAAGCGCACCGGCCACGTCCGCGTGCTCCGCGACCGCAAGGTGATCTTCAACGGCAAGATCTCGTCGCTCAAGCGGGTGAAGGACGACGTGCGCGAGGTCGCCGCCGGCTTCGAGTGCGGCATCGGGCTCGAGAACTTCAACGACGTGAAGGCCGGCGACATCCTCGAGGTTTACGAGCTGGAGGAGATCCGCCAGTCTCTCGATTAGGGCGCGACGCCTCGGACCTCGGGGCCCCGGGGGCGTCTCTCCCCGGCCCGAGGCCCGGCATGCCTGCGCCCGGCCTGAGGCTCTCCGCGGAGGTGGGTCATGTTCGTCGGGGTCCTCAGGCTGACGGTCCACCTGCCGGAGCCGGGGTCGCTCAAGTCGAAGCGGCACCTGCTCCGCTCCGCCCTGGACCGGGTGAAGGCGCGGTTCAACGTGTCCATCGCGGAGGTCGCGGAGCACGATCTCTGGCAGAAGAGCGTGGTCGGCGTCGCCGCCGTGGGCAACGACCACGCGTTCGTGAACGAGGTGCTCGACAAGGTCGCCGACTTCGTGTCGTCGATGCACGGCGGCCAGATCCTCGTCACCGACCGTGATCTCGAGATCGTCCCGTACGGCGACGGGATCGGCGAGGGCTCCACCCGGACCCTGGCCGAGGCCGAGGGGGCGGCGCCCTGGGAGGATCGCGACGAGGGCGGCGAGTCGCCGGCCGCGCCCCGCTTCCCGCGGCCGCGGCCCCGGCCGCGCTGGGACGATCGCGACGAGTAGCGGACGGACGAAGGCCGGGCGCCGAGCCCGGCGCGCGAAGCCCCGGCCAGAAAGCAGGCAACGAGAGTGACCACCCACAACCGCCCCGCCCGCGTCGCGGAGGAGTTCCGGCACGAGCTGACCGCCGTCCTCGCGCGCGGTCTCAAGGACCCGCGCATCACCGGGTTCGTCACCGTGACCGGCGCGAAGATGTCGCCGGACCTCAAGGAGGTCACGGTCTACGTCTCGATCCACGCCGACGACGCGGTCCGCGAGCAGACGCTCGAGGGGCTCCGCGCGGCCGCCACCTTCCTGCAGCGCGAGGTGGCGAGGAGCCTGAAGCTCCGCCACACGCCCCACCTCCGCTTCGTCTACGACGAGTCGGTCGCCCGCGGCGACCGGATCGAGCGCCTCCTCAAGGAGGCGAAGGCGCAGGACGCCGCGCGCGCCGAGGCGACCGCGGCGCCGGACCTCCCCGGCGACCGGCGGGACTAGCGACGTGCCCGGCCCCTCCGGCGTCCTGGTGATCGACAAGCCCGCCGGCCCGACCAGCTTCGACGTCGTGAGGCGGGTGAGCCGCGCGCTCGACGCGAGCACCGCCGGCCACGCCGGGACGCTCGACCCCGCCGCGACCGGCGTGCTCGCCGTGTGCGTCGGCGACGCGGTGAAGCTCCAGCAGTTCCTGATGGACGGCGACAAGGCGTACGAGGCGACCGTCGCGCTCGGCGCGGCGACCGACACCGAGGACGGCGAGGGACGGGTGATCGCGCGCGGCGATCCCGGCGCCGTGACCGCCGACGCGCTGCGCGCCGCGGCCGCCCGGCTCGTCGGCTGGATCGATCAGATTCCCCCGATGTACTCGGCGGTCCGGGTCGGCGGCAGGCGGCTCCACCGCGCCGCCCGGGCCGGCGAGGCCGTGGAGCGCGCTCCGCGGCGGGTGCGCGTGGACGCCTTCGACCTCGTGGACCTCGCGCCGCCCGCGGACGGCCTGGCGCTGGCGCGGTTCACGGTGCGATGCGGCAAGGGCACCTACGTCCGGACGCTCGCCGTCGACGTCGGGCGGGCGGTCGGCGTCCCGGCGCACCTCGCCGCGCTCCGGCGCACCATGTCGAGCGGCTTCCGGATCGAGCAGGCGATCCCCCTCGACGCCGCGGAGGCGCTCGCGCGCGAGGACGCGGAGGCGCTCCGGGCGCGGCTCGTCTCGCTCGCCGACGCGCTCGGGTTCGTCCCGGCGTTGCCCCTCTCGTGGCAGCAGGCGCTCGATCTGGTGCACGGCCGGCCGGTCGCCCGGCCCCCCGGCGCGCCCGCGGGCGTCACGCGCGCGCTCGCCCCGGACGGGCGGCTCGTCGCGGTCTGCGGCCCGGGCGACGGGCGCCTGCGGACCCTGCGCGTGCTCCTCGGGCCGGCGGACCTCCGCCCGCCCGCCGTGGCCCCCGAACATTGACTCCTCCCGCTGGATCGCTTAAGACCCCGCTTTCACGAGAGGCTCCCTGCGGCCCGAGGCGCGCGCCTTCGCCCTCGCTGCGGTGAGCCCGAACCCCGAAAGGAAGCACGCTATGGCGCTGGTCCAGGAGAAGAAGCAGGCGATCGTCGCGAAGTACAAGCGGCACGAGAAGGACACCGGGTCTCCCGAGGTCCAGGTGGCGCTGCTCAGCGAGCGGATCACCTACCTCACCGAGCACTTCAAGACGCACAAGAAGGACCACCACAGCCGCCGGGGCCTGCTGAAGCTCGTCGGCCAGCGCCGCCGCCTGCTCGACTACCTCAGGACGGCGGACCAGGGCCGGTACAAGGCCCTCATCGATCAGCTCGGCATCCGCAAGTAGGCGGGGTCGGGAACGGCGCCTCGGCCGACTGGGCCGGGGCGCTCGCGCTTCCGGGGTCGGAGGCGCGAAGACATGCAGTGAACGCGCCCGCCGGACCGGGTCGCGCGAGGGACCGAGAAGTCGCTTCCGTTTCCGACTGGGCCGCCTCTCCGAGCGAGGGGCGGCGGAGTGAGGAACAGAGGCACCTCCCGATCCCGAGGGCGTGAACCGGCCGCAGCGGGACCAGGGGCCGAGGCGCGCACGCGCGCCGGCCCGAAGGAAGGTGCACATGACCCCCATTCAGAAGTCCGCCGTCGTCGGCGGCAAGGAGATCACCCTCGAGACGGGCAAGATCGCGAAGCAGGCGCACGGCGCGGTCTGGGTCCGCGCGGGCGACTCGATCGTGCTCGTCACGGCGGTCTCCGCGGCCGAGAAGAAGGAGGGCATCGACTTCTTCCCGCTCACCGTGGACTACCAGGAGAAGCTCTTCGCCGCCGGCCGGGTCCCGGGCAACTACTTCCGTCGCGAGGGCCGGCCCACCGAGAAGGAGACGCTGACCTCCCGCCTCGTGGACCGCTCCTGCCGCCCGCTCTTCCCCGAGGGCTACGCGAACGAGACGCAGATCATCGCGACCGTCGTGTCCTTCGACCAGGAGACCGACACGGACGTCCTCGCCCTCACCGGCGCGTCCGCGGCGCTCCAGATCTCGGACATCCCGTTCAACGGCCCCATCGCCGGCGTCCGCGTCGGCCGCCTGAACGGCCAGTTCGTGGCGAACCCGTCGATCGCCCAGCGCGCCGAGTGCGACCTCGACGTGGTGATGGCCGCCTCGAAGGACGCGCTCGTCATGGTCGAGGGCGGCGCCGCCGAGGTGAGCGAGGCGGTGATGATCGACGCGCTCCTCTTCGGCCACGCGGCCGTGAAGGGGCTCCTCGAGGCGCAGGACGCGCTCCGCGAGGCGACCGGCAACAAGCCGAAGCGCGCCTTCGAGCCGCCCAAGAACGACCTCGAGCTCCGCGCCAAGGTGAAGGCGCTCACCTGGGAGAAGGTGAAGGAGGCCTACGGCCGCGACGAGAAGCACGACCGCTACGGCCGGCTCTCGGAGATCAAGAAGGAGCTCCTCGCGGCGCTCAAGGAGGAGGCGGCCGGCGACGCGGCGAAGCTCGCGAACCTCGTCCTCCGCGAGAAGGAGATCAAGGGCTACTACGAGGACGTGAAGTACGAGTACATGCGCAGGATGATCACCGACGGCGGTCGGCGGATCGGCGGCCGCGGCACGACCGACATCCGGAAGATCACCTGCGAGGTGGGGCTCCTCCCCCGCGTCCACGGCTCGGCCCTCTTCACCCGCGGCGAGACGCAGGCCCTCGTGGCCACGACCCTCGGCACCGCCGAGGACGAGCAGCGCATCGAGATGCTCACCGGCATGAGCTTCAAGAAGTTCATGCTGCACTACAACTTCCCGCCGTTCTCGGTGGGCGAGGTGAAGTTCCTCCGCTCCCCGGGCCGGCGTGAGATCGGCCACGGCGCCCTCGCCGAGCGCGCGCTCCGCCAGGTGATGCCGGATCCGGACAAGTTCCCCTACACGGTCCGGGTCGTCTCCGACATCATGGAGTCGAACGGCTCGTCCTCGATGGCGTCCGTCTGCGGCGGGTGCCTCTCCCTGATGGACGCCGGCGTGCCGATCAAGAAGCCGGTGGCCGGCATCGCCATGGGGCTCATCAAGGAGGGCGAGAAGATCGCCATCCTCTCCGACATCCTCGGCGACGAGGATCACCTCGGGGACATGGACTTCAAGGTCTGCGGCACCGCGGACGGCATCACGTCGATCCAGATGGACATCAAGATCGGCGGCGTGACCCGCGACATCCTGGAGAAGGCGCTCGCCCAGGCCGCCCAGGGCCGCGCGCACATCCTCGGCGAGATGGCGAAGGCGCTCCAGACGCCGCGTGCGTCGATCAGCGCCTACGCCCCGCGGATCACGACCATCAAGATCCGCCCGGAGCGCATCAAGGACATCATCGGCCCCGGCGGCAAGACCATCAAGGACATCACCGCCCGCACCGGCACCTCGATCAACATCGAGGACGACGGCTCCGTCTCCATCGCCAGCCCGAACAACGAGAAGGTCGAGGCGGCGATCAAGATGATCCGCAGCCTCACCCAGGAGGCCGAGGTCGGGAAGACCTACCTCGGCACGGTCCGCAAGATCGCCGAGTTCGGCGCCTTCGTGGAGATCTTCCCGGGCACCGACGGCCTCGTCCACATCTCCGAGCTGGCGGACAAGCGCGTCAAGAGCGTGAGCGACGTGCTCTCCGAGGGCGAGGAGGTGCTCGTGAAGGTCATCTCGGTGGACCGCTCCGGCAAGATCCGCCTCAGCCGCAAGGAGGCGCTCGCCGACGCCGCCGGCAAGAAGGGCGAGGCGGCGCCGACGGAGCCCACCAAGTCGTAGGTCGTGGCGGTCACGATCCAGATCCGGCGCGTCGCGAACCGCGGCGCGCCGCTCGATCTCCCCCGCTACGAGTCCCCGGGCGCGGCCGGGCTGGATCTCCGCGCCGACGAGGCCGTCACGCTCGCCCCCGGCGAGCGGCGGCTCGTCCCCACCGGCCTCGCCGTCGAGATCCCGCCCGGCTACGAGGGCCAGGTGCGGCCCCGCTCCGGGCTCGCCCTGCGCCACGGGATCGGGATGGTCAACGCGCCGGGCACGATCGACTCGGACTACCGCGGCGAGGTCGGCGTCCTGCTCGTGAACCACGGGCAGGCGCCGGTGGGGTTCGCGCGGGGCGACCGGATCGCCCAGCTCGTCATCGCCCCGGTCGTGCAGGCCGAGCTCGTCCTCGTCGACGCCCTCTCCGACAGCGGGCGCGGCGACGGCGGGTTCGGCTCGACCGGTCACCAGTAGGCTTCAACCGGAGGACAGACATGATCCCGCGCTACACCCGCGCCGAGATGGGCGACATCTGGTCCCCGGAGCACCGGCTCCGGATCTGGCTCGACGTCGAGCTGTTCGCCTGCGAGGCGATGGTGGGGCTCGGCCAGGTGCCCGCCGAGGACCTGGCGACGCTCCGGCGGACGTTCGACGGCTACCGCTTCTCCGCGCAGGACGTCGCGCGCATCGACGAGATCGAGCGGACGGTCAAGCACGACGTCATCGCGTTCCTCACCTTCGTCGAGGAGAAGGGCGGCCCGGCCGCGCGCCACCTGCACAAGGGGATGACCTCCTCCGACGTGCTCGACACGACGCTCGCGGTCCAGCTCCGCGACGCGACCGCGCTCCTCCTCGCCGACGTGGACCGGGTGCTGGCCGCGGTGAAGCGGCGGGCGCTCGAGCACCGCCGGACGCCGATGATCGGCCGCAGCCACGGCATCCACGCCGAGCCGGTCACCTTCGGCCTCAAGCTCGCCGGCTGGTACGACGCCTGGACGCGGCGCCGCGACGCGATCGCCCGCGCGGGCGAGACCGTCGCGGTCGGGAAGATCTCCGGCGCGGTCGGGACGTTCGCGAACGTGGACCCGCGCGTCGAGGCGTTCGTGATGGAGAAGCTCGGCCTCGAGGGCGGCGAGGGCGCGGCGACGCAGGTCGTGAACCGCGACCGCCACGCCGAGTTCTTCACCGCGCTCGCGCTCGCCGGGGCGACCCTGGAGCAGCAGGCGATCGAGGTCCGTCACCTCCAGCGCACCGAGGTGCGCGAGGCGGAGGAGCCGTTCACGCCCGGGCAGAAGGGCAGCTCGGCGATGCCGCACAAGCGGAACCCGATCCTGTCCGAGAACCTCACCGGGCTGGCGCGCCTGCTCCGCGGCTGGGCGCTGGCGTCGCTGGAGGACGTGGCCCTCTGGCACGAGCGCGACATCAGCCACTCCTCCGTGGAGCGGGTGATCGCGCCGGACGCGACCATCACCCTCGACTTCGCGCTGAACCGCTTCGCCGGGATGATCGAGAACCTGCGGGTCTACCCCGAGCGGATGCTCGAGAACCTGAACCTCACCGGCGGCCTCTACGAGGCCCAGCGCGTGCTCCTCGCGCTGGTGGGGAAGGGCGTCGCCCGGCAGCAGGGCTACGTGTACGTCCAGCGGAACGCGATGAAGGTCTGGGAGGAGAAGGTGGACTTCCGGACGGCGCTCAAGCGGGATCCGGACGTGAGCCGCCTCCTCTCCGCCGACGAGATCGACGCCTGCTTCGCCATCGGCTACCACCTGAAGCACGTGGACACGATCTTCCGCCGGGTGTTCGGGGAGCCCTAGCGAGGGGGCGCGGTGCCAGAGGACGTTCACGGACCGGACGGAGTGTCCAGCCCGCCGACAGCGGGCGCGGAGTGCGCGGCGGCCGCGGCCGCCTTCTGCGCGCCGGCCGGCGCTGGCCCGGAACTTGCGAACGGCGGGGACGTGGCCCCCTGCCCCGACTGGACGCCGTGCGCCATCGCGCTGTCGGTGCGCCGGCTGATCGCCTCCAAGCTGGCGCACGGGGCGCTCCTGTGGGGCGTCATCGCCGCGCTCGCCCTCGTGGGCTATCCGCCGTGGCGCATCGGCGTGCTGGTCTGCTGCTACCTGGCCCAGACGGTCTCCGAGCTCGTGCTGCTCCGGAGCATCCCGCGGACCCGGGAGGGCGAGCTGTTCTGGGATCGCGCGGGCGACCTGCCCGGGCGCGCGGTGCACCTGTTCCTGTTCGCCATCGCGGGCGCCGTCCAGCTCGCCATGACCGGCGGCCTCGAGAGCCCGCTCGTCGCGACCCACGTCGTCCCGTTCCTCGCGGGCGTCGCGATCCTCGGGCCGAGCCGCCGGACCGCGCTGCTCGGCGCGCTCACCTTCTCGCTGGCGGTGGTGCTCGCCCTGCTCCCGCCGGCCTGGGTCGGGCCGCGGGTGCCGTCGCCGGCGTTCGAGCTCATCGTCCTCGCGGGGCTGTTCGTGGCGGTGGTGGTGGTCGGGACCAACGTGTCCTTCACGGTGGACGCCCTGCGCGGCACGCAGGGGGCGTTCCTCCGGTCGCGCGAGGCGGCGGCCCGCGCGGCGCTGGCGCGGGCGCGGAGCCTCGAGCAGGTCGGCGCGACGGTCGCCCATGAGCTCAAGAACCCGCTCACCGCCGTGAAGGCGCTCGTGCAGCTCGGCGCGCGGAACCCCGCCGAGGCGGCGAGCCACGAGCGCCTCGAGACGATCGAGCGCGAGGTCGAGCGGATGCAGGGCACGCTCCAGGACTACCTCTCCTTCTCGCGCCCGCTCCGGCCGCTGGCCCCCGAGCCGCTCGACCTCGGCGCGATCGCCGGCGACGTGCTCGCGGCGGTGTCGGCGCGGGCCGAGGCGGCGGGCGTCGCGCTCGGGCTCTCCGGGAAGGCGGTCGTGGACGCCGACCCGCGCCGGGTCGAGGAGGCGCTCCTCAATCTCGTCGCGAACGCGGTGGAGGCGACGCCGCGCGGCGGCCGGGTGGACGTGGAGGTCGAGCGCGTGGACGGCATCGCGTCGATCCGCATCCGGGACAGCGGGCGCGGCATGGCGCCGGACGTGCTGGCGCGCGTCGGGACGCCCTTCTTCACCACGCGCGACGAGGGCACCGGGCTCGGCGTGGTCCTCGCGCGGGCGGCGTTCGTGCAGCACGGCGGCGCCCTGCGGTTCGAGAGCGCGCCGGGTGTGGGCACCACCGCGATCGCGACGCTGCCGCTCCGGTGCGCCGCGGGAGGGGGGCATGGCCCGTATCCTGCTCGTCGATGACGACGCGGCGGTGCGCGCCGCCCTCGCGGAGCTGACGCGCTCGCAGGGGCACGAGGCGGTCCTCGCCGCCTCCGGCGCCGAAGCCCTCGCGGCGCTCGAGGGGGCCGACGTGGTGGTGACCGACCTCGCGATGCCGGGGATGGACGGCCTCGAGCTGCTCCGCGCCGTCCACGAGCGCGACGAGGCCCTCCCGGTGGTGCTCCTGACCGCCCACGGCTCGGAGCGGATCGCGGTCCGCGCCATGAAGGCGGGCGCCTACGAGTACGTCTCGAAGCCGTTCGACGTGGACGAGATGGCGCTCGTGCTCGATCGCGCCGCGGAGGCCCGGGCGCTCCGGACGCAGAGCCGCCGGCTCCGCGCCGAGCAGGCGATCGGGCGGCGCATCGTCGGGACGTCCGCCCCCATGCGCCGCCTCCTGGACGCCGTGGCGCGGGTCGCCGGGAAGGACGTGACGGTGCTCGTCCGCGGCGAGACCGGGGTGGGGAAGGAGCTCGTCGGCTCGCTCCTGCACGCCGAGAGCCGCCGCGCGACGGGGCCGCTCGTCCGCTTCAACTGCGCCGCGATCCCGCCGGAGCTGGCCGAGGCGGAGCTGTTCGGCCACGCCCGCGGCGCGTTCACCGGCGCGGTGCAGGCCCGCCCCGGGTTCTTCGCGCAGGCGGACGGCGGGACCCTGGTGCTGGACGAGATCGGCGAGCTGCCCCTCGGGGTCCAGGCGGCGCTCCTGCGCGCGCTCCAGGACGGGGAGATCCAGCCGGTCGGGGCGGCGCGGCTCGAGAAGGTGGACGTCCGGATCGTGGCGTGCACGAACCGCGAGCTCGAGGCCGAGGTGCGCGCCGGTCGGTTCCGCGCGGACCTGTACTACCGGCTCGCGGTGGTCGAGCTGGTGGTCCCGCCGCTCCGGGACCGGCGCGAGGACATCCCGGAGCTCGCCGCCGAGCTGCTGCGCCACTACGCGGAGCGGTTCGGGGTCCCCGACGTCCGGCTCTCGCCGGCGCTCGTCGCGCGGCTCGTCGCCGCCGACTGGCCCGGCAACGTGCGCCAGCTCGAGAACACCGTCGCCCGGCTGGTCGCGCTCTCGTCGGGCGGCGAGATCGGCCCGGAGGCGCTCGAGCCCGCGCCGGGCGCGTCGGCGGCGCCGAGCGCCGCCGCGGCCCCGACCGGCGGCGCGGAGGCGGACGCGGACGCGGAGGGGCCCGCGACGCGGGAGCCGGGCCGTCCGCTCACGCTGCGCGAGCAGCTCGAGGCGGTGGAGCGCAGCATCGTCGCGCGCGCGATGACCGACGCCCGCGGGAACCAGTCCGAGGCGGCGCGCCGGCTCGGCGTCTCCCGCGGCACCCTCATCGATCGCCTGAAGCGCTTCGGCCTCGCCCCGGACTACGGCGGCAGGCGCTGAGCTGAGATCCAGCGGGGCTGCGCCCCGCCCCGTCCAGCGAAGCTGCCCAGCGCACGCGATGCGTGCGCGTCTTCGATCATCGCCCCACTCGGCGTAGCGGGTCCCGTGACCGCTCGCGCCTCGCTTCGCGGGTCCGCTCGCGGTCCCCGCGCGGAGGGGCCGCGCCCCTCCCCCCGCCTGCGGCCTCTTGATTCAACACAACCCCGGGCAGAGAGCAGGACCGGTCGACGAGGGCTCGTGCAGGCGAACGGCCCTGAAGGACGAGTGGTCCGGGCTCGGAAGATGAAAAGGCCGCGGCGTCACGGTGCCATGGGAACCGTCTGCGCAGGATCGGGCCCGAAGAGGCCCGCGTTTCGCCGAGGGCGCTACGAGTCCTTCGCCGGCACCGTGGGCTGAATCGCACGTCGCGCTGCCGTCCGTTCGCGAGGCGGCCGACGGCTTCACGGTGAGCGTTGGGCAGCAGCCCTTTCGCGGGAACCCCCGATTTCACTGATCGGCTGTTGACGCACTTTCCGGTGGGTGACGCTTCGCGAGCCCAGGTCGTCCGAATAGGCCTCTCTCGCAGCGCCGCGCGGGCGCCATGCGCCGCGAGTCCGCGCGGAGCCGAGGCGCGAGGGACCGTTCCCGTTCTCGCGCCCAGGCGCGAATGCGTGCGCCTGGGGAGGTCGTGAAATCCCGTGAGACCATTGGTTCATGCACGCACGCGATCTCTCCGCCCGGCTCTCCGAGCTCCTCCGCCGCGAGCACGACTGCATGGCCGACTTCCTGGTCGCTCTCGCCGACTTCGATCGCCGTCGGCTTTGGGTCGAGCTCGGCTACTCGAGCCAGTTCTGGTTCCTCCATCGTGAGCTCGGGCTCTCGAAGGGGGCCGCGTTCTACCGGAGGACGGCGGCCGAGCTGGTGCAGCGGTTTCCCGAGGTCATCGAGCCGCTGCGCGACGGGAGGCTTTGCATCTCGAGCATCGCGGAGCTGGCGAAGGTGATCTCGCCCGAGAACCGGGTCGAGGTCCTGCCGCGGTTCTTCCACCGCTCGAAGCACGAGGCGGCGGAGGTTGCGGCCGAGATCAAGCCGGTCGGGAAACCGCCGCGTCGCGAGATCGTGACGGCGGTGCGCGCCCCGGCCACGGAGGAGATCGTTCCGCGTCTCGAGGTCGCGGCGGCGGCGCTCCCGGTCGCGGCTCCGAACGTCGTCACGGCGGCACCGTTCGAGCTGCTCGAGGCGAGAGGTTCGCCGGAAAACCTTGTCGATGCCAATTCTCCGCGCACCGCGGCGCACGCCCCATCTTCCCGCGAAGCCCGCGCCGAATCGGTCGAGCCGCTCAGCGCCGACCTCCGGCGCCTTCATTTCAACGTCTCCCGCCGCTTCCTCGCGAAGCTCGACTCCGCGCGGGATGCGCTCTCTCATTCGCATTTCGGCGCCAGCACCGAGGAGATCCTCGAGGCCGCTCGTACTCGCGGTCCCCCACCACGAAACGCCTCGCGGAGCGGATGCGGGGCCGGGACGATGTGATGAATGGTCACGCCTGCGGCCGGGTCCCTCCACCCCGCGTCACGATCATGGGCTGCGCGCCGCCGGTCAGGGCGCGCGCGAGGGGACGAGGGCGCTCGCCGGGGACGGGTCGACGACGAGCCCGACGATCCACGCGTCGAGCCGCTCCTCGAAGTGGATGTTGAGGTAGTCCGGCCCCTGGTGTCGCCGGACGAACAGGCCGAGATCGAGGCCGCGCGGCACCTGGTGGAGGACCGCGACCTCCGCCGCGAACTCGGTCCACGGGCGCCGCCCGTCGGCGGTGGCGAGGTGCACCGAGCCCTCCGCCCCCACCCGCACGCGGAGGCCGGTCGGCGCGGTCCACGCCGGCGCGACGGGCAGCGGGAGCTCCGCCTCCGCCGACCAGAGCGCCCGCACCGTGCCGTAGCGCGCCCTCATCTGCGTCGGCATGCACGCGTCGAGGTGGCACGGGAAGTTCCACTCGAACGTGGTGGTCGCCGACAGGGCGCTGCCGGCGGGGAGGACCGCGCCGCTCCCGGGGAACCAGCGGACCCCGAGCCCGGCGGCGCCGTAGTTCGTGGTGAAGGAGCCGTCGCGGACGTTGAGCGCGGTCGACGGCGGGTCGGTGGTCGGCTCGCAGGCGAAGTCGGACTTGCCCACGCGCACGTGATCGGCGAGGGCGCAGCCGTCCGCCCCGTTCGATCGGTGCGCGAGGTCGAACGAGAGCGCGCCGACGAGCCGGTGGGGGCGGTCCACGGGATCGAGCGGGTCCTCCGGCGCGCCGAGGAGGGCGACGTGGAAGATCTGGAGGCGCGCCCGCGGCTCGTACGTGGGCGTGCGGACCGGCGCGGAGTCGAAGCGCCAGATCCGGAAGTCCCCGAGGAACGAGAGCAGCGCGACGGCGGCGGTGCCGCCCTGCTCGAGGATCTCCGGGGCCTCGAGCCCGTTGTGCAGCACCACGTGGACGGCCGGGCGGGCCTCGAACGCCTGATCGTGCTGCGTGGCGGTCGAGATGGTGCTGCGCTCGAGGAAGGCCAGCGGCTCGCCGGTCCGCGGCAGGTGCGCCGCGCAGCCGACGCCCGAGAGCGTCCACGCGAGCGCCACGATCAGCCCGACGGCGCGCCACGCGGGCTCGGGACGGATCGGATGGGCCGCGCCTCGTCTTCGCCGTGTGCCGTGCGACATGGCGGGCTCAGGTGCAGCGAGCGTGCCTGCCTCGAACATGCACCTGTCGCGGAACTCGTCGGTACGTCTGCTTCGGGTTGTCGGAAACGAGGACGGCTCGTCCAGAAGCCCGACACCTCACCGGGAACGGCGTAGCGCGCAAGAGGCCGCGAATTGGCGTTCACGCCTACATCGGAGGGGATCGGCGATGAACTTGCATGGAGACGCGCGGTGGCCTCCTCCCGCCTCATCGCCTTCGCGGCCTTGCTCGCCCTCGCTGCGGCGCCTGCGCGCATCCACGCGGCGACGGAGGGCGAGCGCGAATCGGCCGCGCCGACCACGCGCACCGTCGTCGGAAGAGGAGACGTGGTCCAGACGGCCGCGGTCACCGAGGTCATCCCCGCCGAAGCCAGAGCCCTGGCCACCCCGGCTCTCCTCGGAGGCGGCGCGCCGCCGCAGCCGACGAAGGCCGGCTCCTCCCCGCTCCGTGCCGAGCTCGGCCCTCTGCCGCCAGATTCCACCTTCGGGGGAGAGCCGTTCCCGGGCGGCGCCCGCGCGTTCACGGAGCGGCGCCGGCTCGGCATCGCCACGTCCGAGGCGCTCGCGATCCACTTCACGATGATGGGTTGGAACCGCTACGTCGGGAACGCGGAGTGGTCGCACGTCTCGGGCGACTCGCTCGAGCGCAACCTCCGGAGCCGCTGGGTCCTCGACGACGACGACTTCTGGGTCAACCAGTTCGGCCATCCGTACCAGGGCACCTGGTCCTACGCCGCCGCGCGCTCGGCGGGGCTCGGCTTCTGGACCTCGACCGCGTTCCCGATCGCCGCGAGCGCGCTCTGGGAGCTCGGCGGCGAGACCACCTTGCCGAGCGTCAACGACCAGGTGACGACCCCGGTCGCCGGCATCGTGCTCGGCGAGGCGCTCTGGCGCGTCGCCGAGGCGATCCGTGCCCAGGGGGGCACGGTGAACGAGGTGATCGCGGGGATGCTCTCGCCGATGAGCGCCCTGAACGGCCAGATCCTCGGGCGGACCGCGCCGCGGCCGATCCCGTCTACGCGCTTTGCGCTCCAGCTCGGCGGGATCGCGGGGGACGGAGCGCGGGTGGGCTGGCCCGACACGAGCGCGCCGCGCCCCTATCTCGGCGTCGAGCTCACCTGGGGGCTGCCGGGCGATCCGGACCTCGAGCTCGACGAGCCGTTCGACCACTTCGTCCTCCAGGGCGGCTACGGCGCCGTGTCCGATCCCCTCGCCGTCATGCGGATCCGGGGGCTCCTCGTCGGCGCGAAGGTCGAGCCCGCGGAGACGGTGGGTGGCCTCTGGGGGCTGTTCCTGTCGTTCGACTTCGACACCACCGGCCCCTACCGGGTGTCGACGAGCGCGCTCGGCGTCGGCGCGAGCGGGCGGGCCGAGCTCGGCGGCGGCCTCGCCCTGGAGACCTCTGCGGTCGCCTCGGCCATCCTGATGGGGGCCATGGGCGATCGGCCTCGGTTCGGGGAGGGGCGGGACTACCGGTTCGGCCCCGGCGAGCAGGCCGTGCTGGACGTGCGGCTGCGCGCGGATCCGCGGGTGTCCGGAGGCGTCGCGCTCCGGCAGTACCTGGTGTTGGGCGACGGCCCAGGGGCCGGCGCGGACGTGCTCGTCGAGACGAGCGCGGGGTTCCTGCTCCAGATCGTCGGGCCTCACGCCGTCGGCGCGGAGGTGGCGCACCACTTCCGGTGGCTCCGCGACGTCTCGGGCGCCCTCGTCACGGGAGAGGGGGACGTGGTGCGGGTCTATTACGCCCTCGCCGGAGGGTGACCCGCCGTTCGCCTTCGCCACGGCGGCGCTCTCCCGGGCGGAGCTACACTTTGTGGGCGCCGAGGAGGGGGCCCGCAGGGCTTGCACGCTGGCGCCGCTAGCTTGCGCGTCGAGCGTCTCGAGGCGCGACGATGCCGTCGCCGGGGGAGCTCGACGGGTCGCCCTGAACGCTCCGCCCTTGCGCGGGCAGCGCTCGCGTGGCAGGTCATCCTCATGGTTCGGATGGACGAGCGCGAGGACGCGCTCTCGCTGGTGACGCGGCTCGCGCGGCCACGCGCGCTCCTCGTGCTCGCGGCGCTGCTCGCCGCGCCGGCGCTCGTCGCGGGGTCGCGCCAGCCGGCCGTCTCGGCGCCGCTCGCCGCCGCCTCGGTCGCGCTGCTCGTCGTCGGCGGGCGCGCCATGCGCACCCGGATCGGCGCGGGGCGGGTGACGGTCGTGCCGGCCGTTCCCTTCGCGCGCGGGGCGTCCCGCCTCCTGGCGGACTTCGACCGCGCCGGCGTCGAGACGGTGGGCGAGGCGCGGGCGCGCCGCGCCGAGGCGCGCGCGCGGGCCTACGCGGCGCGGACCGGGACCGCGCTGCCGGACTGGCTCCGGGCGCCGGCGGGGGCGGGGTTGAACGACCACCTCCGCCGGCTCGTGCTCGTCCCGCGCGCCGGCGAGCCGCTGCCGCTCACGGCGTGGCTCCCGCCGGAGGACGACCTCGGGCCGGCGCTGCGCGCCGTCGAGGCCCGCCTCCGTTGAAGGAGGGCGCGAGCGCTCGCGGTCAGCGCTGGCCCAGGTAGCCCTTGGCCGCGAGGTTCCGCTTGATCCGCTCCTCGACCGAGCCGACGGTCGAGACGAACCGCTCGCCGGTGAGCCGCTCGTACACCTCGATGTACTTGCGCGCGAGCATCACGCGGACATCGTCGGTGAGCGGCGGCGGCTTGCCCTGCCCGGAGAACCCGTGCTCCTGGATGAGCCACTGCCGGATGTTCTCCTTGTCGAGCATCTCCTGCTCGGCGCCCTTCGCGAGGCGCGCCTCGTAGCCGTCCGCGACCCAGTAGCGCGAGCTGTCCGGCGTGTGGATCTCGTCGATGACCACGAGCTTGCCGTCCACCGTCCCCATCTCGTACTTCGTGTCCACGAGGATGAGGCCGCGGGAGCGGGCCCACTCCTGGCCGCGCTGGAAGAGCTTGCGGGCGATCGCGGTCGCCTCGCTCCAGAGCTGCGGGGAGACGAGCCCCTGCCTCAGGAGCTCCGCCTCGCTGATCGGCTCGTCGTGCTTGCCGTACTCGGCCTTGGTGGAGGGCGTGATCACCGCCTGCTCGAGCGCCTGGTCCTTCTTCAGCCCCTTGGGCCACGCGATGCCGTACGCGTCGGTCTTGCCACCCTGGTAGTCGCGCCAGAGCGAGCCGGTGATGTAGCCGCGGATCACGATCTCGATGGGCAGCGCCTTCGCGCGCTTCACCACCATCACGCTCGGATCCGGCTGGTCGAGGAGGTGCGTCGGCGCGAGGTCCTTCACCTTCTCGAACCAGAACGCGGCCAGGCGCGAGAGGACCTCGCCCTTGAACGGGATGGTCCCGAGGACATGGTCGAACGCGGAGACCCGGTCGGTGGTGATCATCACGATCCGGTCGCCGCGGCTGTAGTTGTCGCGGACCTTCCCGCGGTACAGGTCGCCGAGACCCGGGAGATCGATCTGCCGGAGGGTGTGCGGCAGCTGGGAGCGCAGCAGCTCGTCGGTCATCATGGCGGCGATGTTATACGGGATCCCGCGCGCGAGGGCAGCCGGATCAGGGCGCTCGCGGCGCGCGGGGGCCCGGACGGCTGCGGGCTCCCCGGGCTCGGGCCGCGGGGGAGCGAAGGACCCCCGAAACGCATGGACGCGTCCAGGATCAAGGTGGTGCTGCAACACCCGCAGAGCGCAGAGAACGTCGGCGCCGTGGCGCGCGCGCTGAAGAACTTCGGCCTGGAGCGCCTCGCGGTGGTCGCGCCGGCGGCCTGGGGAGGGGCACCCCGCAGCGGGGGGCCGTGGACCGCCGGCGAGGACGTGATGGCCCGCGCCCGCCGTACCGCCCGGAAGGCGTCGGACCTCCTCGACGCGGCCGAGATCCACGTGGACCTCCCCGCGGCCCTCGGCCCCGCGACGTGGACCTGCGGGACGACGTCCCGCGAGCTCGAGGGGCGCCCCCGCCTCGACCCGCGGACGCTCGGCGCGGAGGTCGCGCGGCGCGCGGCGGCCGGCGAGGTGGCGCTCGTGTTCGGGGAGGAGCGCCGGGGGCTCTCCGACGCGGAGCTCGAGCTCTGCCAGGCGGTGTGCACCATCCCGACCGCGGCGGCGTACGACTCGATGAACCTCGCGCAGGCGGTGGCGGTGATCGCCTACGAGGTGCGGATGGCCGATCCGGGCGCGGCGCTCGCGGCGGCGGCGCCGGTGGGCGAGCCGGCGCGGCACGCGACGATCGAGGCGCTCTGGGCGCGGACGAGCGCGCTCCTCGGGCGCGCGGGCTACCTGAACCCGCAGAACCCGGAGCACATCCTCGCCGACTTCCGGCGGCTCCTCGCGCGGGCAGAGCCCACGCAGCGCGAGGTGGAGCTGCTCGTCGCCGCGATCCGCGCGCTCGAGCGGAGGCTGCCGACGGTCGGGGATCGCTGACAGCGGTCGCGGGCTGCGCCGCAGCCTAGGGCCGAATCGAGCCCGCACGCGACCCCGTTCACCGTCACCGTGCCCGTGACCGTTCCCCGTGCCCGCATCCCGCCTCCCGTATCCCCCTGGCCCGTAAGTCCGACGGCGCGGTCGGACCACGGAAAGCTGGGCCACGGGCCACGGGACCCGGCTCACGGATCACGGAGAAGCCGGTGACGGTGACGGTGACGGACACGGAGCACGGAGCACGGAAGCCCGCGCCGCGTCGGGCGATCGCGAGCCCCGGCACGCCGGAGCGAAAGCGCAGCCCAACGTCGTCACGCAGGGTGGAGGGGCCCCGCCGTAGGCGGGGGGAGGGGCGCAGCCCCTCCGCGCGGGGACCGCGAGCGACCCCCCGCGAAGCGGGGCCGCGAGCGGTCACGGGCCCCGCGCAGCAGGGGTTGGGCCCCGACGGCTCCGCCGGCGGGGCGGGGCGGCACGCCCCGTGGAGAATGCCAGGGGCGCAGCCCCCGTTACTATGTCGCCGCGGCGGGCGCAGGCGCAGGCGTCTCGGCCGCGGCGCCCTGGTTCTTCTTCCGCGACTTCTTCCAGGCCTGGAAGTGCTCCTCGCAGAGGCCGTGCTCGAGCACCTTCTTCTTGCACTCGGGCTTCGAGCAGGTGTCGTAGCGGGCGGGTCGCCCCTCGAGCTCGCCGCGGCGGAACTTCTTGTAGTGGAAGAAGCAGAGGCCCTTGGCCCGGTACGCGCGCTTGCAGCCCGCGATCGTACAGGTCTTCTTGCCGCCGCTCTTCGCGGCGGGGGCCTTCTTCTTGGTCTTCGAGGTCGTGATCTCGGCCATGGAGCGCGCTCGATACCAGACCCGGGCGCCGATCGCAATACCGAACGCCCTGGCGCGACGCGGGTTTCCCGTGCCCTTCCGGTTACTCGCCAAGGAGCTCGTGCGCGTGCGCGTGCGCCTGCTCCTGGGCGGGGACCTCGGCGAGCGGCACCCTGATCGCGCGCTCGCCGGCGCCTCTCCGGAGCCGGATCTCGATCTCGCGGCCGACGCCCGCCGTCGAGACGTACCAGCGCAGCCGGGCGGGCGTGCGGGTGGCGTGCCCCTGGACCGCGGTGATCACGTCGCCCACCGCCAGCCCGGCGGTCGCCGCCGGCCCGCCGGGCGCGAGCTCGACGATCTCGACGCCGGCGGTGGGCACGCCCGGCGCGCTGGGCGCCTCCCGGACCGACACGCCGAGCCAGCTCCGCTCCACGCGGCCACGGGCCTTGAGCTGCTCCACGATGTCCTTCGCCATGTTGATCGGGATCGCGAAGCCGATCCCCTGGCCGGTCGCGTTCACCGCCGTCGCGATCCCGATGACCTCGCCGCGCAGGTCGAGGACGGGCCCGCCGGAGTTCCCCGGGTTGATCGAGGCGTCGGTCTGGATGAAGTCGTAGGTGCCGGGGCGGCCGACCGGCGAGATGTCCGAGCGCCCGGTGTGGCTCACGACGCCGACGGTCACCGAGTGATCGAGGCCGAAGGGGCTCCCGATCACCATCACCCACTCGGCGACGGCGATCCGGTCCGAGTCGCCGAGCGGGACGAAGGGGAGCGGGTGCGGCGCGTTCACCTTGAGCAGCGCGACGTCCGACTCGCCGTCCGTCCCGACGACGCGCGCGGGGAGCTTCGCGCCGCCGCCGAGATCGACCTCGACGCGGTCGGCGCCCTCGATCACGTGGGCGTTGGTGAGGATCCACCCGTCGCGGTGGATGACGAAGCCGCTGCCGATCCCCTTGCGCGGGCCGTCGTGCAGCTTCTCGAAGAGGTCCTTCAGCGAGTCGTCCCCGGACTGCGGGGAGGCGGCCTGCGAGGTGAGCACGCCCACGACGGCCGGGATCGCCGCCTGCGCGAGCCTGGACAGATCCGGCAGCCCGGCGGCGCTGGCGGTGGGCGGTACCCGGGCCTCCGTGTAGATCGGCGCGGGTACCGCGAGGGGCGCCGCGCCCAGATGGACCGCGAGAAGGATCGCCCACCCTGGCATGTCGCCCCCACCGGCCCCGCGAGACGCTGCGAAGCTCTTGGCGTGAAGGTGCGAACCGTGGCCGAGCCGCGGCAAGAATCGCACCCGCCAAGCGCCGGCCGGTCGGAGCGCGTCAGGGAGGGGCGGACCCTCGCTCGCCCCCGCGCAAGCGGGAGGCGGAAGCCCTCAAGGCCCGTCGAACAATCGACGGGCCTTGACCATCTAGGAGGGGCGGGCCGTCGCCCGCCCCTCGCGCCCGAAGTGAATTCGGGCGCTTCACCCCACCCGCCGCCCCGCTCACGCGGGTCGGCCTGAGAGCTCGTCGAATTCTTCGACAAGCTCTCAGCGCGTTTCGGCCAGGTGCTCGGAGACGATCCGATCCACGGCGCGGCGGTCCGCCTCGGTGTGGCGCTCGACCGGCCGCTCGGCGGTGCGCTTCTCGCGAACGGGCTCTGCGGTGCGCACGTGCGAGCGGGCGGGGGGGCGGGCGCGCGGCGGCGCGTCGGCCGGGGAGCCCTTCATCTCCGCCCAGGTGCGCTCCACGAACTCGGACGGCGAGCGAGCGGTCGCCCAGCGGTCGGACAGCGTGCGGCCGCCGAAGGGGACGAACGCGAAGATCGCCCAGAGCGCGGCGGCCGCGAAGAGGAGCTTGAGCACGAGGCGCACCATTCCTCCCGGGTAGCACGGAGGCGGGGAGGGAGCGAGTTCTCGACCGCGCAGGCAGCCGCAGGCCTCGGGAGCTCCGATGGACGCGCACCCGCCCCGCGTCTGGCAAAGTATCCGCTATCGCGGACGGAAGACGCTTCGCGATCGCGTTGCCAACCCAGCCCATCCGGGGCATGAAGGTGCGCATCCTGACGCATCCGTTTGACCGGATGAATTTCCGCCCGCTAGTATCCGTCCCGACCACGTTCGACGTCCCACAGAGGCGCGGCCCGACGAGAGGCCGCGCGTTGGAGGAGCACCGCATGAAGCGCATCATCCACACCCTGGCCGCCGCCGCGCTCGCGCTCGCCGGCCTGGGCGCCCGCCCCGCCGCCGCCGCCCAGGTCATCCGCCTCGGCGTCGAGAACGGCCCGCACGCCGAGATCGCGGAGCTGGTGAAGAAGCTCGTCGCGAAGGACGGGATCGACCTCAAGGTCTTCGAGTTCACCGACTACACCCGCCCGAACCCCGCGCTCGACCAGGGCGATCTCGACGCCAACTCGTACCAGCACCAGCCGTACCTGGATCAGCAGATCAAGGATCGCGGCTACAAGATCGTCGGGGTGGCGAAGACGGTGGTCTTCCCGATGGGCGTCTACTCGAAGAAGATCAAGTCGCTCGACCAGCTGCCGAAGGGGGCGAAGATCGCCATCCCGAACGATCCGTCCAACGGCGGCCGCGCCCTCCTGCTGCTCCAGTCGAAGGGCGTCCTGAAGCTCCGCCCGGGCTCCGGCATCACGCCGACCGAGATCGACATCGTCGAGAACCCGAAGAAGGTGAAGATCGTCGCGGCGGACGCGGCGCAGCTCGCGAACTTCCTCCCGGACGTGGCCGTCGCCGTCATCAACACGAACTTCGCCATCCAGGGGAAGCTCGATCCGGCGAAGGACGCCATCGCGCGCGAGTCGAAGGACTCGCCCTACGTGAACCTGCTCGTCGTCCGGCAGGCCGACGTGAACAAGCCGTGGGTGAAGAAGCTCGTCGCGGCCTACCACTCGAACGAGGTGCGCCAGCTCATCGCCACCAAGTGGCCGGGCGTCGTCGTCCCCGGCTTCTAGATCGGCCCGCACGGCCTCGAGGGCCCGTCACCCGCGCGGTGGCGGGCCCCTTGCTTTGGAGCCGGGGTTCTTCGAGCGCTCGGACCGCGGAGCGCCGGAGCGTGCCCGTGCCCGTGATGCGTCACCGGTTCCCGTGCCCGCTCCCGGTTTCCGTGTCCCCTTGCCCGTGATCCGGCCACTGGATCGGCATCACGGGCGATCGGGCCACGGGCCACGGGCCACGGGACCCGGTTCGCGGGCCCACGGAACGGCCGGTGACGGGGACGGTGACGGTGACGGTGTGACGGGGCCTGATCCCCCGTCACGCGCTCGGCTGCTGGGACCTGAGCAGCCGCTTGTTGAGCCGGCGGGCGAGGCGGTCGCCGACGGACTGGACGACCTGGACCAGCGCGATGAGCACGATCACCACCGCCAGCATGACCTCGGGCAGGAACCGCTGGTAGCCGTAGCGGATCCCGAGATCCCCGAGCCCTCCGCCGCCCACCGCCCCGGCCATCGCCGAGTAGCCGATCAGGGTCACCACCGTGATCGTGATCGCCGCGACGAGGCCCGGGAGCGCCTCGGGCACGAGCACCTTCAGCACGATCTGCAGCGGCGTGGCGCCCATCGACTGCGCCGCCTCGATGAGCCCCGGATCGACCTCGCGCAGCGCCGCCTCGGCGAGCCGGGCGACGAACGGGATGGCCGCGATGGTGAGCGGCACGACGGCCGCGGCGGTGCCGATGGAGGTGCCCACCACGAGCCGCGTGAACGGGATGATCGCGACGAGGAGGATGATGAACGGCGTCGAGCGGCCGGCGTTGACCACCGCGCCGAGCACGCGGTTCACGATCGCGTTCTCGCGGATGTGGCCGGGGCTGGTCGCGACCAGCACCACCCCGAGCGGCAGGCCGAGCACCGCGGACAGGGCCGACGAGATGCCGACCATGACCAGGGTCTCGAGGAACGCGTCAAGCAACAGCCCGAGCATCGCCGGCGACATGGCCGAGCACCTCCACCTTGAGATCCTTGCCGCGGATGAAGTCGATGGCCCGCGCCACGTCCTGCTCGCCGCCGATCGCCTCGACGATGACGTTCCCGTAGGGCGCGCCCTGGATGTAGTCCACCGTGGCCTGCAGGATGTTGAGCAGGATCCCGAACTGGCGGACCACCTCGGCCACCACCGGCGAGTGCGCCGAGGGGCCCCGGAACACGATCCGCAGGACGGGGTTCCCGCCGAGCTCGGGCCGCGCGTTCAGGCGCGCCACCAGGTTGGCGGGCAGCTCGCGGTCCACGAGGTCGCGCACGAACCGCCGGGTGACCTCGGCGGTGGGCGCGGTGAAGACGTCGAACACCGGGCCCATCTCGGCGATCTCGCCGTGCTCCAGGACCGCGACCCGGTCGCAGATCTCCTTGATGACCTGCATCTCGTGCGTGATGAGGACGACGGTGAGGCCGAGCTTGCGGTTGATGTCCCGCAGCAGCGCGAGGATCGACTGGGTGGTCTCCGGGTCGAGGGCGGAGGTGGCCTCGTCGCAGAGCAGCACCGCCGGCTCGGAGGCGAGCGCGCGCGCGATGCCGACGCGCTGCTTCTCGCCCCCGGAGAGCTCGGCGGGGTAGCGCCCGCGCTTGTCCGCGAGCCCGACCAGCTCCAGCAGCGGCGCGGCCGCGGCGCGCGCGGCGCGCCGCGATCGGCCGGCCAGCTCGAGGGCGAGCGCCACGTTCTCGAGCGCGGTCCGCGAGGAGAGCAGGTTGAAGTGCTGGAAGATCATCCCGATCGAGTGGCGCGCCTGCCGGAGCGCCCGGCCCCGCAGCGCCGTGATCTCCTGGCCCGCGACGATCACCTGACCGGAGGTGGGGCGCTCGAGGAGGTTGATGCACCGGACCAGCGTGCTCTTGCCGGCCCCGCTGCGGCCGATGACGCCGAACACCTCGCTCTTCTGCACGGTCAGCGAGATGCCCTTGAGGACGCGCACGGGGCCGCCCTCGGTCTGGAAGGTCTTGGTGAGGTCTCTGAGCTCGATCATGTGCTCGGTCCCGCCGCGCCGAGCGGCGGCGGAGGTCCGTTATACTGGACGAACGCGGTCGGCGCGAGACGGTGGGGCGCTTTCGAGCGCCGCCGGCCTCCGGCGCCGAAGGAGGGAGCGCTCGGTTTCGCCGGGCGCGCCCCGGAGACAGGGAACCGGAGACAGGAAACCGGAGACGAAGCCGTCCCCCGGCGCCCGGTCACCGTGACCGCCACCGGCCTCTCGTGAACCGGCGCTCCCGTGGCCGCGAGACCCCGCGGCGGGGCCCGAGCCCGCGGTCCGCGGTCCGCGGCACGACAGCCTCCCTCACGCGAGGCTTGCCTCGCGCGCGGGCGCATTGGTCCGATTTCCGTCAAGCTCGTCGCGGCTCGGCCGCACCGCGTCGTCACCGCGGGTTGCTAGGCGTCCCAAAAAATGCGGAAACTCGATCGGTTTGTGATTGAATGCGCGGCCGCGTTCTGACCCTCGCGCAGAATCACCCCGTGAACGGAGGTAGCATGAATTTCCGCAAGCTCAGGGCGACCGCACTGGTCGTTGCAGGTCTCTCCCTCCCCGCCGCGTCGCTCGCCCAGGCCGCGACGCCCGCCGCGAAGCCCGGCGAGTTCAAGATCCCCGGCACCGAGACGACGCTGAAGCTGTACGGCTTCGTCGAGCTCGACGCCACCTACGACTTCAAGGGCGCCGACGACGACATCCGCGGCGACGACTGGGCGACGTTCCTCGAGTTCCAGCCGCTCGACCACGGCAAGCGTGACAAGGACCGGCTGTACGTGACCGCCCGGACCTCGCGCGTGGGGCTCACCACGACGACGCCCACCGCGAAGGGCCCCATGTTCGTCCGCGTGGAGGGTGACTTCAACTCGCCCTCGGCCTTCAACTACTCGACGGAGGCCACCACCAACGGCACCAACTTCCGGCTCCGTCACGCCTACGGCGAGTGGGGCGGGTTCCTGGTCGGCCAGAGCTGGTCCAACTTCATGGACCTCGGGTCGCTCCCCGACACGGTGGACTTCAACCCGCACGGCGCGTTCGCCCTGACCCGCGCGCCGGGCGTCCGGTACACCTTCAACCTCGGCGGGCCGACCCTCGCCTTCGCCGTCGAGAACCCCCAGAGCGTGGTGGTGAACTCGGTCGTCTCCAACAGCTTCACCGTCGGGCGCGAGTTCGACCGCGCCCCGGACATCTCGGGCAACTTCACGATGCCGCTCCCCTTCGGCCACGTGAACGTCCGCGGCGTCGGCCAGGAGTACCAGGGCCGCACCCCGGGCGGCGTCGGTGACAGCCGCTGGGCCTGGGGCGCCGGCGTCTCCGGCAGCGTGAAGGCCGGCTCGTCCGACAACCTGGTCTGGTCGGTCCAGGGCGGCGACGGCATCGGCAAGTACATGTTCACCTCGCTCTTCCAGGGCGCCGCCTTCGTCGGCGACAAGATCGAGCTCTGGAGGACGCTCGCCTATCACGTGGGGCTCACCCACTCCTGGACGCCCGCCTTCCGCTCGAACGTGATCTGGTCGCAGACGTTCTTCGACTCGAACGACGCGCTCGCGAGGGCCGCGGGCGCCAGCGCGTTCGGCACCGGCGCCGCGAACAAGCGGATCGACTCGCTGTTCGTGAACTCGTTCTACGATCCCATCAAGAACGTCGAGTTCGGGCTCGAGTACTCCTACGGCCAGCGCAAGGTCTTCACCGCCGCGCTCGAGGCGGCCGGGCTGGACCCCGCGTTCACCGTCGGCACGCAGCACCGGGTCAACGCCCTGGCCCGCTACAGCTTCTTCTAGGCGGTCGAGGCGATCGCAGGTCCGGGGCGGCGAGACGCGGTACGGTCTCGCCGCCCTCGTCTCGACGGGGTTCGAGCACCGCGGCGTCCGACCGGCCGCGCCCCGTCTGCCCCGTGCCGGAGGTCTCCATGCGGTTCGCGAGTGCGATGGCGGTCGCGGCGCTCGCCCTCGCCGCCGCGGGGTGCGAGCGGAAGCCGGCCGCGCCGGGCCCCTCGCCGGCGCGGGCGCCGACGCCCTCGGCGACGGCGGAGGCCGCGGGGGACTCCATCCTGATCGGCCACGTCGCCTCGCTCACCGGCGACCAGGCGACGTACGGCGTCTCGAGCGACAACGGCATCAAGCTCGCGATCGCGGAGCTGAACGCGAAGGGCGGGGTCAAGGGCAGGAGGCTCGCCCTCAGGACCTACGACGACGAGGGAATACCGGAGAAGGCCGCCGCGGCCGCCACGCGCCTCGCCGTGCACGACCAGGTCGCGGTGCTGCTCGGCGAGGTCGCGTCGAGCCGCTCGCTGGCCATGGCCGCGATCGCCGACGGCACCGGCGTCCCGATGATCTCCACCGCCTCGACCCACCCGCGCGTCACCCGGGACCGCGGCCGGACCCGGCCCTACGTCTTCCGTGTCTGCTTCGTCGATCCGTTCCAGGGCGCCGTCATGGCGAAGTTCGCCCGGGAGCACCTGCGGCTCGCGAAGGTCGCCGTCCTCCGCGACGTGGGGAACGACTACTCGGTCGGCCTCGCGGACTTCTTCGTCGCCCGCTTCGAGGAGCTCGGCGGCACGATCGTGAGCGACCAGGGGTTCAAGGCCGGCGACCGCGACTTCCAGGTACAGCTCACCGCCATCGCGAGCACCAGGCCGCAGATGATCTACGTGCCCGCCTACTACGCGGACGTGGCCCTGATCGGCCGCCAGGCCCGCGAGCTGGGGATCGGGGTCCCGCTCGCAGGCGGGGACGGCTGGGACTCCGACAGGCTCTTCGAGATCGCCAGGGGGGCGCTCGACGGCTCGTACTTCACGGACCACTACACGCACGAGAACCCGGCGCCGCTCGTCCAGCGCTTCGTGCAGCGCTACCGCGAGGCCTACGGCGCCGTGCCGGACGCCGCCGCGGCCCTGGGCTACGACGCGGCCCGCGTGGCCGCCGACGCGATGAGCCGGGCCCCCGACCTCTCCGGCCCGGCGCTGCGCGAGGCCATCGGGAAGACGAAGGACTTCCCCGGGGTGACCGGCCGGATCTCGCTCGACGCCAGCCACGACGCCGTGAAGCCGGCGGTCGTCATCGGCATCGAGAGGAACGTCGGCAGGTACCTGACGACCGTGGAGCCCTGATGACCTCCGTGGAGCCCTGACGACCCCGGCCACCGGGACGAACGAGAGGGGTTGATCGGCGACCCCTCTCGTCTCTATGGTGGCGCACCTTCTCCCCCAGGTTCCCGCCTTGACCGAGTTCTTCCAGCACCTCGTGAACGGCGTCTCCGTGGGCACGATCTACGCCCTGATCGCCCTCGGCTACACGATGGTGTACGGCGTCTTGAAGCTCATCAACTTCGCCCACGGCGACGTGTACATGGTCGGTGCGTTCTCCGGCTATTACCTCGGCACGGTCGGCGGCGGAGGGCAGCCGTCGTTCATCCGCGCCGCCTACATCACCCTCGGGGCGATGATCGTCTGCGGGCTGCTCGGGTACGTGATCGAGCGGTTCGCGTACCGGCCGCTGCGCGACCAGGCGCGCCTCACCTCGCTCATCACCGCCATCGGCGTCTCGTTCCTGCTCGAGTACGGCTTCCAGCTCACGCCGTGGTTCCGGGAGCCGGTGCCGTTCCCGCCCGGGCCGAGCCCGCGGTTCTTCCCGACGCTCCTCGACTTCGGCCCGGCGCCCTCGCTGGAGTTCCTGGGCGTGACCGTCCCGAAGATCGACGCGCTCGGCCTGGTCCTCGCCCTCGCCCTCATGCTCCTGCTCCAGCACATCGTCTACCGGACGCGCTTCGGCACCGCGATGCGCGCCGTCTCCTTCGATCCGCAGGTCGCCGGGCTGATGGGGATCCCGGTGAACCGGATCATCTCGATGACCTTCGTCCTGGGCAGCGCGCTCGCCGCCGCGGCCGGCATCATCAACGCCTCCTCGCGGCCGAAGATCGAGCCGCTCTTCGGGCTCATGTCGGGGCTCAAGGCCTTCGTGGCGGCGGTGCTCGGCGGCATCGGGAACGTGCCGGGCGCGATGGCCGGGGGGCTGCTGCTCGGCGTCACCGAGGAGTACGTCGCCGGCTACACCAGCTCGTCGTACCGGGACGCGATCGCGTTCGCGGTGCTCATCCTCGTCCTGCTGCTCCGGCCCGAGGGGCTCTTCGGGCGGGCGACGGTGGAGAAGGTCTAGTGACGCGCGCGAGAGCTCTCCTCCGGTCCTTCCTGCCGTTCCTGGTCGGGTTGCCGATCCTCGTCGTGCTCGAGGCGGTCACGCCGCCGGACTTCTCGCTCATCCTGGTGAGCGTGGGCGTGAACGTCATCCTGGCGGTCTCGCTCAACGTCGTGAACGGGTTCACCGGCCAGTTCTCCCTCGGCCACGCAGGCTTCATGGCGGTCGGGGCGTACACCGCGGCGAAGCTCACCACCGCCCTGGCGGGCGTCGAGCTCCCCTTCCTCCCGCAGGTCCTCTCCGACCAGATCTTCTTCGCGCTGGCGCTCTCCGCGGCCATGGCCGCCGCCGCGCTGGCAGGCGTCCTCGTGGGGATGCCCTCCCTCCGGCTGCGCGGCGACTACCTCGCCATCGTGACGCTGGGGTTCGGCGAGATCATCCGCTCCGTCATCGAGAACCTGAAGGCGCTGGGGCAGGCCACCGGCCTCTCGGGCCTGCCGGCCCGGACCAACCTGGTCTGGGTGGGGATCTCCGTCATCGCCACGGTGGTGATGGCGTACCGGCTCGCCACCTCCACCCAGGGCCGCGCGCTGTTCGCGATCCGCGAGGACGAGATCGCGGCCGAGGCGATGGGCGTGGACACCACCGGCTACAAGGTGCGAGCCTTCGTCATCTCCGCCGCCTACGCCGGCCTGGCCGGCGCGCTCATCTCGCACGCCATCCTCCTGGCCACCCCGCGCATGTTCACCTTCGTCCGGTCCATCGAGGTGGTGGTGATGGTGGTCCTGGGCGGCCTCGGCTCGATCACGGGCTCGGTGGTCGCCGCGGCCCTCCTCACCGTCGCCCTCGAGCTGCTCCGGGAGTTCCAGGCCTACCGCATGGTCGTCTACGCGCTGCTCCTCATCGCGCTCATGCTGCTCCGCCCCCAGGGGATCTTCGGGACGCGCGAGCTGTGGAACCTCGCCCTGTTCCGGCGCCTGTTCCGGAGCCCGCGCCTCGCGGCGGCGGCGACGTCCGGCGCCTCGCCCACCGAGATCCGCGACGACTCCACCACCGGGGGGGCGGTATGAGCGCGCCGCTGCCGCTCGAGGCGAAGGACGTCACCATGCGGTTCGGGGGGCTCAAGGCCCTCTCCACCTTCAACCTGGTGATGCAGCCCGGGGAGCTGGTCGGCCTCATCGGGCCGAACGGCGCCGGGAAGACCACCGCGTTCAACGCCCTGACCGGCGTGTACACGCCCACCGAGGGCGAGGTGCGGGTCTCGGGCATCCGGGTGAACGCGGAGCGCCCGCACGACATCTGCGTCCGCGGCGTCGCCCGGACCTTCCAGAACATCCGGCTCTTCAGGCAGCTCACCGCGCTCGACAACGTGCGGATCGCCTGCCACGCCGGGGCGAAGAGCGGCTTCTTCGACGCGCTCTTCCTCACCGCGCACCACCGCAGCGAGGAGGCCCGCATCCTCGCCCGGGCGGAGGAGTACCTCGAGGTGATGGGGCTCTCGCACCGGCGCGACGAGATCTCGCGGAACCTGCCCTACGGCGAGCAGCGCCGCCTCGAGATCGCCCGGGCGCTCGCGACGGGCCCCAAGGTGCTCTGCCTGGACGAGCCGGCCGCCGGCATGAACGCCGCCGAGAAGATCGAGCTCATGCAGCTCATCCGCGGCATCCGCGACCGGTTCGGCATCGCCATCCTCGTCATCGAGCACGACATGCGGCTCGTGATGGGGGTGTCCGAGCGGCTCCTGGTGCTCGATCACGGGGTGACCATCGCGCAGGGCAAGCCGGATGCGGTCCGGAAGGATCCGAAGGTGATCGAGGCCTACCTGGGCGACGCGTACCTCGAGGAGAAGCGGATCGCGCTCGGGTCCGAGGGGGCGGAGCGATGAGCGACGCGGGGCCGATCCTGGAGGTGAAGGACCTGCGGGTCCACTACGGCGCCATCGAGGCGCTCCGCGGGATCTCGCTGGAGGTCTCCGACGGGCAGGTGGTCGCGCTCATCGGCGCCAACGGGGCGGGGAAGACCACCACGCTGCGCGCGGTGTCCAGGATGCTCCGGCCGAGCGGCGGCCAGGTGCGGTTCCGGGGCGAGGACGTGACCCGGCTGCCGTCGCACGCGGTCGTCGCCCGGGGGATGGCGCACGCGCCGGAGGGGCGGGGCATCTTCCTGAACCTCTCGGTCCGGGAGAACCTCGATCTCGGCGCGTATCTCCGCAGGGACCGGGCCGGGATCGCCAGCGACGTCGAGCGGGCCTACACGCTCTTCCCCATCCTCGCCGAGCGCCGCGCCCAGGTGGCCGGCACCCTCTCCGGCGGCGAGCAGCAGATGCTCGCCGTCGCCCGCGCGATGATGAGCCGGCCGAAGCTGATGCTGCTCGACGAGCCGTCGCTCGGGCTCGCGCCGCAGGTGGTCGAGCGGATCTTCGGCGTGCTGCGCGAGGTGAACGCGTCCGGCGTGGCCCTCCTCCTCGTCGAGCAGAACGCCCACAAGGCGCTCCAGCTCGCGCACCGTGCGTACGTCCTCGAGACCGGCACCGTGGTGATGCAGGGGACCGGGCGCGAGCTGCTCGCCTCGCCGGAGGTCCGCAAGGCGTACCTCGGCGAGTGACGGCGCCCCCGCCCGCGTCGCCGCGGGCGGGCGTGGACGAGCGTCAGGCGACCTTCGCCACGGTCCCGCCCGTCAGCGCGACGAGCTGGGCGGGCGTCAGCCGGAACACCGCGTGCGGGTGGCCGGCGGCCGCCCACAGGGCGTCGAGCCGGAGCAGGTCCTCGTCGATCAGCGTGACCAGCGGCGTGGCGTGCCCGACGGGCGGGACGCCGCCGATGGCGAAGCCGGTCCGCTCGCGCACGAACGCGGCGTCGGGCTTCTCCACCGCCTCGTGCACCAGCGCGCCGACCCGCGCCACGTCCACGCGGTGGCCGCCGCTCGCGACCACCAGCACCGCCCGCCCGCTCGGCCGGGCGGCGAAGACCATCGACTTCGCGATCTGCTCGACCGCGCAGCCCAGCGCGGCCGCGGCCTCGGCCGCGGTCCGGGCCGACTCCGAGAGCTCCTGCACGACCAGGTCGAAGCCGCGCGCGGCGAGCGCGTCCTGCACCCGCTGCGCGCTCGGTTTGAGCGCCATGGCGCCCGAAGGTGCCAGAGCGCGGGGCGCGTGTCCACGCGCGGGGCGGCGGGTTATATTGAGCCGATGTCGCTCGCGTCGTCTCGCCGGGCGCAGGGCCGGGAGTTCCTGGCCGGCTGCCGCGACGAGCTCCCCATCCTCCTCGGCGTCGCGCCGTTCGGCATGATCTACGGCCTGCTCGCCCTGGACGCCGGGCTCCCGGCGTTCGCCGCCCAGGCCATGTCGTCGGTGCTGTTCGCCGGCTCGGCGCAGCTCGTCGCGACGCGCCTCATCCGCGAGGGCGCGCCGGCGGTCGTGCTGGTGGTGACGGTGCTCGTCGTGAACCTGCGCCACGCGCTCTACAGCGCCTCGGTCGCGCCGCGCATCAAGCACCTCGGGATGGGCTGGAAGGCGCTCCTCTCGTACCTCCTCACCGACGAGGCCTACGCGGTGGTGGCCTCGCGCTACGCCCGCGACGGCGACCGCGCCGACGTGTCGCCGCACCGGCACTGGTACTTCCTCGGCGCCGGCCTGACGCTCTGGGCCGCCTGGCAGTGCAGCACCGCGGCGGGGGTGTTCCTCGGCGCGGCGGTGCCGCGGCGCTGGGGGCTCGACTTCACGCTGGCGCTCACCTTCATCGCGCTCGTGTTCCCGGCGCTCGAGGACCTGGCCACCACCGCCGCCGCGATCGCCGCGGGGATCCTCGCCGTGCTGGCGGTGGGGCTCCCCTACAAGCTCGGCCTGGTGCTCGCGGCGGTGGTCGGGATCGGCGTCGGGCTCGTCGTCGAGGCGAGGCGGACGTGAGCTGGCTCCCCGTCCTCGCCGTCGCCGGGCTCGTCACCTTCGCGACCCGGGCGTCGTTCATCGCGCTCCTCGGCAGGGTGGACCTGCCGCCCGTGCTCGGGCGGGCGCTGCGCTTCGTGCCGCCCGCCGTGCTCTCCGCCATCATCTTCCCGGAGGTGCTCCTCCACGACGGCGCGCCCGATCTGCACCTCCGGAACGTGCGCCTCCTCGCCGGCGTCATCGCCGCCGTGGTCGCCTGGCGGACCCGGAACGTGGTCCTCACCATCGCGGTGGGGATGGCCGCGCTCTGGACGGCGCAGGCGGTGCTGGGGGCGTGACGGAGGCGCGCTCGGCACCATCACCGTCATTCACTCGTCACCCCGTCACCGTCACCGTCACCGTCACCGGCTCGTCGTGTCCCGTGACCCGGCTCCCGTGGCCGGTGGCCCGGTTCCCGTGGTCCGATCGATGACCGCGGGCGACGCTCTCGCCGATCGACGTGTACCGGCGCCTGTCCGTGCACCGGCCTCGACGTGGCCCTGACTCGACGGGCTACGGGCCACGGGCAACGGGACGGGGGACACGGGCACGGGGATCGGTCACGGGCACCGGCACGGCCACGGGGGGCCGGCGCGGCAGCCGACGCGGCGCCCCTCTACCCGCGCGCCTTCCCCCCGAGGTAGGCGGCCTGCACCTTCGGATCCGAGGCGAGCTCCGCGGCCGGGCCCTCCAGGACGATCCGGCCGACCTCCATCACGTAGGCGCGGTGCGCGAGCTTGAGCGCGGCGCGGGCGTTCTGCTCGACGAGGACCACGGTCACGCCCGCCTCCTCGTTGATCGTGCGGAGCGTGCGGAAGATGCTCTTCACGAGGAGCGGGGCGAGGCCGAGGGAGGGCTCGTCGAGGAGGAGCACGCGCGGCTTCGCCATCAGCGCCCGGCCGATGGCGAGCATCTGCTGCTCGCCTCCGGAGAGGGTGCCGGCGAGCTGGGCGCGGCGCGCCTCGAGCACCGGGAAGAGCCGGTGGATCCAGGCCTGGCTGGCGGCGATCCCGTCCCGGTCGGTCCGCGTGAAGGCGCCCAGGTCGAGGTTCTCCTGCACCGTCAGCGTGCCGAAGATGCGCCGCCCCTCCGGCGCCTGCGCGATGCCGAGCCGCACCCGCTCGTGCGCCGGGGTGCCGTCGGCGGGCCGGCCGTCGAAGTAGATCTCGCCGCCCGAGGGGCGCAGCAGGCCGCTGATGGCCCGGAGGGTGGTGGACTTGCCGGCGCCGTTCGCGCCGAGGAGGGTGACGATCTCCCCCGCGTGCACGGCGAGGTCGATCCCGTGCAGCGCCTCGACGTTGCCGTACTTGACGCGGAGCCCGCGCGTCTCGAGCAGCGGCGCGGCCATCACGCGTCCTCCGTGCCGAGGTAGGCCTCGATCACCTTCGGGTCCCGCTGGATGGCGTCCGGCGGGCCCTCGGCGATCTTCTCGCCGTACTCGAGGACCACGATGTGCTCGCACGCGCGCATGACCAGGCTCATGTCGTGCTCGATGAGCAGGGTGGTGACGCCGCGCGCCCGGATCCGCGCGATGAGCCCGACCAGCTCGTCCGTCTCCTGCTCGTTCATGCCGCCGGCCGGCTCGTCGAGGATGAGCAGCTTCGGGTCGGCCGCGAGGGCCCGGGCGATCTCGAGGCGCCGCTGGTCGCCGTAGGCCAGGTTCTTCGCGAGCTCCAGGGCGCGGCCGCCCAGCCCGACGAACTCGAGCTCGCGCACCGCCCGGGCCGCGGCCTCGCGCTCCTCGCGCGCCTGCCAGGGCGGGCGGAGGAAGGCGGCGAGCGCGCCGGCGCGCGTCCGGCAGTGCCGACCCGCGAGGACGTTCTCCACCGCCGGGAGCTGCTGGAACAGCCGCACGTTCTGGAAGGTGCGGGCGATGCCCGCGCGCACGATGGCGTTCGTGCGCATCCCGCCGATGGCGCGCCCCTCGAAGCGGATCGTCCCATGGTCGGGGACGTAGTTGCCCGTGATGAGGTTGAAGGTGGTGGTCTTGCCCGCGCCGTTCGGGCCGATGAGCCCCACGACGGAGCCGGCGGGGACGTCGAAGGAGACGTCGCCGACGGCGGTCAGGCCGCCGAAGCTCTTCGTGACGTTCCGGAGCTCGAGGAGCGCGCTCACGGAGCGTCCTCCGCGCGCCGGAGGTCGGACTCCTTGAAGCGGAGGAGCCGGTAGGGGAGGAGCCCCTGGGGCCGGAAGACCATCATCACCATCATCACGAGGCCGAAGACGAGCAGCCGGGCGCTCGCGAAGCCGCGGAACAGCTCGGGCAGGATCACCACCAGCGCGGCGCCGAGCATCACCCCCGGGATCGAGCCCGCGCCGCCGAGGATCACCATGAGGAAGATCACCACCGACTCCCAGGAGCCGAATGACTCGGGGGAGATGATCGTCATCTTCGCCGCGTACAGCGTGCCGGTCATGCCGGCCCAGGCGGCGCCGAGGGCGAACGCGAGGAGCCGGTACCGGGCGGTGTTCACCCCGCTCCCCTCCGCGGCGATCGGGTCCTCCCGCAGGTAGTTGAGCGCCCGGCCGAAGCGCGACTGCTCGAGGCGGTGGAACAGGAAGACCGTGACCGCCACGAACGCCCAGATCAGGTAGAGGAACTCCTGCGGCTTCCGCGAGGTGAGGCGGTGGCCGAAGATCGTCGGCCGGGAGATGCCGAAGAGGCCGTTGGCGCCGCCGGTCAGGCCGAAGACGTCGTTCACGAGGGCGATCCGGACGATCTCGCCGAGCCCGATCGTCACGACGAGGAGGTAGTCCCCGCGGAGGTGGACGACGGGGCGGGCCACGAGCGCGGCGAAGAGCGCCGCGACGAGCGCGCTCGCGGGCAGCGTCCAGAGGATGGGGATCTCGAGCCGCGTGTTGAGGATCGCGGAGGTGTACGCGCCGACGGCGTAGAACGCGGCGTGCCCCATGTTGAAGAGGCCGGCGTCGCCGAGGATCAGGTTGAGGCTCAGGGCGAGGAGGACGTACAGCCCGACGCTGTTCAGCACGTCGATCCAGTACGCGTTCAGCGCGAGCGGCGCCGCGGCGACGGCGGCGGCCGCGATCGCGTAGGCGATCCCGAGGCCGCGGGTCATGGTGCGGTTCGGCATGATCAGATCTTCTCCGCCACGCGCTCGCCGAGCAGCCCGGAGGGGCGGACGATCAGGATGAGGATCAGCACGCCGAACGCGAACGCGTCCTTCCAGGCGAGGGAGAGGTACGCCGCGCCGAAGGCCTCGACGAGGCCGAGCAGGAGCCCGCCGACCATCGCGCCCGGGATGTTGCCGATGCCGCCCAGGATGGCGGCCGTGAACGCCTTCATCCCGTAGCTCCAGCCCATCGTGAAGCCGACCTGGCCGTAGTAGAGCCCCACCAGGAGGCCGGCGCCGCCGCCCAGGGCCGGGCCGATCACGAACACGAGCCGGACGACCCGGTTCACGTCGATCCCCATCAGGCTGGCGGCGTCCTGGTCGATGGCCGCGGCGCGCATCGCGGTGCCGGTCCGGGTCTTCTGCACGAAGACGTAGAGGCCCGCCATCATCACCACCGCCACCAGCACCACCACGATCCGCATCACCGGCACGTCCAGCCCGAGCAGCCGGATCGACGCCTGCGGGAGGATGTCCGGGTAGACTTGGTACCGGGCGCCGTAGACCAGCATCAGCGCGTTCTGGAGGAAGATCGAGGCCCCCAGGGCGGAGACCACCGCGGAGAGGCGCGGCGAGTCCCGCAGCGGCCGGTAGGCGGCGCGCTCGAGGACCACCCCGACCACCGCGATCAGCCCCATCACCATCACCGCCAGCACGAGCAGGCCGAGCGCGAGGCCGAGCCGGCCCTGGAGGGCGAACGAGGTGAGGAGCGTCAACCCCAGGTAGGCGCCGAGGCTGAAGAGGTCGCCGTGGGCGAAGTTGATGAGCCGGAGCACCCCGTACACCATCGTGTAGCCGAGGGCGATGAGCGCGTAGATGCTTCCGACGGCGAGGCCGTTCGTGAGCTGCTGGAAGAATTGCTCCATGGGATCCGATGCGGGGCGCGCGGGGCCCGCGGACGGGCCCCGCGCGCGAGAGGCGGCAGACTACCCTATTTCTGGAGGACGAAGCTCCCGGAGGGGGAGACCTCGTAGACGCGGTACAGCTCGCCCACCCGGTCGCCCTTGCCGTTGAAGGCGATCTTGCCGGTGAAGCCCGGGAAGTCCTTCAGCCCGCCGACGAGGACCTGGCGGAGCTTGTCCGGATCGGTGGACCGGCTCGTCTCGATCGCCTTCGCGATCACGCGGAAGCCGTCGGCCGCGAGCACGCCGTAGATCGAACTCGGCGCCTCGCCGTACCGCTTCCGGTAGGACGCCACGTAGGCGCGGGCCTCGGCGGTGTCGAGGTCCTTGGGCACCGGGGGCGACAGGAAGCGGAAGCCGGCCGCCGCGTCCTTCCCGGCGATCTTCACGAGGTCCGGGTTGTTCACGGCGTCCCCGCCGATGAAGGGCACCTTCCAGCCCATCTGCCGCTTCTGCTTGAGGAGCAGCCCGGCCTCCGGGTAGTAGCCCGTGAAGAAGACCACGTCCGGCTTCGCCGCCTTGAGCCGGGTGAGGATCGCCGAGTAGTCCTGCTCCTTCGGCGTGAGGGCGTCGAAGAAGACGACGTTCGCCCGGTGCGCCCGGAGCGTCGCGGCGATCTCGTCCGCGAGCCCCTTCGCGTAGGCGGAGCTGTCGTGGAGGAGCGCGATGCGCTTCGCGCCGCCCTTCTCGAGGACCGCGGCGCCGACCCGGCCCTGCTCGTCGTCGCGCGGGCAGGTGCGGAAGAAGTACTTGAGGCGCTTCTCGGTGAGGCGGACGGCCGTGGAGCCGTTCGCCACCTGGACGATGCCGGCCTCGTCGAGGATGGCCTGGGTGGCCTCGGTGACCGCCGAGCCGTAGGTGCCGACGACGGCCACGACGCCGCGGGTGGTCAGGCGCTGCGCCGCGAGGGAGGCGGTCCGGGGATCGCCGCCGTCGTCCTCGACGACGATCTCGACGCGCTTGCCGAGGAGGCCGCCCCGGGCGTTCTGCTCGGCGGCGAGCAGCTCGACGTTCCGCTTCATCTCCTGGCCCTCGCTGGCCCACGAGCCGGTCAGCGGAGCCATCAACCCGATCTTGATCGCGTCCGCCGCGCGGGCGGAGCCGAAGGCCAGCAGCGTCGCCGCCACGGCCAGTCGCATCGAAATTTTCACTTGGATCTCCTGAACCGAGAGGGAGCGACATTTCAGCACCCCCGGGCCGAAGCGGGAAGGGGAGAAGTGCAGTCGGGCCGGCCGCGTTCGCGTTCACGTGCGTGCACGGCCCCACCTCCCGGGGATGTCAGCGTCGGCCCTCGCCACAAACCGAACCCGAACCCGTATCCGTACCCGTGACCGTGACCGTGACCGATCCCCGTGCCCCGCCTCCCGCCTCCCGTGTCCCTTGGCCCGTGATCCGACGGCATCGGACCGCGGGGAACCGGACCGCGGGGAACCGGACCGCGGGGAACCGGACCGCGGGGAACCGGACCACGGGGAACCGGACCACGGGGAACCGGACCACGGGGAACCGGACCACGGGGAACCGGACCTCGGGGAACCGGACCACGGGGAACCGGACCACGGGGAACCGGACCGCGGGGAACCGGGCCGCGGGGAACCGGACCGCGGGATATCGGGCTACGGGCCACGGGACGCGGTTCACGGGCACGGAGAGGCCGGTGACGGTGACGGTCACGGCTCACGGGTGGCGGCGCCCTGCTCTGGACCCCCGGGCTTCAGCCCGCTACCGCCCGGCCGCTGGGCCGCCTCGCTCGCGACGCGGCGGGCACCCGCGCCGGCCCCCCGTCCCCGGCCGTGCGGCGAGGCGCCCGCGGGCGCCTCCCACGCTTGACCACCCGCGCCGAGGGTGGCTTGCTTGGGGGTGGTACGACGTGTCACCCTGCCCCGCCTGCGCCGCATCCTCTTCGGCGGCGAAGCCCGCTTTGCGCCCCGTCCCAACCAGGAGGCCCACCATGAGAAGGGCAACCCTCTTCGTCCCCGTCCTCTCGCTGCTCGCCCTCGGCGGCTGTCACCGGTCGTCCTCGTCGAAGCCGACCACGGTCAAGCTCGGCGTGTTCGAGCCCCTGACCGGCGCCAACGCCGCCGGCGGCGCGATGGAGGTCGAGGGCATCAAGCTCGCGAACGCCCTCTACCCGACGGTCAAGGTGGGCGGGAAGGAGCTCCCGATCGAGCTCGTGGTCGTGGACAACAAGTCCGACAAGGTCGAGGCGGCCAACGCCGCCCAGCGGCTGGTGGACCAGGAGAAGGTCGCGGTGGTCCTCGGCTCCTGGGGCTCGTCGCTCTCGATGGCCGCCGGCCCGATCGTGAAGGAGAAGAAGGTCCCGGCGATCGCGCTGTCCGCCACGAACCCGCTCGTCACGAAGGGGAACGAGTACTACTTCCGCGTCTGCTTCATCGACCCGTTCCAGGGCACGGTGATGGCGAACTACGCCGCCAAGGACCTCAAGGCGAAGAAGGCGGTGATCATCCGCGAGGTCTCGAACGACTACTCGGTCGGGCTCGCCCGGTTCTTCGCGGACAGCTTCAAGAAGCTGACGGGCGACCAGGGCGCGATCCTCGCCGAGCTGAACTACAACACCAACGACCAGGACTTCACCGCGCAGCTCACGACGCTCAAGTCGATGAAGCCGGACGTCATCTTCGCGCCGGGCAACTACACGGAGAGCGCCCTCATCATCAAGCAGGCCCGCGAGCTCGGCATCACCACGCCGTTCCTCGGCGGCGACACGTGGGAGGCGCCGGAGTTCGTGGACGTCGGCAAGCAGGCGGTCGAGGGGGCGGTGCTCTCCACCTTCTTCGCCACCGAGGTCCCGATCACGGACACCAGCAAGACCTTCCTCGACGCGTACCGCAAGCAGTACGGCAAGGAGCCCGCGGCGGTGACCGCCCTCGGCTTCGACGGCTACCTCGTGGCGCGGGCCGCGATCGAGAAGGCGGGCACGCTCGACGGCGCGAAGCTCCGCGAGGCGCTCGTCGCCACCAAGGCGTTCCCCGGCGCCGCCGGCCTCATCACGTTCGACGAGAACCGCGACGCCACGAAGAGCGCCGTGATCAAGACGGTGAAGGGCGGGAAGTTCACCTACCTGACGACCGTTCAGCCTTAGCCTAGCCCCGTCGCGGGGGGGGGGGGGGGGGGGGGGGGGGCCGCCCCCCCCCCCCCCGCCCCCCCCCCGCCCCGCGGCGCGGC
>NZ_JALCZA010000021.1:0-21805 GCF_022690765.1 Anaeromyxobacter oryzisoli | reverse complement strand
CCCTCCCCCGGGCCCCCCGTGCCGCCCCCCGGGGGGGGGGCCCGCCCGGGCCGGGGGGCCCCCCCCCGCGCCCGCTCGAGAACACATGACGCTCGCGCTCTTCCTGCAGCACCTGGCGAATGCCCTGTCCCTGGGGAGCCTCTACGCGCTGATCGCCATCGGCTACACGATGGTGTACGGCATCCTCCGGCTCATCAACTTCGCCCACGGTGACGTGTTCATGCTGGGCGCGTACCTGGCCTTCTACTCGGTCGCGACGTTCATGCTGCCGTGGTGGGGCGCCCTCCTCCTCGCGGTCCTGCTCACCGCCGCGTTCGGCGTCGGGCTGGAGTGGGTGGCGTACCGGCCGCTCCGCGACTCGCCGCGCATCTCGGTGATGATCAGCGCGATCGGCGCGTCCTTCCTCATCGAGAACGTCGCCATCGTGCTGTTCGGCGGGCGCCCCAAGGGCGTGACGGTCCCCGACGTCATGAACGTCAAGCTGACGCTCGGCGGCGTCTCGATCATGTCGGTCAGCCTGGTGATCCCGATCATCACCTTCGTCGCCCTCGCCGTCCTGCTCTGGGTGGTGCAGCGGACCCGGGTCGGGATGGCGATGCGCGCCGTGTCCACCGATCTCGACGCGGCCCGCCTCCAGGCCATCGACGTGAACCGGATCGTCTCCTTCACGTTCGGCACCGGCTCGCTGCTCGCCGGGGTCGGCGGCATCATGTGGTCGTACAAGTACCCGCAGCTCAACCCGCTCATGGGCGTGATGCCCGGGCTGAAGTGCTTCATCGCCGCGGTGATCGGCGGGATCGGCAACATCCCGGGGGCGGTGCTCGGCGGGTTCCTGCTCGGCGGGATCGAGCTCCTGACGATCGCGTTCCTCCCGACCCTCACCGGCTACCGGGACGCGTTCGCCTTCGTGCTCCTCATCGTGGTCCTCCTGGTCAAGCCCTCCGGGCTCCTCGGCGGGGCCGCCGTCGAGAAGGTGTGAGCCGATGAGACCGAAGCGGACGCACCTCTACACGCTCGCCGCGCTGGCGCTCTTCACCGGGCTCCTCGCGGTGGCGGACCTCACCTTCGACAGCTTCACGCTGCGCGTGCTCGACCTGTGCGCGATCTACGTGGTCCTGGCGCTCTCGCTCAACCTGGTGAACGGGTTCACCGGGCTCTTCTCCCTCGGTCACGCCGGCTTCATGGCGGTCGGCGCCTACGTCTCCGCGCTGCTCACCATGACCCCGGAGCAGAAGGAGATGAACTTCTTCCTCGAGCCGATCGCGCCCTGGCTCGCGCACCTCTCGATGCCGTTCGTGCCCGCCCTCGTCGTGGCGGGGCTGCTCGCCGCGGCGCTCGGGTTCCTGCTGGGCGCGCCGGTGCTCCGGCTGAAGGACGACTACCTGGCCATCGCCACCCTCGGGTTCGCCGAGATCATCCGGGTCATCCTCACCAACACGCAGAACATCACGAACGGCGCCCTCGGCCTCAAGGGGCTGCCCCGGTACGCGACGACCTGGGTGGTCTGGGGCTGCGCCGCCGCGTCGGTGGCGTTCATGGTGCTGCTCGGGCGGTCCAGCTACGGGCGGGCCATGAAGGCGGTGCGGGACGACGAGATCGCCGCCGGCGCGATGGGCATCGACGTGTTCCGCGTGAAGGTGGTGAGCTTCACCGTCTCGAGCTTCATGGCGGGGGTCGGCGGGGCGCTGCTCGGCTCGCTCCTCACCACGATCGACCCGAAGATGTTCACGTTCATGCTGACGTTCAACATCGTCCTGATCGTGGTCCTCGGCGGCATCGGCTCCATCACCGGCTCGGTGATCGCCTCGATCGCGGTGACGATCCTGATGGAGGCGCTCCGCTTCCTCGACGGCCCGCTCGACCTCGGCGTCGTCCAGCTCGAGGCCCGGCCCGGCCTGCGGATGGTGGTGTTCTCCATCGGGCTGATGGCCGTGGTGCTGTTCCGCCAGCGCGGGCTCATGGGCAACCGGGAGTTCTCCTGGAGCATGCTGTCGCGGATCGGCCTGCTGCCGCGAGCGGGCGCGGCGGACGGGGCCCCGGGAGGCAAGCATGGCGTTGCTTAGCACCCAGGGCGTGACGGTGCGGTTCGGCGGCCTCACGGCCGTCTCCGGCCTCGACCTGGCCGTCGAGGAGCACGAGATCGTCGGCCTCATCGGCCCGAACGGCGCGGGCAAGACCACCGCGTTCAACGTCATCACCGGGATGAACCGGCCCACCGAGGGGAAGGTCCTCTACCGCGGCGAGGACATCACGGGCCTCGGCCGGCACCGGATCTCCCGGCGCGGCGTGGCGCGGACGTTCCAGAACATCCGCCTCTTCAAGGAGCTGTCCGTCCTCGAGAACGTGCTGGTCGGCTGCCACGTCCGGATGGACGCCGGCCTCTTCGCGGCGACGCTCCACCTGCCCGGCTACCGCCGGCGGGACCGCGAGGCGCGGGCCTTCGCGCTGGACCTCCTGCGCCAGGTGGGGCTCGAGGAGAACGCCGGCGACCTCGCCACGAGCCTCCCGTACGGCAAGCAGCGCCGGCTCGAGATCGTCCGCGCCCTCGCCACGCGGCCGTCCATGCTGCTCCTCGACGAGCCCGCCGCGGGCATGAACCCGCAGGAGACGATCGAGCTCTTGCAGTTCGTCCGGCAGATCCGGGAGCAGTTCGGCCTCACCATCCTGCTCATCGAGCACCACATGCAGCTCGTGATGGAGCTCTGCCACCGGATCTACGTGCTCGAGTACGGCGAGACCATCGCCCAGGGCGATCCGGCCGCCATCCAGAACGATCCGAAGGTCATCGAGGCGTACCTGGGAGCGCAGTGATGCTGAAGGTCGACGAGCTCTCCGTCCACTACGGCGGCATCCACGCGCTCCAGGGCATCTCGCTCGAGGTCCCGGACGGCGCGATCGTGAGCCTCATCGGCGCGAACGGCGCCGGGAAGAGCACCACCCTCCGGACGATCGTCGGGCTGGTGAAGGCGTCCGGCGGGGCGGTCTCCTGGAACGGCGACCGCATCACGGGGCTGGCGACGAAGGACGTCGTCGCCCGCGGCGTGTGCCTCGTGCCCGAGGGGCGCCACGTCTTCCCGAACCTCACGGTGGACGAGAACCTGATCCTCGGCGCCTACTCGCGCAAGGACCGGCCCGGCATCGCCGCCGACCGCGACAAGGTCTTCGCCCTGTTCCCGAGGCTGCAGGAGCGCATGCGCCAGAAGGCGGGGACGCTCTCCGGCGGCGAGCAGCAGATGCTCGCCGTGGGCCGCGCCCTCATGACGCGCCCCCGGCTCCTGATGATGGACGAGCCGTCGCTCGGGCTCGCGCCGCTCGTGGTGAAGATGATCTTCGACATCGTGAAGACCATCAACGCCGAGGGGGTCACCGTCCTGCTCGTCGAGCAGAACGCGAAGGCGGCCCTGGAGATCGCCGACTTCGGCTACGTCCTCGAGACCGGGCGGATCACGCTCAGCGGCCCGGGCAAGCAGCTCCTCGCCGACGAGGGCGTGCGCAAGGCGTACCTGGGCGACGTGAAGCCGGTCGGCGCCGTGGCCCGGTGACACACTCGCATCGCGCCCCGCGCCGCCCGGAGGACCCATGCCCCGCCTCGCCATCCTCGACCTCGACGGCACCCTCGTGGACTCGGGCGACGACCTCGCCGCCTCGGTGAACCACGCGCTCCGCGCCGTCGCGCTCCCGGAGCGCTCCGTCGCCGAGATCCGCACGTTCGTCGGGGAGGGCGTCCGCCGCCTCGTCGAGCGCTCGGTCGCGCCGCACGCCGAGCTGCTCGAGCCGGCGCTCGCGGCCTGGTGGCCGCACTACGAGGCGCACTGCCTCGACACGACCCGGCTCTACCCCGGCGTCCGCGCGCTGCTCGAGGGCGCGGGGCGCGTGCTCGCGGTGGACACCAACAAGCCGGGCCGGCTCGCCCGGAAGATCCTCGCCGGCCTCGGGGTCCTCGAGCGGTTCGCCGTCGTCGTCGGCGGCGACGAGGTGCCGCGCAAGCCGGATCCCGCCGGCGCGAGCGGGATCCGCGCCCAGGTCGGGGCGTCGGCCGAGGACACCGTCTTCGTGGGGGACACCCCGATCGACGTCGCGACCGCCCGCGCCGCGGGCGTCCGGGGCGTCGCGGTGACCTGGGGCTTCGCCTCCCGCGAGGCGCTGGTGCGCGCGGGGGCGACCTCGATCGTGGACGACGCGGCCGCGCTCGCGCCCTGGCTCGACTGAACGCAGCGTTATTCCAAGGTCATCACGCAGGGTGGAGGGCCCCCGTACGGTCTGAGCCGCACACCCTCGCCGCCGGCGGGGGGAGGGGCGCCGCCCCTCCGCGCGGGGACCGCGAGCGAACCCCGCGAAGCGGGGCGCGAGCGGTCACGGGCCCCGCGCAGCAGGAGTGGGGCCCCGACGGCTCCGCCGGCGGGGCGAGGGCGCAGCCCTCGTCAGATCGTTGACTCACGCCGCGCTGCTGGCGCCGGGCTCCAGGATCCCGCGCCGCCGGAGGATCGCCATGAGCGCGCCGTGGACCGTCGGGTCGAGCTGCGTCCCCCGGAGCGTCGCGACGACCCGCGCCGCCTCCGACGGCGCGAGCGCGCGCTGGTACGGCCGCTCGGAGGTGCAGGCGTCCCACGTGTCCGCGGCGCTCACGATCCGGGCGGCGAGCGGGATCGCCTCGCCGGCGAGCCGGTCCGGGTAGCCGTCGCCGTCCCAGCGCTCGTGGTGGCCGCGGATCGCCGGGACCGCGCCCGCGAGGAAGGCGACGCCGCCCACGATCTCCGCGCCGATCCGCGGGTGGGCCTGGACGAGCGCCATCTCCTCGCGGGTGAGCGGGCTCGCCTTGGCGAGGATGGCGTCGGGGATCCCGATCTTGCCGACGTCGTGGAGGAGGCCGGCGTACTCGAGGGCGGCGAGCCGCTCGCCGGAGAGCCCGAGCTCGCGCCCGAGCTCCACCGCGAGCGCCGCGACCCGCTCGGCGTGGCCGCGGGTGTACGGGTCCTTCGCGTCGATCGCGGAGGCGAGGCTGCGGATCGTCTCGAGGTAGCCGCGCTCGAGCGCGGCGATGAGCCGGCGGTTCTCGGCGTCGTAGCTCGCGAGCTCGCGGGACATGTGGTTGAACGTGTAGGCGAGATCCCCGATCTCGTTCCGCGCCGTCACCCGGACCTGGTGCCCGAAGCGGCCGCGGGCGATCTCGAGGGCGCCCCGGACGCACTGGGAGATGGGCCGGGTGATGCGCCGGGCGGCGAGCCCGGAGAGCGCCGCGGCGAGCCCCGCCGAGGCGCCGATGGCCGCGATCGCGACCGCGTCGAGGCCGCCCCGCTCCCGCGCGAGCAGCACGCCCAGGAGCACCGTGGGGGCCGCGCTCGCGAGGAGCACGATCCCGAGGAGCGTGCGGTAGACCCTCATCGCGCCCGCGTCGCCCGGGAGAGCGCCCGCTGCAGCGAGCGCGGCGTGACCGGCTTCTCGAGGACGGCCTCCACCGCGTCCGCGCCCTCGACGCCGCGGAGGCTCTTGTCGGTGATGGCGGTGAGCAGCACCGCCGGCGTGGTCACCCCGGCCGCGCGCAGCTCGCGGAGCGCGTCGAGCCCGGAGAGGCGCGGCATCAGGAAGTCGAGGATCAGGACGTCGGGCGCCTCGCGCGCGGCGAGGGCGACGGCGGCGGCCCCGTCCTCGGCCGCGACCACGGCGTGCCCGAGCTCGCCGAGGAGATCGGCGAGCAGGGCGCGCACCAGCCGGTCGTCGTCCGCGATGAGCACCTTCACGCCATCGGAGGATATCATCCCACGGGGCGTGCCGCCCCGCCCCGCCGAGCAGAGCTCGTCGGGGCCCCACCCCTGCTGCGCGGGGCCCGTGACCGCTCGCGGCCCTCCCGTGCTCCGTGCCCGTCACCGTCACCGGCCTCTCCGTGATCCGTGGGCCGGTTCCCGTGGCCCGTGGCCCGGCTTCTCCGTGGTCCGACGGCGCCGTCGGGTCCCGTGGTCCGTGGCCCGATCCCGTGATCCGACGGAGACACGGGCCACGGGATGCGGGACGCGGGAGGCGGGCACGGGGAACGGTCACGGGCACGGTGACGGGGAACGGGCTCGCGTTCGGCACGGGGCACGCCCGTGATCGGTACCCGTCACCGTCACAGGCCCCGTGACCCGTGGCCCGTGCGCCGCTACGGCCCCATCCCGACCCACTCCGAGCCGTCCTCGAACACCTCGCGCTTCCAGATGGGCACGTCCTGCTTCAGCCGCTCGATGCACGCCTCGCACGCGCGGAACGCGGGGGTGCGATGGGCGGCGGCGCAGGCGATCACCACCGCGGCCTCGCCCGGCGCGAGGACGCCGACCCGGTGCACCATCGCCACGCGGGCCCCGTACTCGCGCCCCACCGCCTCGCCGATCTCGGCGAGCTTCCGCTCCGCCATCGGCCGGTAGGCGTCGTACTCGAGGCGGAGCACGCGCCGCCCGCGCGTGTCGGACCGCACCGTCCCGGTGAACGTCACGATCCCGCCGAGCTCGGGCGCGGACACCGCCTCCACGACCTCGGCGAGCGCCAGCGGCCGATCGACCACCGCGAAGAGCGGGGCGCCGCCGGCGACGGGCGGGACGAGCGCCACCTCGGCGCCGTCGCGCAGGGGGGCGCCGTCGTCGGCGAACTCCTCGTCCACGGCGATGCGGCAGCGGGGCAGGAGGCGGGCGAGCGCGGGGTGGCGCTCCGCGAGCGCCCGGCGGAGGTCGGCGACGGAGGCGGGGACGGGCTCGAGCGCCTCCCGGGGGGTGCCGGCGGCGTCGCGTGCCCCGGCGAAGTACAGGACATGGATGGGCATCGGGCGGATTGTAACCGCCGCGCCGGCGGACCGCCCCGGCTACGGCGCGCGCGCCGAGGACGCCTGCTCGACCCAGGCGTGCATGTCGATCGGCCCCGGCGCGTCGCAGCGCCGCGCGACCTCGCTGCCGCCCTGGAACAGGACGAGGGTCGGGGTGAAGCGGATCGCGTACGCCTGCGCGGCGGCGGGCTCCTCGCCGGGGTCCACGCGGAGCACGACGAGCTCTCCCGCGCGCGCGGCGGCGAGCCCGTCGAGCGCCGGCGCCGCGAGATCGCGCGCGGCGAAGTCCACGAGGACGGGGGCGGGCGAGCAGCGGATGGTGGTGACGAGCGCCGCCGCGTCCACCGCCTGCGGTCGGCCGGACGTGTCGAGCGGCCGGCGGCAGCGGTAGCACGCCTGGGGCGGACCGGAGTCCGGCTGCGAGCGATTCACCGCGCCGCACCCGGCGCAGCGATAGACGGCCATCGGAGCTTCCCCCCTTCGCGCGCGGAGTATGGCGCCCCCGCTCCCGGGGTGCAACACGGGTCCGGCCGGCGGCGGCGGCCGCCGCCGGCGAGGGCAGCCCGGCTCAACGGCCGAGGAGGTCCTTGAAGAGCGTGATCCCCACGATCAGCGCGAAGAGCGCCACCGCGCCGACGAGGTTCACCACGTTCTCGAGCTTCGCGTTGGGGCGGCGCCGCGTGACCATCTCGTAGCCGAGGAAGACGAGGCGTCCGCCGTCGAGGGCCGGGATGGGGAAGAGGTTCAGGATCGCGAGCACCACCGAGATTGTCCAGACGAGTTGGAAGAACACCGGGGTGCTCTCGTGCGCGCTGCGCACCAGGTCCTTGCCGATCCCGACCGGGCCCTGGACGTCCGGTTTCTGCGCGCCGGAGAACATCGCGCCGAACCCGCGGAGCTGCAGCGCGATGTTGCGGTTCGTCCGCACGAACGCCTCGGGGATCGCCCCCGCCGAGCGGTTCGTCGCGAGGACGAGGTGCTGGCGGAAGCCGGCCGTCCCGACGCCGTTCGTGTCGAGGGGGGTGATCGGGATCGTGAGCCGCTGGCTCGCCGCCCCCTCGCCGCGCTCCACCTCGAGCGGGAAGCTCCGGCCCGGTCGCCGCCGGATCTCCTTCACCAGGGCGTCCCAGCTCGCGACGGGCGTCCCGTCCACGGAGAGGATCCGGTCGCCGTTCACCAGCCCCGTCCGCTCCGCGGGCAGCCCGGGCAGGAGCGCCCCGACCCGCGCGGCGGGGTCGGCGTCGGGCAGGCCCGATGAGAAGAGGCACGCGGCGGCGATCGCGATCGCCGTCACGTAGTTCATCGCCGGGCCGGCGAAGATCACGACGGCCCGCCGCCAGGCCGCGTGGTTCGCGTAGGCGCCGGCGTCCGCCGGGTCCACGTCCTCCCCGGGCGCCATGCCGGCGATCCGCACGTACCCGCCCAGCGGCAGCGCCGACACGGCGAACTGGGTGCCGCGCCGGATGGTGGACAGCACGACCGGCCCGAAGCCGATGCTGAACCGCTCGACGCGCATCCCGAAGGCGCGCGCGGCGAGGTGGTGCCCCGCCTCGTGGATCACGATGAGGAGCGAGATGGCGAGGACGGCGGCGACGACTGCGAGCGGGGTGGTCACGTCAGGGCCTGTGAGGGAATTCGCGGACCGAGCCAGGCGAGCGAGACGCGAGCAGCGCGAGGCGCGACGACCGAGCATAGCCGTAGGCTATGTGAGGGAGGAGCAACGAAGCGATGCGAAGCGTATCGTTCGCCGCGGCGACGGGAGGGAATTTCTTCACAGGCTCTCAGGTGGGCTCCTCGCCGAACTCGTCCGCCTCGAAGGCGTCGATCTCCGTGTCCGGCTCCTGCCAGGCGCGGGCCGGGAGACCGGCCTTGAGGCAGACGTGCTTCAGGAAGCTCTCGGCGTCCCACCCCTCGCGGACCGCGACCTTGGGTAGGAGGACGCCGCGGTGCCAGCCCTGCTTCACGACGAGCCCGTGCACGCCGACCTGGACGGTGCGCGGCTCGGAGAGGCGGAAGGGCTCGCCGAGGACGGAGACCGAGACGCCGAGCTCGGGCACGTCGGCGGCGCCGATGGGGGGGAACCGGGGGTCCTCGGTGGCGGCCGCGAGCGCCATCCGCGCCACGGTGGCGGCGAGCGGCCCGGCCGCGCGGAGCGTCCCGATGCAGCCGCGGAGCTCGCCCCGGACGGTCACGGTGACGAACGCCCCCGCGGGCTCGGCGAGCGGCCCGGTCGCCGGGAGCGCCGGGGGCGGCGTGCCCGCGAGCGGCGCGAGGATCGCGCCGCGCGCGACGCCGAGGAGGGCGGCCCGGTCGGTGGCGGAGAGGGAGATCATGGCCGGCGCCGCGCCCCGGTGAGGAGGAAGCGCCGCGCGTCGCCGAGGATGTCGGCGTGATCGAACGCGAGCGGGGAGGGGAGCTGGGTCCAGGGGAAGGCGCGCGCCTCGGCGGCGTCGTCGGCCCCGACCGGCTCGCCCGACGCCCGGCCGAGGAACACCACCGAGAGCGTGTGGCGCCGCGGGTCCCGGCGCGGGTCCGAGTAGACGTACAGGAGCTCCTCCAGCGTCACGTCGAGGCCGGTCTCCTCTCGCGCCTCGCGGACCGCCGCCGCCTCGACCGTCTCGCCGAGCTCGACGAACCCGCCGGGGAGCGCCCAGCCCGGCGGCGGGTACTTTCGCCGGACGAGGACCACGCGGTCCCCGGGCAGGAGGATCACCACATCGACGGTGGGCGACGGCGCGCTGTGCTCCGGCACGACGGACACGTAGCGCACGCCGGCGAAAGCGTCAATCGAGTCGCGGAGATGCAGGCCACTACCGCGGCGGGATGATCAGCGGCTCGCTCGCCGGCGCGGGGGCGGACGGCGCGGGCGGCCGGGGCGCGACGGGGAACGCCTTCTCGACGAGCGGGCGGGCGAACGGGATCGCGTCCGCGGCGACCCCGGCGACGAGCGCCCGCGCCGTCGCGGCGGCGATGCGGGCGTGCGCCTCGTCGCCGCGCTCGCGGAGGTGCTCGGCGACCGCGTACAGGCGTGTCGAGAGCAGCGCGCGGCGCGGCGCGTCGAGGTAGGCCGACACGGCGTTCGACAGGACGCGCGCCTCCTGCTCCGCGCGCTGCTGCTCGTCCACGTAGATGGGGGAGACCGCGACCTCGTCGAGCTTCGCGGCCACGCCGCGGAGGTAGGCCTCGTCCGCGAGCCATCCCCGGAGGAGCGGCAGGTCGTGCAGCTTCGCGCCGGCGGCCAGCGCCTCGCGCTCCTCGTCGGCGGGGAGCGGCGCGAACCCGCTCGCCGGATCCGGCAGCGGCGCGGCCGGGCCGAGCTGGGCCAGCCACAGGTCGGCGCCGTCCGGCACGCGCTGGCCGGTCGTCTCGTTCCGGGCGCGCGCCGCGGCGACGAGGGCGTGGGCCCGACCCCGGTCGATCTCGCCGACGCCCATGCTCGCGCCGCGCCCGAGGACGTCCTTGGCGAAGGCGCGCCAATCCTTGCGGCCGAGCACCCCGACCTGCAGCTCGATCAGGCCGCGCTCGTCGGAGACGACCGCCTGCGCGATCTCGACGCCCTTGCCCGGCAGCGCGCGGGAGAGCCACACCGCGCGCTCGCCGTTGCCGTCGATGGCCGAGGCGTAGGCGGGGAGCGGCGTCTCGGGCGCCGCGGCGGGCGCGGGCGCCGCCGGCCTGGGCGGCTCCGGCACGGCGACGCCGCGGGTCTTCAGCACGTGCAGGCCCCGCTTCGCCTCCTTCGCGACCTCCTTCGCGGAGTGGCCGGCGAGGGCGGCGAGGACGTCGGCGCGGCCCGCGCCGAGCGCGGCGTGGGCGAACGCGCCGGCGAGCGGGGCGGGGAGGGTCGCGATCTCCTCCGGCTTGGCGCGGGAGAGCGTGAGCAGCAGCCGCGCGGCGCGGCCGACCTCCTCGCGCGGCGCACCGGTCGCGGCGGCGATCTCCTGGCTCTCGACGTTGGGATCGCGGAGCAGCTCGAGCAGGCGGTCGGGATCGACGTTCGGCATCGCGGGCAATCTAGCCGCGAGGAGGTGGTGAATCCACAGCCGCGTGGTCGGGGCGCGGCGGCCCCCCGGACCCGCCGGCGTACCCCGACGGGAACCCCTCCGGGTTTGACACCGCTCGCCCGGGGTCCGTACTCTCGGCCGCGACCGATCTTCGCCGCCCGCGCGGCGATCTCCAAGGAGACGCTCATGACGAGGTTCCTGCTCGCCGCCTTCGCCGCGGTGTCGCTCTCCGCCGCATCCCCCGTCCTCGCCGCGTGCCAGGACTGCAAGAGCTGCCCGCACGGCGCGGGCGCGAAGCCCGCCGCCGAGGAGGCCGCGGCCGAGAAGGCCGCGAAGACCCCGCCGTGCGCGTGCGCCGGCGAGGGGAAGCCTTGCCAGTGCGGCGCGCAGTGCACCTGCCCGCACTGCGACAGCCGGAAGGCGGGCGCGAAGAAGGCGCCGCCCGAGAAGACCTAGCCCGCGTCGCGACGCACCGGGAGAGAACCGACCGTGGCCCTCCTCGACGAGCTCATCGACGCGAACCGGGCGGCCTTCCACCCGGACTCCGACCCCGGCTCGTTCGTCGCGAACCGGCACCTCTGCATCGTCACCTGCGTCGATCCCCGGCTCACGCATTTCTTCCCGGAGGCGATCGGCGTCGATCGGGGGCACGCGGTGGTGATCCGCGTCCCCGGCGCGCGCATCGCCCCCGGCTCGGAGCTGCTCAGGACGCTCGCGGCGAGCATCTACGTGAACGACTGCCAGGAGGTGCTGGTGCTCCCCCACACCGACTGCGGGGTGACGCGGCTCACCGACGCCGAGCTCCGGCGCGTCATGCGCGCGCGCGGCGTGAACGACCCGGACATCCCGGAAGATCCCGGGGCGTTCTTCGGGCTCTTCGGCGACGTCGAGAAGGCGGCCCTCGAGACCGTGGCCGCGATCCGCCAGACGCCGTTCCTGCCCAGGCACCTGCCGGTGCACGCCGCGCTGCTCGACATCCGGACCGGGGTCATGACGGTCCTCGAGCGGGGCTACGACGCGGTGTTCCGGTAGCGGCGCCTAAACGGCCGATCATGATTCGCGAACGAGGTCAGCGGGGAGGGGCCCCACCGCAGGTGGGGAGGGGCAGCGCCCCTCCCCGCGGGACAGCGCGCGCCAGCGCGCGTGGGCCCCGCGTAGCCAGGGGTGGGGCCCCGGCGAGCTTCGCTCGACGGGGCGGGGGCGCAGCCCCCGTGTAAACATGGCCTAAACGAGGGCGCGAGGCGCGACACCGAAGGTGTTCGCGAATCGCGAACCCTCGTTTAGAAGCGGCGCGGGCCGAGCCCCCGGGCGATCTGGTTCCAGTCCTCGAACCACTTCACCGCCTGGATCGCGAGCAGGATCACGCCGACGAGGACGACGCTCAGGGCGACGCCCAGGATGTAGAGCACCTTGTGCGTGCTCTCGGTCGTGATCGCGGCGTTCACCTGGTAGCGGCGGACGCCCTCGTCCCGGACCTTCAGCGCCTCGAAGAGCGTGAGCGCGCCCAGCACGGCGCCCGCGAGGCTCAGGGCCAGGCCGAGGGGCGGCAGGACGAGGTTCACGAAGAACGAGCCGAACGAGAGGCCGAGGTACAGCCAGAAGTACGTCGCGAACCGGCTCTCCCGGCCGGCGAGCTGCTCGTAGGCCTTCCCGGTCTGGAAGAACTTGATCATGCCGTAGACGCCGAAGGTCACGACGCAGAGCAGGATCAGCGTCCCGATCGAGAGCTCCTCGAACACGGCGGGCCGTTGCGGGCGCGCCTGCGGGTAGCCCTGCTGCGGGGCGCGGTACGCGGGGTAGGCAGGCTGGGCGGCGGGGTACGCGGGCCGAGGGGAGGCGCCGGAGGCGGGCTGGTCGAAGGGGCCGGCCGCGGGTCCGGCCGCGGTGCCTGCGAAGCCCGGCTGCTCCGCGGCGGGGGCGGGACCCTGCGCCGGAGCCGGGGCGGCGCGCTCGCTTCCGAAGCCGGTGAGGCCAGGGGGCTCGATCGCCGCCGGCCCGGCCGCCGGCGGGGTCGCGGGGACCTGCGCGGCCAGCTCGGGGATCCGGGCGATCTGCTCCCAGTTCGCCATCCCGGCGCGCCACACGCGCGCGGAAGCGCGTACCTGGCCGGACTGGATGAGGCCGTGCAGCGTGCCGGCCGCGATCGGCCCGGCCTGCTGCCCGTCGTTCTCGTACCACCACTGCGCCGTCTGCTCGGTCATTCCCACTCCCAGGAGGTCACCAGGGGCCCGGGCCGCTGGTGCCGGCGAGGTTGCCATGGCCGGCGGTGGCGTGTCGACGCGCGAGTGGTGCAGCGACGTACCGTGAACGCGGGGCGCCGGGCGGCGCGCGCAGGGTTACACCGCCTCCGCGCGGTTCACCGCGCCGCGGGCCCCCGCCTTGCGCCGCCGGTCGTGGGCGGCGAGCAGCCGGGCGAGGTGGTGCCCGGTGTAGCTCTCCTTCACGCGGGCGACCTGCTCCGGGGTGCCCTCCGCGATCACGCGCCCGCCCTCGTCGCCGCCCTCCGGGCCGAGGTCGATCACCCAGTCGGCGCACTTGATGACGTCGAGGTTGTGCTCGATGACCACGACGGAGTTGCCCGCCTCGACGAGCCGGTCGAGGACCTCGAGGAGCCGCTTCACGTCCTCGAAGTGGAGCCCGGTGGTGGGCTCGTCGAGGATGTAGAGCGTCTTGCCGGTCCCGACCCGCGCCAGCTCGCGGCTCAGCTTGATGCGCTGCGCCTCGCCGCCGGAGAGGGTGGTGGAGGGCTGCCCGAGCTTGACGTACCCGAGCCCGACGTCCTCGAGCGTCTCGAGGATCCGCGCGATCTCCCGGTGGTTCCGGAAGTGCTCGTGCGCCTCCGACACCGAGAGGTCGAGCACCTCGGCGATGTTCTTCCCCTTGAAGGTGACCCGGAGCGTCGCGTCGTTGAAGCGCTTCCCGCCGCAGACCTCGCACGGCACGAGCACGTCCGCGAGGAAGTGCATCTCGACGAGCTTCATCCCGTCGCCCAGGCACGCCTCGCACCGGCCGCCCTTCACGTTGAAGCTGAAGCGCCCGGGCTGGTAGCCGAACGCGCGCGCCTCCGGCGTCTGGGCGAAGACCTCGCGGATGGCGTCGAAGACCTTGGTGTAGGTGGCGGGGTTCGACCGCGGCGTCCGGCCGATGGGCTGCTGGTTGATGTCGATGACCTTGTCCACCCGCTCCGCGCCCTCGAGCCGCTCGTGCTTCCCGGGCACCGCGCGCGTGCCGTAGTGGTAGCGCATCAGGGCCGGTTGCAGGATCGCGTTCACCAGGGTGGACTTCCCGGCGCCGGAGACGCCGGTCACGGCCACGAGCCGCCCGAGCGGGAACGAGACCGTCAGGTCCTTCAGGTTGTTCTCGCGCGCGCCGAAGATGGTGATCGCGCCGTGATCCCCGGAGCGGCGCCGGTCCGGCACCGCGATCTCCTTGCGCCCCGAGAGGTAGGCGCCGGTGAGCGACCGGGGATCGCGCTTTACCTCGGCCGGGGTGCCCTGGGACACGACCTCCCCCCCGCGCGCGCCGGCGCCGGGCCCGAAGTCCACGATCCAGTCGGCCTCCTCCATCGTCTCCTCGTCGTGCTCGACGACGATGACGGAGTTGCCGACGTCCCGGAGCCGCTTGAGCGTCCCGAGCAGCTTCCCGTTGTCCCGCTGGTGCAGCCCGATCGAGGGCTCGTCGAGGATGTAGATGACGCCGGTGAGCTCCGAGCCCATCTGCGACGCGAGCCGGATGCGCTGGCTCTCCCCGCCCGAGAGCGACGGGCCGGGCCGGTCGAGCGTGAGGTAGCCGAGCCCGACGTCGAGGAGGAACCGGAGGCGGTTGCCGATCTCCTTCAGGAGCTCGTCGGCGATCCGGGCCTCGTTGCCCTTCAGGTCCAGGCTCCCGAGCCACGCGAGCGCGTCCTTGATCGTGAGCCGCGACAGCTCGACGATCCCCTCGCCGCGGATCCGCACGGCGCGGCTCTCCGGCTTGAGCCGCTCGCCGCCGCACGTCTGGCAGGGCTTGTCCGAGAAGTAGCGCAGGTAGCTGCGCCGCATCATCTCGGAGCCGGTGGACTTGAGCCTGCGGGTGAGCTGGTTGACGACGCCCTCGAACTCGAGCCGGTACCGGGCGCCGTTCCCGGCCGCCTCGGTGCCGAACAGGATGACGTCGCGGTCCTTCTTCGGGAGCTCCGCCCACGGGACGTCGAGGTCGATCTTGAGGGACCGGGAGAGGTGCTCGACGAACTCGAAGGTCCAGCCCTCGCCGCGCTCCATCCCGCTCGCCCACGGCTCCACCGCGCCCTGCCGGATCGTGAGCGTCGGGTCCGGGACGATGAGGTCCGTGTCCATCTCGGCGCGGGTGCCGAGCCCCTGGCAGTCGGGGCAGAAGCCGATGGGCGAGTTGAACGAGAAGTTCTGCGGCGCGAGCTCGCCGAAGCTGAGGCCGCAGGCGTGGCACGCGTTCAGCTCGGAGAAGAAGCGGTCGTGTCGCTTGTACTCCTCGGGGTCGATCCCCGGCCCGACCTTCTGCTCCTTGTCGGCGTCCGCGACGACGAGGGTGCCCTTGCCCTCGCGCAGCGCGGTCTCCACCGAGTCGGTGAGGCGGGGGCGGATCCCCTCCTTCACCACGAGGCGATCCACCACCAGCTCGATGTCGTGCTTCAGCTTCTTGTCCAGGGCCAGGCGGTCGGTGAGCTGGTGCACCATCCCGTCCACCCGGACGCGGGCGAAGCCGCGCTTCGCCAGATCGGCGAGGAGCTCGCGGTACTCGCCCTTCCGGTTCTGGACGAGGGGGGCGAGGACGAGGATCCGCGCGCCGTCGGGGTAGCTCGCGACGGCCTCGACGATCTGCTGCGCCGTCTGCTTGCCCACGGGGCGCCCGCACGAGGGGCAGTGCTGCAGCCCGATCGACGCGTACAGGACGCGGAGGTAGTCGTGGATCTCGGTGATGGTCCCCACGGTCGAGCGCGGGTTGTTGGACGCGGCCTTCTGCTCGATCGAGATGGTCGGCGAGAGCCCCCGGATGGTGTCGTACCTGGGCTTCTCCATCTGCCCGAGGAACTGGCGGGCGTAGCTCGAGAGCGACTCGACGTACCGGCGCTGCCCCTCCGCGTAGAGGGTGTCGAAGGCGAGCGAGGACTTGCCCGAGCCGGAGACGCCCGTGAAGACCACGAGCTTCTTCTTCGGGATCTCCAGGGTGACCGACTTGAGGTTGTGCTCGCGGGCCCCCTTGACGCTGATCGTTTCGGGCTCGCTCATAGGGCGCGTTTCTTAATCGAGTACGCCGACGTTGGCCAGCGGCCGGCACCCGGTGGGAGGACCACGCACCGGAGCCGGCGGCCGGGCGGGCGAGCGCCGTTCCACGCCGGCTGCGAAGGTGATAACACCGCAGGACCCATGGAGAACCGCGACGGCGGGGATCCCCACGGAGGAGCCGTGAGCGAGGCCTCGCCGCAGGAGGCGGCGCCGGCCTCCCGCGCCCTCGCGCGCCTGCTCCTCCTGGGCTCCGCCGTCTCTTTCGGGCTCATGGCCGTCCTCGCGCGCCGGCTCTCCCGGGGCCCCGGCGCGTTCTCGGCCGGCCAGCTCACGGTGATCCGGTTCGTGGTCGGAGCCGCCGTCTCCCTCGCGGCGTTCCGGATCCGCCCCGCGCTCTACCGCCCGCACAACCGGCGCCTCCTCTGGACGCGCGGCGTGTCGGGCGGGATCGTCGTGGTCCTCTACTTCCTCGCCCTGGCGCGGATCCCCGCCGGCGAGGCGGGGATGCTCTACAACCTCTTCCCCGTCATCGCGACGGCCCTCAGCATCCGCGCGTTCGGCGAGCGCCCGACGATCCACCTGGCGCTCGCGCTCGCCCTCGCGACGGCGGGCGTCGCGCTCGTGCTCGGGGGCGGCTCGCTCCACCTCGGGCTCGGCGCCGGCGAGGCGCTCGCGGTCGGGGCCGCCGTCTTCGCGGCGCTGTCCGCGGTGGTGATCCGCGCCATGCGGGCCACCGACAACGCGCCGACGATCTTCTACTACTTCTGCCTGGGCGGCCTGCCGGTCGCGCTCCCGTTCGCCCTCGGCGCGTGGCCCCGCGACCCGGGCGCCTGGGTCGTCGCGGGCGTGATGGGGCTCGCCGCGTACGCGGCGCAGGTGCTCATGACGCAGGCGTACGGCGCCCTCTCGGTCGCCGAGGCGGCGATCTGGCTCCAGCTCACGCCGCTCGCGCAGTACGCCCTCGCCGCGCTCCTCCTCGGCGAGCGGATCACCGGCGCCGGCCTCGCGGGGATGCTCGTCGGCGTCGCCGGCGTGGCCTACGGCACCGCCCTCGGCCACCGGTCGCGCGTCCCCTGAGTCTAGCCCGGCTCCCCGGCCGGCTCCCCGGCCGCCTCCGCGGCGCCGTCCACCGCGGCGCGCCGCGCGACCGGCAGCGTGAACGTCACCGTCGTCCCCTCGCCCGGCGCCGAGTCGGCGTGGATCGCGCCGCCGTGCGCCTCGACCAGCGCGCGCGCGATCGCGAGGCCGAGCCCGCTCCCGCGCCAGGCGGCGCCGGCGCCGCGGTGGTACCAGTCGAAGACGTGCGGCAGCTCCTCCGCCGGGATCCCCGGCCCCGTGTCGCGGATCCGGAACGCCACCACGTCGCCGCGGTCCTCCGCCGTGAGGGAGACCGTGCCGGCGCCGGTGGCCTTCACCGCGTTCGACGCGACGTTGCCGAGCACCTGCAGCACCCGGTCGCGATCCGCCTCCACCGCGGGCAGCCCGGGCGGCGCCGACAGGCGCAGGTCGAGCCCCTTCTCGCGGGCCGCCTCGCGGAGCTCGTCGGCGGCGGCGCCGAGCAGGTCCGCCGGATCGCACGCCGACCTCCGGAGCGAGAGGCGCCCCGCGTCCAAACTCTCGAGGTCGAGCAGGTCGTCGATGAGCCGCGTCATCCGCTTCCCGGCGGCGGCGAGCCGCGCCGCCGCGCGCCGCGCCTGGGCGGCCGCGCCGGGGCCGTCCGGCAGCCGCCCCAGCGCCGCGGCGCCGAGCATCACCGTGGCGAGGGGGGTCCGCAGGTCGTGCGAGACGATCCGGAGCACGTCGTCGCGGCGCCGGACCGCGCGGCGCAGCTCGGACACGTCGAGGGCCGTCGCCACCGCGCCGCAGACCCGTCCCTCGGCGTCGAGGATCGGCTGGCCGCCGGTGAGGACCGTGACCGGGTCGCCCTCGGCGCGCTCGAGCTCGACCAGCCGCCCGGGGACGGGGCGCCCCGTCGCGAGGGCCCGCTCGGTGGGCCAGTCGCGCGCCTCGACGGGGTGGCCGTCGTCCACGAAGCGGGCGCGGACCTCGACCTGATGGAGCGGCGCGTGGAGCGGGATGGGGCGCCCCCAGATCCGCCGGGCCTCGTCGTTCGCCTGGAGCAACGCGCCGCTCGCGTCGGAGATGAGCACGCCGGCCGGCAGCGTCTCGAGGACGGTCTCGAGGCGCCGGCGGTCCGCGTCCAGCCGCGCGCGCGCCGTGACCTGGCACGTGACGTCGCTGCCGAGCAGGAGCAGCTCCTGCCCGCCGCCGTCGGCGGGGATGGTCCGGGCCGACCAGTTCCACCACATCGGCCCGCGCTCGCCGTCGAACCGGTACTCCTGCTCCTCATGCGGGCCCTCGCCGCGCGCGACGGCGCGCAGGAGGTCGAAGAAGCCGGCGGTCGCCCCCGGAGAGACCTCCTCCAGCCGGTGCCCGACGAGCCCCTCCGAGCGAAACGGCTCCGCCGCCACGCCGACGGCCGCGCGGTTGGCCCAGAGCACGCGCAGGTCGGTCGGATCGAGGACGAGGACCCCGGCGGGCGTCTCGTCGAACACCGTGCGGAAGCGACGCTGCGCGGCGAGCAGCCCATCGGCCATGCGCTCGTATGCGTGGCCGAGATCGACGATCTCCGCGGGACCGCGGAGCGGCTTGCGCGGACGCCGGCCTCGCGCGAACGCCTCCGCGTGCCGCTCGAGCCTGCGCAGCGCCGAGGCGGTGCGTCGGCCGACGAGGCTCGCCGCGCCCACCGCCAGGACCGACACGATCGCCCCGGCGGAGAGCAGGAGGGTGAGCTCGCGGTGGAGCGGTCCCATGGCCTCGTCGGTGCTCCGGAACGCCTGGACCGCCCAGCCGAAGGGGGCGACCGGGACGGCCGCGCCGAGGCGCCGTTCCGCGCGCCCCTGGATCTCACCGGCGGCCTCGCGCCCGGCGAGGGCCGCGGCGAGGAGGGGCTGGGACCTCCGATCGATGGCGCGCTCGGCCCAGTCGAGGGGCCGCTCGGGAGACCGGAACACGAGCCGGCCGGCGCGGTCCAGGATCACGACGGCCGCGGTCCCCTCGCGCGCGAGGGGCAGGCCGCGCCAGCCGAGCCGGTCCGCGGCGATCACCGCGATCATCGTCCCCGCCGGCGCCCCGTCCCGAGGCCGGATCGTCCGGGCGAGCGCGACGACCGCCTGCCCGTCCAGGCTCGAGCGGAAGAGGTCGGACAACACACGATCCTCGCCGGCGACGACGCGCTGGTAGAAGTCGCGGTCCGCGACCGAGAGGCCGATCGCCGCCGGGTTGGACGAGAAGGCGATCCGTCCATCGGGGTTCACCCAGGAGAACTCCCGGACGGAGACGTAGTCCGAGGTCGCCTCCGCGAGCAGGCGGTTCGCGTCCTGCTCGGAGAGCCGCATGCTGGCGAGGGAGCGTCCGAGGGCGCCCACCTCGTGCATCACGTCGTCGACGTGGATCCGGAGCGCCGCGGCCACCGTCCGGGCGACCTCGAGGTTCGCGGCGAGCTCGGCCTCCCGGCGGGCGCCCCACGCCCCGGCGGTCGCACGCGCCGCGAGCGCCACGAGGATCGCGACGGCGAGGCCGATGACGACGTGCAGCCGCGAGCGAATCGTCTGGAACAAGCAGGCTCCCCCGCGCCGCAACCGGCTGCAAGGAGCATGTATTCCACCGTCGCACCGCTCGCGTGGCTTCCGATCCGGCGGCCCCGAGATCGGCCGACCCGGCGAGCGGCCGCGCGCTACAGTCGAGCCTCATTTCCCTGGGGAGCCGCCCATGTCCGTCGCCGCCGCCCGCGTCCTCGAAGACCCGGAAGACTCGGAAGTCCTCCCGGCCCGTCCCGGCGCCGGCTCCGCGACCGCCGATCTCGTGACGATCGCCGCCCAGGCGCCGCGCCCGGATCGCGGCGGCGTCCGCGAGGAGCTCTCGAGCTCCTCGGCGGACATCGAGCCGGCGAGGGACGCTCCGTGAGCCCGGCGGATGCCCTGGTCGTCCTCGTGACCGCGCCGTCGCCGGAGAAGGCGGCGGAGCTCGCCCGCGCGGTGGTGGAGGCGCGGCTCGCCGCCTGCGGGAACGTCGTCCCCGGCCTGCGCTCGATCTACCGGTGGGAGGGGACGGTGCACGAGGACGCCGAGGCGCTGCTGGTCCTGAAGACCACGCGCGGGCGCTTCGAGGCGCTGCGCGACCGGATCCTCGCGCTCCACCCGTACCAGGTGCCGGAGGTGCTCGCGCTGCCGGTGGAGGCGGGGAGCGCCGCGTACCTGGACTGGATCGCCGGCGAGACGGCGTGATCCACGGGCGCGCGCCCCGAGCCGGCGGCGCTACTTCTTCCGGAACAGCGCCTCGAGCGCGTCCTTCGGATCCTCGGTAGGGCGCGGCGCCTCGCCGAAGAGGGCCGCGAGCGCGCTCCGGGCCGCGTCCGAGCGGCCGAGCCGCCGCCGGGACGCCCCGTCGCCGAGCTGGAACAGCTCGCACGCGTTCGAGCTCTCCTTCTCCACGACGTGGTCGGCGTGCGGCTCGCGACACTGGTGCGCGGCGGCCTCGTCGTAGTGGCGGCAGTTCATGCACGCGTGCAGATCGGCGTCGCAGTGGGGGCAGGTGGTGCGCCGTCCGATCGGACCGTCGATCCGGAGCGTCGCGCCGCAGCCGTAGCAGCTCGTGGGCATGGCGGTATCATAGCCGGGACCCCCCGGACCCTCATGCGGAAGCTCGTCCCCTACGGCCGCTTCGTGCTCCTCGATCGCATCGCGATCGGCGGGATGGCCGAGGTGTATGTCGCGGTCCGGCGCGGCGACCCGCCGGGCAAGCTCTACGCGCTCAAGCGGATCCTCCCGACCCTCGCCGAGGACGAGGGGTTCATCACGATGTTCCTCGACGAGGCGCGCCTCGTCGTGCAGCTCGAGCACCCGGGCATCGTGCCCATCCACGAGCTCGGGAAGCACGGCGGCGGCTACTACATCGCCATGGACTACGTGCCGGGGAAGGACCTGCGGGCCCTCCTCGACCGCTGCCGCGCCGCGCGGGAGCCGCTGCCGGTGCCGCTCGCCGCGGCGGTCGCCGCGCGGGTGGCGGACGCCCTCGATCACGCCCACCGCACCCGGGACGCCCACGGGGAGCCGCTCCGGGTGGTTCACCGCGACGTCTCGCCGGCGAACGTCCTGCTCGGCTTCGACGGCTCGGTCCGGATCATCGACTTCGGCATCGCCCAGGCGGCGATCCGGACGCGCCGCGAGGACACGGTCCTGCGCGGGAAGTTCGGCTACATGAGCCCGGAGATGGTCGGGGCCCAGCCCGTGGATCGCCGCTCGGACGTGTTCGCCCTCGGCGCCGTGCTGCACGAGATGCTCACCGGCGAGCGGCTCTTCACCGGGCGCTCGGAGCTCGCGGTGCTCGAGGCCGTCCGGAGCGCGACCGTCCGCCCGCCGTCGGAGCGCCGCCCCGGGCTGCCGCCGGGCCTCGACGCGGTCGTGCTCCGCGCGCTGGCCCGCGAGGCGGAGGCGCGATACGCCTGGGCGAGCGAGCTGCGCGACGCGCTCCGCCCGTTCGCGGCGGGGGCGGATCCCCCGGCGCTGGCGCGGCTCATGGCGCGGTCGTTCCCGGCCCAGCTCCGCGCGGAGCTCGACCGGCTCGAGCGCGTCCGGGTGCAGCCGCTCCCGCCCGCGCCGCCGCCCACGCCGGAGGCCACCCAGGTCATCGAGCTCCTCGCCCCGCCCGCCGCCACCGTGGCGCGCCCGCCGCAGCCGGCCGCTCCTCCGGGAGCGCCCGGCGCCGCCCCGCCG